>CAZUPD010000123.1:0-13939 GCA_964621785.1 uncultured Nannocystaceae bacterium
TGACCCGCCGAAGTGAACTCCGCAACGTAGCGATCATCGCCCATGTCGACCACGGGAAAACCACCCTCGTCGACGGTCTCCTTGCCGCCGCAGGGGCCTTCAAACGCACCGAGCAGCACACCGAGCGCGCCCTCGACAGCGGCGACTTGGAACGCGAACGGGGCATCACCATCACCAGCAAACCGACTGCTGTGGAGTACAAGGGGATCCGGATCAACCTTGTCGATACCCCTGGACACGCCGACTTCGGTGGCGAGGTCGAACGCGTACTCAACATGGTCGACGCCGTATTGTTGGTTGTCGATGCATTTGAAGGTCCGATGCCGCAGACGCGGTTTGTCACCGAGAAGGCGATCGCCCTCGGACTCAAGGTGTTGCTGGTCGTCAATAAGATCGACCGCGACGGCTGTGAGCCACACAAGACGGTCGACGCCACCTTCGACTTGCTGGTCAACCTCAACGCCAGCGACGATCAACTCGAGTTTCCGACCATCTTTTGCAGCGCCCGCGAGCGCTACGCGATGGCCGATCCCGACGACGACGAGCAAATGGGGATGGACGCGATCCTCGACTTCATCGTCGATCATGCGCCGGGTCCACAAGTCGAAGAAGGCAGCCTCGCGATGTGGGTCTCGACGCTCGACCACGATCCGTACATCGGCTACGTCGCCATCGGACGTGTCGTTTCGGGCAGTCTAAAGCCGGGCGATCGCGTCGCCCTGATGCGGCCCGACAGCGAAGAGGCAACCTGTGTCGAAGTGTTTCGCGTACGCAAGCTGCTCGGATTTCGCGGCACCCAACGGTTTGAGCGCGATGAGGTTGCGGCCGGTGATATCGCGGCGGTCGCAGGCATGTCCTCGCTGCAAGTCGGCGATACCCTGACCTGCGAAAACGCGGCCGAACGCACCATCTTTCCCAGCCTCGATGTCGATCCGCCGACCATGTGTGTCCGGTTTCGCATCAACGACGGCCCGTTTGCTGGCAAGGACGGCAAGTGGGTCACCTCGCGCAAGATCGCCGAACGCCTCGCCCGCGAGATCAAATCCAACGTCGCACTCAAGGTCTCCGAAACCGAGTCGGCAGACGAATTCGAGGTCGCGGGCCGCGGTGAGTTGCACCTCAGCGTCCTCATCGAAACCATGCGCCGCGAGGGCTACGAACTGTGCGTCTCGCGTCCGCGGGTCATCCCCAAACGCGACGAGGATGGAACCCTGCGCGAACCCTACGAGCATGTGGTGGTCCAGTGCGACAGCGAATACAGCGGCACCGTCATCGAAAAACTCTCCTCGCGGATGGCCGAGTTGCGGGCGATGGACACCGACGAAACCGGGCGCACGCGACTCGAGTTTTACATGCCGACCCGCGGTCTCATCGGCTATCGCAGCGAGCTTTTGACCGACACCAGAGGCACCGGCATCTTGTCCTCGGTGTTTGCCGACTACGGACCGCACCAGGGCCCGCGCAAGTCGAGGTCGCGCGGGGTCATGATCGTGATGGATCCGGGCGAAACCATCACCTACTCGCTCCATCGCCTACAGGACCGGGGATCGATGTTCGTCGGCCCCCAGACACCTGTGTACGCCGGCATGATTCTCGGCGAGCACAGTCGCGAAAACGACATCATCGTCAATCCATGTATCACCAAGAAACTCACCAACGTGCGTGCCGCGGGTGCCGATGACAAGTTGTTTTTGACCCCCCCACGTCTGCTCTCGCTCGAGCAAGCGCTGGCGTTCTTAAATGATGACGAGCTCCTCGAAGTGACGCCCAACCACCTGCGCCTGCGCAAGCGCCTGCTCGACCACAACGCACGCAAACGGGCTGAGAAGGCCGCTGCGGTCGGTTGATCGGTCCCTGGTACGTACACGGTCGGATGACAAGTTCATTCGGCCAGGTGCCAAGGGACAACTAGAAATCGGACGAAGGGCCGTGACACACAACCTCGGCCGCTCGCCCGAGGCGGTCGTAGCAGGTCTCTCCATGGTCGACACACACACCGATCTTGGACAGCTCCCCGGTCACCGGCTGGTCGTCGCCACACTGGCACGAGCATGAACTTTCGAGCAGGTGATTTCCGCCGAAGCTCGGATCGTGCAACTCGATCGGATCGTTTGGATCCGCGCCACACGGGCAGGAGTAGCCACAACTTCCTGTCGAAAGCGCGAGTACAAAGCCGAAGGCCGCTGCGAACAACCGTCCACCCATCACCCCGATGGTAGCACCAGTTCGCGGCTCAGGGCGATCTGGAAATTTCTCGCGCCCAATCCAATTGAATTCCCGCCGTCGGTGAATGTGTCAGTGAGCCTGGTTTTTGGCATGATGAAACTGCGCGCAATTCCGATGCACAACCCCGACGATGGCAGCGATGGTTCACCGGTTCGCCGGAATGAACTCGCTACGGCCCGGACCCAGCTCCGGGCTGTCGGCGCGGATGGTGCTCGTGGGCAGGAGGTCGCCGACTGCGAACACGACAGTGCTCCCGACAATCCCGGGATCGGGACCCTGCAAACCATGGCCTCAGACCCCGCCATGCTCCGCGGCCAGATGCCCGATGCCCTGCAGTTCACGCGCACCCTCGGCGGCACCGGGCCTGGAACCGATCCTCCGGCCGACGCGGGACTCAAAAATCTGGTCATGTCGCGGCTGTTTCCCAGCCGTGGCCCCGTCAAGATCGGGCGTTACACCATCCTCGACCGCCTCGGCGCCGGCGGCATGGGAATCGTCTATGCCGCCTACGACGACCGTCTCGACCGCAAGGTCGCGGTCAAGGTCCTGCGCCAGCAGACAAAAAATGTAGATGCAACCGGTCGTACCAGACTTCTGCGCGAGGCCCAGGCGATGGCCCGGCTCTCGCACCCCAATATCGTCACCGTTCACGAGTCTGGCGAGCACGAGGGAGAAGTATTTTTGGCCATGGAGTTTGTCCGTGGCCGCAGCCTCGATCGCTGGTTCCGGGAGCAGAGTCGCAGCTGGCGGGAAGTCCTCGACGTGTTTTTGCTGGCGGGACGCGGGCTTCAGGCGGCCCACGCGGCCGGGCTCGTCCACCGCGACTTCAAACCGCAGAATGTACTGATCGCGGAGGACGGTGCGGTCAAGGTTATGGACTTTGGGCTCGCGCGGGCAACCGGGGAGGCATCGCCCGAGCCAGTCGATGTATCCGCAAGTGATCCCGCGACCGGACGCCTGCTCGACCTCCACCTCACCAGCACAGGCGCCATCATGGGAACTCCGGCCTATATGGCCCCGGAGCAACATCTCGGTCAGCCGGTCACCCCACGCACCGACCAGTTCAACTTTTGCGTCGCCCTCTACGAAGGGCTCTTCGGCCAGCTTCCGTTTCCCACCGACAACCTGGTGCATTTGGTCGATTCCGTGATTTCAGGACGGATCGCAGCTCCCCCCAACGGCCACGGTGTGCCGCAGTGGGTGCATCGCCTGGTGCTCCGCGGTCTCGCGGTCGATCCGGAAACACGCCACGCATCGATGGGCGATTTGCTGACCGCCCTCGCCCGCGATCCTGCCAAACGTCGACGGCGCGTGCTCTCGTTCGCCGCCTTCGCTGGAGTCGTTGCACTTGCAACCTACATGGCGACCTCGACCTACGCCGCCGGCCAACAACCGTGCGACGACATCGCGGATGAGATCCACACGGTGTGGAACTCCGATCGCGCCCATACGGTTGAACAGGCACTCGCGACCACCCATTCTGACTACGCCCACGCGGCGTGGCAAAAGGTCTCCCCCGCCCTCGACAGCTACCGAGATGACTGGCTCACAGCCCGCGGCGATTCGTGCGATGCCCACCAGCGTGGCCTGCTGTCGAGTCATCTGTACGATCTGCAATCCAACTGCCTCAACCAGCGTCGCGCCCATTTTGAAACCGTTGTCGACACCCTCGAGCACGCTGATAAAGCCGTGGCCCAGCGCGCCGTCGAGGCCACTACGACACTCCCGCGTCTCGACCGATGTGGCGATGCACAGGCGTTGATGGCCGACATTCCCCTGCCCGAAGACCAGCAGGAGGCGGAGGCTGTCCAGCAATCGCGTCTGCAACTCGCACGCGCCCGCAGCTTTGAGACCTTGGCCAAATTTGAGGAGGGCATCGCCCTCGCCGATGAAGTGCTCGCAGCACCCCACGCCCAGACCTACCCGGCGCTACACAGCGAGGCGCTGTTGACCAAAGGCAGCCTTCAACTCGAACGCGCCGATCCGGGGGAGGTCGTGCGGATCCTCGACCGTGCAGCCCTGCAGGCGTTGGAACTCGGGCACGACCGGGTTGCGGCCGAGGCGTTGGTCAAGAAATTGTATGCACAAGGTTTTCGTAGCGCGCAGTCGGCCCGTGCACTCGAGGATGTCCCGACCGTACAGGCTCTCGTCCGCCGTACCCACGATCGTGAACTAGAGGCGCTTCTCCTCAACAACCGGACCGCAGTCCTGTTTCGCAACCGCGATCACACGCGGGCCGACGAGGTCGGAGCACAGGCCCTACAGCTCAAGCAGGAGGTCTACGGGGCAAGCCATCCACAATATGCATTTACACTGGTTAATCTCGGGCTCAACAGCGTGCAGGCGGGGAAGTACCACCGAGCCGAGGACTACCAGCGCCAAGCCTACGAAGTCCTTGCGCGTCAACTCGGCCCGAAACACCCCTACTCGGCCATGGTCCAATACAACATCGGAATCGCGCTGCAGCGCCAAGCGAAACAATCCCAGGCGGAAATGTTGATCCGCGAGGCGCTGGAAACCTATTCGACGGCAGTGGGCCCACGGACTCTCGAAGTGGCCGAAATGCTCGAAACGCTCGGCCACATCGAGCTCGATCAACGCAACTACGCCCACGCCATCGAGACGTTTCGCCGAGCGCAACAGATCCGTTCCGACCACGGTGTCGAACCGTTGACGCAAGTCCAAGTCACCCATGCCATCGCGCGTGCACTGTCCGGTGCGGGTCGATACGCCGAGGCCAAAGAACTTCACATGCAGGGCCTCGCCACACGCCTTGCCTCGCTCGCGCCCACCCATCCGGATGTCCTCGACTCGCGCATCGATATCGCAAACGCGGCAATTGAGCGCAGCGACTGGCCGGGGGCACTCGCGGCTGCGGATGACTTGCTTGCTCATGCAAGCGAATCTCGACAAACACAGGTACGTGCACACAAGTACCGCAGCGCGGCCAAACGCGAGCAAGGGGACCTCGAAGGGTCCGCCGCCGACATCGAGCATGCCCTCGACCTGTACGCACGAGCGGAGCTTGAAAATGACCTCCTCCTCACCAAGTTGCATCGAGAAGCCGGAGAGACTGCCCTCGTCCAAAACGACCTCGAACTCGCGTGGAGCCATCTGACGGCTGCCCACCGCATCTCGGCAAGCAACCGCGGGCCCCAACACCCCGAAACGATCTACCTCAACTACAAGCGAGCAGTGGCTGCAGACCACCTTGTCGGGGAACAACGTCTCGGGTCCGAGATTCTACGACATCTCAAATCCGAGCTAGAAGCCAGCCTCGCCCAACTCACACCCCACTACGAAGCAGAAGCCAACGAGATTAAAACATGGCTTAAACGACATATTTAGACAGGACCGCACATACGCCCGGATCGGCGATGGACAAGGAGGGCAAGTTTTTTTTACACGAACGCAATTGTTTTCCGCAGTGGGGTTAATTGGTTCACGACACATGCCGGCACTAGAAACCCGGCGACGGAGAACCATCATGAACCGCTTTCAACAACTCACTGCCCTGGCCTTTGCAACCTGTCTCAGCGGTGGCTGCGACCTCCCGCCCGAGGAGCCCGACAACATCGAGGACCTCACAAGCTTCCGCGGTACCGGTGGCGGCAGCGGCTCCGGCCTGGGACTCAACACCAACTGGCTCGGCCACACCCCGATCTCGGAGTTCGACCTTGAACGCCAAGACCACGGCGGATCGATCCTTCACGAGGTGCTCCTCGGCGGAAAAGTCGTCGAAGACCTCCATGTCGAAGAGGACGTGCTCACGGGCCTCGTCGGCGGCATCCCCAGGTCCGGGACCGACTTCATTGGTGCGATTTTTGTGGTCGAGCTGACCTCCGGTCCCAACACAGGGGAAATGGCGGAGATGCAGATCACCGACATCATCCGCGTCGACAACGAAGGTCGGATGGTCTACCGGTTTGGCGACCTCACGTTCAACGATGGCCTCCCGACCTGCGAAGCAGACCTCAACGGCAGCTACGAGGCTGCCCTCTATAGCGACATCTCGGTCGATCCCGTCACAGCCGAGGTCACCGAGCGACCCCACACGCTCTACATCGGGTGCCTCAGCGGTGCCATGGGCAAGGCCTCGGTCCGCTGGGGGTACTGGCCCTTCGAGCTCGGGGCCGAAAGGTTCACCGCAGTGATTCGGATGCTCCGCGCCGACTTTTGCGGCGACGGAACCTCGTGGACCAGCCCTGGCCAGATTCTCCAGGTCCGTGACCACTTCGGCGTTTCCAACACGTTTGCCAATCCGTACCAGAACACCGAAGCCGTGTGGAACGCCGAGGGCGCGGTGTGCATCGGGGAATTCACCCGGCTCGGGGATTTCTGGGAAGATGTCGTCTGCAACGGGAGCGTGCTGACCCAATGCGCGACCGAGGCCGAAGCCGACGACGCGTTTCACTCCCGCGGGCAGCTGTGGTCCAAGCTCTATTAGCCGCGAATCCGGCCTATTGCGATTCTCCGTGTCAGTGACTAGCGGGCCCCCTATCTCGGCCCGCTGGTTTTTTTAACGCTTGTTGTGCAGCACTCGCAGCTGGTTTGCCCACTGGTCGAGGTTACTCACCGTGCTGCGCAGGAGGTCGGGCGAGTTGGCAAGTTCGGTCAACGCCCGCTCGAGCAGGATTTTGGCCCGCCGGATCCGGGTCCTCGCGGTCCCCTCGGGAATTGCGAGGATGTCCGCGAGTTCACGTGCTTTTAGACCTTCCCAATAGTACAGCTCGAGCACCACTTGAAACTCGAGCGGGATCCGTCGCAACGCCTCGAACAGCAACCGCGACTCCTGGTTTTGCGCAATCAGGGACGGGGCAGAGGGCGCCAGATCGGCCGACGAGACGCGGACAAAGTCGAGGTGGTCGGCATCCCGCCGGTAGCTGCGAAAATAGTTGTACAGCAAATTGCGGGCGATCCCCAGCAGATAGGCGCGAAAATTTGCATGTTCATGGATCCGTTCGCGGGCCTCAACGAGGTTGAGAAACGTGCGCTGGATCAGGTCGGCAGCGGCCTCGTCGGCGACCTTGTGGACGAAAAACCGCTCGACCGCCGCGTAGTGACGCTCCACCAAGCGCCCCCCTGCCCGTTCATCGCCACGGCGCCAAGCAGCGAGGAGTTCCATGTCGGCGTCCATCGGCTCGAGCATACCTCACGAAAAAGCCTAGTACGGCCTGCCCACAGCTGAGCCAGTGCACAAAGTCCCCATATTTCCGGGTGTGAACTTTTTACTGTTGTTGTATATCGAGCGCGATATCCGTAAACACAGCCGCAGGTTCACGCAGCGCACCGAATGTCACCGTCATTTGCAACTCCGATGACATCTCCAACGACGTTGTGTGGGGCAACAGCTGTGTCAACTCGATGATGCTGTTTCCCGCCCCATCGGCGCCATAACTCGATAATTTCACACGAGCACCTTCGGGCAGATTTGGTATCTCGACCGGCTGGGGCTCGGCGGTCTGCAACACCTCGAACGCAAGCGTCAACTCCTCGCCGCGCCGGCGTTTGAGTTGATAGGTCACCGACTGGTCGAAGGCGACAACCCCCAAGGGATTGCGTTCAGCCATCACCACCCAGGAAGCCCCCGTCCCGACAGGCTCTTCGGGCAACGGGATCGCCAGTTGGTCCATCGCGATCCTCAGTCCCTCGATCAGTTGGCGAATATGCTCGGGAAGTTCATCGCCGGCATCGAACTCGGCCTCACGCGTCCGACCTCTCTCATCGACCACGAGGTAGCCGCGGTAGCCCTCCATATAGGTCACACCATCGCGCATGGCCTTGGCGAGACCGGGCATCACACCTGGCGATTCGAGCAGGCGAGCATGCTGGATGGTGAACTCCGCATGTGCATCTCCCTCCTCGGTGACCCCGGTGACCTCGAGCGTCCCCTGGATCCGCATACTCGGCATTTTGACCCGCGGGGCCACATGTTGGGCAAACGCTGCGGCAACGTCCATCCGAAGATCGAGGATGAGCTCCTGGCGGGAACCGGGTTGAATTTGTAGGCGCAACAAACTCCGTGGCTCCGCACCCGGATCGATCAGACTGATCTCGGGAAAGCGCCGCTTCAGGGGTTGGTTGGCATCTGGTGCGGATGCGAGTAATCGCCGATCGAACCACTGTGGCTTGCTCGGCGGTTTGACGACAGGCTGCGATTCGGGAATTTCGGACGAACTGCCGATCCACCACATCGCGATACCCGCCATGACAAACAGCACCAGCAGTCCGCGTCGGAGAGACATCCGCGGCCATCGTACACCTCGCTTCGACATCCGTGTAAGCCCCCAGAAAGCGCCGGCTCCAGCCGACGAGTCGACCGGTGCCAACGCATTGTCGTGGCAGGGGCTAGTGACGGCGACGACGAAGTCCCAGGAGCATCAGGCCAAAAGCCAACGCTCCCACCGGTGCCGAGTCGTTTGTCGTGGTGCAGCCACAGCCGCGGTTGTCGACCGCGAGGTCGCCCGTATCGGTGTCCGAGTCGGTCTCGGTTTCACCGGTCTCGGTCTCGGCATCCGTCTCGCCCGCCGTTTCCCCGGTCTCTGAGCCTCCGGCCTCATCGATACAGTTGGCACTACAACCATCGCCGTTCCACAGGTTGCCGTCGTCACAACTTTCGCCCGAATCAACCACACCGTCTCCGCAGGCAGCCGGGGTGCAATCGGGTCGGCATGCGTCGGGTACCGAAGCACTGTTTGCGCCCCCGTTGTCGCACAATTCTCCGTCGTCGATCACACCGTCGCCACAGCTTCCCTCGGGTTTGACATCGCCGACCCCGACCACGCACAGGTCGTCAATATTCCACCCGCCGAACTCGAGACCCGCATCACTCTCGAACCCAAATTGTAGCTGCACCGTTCCATTTTGAACCCGGTCGCTCAGGTCGACATCGTGAAATCGCCACTGATGATCGATGTGGTGGGTGGTCCCATCAAACGTTTCGAGGTTGCGCCACACCTCGCTGCCATGGACGAAAATACTGGCGCGGTCGTAGAACGAATCTTCGACCCGAAGCCACCGGCGGTACTGCAGTCGCACAACCTCGTAGCCGAGGGTATCGATCACGGGACCTGCGGTCTCTTCGGCGGAAAACGGAGGATACATCCCCGTACCGCCCAAGACCGTTCCGAGAACATTGTCGCCGCCGCGGGCGTCCTGCGGATCGCCCCCAGCTCCTTGCGGTTTCCCGATCTCCCACGTGCCCGGGGTCGACCAGCCATCATTGTCCTCAAAACTTGTACAGTAAAGTGGAACGACATCTCCGACATAGAACTCAAACCAGGGGTCACCGAGATTTTGCGGATAAATCTGGTTCCCCGAGCCCGCGAGCCCAACACTCACCCGGTACTGCACGACCGTATTGGGCGCCTGCTTCGGGATCACGGCCGAGAACTGGAGACCGTTGGACCCCATCGGTACGGCATTGGTCGCCTGCTGTCCGCGAATCCTCCACTCCAACGTGGCATCGCCGAGCGAATCACCACACTCGGGGAAGATGAGGCCATCGACCGAGACCTTGATCTCGTACCCATTATCGTCTGTGTCGACCCGCCCAATGTCGGTGATTTCAGCCGACAATGTACGCAAGCCGTGGTCGCCAAATGCCTTGTTAATTTCGCAGACATTCGGCGTACCGTTATTGAGGTTCCCGTCATCGTCATCGGTGACCAACGCCTCTACATACATCGTTGGAATGTTGACAGCACGGCTGATACCCTCGAGCCAGATCCGATCGGTCAGGGCGATTCCTGCCGCGTCCCCTAGCTTTTGGCGCAGCGCGGTCCGCAGGTCCCACAAAGTCCCCCCAATGATTTGGCCTTCGTAGTGCACCTCGCCCTTGTCTTCGGGCCAGTGCCACTCATAGCCCTCGGGATTGAGCTCGCGCAGAGGCGAGTTGTCCTTGAAAAACCCGCGACCCATCCCCGAATCATCGACAATCGTGGCTGCGAGGTAGTCGGAGATCCCCTCGCTCAATGCCCCATCAAATGCCCCGACCCCGGGAATGATCACATTGGAATGCACCGAGTGGCCAAATTCGTGATAGACGACATCCGTGAGCTGCCCGGTGTTGGCACAGGCGCTGCTCGACTGGAAGAAGTGAATATTATGGCCGTCGGAGTAGGCGTTGCACTCGTCTTGAATATTGACCACACTATTGATCTGTTCGTCCAGCCAGGTAAAACTCGGATCAATGTTACGAACATAGCTGTTGACGAGGTTCGTGTGGATGAATGTCGTCAGCTGGGCATCGACGAGCTCGTTTTGGGCGTCGCTCCACAGCATTTGCCCACCGTCGGCGACCGGGACGTTGTTGAAGGCTTCCCCACCCGCCTCATTGACGACCCGGACATAGGGGCCATCGACATTTGCACGCACATCGACCACACCACTACCGTCCCAGGTCACCACGCCAGCAGCATCGCTCAACGTGTTCGTCCCGTTGGCCACCTGGTGGGCGAATGCGGCTGGAAAGTCTCCACGATCGGCATGGGGCCCGCGCAACGGAGTGTTGTAGTACACGGCCGCTTGCCCGAACATCAGCTTCTGCCTGCGGGCGACCGGGGCACCACTCGTTGCATCCACAAATACTTCGTAACGGCCTGTCGGGGCCGTCGTGTCGATCATCACCGAGCGAACTTCATGAACACCCACGACACCGGCCTCGCCGATGAGCGGCAAAATCACCGGGCTCGAGACGGGTCCACGTAGACTCGCCTGGGGGCTGACTTCCGCTGAAACCCATGCAAGAGCCTGATCTTCGGCAACCTGGTCGCTGATACCGATTCCGGATCGATTCAGCGCGAGATGGGGGACCGCCTCTGAGCTCACCAGCATCAAGCGATCCGCTTGATAACGGAACCCGACCTGTCCACCGAGCACCGGCAGACCCTGATGCGTCTGAACAAACCCGATGACCCGTGTCGACCCCTGCAGCTTGTTGGCCGCGAGTACAAAATCCGCGGCATTGCTACCGGGCGCCAGCAGCTCGATATAGGTGGTGAGAAATTCTCGAGCGTGTTGCTCGGCTTTCGTTGCATCATCAACACTCTTGGGAGCATCCACCCCGCTGAGCACCAAACGGCTGGCGACGCCGGTCGCCTTGTCCCAAGCGACATGAACCTCAGTTACATCGGCCAAGAGGCGACTCCACGCCAGCCGGCTGGTTTTAGACCGCGTCGCCGGGCTGCGACGCCACGCGAGCTCCGACGAACTTCGCACCCGCGAACCCCCGTTGACCTCCAGCCGCATGGTGTCGAGGCCAGGCCCGGAAGTTGGTGTCACGGCACCAACAGCTGGACTGGTGAGGCATGCCACCGCGGCGATGAAAATAGAAATCGGCCAGTGAAACTTTCGATAGCCCACGAACCTAACATTATTTTTGCGACTTATTTTTCGCAACTCATGAGCAGATTTTTTTGTGTGCTCGCCTACAGAGGTGTCCTCACACTGCGTTCGCTAACCGAGCCAGTCCGCGATACGCTCGCGTCCATGGATCTCATCTCGGTGGCGGGGAACTCGCAGGCACTCGATGGCGGTGCGATGTTCGGAAATTGTCCGAAAGCGTTGTGGACCCGGTGGTACCCCGCCGACGAACAAAACCGAATCCCACTGGCCTGCCGTTGCCTCCTCGTGCGCGAGCGTTCAGGCCGACTTGTGCTTCTAGAGACAGGTATTGGATCGTTTTTTCCCCCCAAACTCCGCGACCGATTTGGCGTGCGCGAGTCGGAACATGTCCTGCTGGACAACCTCGCCAACCTCGGCATCGCCCCGAGCGATATCGATGTCATCGTGTTGTCCCACCTCCACTTCGATCACGCCGGAGGACTGCTGACGACCTGGAAACCCGACACCCCCGCAAAGCTTGTATTTACAAATGCGAGCTACGTCGTCGGTGCCCGTGCCTTCGCCCGCGCCCTCGCTCCCCACCCGCGCGACCGAGCCTCGTTTATCCCCGAGCTGCAGGGACTTCTACAACAGACCGGCCGCCTCGAGTTGGTCGAAGGCCACCGCTCGAAAACCCTCGGCGACGGCTATTGGATGAGCTATTCCGATGGACATACACCGGGATTGATGTTGACTCGCGTCGAAGGTGCGAGCCGTGGGCCGATCACGTTTCTGGGGGACCTGATTCCGGGGGCAGCGTGGGTGAACCTGCCGATCACGATGGGCTACGACCGGTACCCCGAGCGTTTGATCGACGAAAAACAAGTTATGCTCGAGCGCCTGTACAATGCCCGAGAATGGCTGTTTTTTACCCACGACCACAAAGTGGCAGCCTGCCGCTTGGGTCGGGATGACCGCGGGCGATTTGTCGCCACCGAGCACCTCGACAAACTCGACTGAACCAACGCAGTCGGAACGATTGTATCGGCAACTACAACATCAGGGCATGCGCAGCCGTAGATGCTCGGGGATCTGCGGATCGCTGTGAAACACAAACCGATAGGAATCTCGCGCGCGAAGACGTTCGAGGTAAGCCCGTAGGCGATCGGAACGCTTCGCGTACCAAAAGTTCAGCAAGCGTAAATCGACCAAACGACTCAGCACGCTGGCAGCCATACAATCGGCAAACGAAAACACGTCTCCCGCGACCCAACGGCGCGAGCGGACCTGTTCGCGCAATTGCTCGAGCAAGATTCGGGTTGTCTCGACGGCCGATGCGACGTGTTGCGGGTCGTGAAGCTCGCGTGAAAACTGATCAAAAAACGCAGCCTTGCGCAGGTAGGTCGACTCGAGATGTGGGTACTGCTCGGCGTACCGATGCGCACGTGCAACTTTGTCTGCGAGGATATCCGCCGACTTTTCGCCGCGTTTCCCCAAGACCCATACCGAATAGCTCAACAACATCATCGGAATGTTGTGGAGTTTCGTTATCCACGCCTGGGTCGTCTCGTCGCGGCTCGCCCACAGCTCACCCGCAGCATACTTTCGGTCGAGATGCCGCACGATCACCCGGGAGTCCCAGTAGACCGTATCTTCGTCGATCAGTGTTGGCACAACACCGCGGGGATTGAGTTGGATATACGTTGGGTCATAGTTGGCATTTTTTGTGATATCAACCACCTCACGGGTACAACTGAGTCCCAACTCCTCGATCACCATGCTCACCGAGCGTGACCAGTGGGAGGTCGGAAAGTAATATAGCTTTAGAGTCATTGCACTTGCTCGCGCCCGTGGGGTGCCAAGAAATCTATCAAAGGGCCGCGGGGTACGATCCTCCGCGGGTAAATCGACGCGTGACTGCGGTAGTAATGTTCCCGAGTCGACTCGAGGTTACAGGTATGCGACACGCCTGGAGTCTGATAAATATCGCGTGTGTATGCCCATAAGTTTGGATAGTCCCGAAGCTGTTTCACGCAACACTTAAAGTGAACATAGTAAATACTATCAAAGCGAAAGAGTGTCGGAAATAGGTAGAGGTCAGCTGCAGTGAGTCGACCTCCCACGAGGTAACGACGATCGGCGAGCAACGCCTCGAGTACATCGAGGCGGGCAAACAATTCACCCACAGCTTCATCATAGGCCGTCTGCGAGTGCGCGAACCCGCACCGGTATACACCATTGTTGATCGTGTCGTAATTTGCAGCGATCATCGCCTCGACTTCTCGTTCGAGCTCGCCTGGAAAAAACGTCGTTTCGCTCCCCACAGTACTATCAAACGCGCCGTCAAAATCACGCCCAATATCGGACGATTCATTGGTCACAATTGCAT
>CAZUPD010000123.1:13959-24220 GCA_964621785.1 uncultured Nannocystaceae bacterium
CAGCACCGGGACAGTCACTCTTCCCGTGTACTTTGGGTCATGTTCGAGATAAACTTCCGCGAGTAGCGACTTCCCCATCATCGGATCCCCCTCGGGTCCGAAGCTCCACCCCTCACTGCCCATCAGCGGCTCGACGCGGGACACCGTGACGGTATCTCCGAGCCCCTTGAGCTGGCGCATCAGCAACACACGATGGCACCAGCCACATGCATCGGCGACGTAGAGATGATACCGATTGGGCTCTGCCGTATACCCGGAGCTTCCATCGGCCGTGACGCGCCCGCGAAACTTTGCCGCCTGCCGCACAAATCGGCCATGCCGGTCCGATGCGGCCTCACGTGTCGTCCATTCCCCATCGAGTAAATACCCCACCCGAGAACCTTAACGTACCGATGCACGCACGTCACCCACGAGTGTACTGCAGCGGCGCGCGTTCGACCCGTTCATTTCCCCACCAATGTGCATTCTTCGGTGATGCTCGCAATCGTCTGGCCTGTGTGCGGTATTTGACCGACATGAACGGGTGTGTGCGGCAGCGGCGTAGGCCACCGGGAATTACAACTTTCTGACCACGCCATCGCGAACATTGTCCAACGAAGCGCTTCGTCGCATCCTCGGATGGCCGACGATTGACCGTGTTTGAACGAATTGATACCGTGCTGTGTTCGTCGATCGAGCTGTTTGGAGTGAGTGGTGACCCGCGGAAAGCCCCCATTATCCGAAGGAGACGCCCTCAAAGCAGAGTTGCTCCGCCAGCTTCGGTATGCGCGGGACGACGCCCGTAACGCCCAACGGCTCGCATCGTTGTCGGCGCAGCTCAACGAAGCCGCAGACGAACAGGAGCTACTGCATCAGGTCGCCCAACACGTCCACGAGCTCCTGCCGTCGGAACGAACCAGTATCGCCCTCGTCGATGATGACAACGGAGAGTTGTATGTCCATGCACTCGAGGGCGTCGCCCAGACCTTGCCGATGGGTACTCGGCTCCCGTCCCACAATACGGCAATCGGCCAGGCCGTGCGCACCGGTACGATCCTCCACATCCCCGACACCCGAATCAGCGAACATCGCGATTGTGCGCACCTCGCCCAGATCGGGATTTATTCGACCATGTGTGTGCCACTCAAGGTCGGCCGCAAAATCATTGGTACGCTCAACGTCGGTGCGAAGCGTGTCTACGCGTTCAATGAGATTCTCGAACGTCGCGCCAGTCAAATCTCAGTTGTACTTGCATCGAATATCGAGGCACGCCGGCAGATCGCCCGCGGTCAACGCACCCTCGAACAAACCCGGATCCATGCCAAACGCCTTGCCAGCCTCAGCGAGATGGGGCGAGCGTTGAGTTTTGCGAGTACCGAAGAAGAGCTTTTTAAAGTCACGACCGAGTACACCTCGCGGGTCGTGACAGCCGATCGGGTGAGTATTGCGCTGCTCAAACCCGACCAAAATGCGCTCACACTCTACGGACTGCGGTCTTCAATGGGCGCGATCCAACTCGGAGAACTTTCACCGTTGCGCGGGAGCGGTCCAGGAGAGGCAGTGTTGTCGCGCGCACTGCTCCTCATCCCAGATCTCGCCACCAGTGAGCTGCGCGAAGGGCCTCGTCTGAGCCGTGTCGGGCTAAAGTCCTGTCTGATCGCGCCGATGCTCGCCGGCGAAACCGTACTCGGAACCGTCAATGTCGCCAGTACAGATCCCGGGGCGTACACCCACAAGCGAGAACAGGATCTCCTGCTCCACCTCGCCAGCTATATCGCGGTGACGCTGCTCAATATTCGCCGCACGACCGAACTGCAACGCGCCAAAGAAACTGCCGAGCTCGCACGCTCGTCGGCCGAGGCGGCCAACCGCGAAAAGAGCAACTTCCTCGCGCGTATGAGCCACGAGCTGCGCACACCGTTGAACGGGATTCTTGGATATGCACAAATTATCGGTCAAGCGCGGGATCTCAACCCGACCCACCAGACCGGCATCGACGTCATCCGGCGTAGCGGCGAGCACCTGTTGTCGCTGATCAACGACATCCTCGACATCGCCAAAATCGAAAACCGCAAGCTAGAGCTGCTCATCAGCGATTTTTCGCCGATGGAGCTCCTCCATGGGGTCGCAGAAATTTTTCGTGTCCGCGCGGGCATTAAAGACATTGCATTTACATTTAAACCCCTCAACACGCTCCCGGCGCTCGTCAGCGGCGACGAGCAACGACTGCGTCAGGTGTTGCTCAACTTGCTCGGGAACGCGATCAAGTTCACCCACGAAGGCCGGGTTACGTTTACCGTCGAAGATCTCGAAGGCCATTTACGCTTTCGGATCGAGGACACGGGTGTCGGTATCGCCAAGGACGACCTCAACGTGATCTTTGAACCATTTCGTCAGGTAGGCGTCCCAGAACGCATGTCTGATGGGACAGGCTTGGGGCTCGCTATTTCGCGCGAGCTCGTCGAGATCATGGGGGGCAAACTTCATGTGCAGAGTCAAGTCGGTCATGGAAGCGTATTCTGGTTTGACCTCGCCTTGCCGATCGCCGAGCAAAATGCCGTCGTCACAGCCACCACGGTACGCACAATTACAGGCTACCTCGGGGCGCCCCGCCGGATCGTGGTCGCGGACGATGTCTGGGAAAACCGCTCGACACTCATCGGGATGCTCGCCCCCCTCGGGTTCGAGCTCCACGAGGCGCAGGACGGGCCGACAACACTCGAGCTGTGTCGTTCACTGAAGCCCGACCTCGTGCTGCTCGACCTCAAGATGCCGCACATGGATGGCCACGATGCGATCCGAGCGCTGCGGTCAAAACCCGAAACACGCGGTTGTAAGATCATCATTATCTCGGCCAGTGCATTCGATATGGACCGCCGTGAAAGTCTGGCCGCCGGGGCCGACGGTTTTATCAGTAAACCGTTTCGAATGTCCAAACTCCTCGACACGATCGGGCAATTGCTCCGGCTGCGATGGACCTACGAGGGTGACGCAACTCCCGCGCGAACATCCCAGCAAGCCAACGAGGAGGATGATTCCCCCGAAACGTCAACACCGGCGAATACCCAACAGATCCCGCCACCTGAACTCATCGCTCCGCTGCACGAACTTGTGCGGCGCGGAGATGTCCAGGGACTCAGTTCCCAGGCCCGTGAATTAGAGAAACAAAATCCGAGCTACGGCGATTTTACGGATGAGCTCATCTCACTCGCGCGTCGCTTCAAACTCAAGCTGCTGCGACAGATGCTCGCGGATGCGATGGCCCCGACGAAGGGGATGGAACAATGACGGACGAACCCTCAAGTGGCATCGTGCTCATCGTCGACGACACGCCGACAAACCTAGAAGTGTTGTTTGAGACACTCAGCGCCGACGGATTTAAGGTCCTGGTGGCAATCGACGGCGAGGGCGCGCTCGAACAGGCTGCACTCACCCGGCCTGATGTCATCCTACTCGATGTTATGATGCCCGATATCGATGGTTTTGAGACGTGTCGTCGACTCAAGGCCGTCCCCGAAACTGCCGATATTCCTATCATTTTTATGACGGCACTTTCGGACACAGTCGACAAAGTACGAGGATTTGAGCTCGGTGCCGTCGACTACATTACGAAGCCATTTCAACAGCGAGAAGTCTCGGTTCGGGTAACGACACACATCAAGATCAGCAAACTTCAGGATGAAATCCACCGGGCCAACGTCCGCTTGGAGCAGGCCAACGAATACCTCGAGCAGCGGATCGCCGAACGGATGGTCGACCTCGCCGAGGCCAACGTCCGCCTGCGCAAGCTCAACCGGGCCTTTCGCCGATTTGTCCCACAGGAGTTTCTCCACCTGCTCGGGCACGAAGATGTCGCCAAGATCGAGCTCGGCCACCAAGTCGAAATCGAGGCGACCCTGATGTTTGTCGGGATCCGTGGATTCAATCGCAAAACCGCAGGCCTGAACCCGGGGGCGCGGCTCGATTTTCTCAACCGCTACATGGCGTGTGTCGCCCCTTCGATCACCGAGCACAATGGGTTTGTCGACAAATACGTGGGTGATGCCGTCATGGCGCTTTTCCCCCACGCCACGTCCGATGCAGTGGAAGCAGCGGACGCAATCCATATCGCCCTCGCCCAATTTCGTGCTGATACAAATCATCAGATCCAAGTCGGCATCGGACTGCACTGCGGCCCCATGTTGTTGGGAACCATCGGCGCCCCCGAACGCATGGACACCACGATGATCTCCGATGTGGTCGACTGCACCGCCAAGCTCGAACGGCTCACCAAACGCTATGCCGTCGGCACGCTCCTCAGTGGTCCGATGCGAGAGCTGCTCGAGGAAGACCAACGCAAATGGACCCGTAAAATCGCCCAGGTACGCTTCGACGGGTCCAACCAGACAATGGATCTCTTCGAGCTCTTTTCGAGTGACCCGACACGCGATCTCAAACTCAAAACCCGACCGGTCTTTGAGCAGGCCTTGAGTGCCTACGAGATCAGCAACTTCACCCAGGCCTGCAAGGGATTTGAGATGGTCGTCGGTGAAAACTCGAGTGACAACCTCGCCCAACGCCTGTTTCGACGCTCGCAAAAACTTCTCGGAGAGGGCGCGCCTGCAGGGTGGTCCGGCGTTTACCAGGTACCATCGGTCGGGTGACTCCCTTCGCCAAGTTGCTGGTCCTCGACCTCGACGAAACACTTGTATATGCTACAGAGTCGGCATTGGAACACCCCTACGACGGTAGGGTCGGACCCTATCTGATCTACCTGCGTCCCGGGGCTTCGGCGTTCCTCGACTGGGCGACAGCGGCATTTTCGGACGTGGCTGTCTGGACATCTTCGACCACGAGCTATGCGGTTCCGCTCATCAACAATCTCCTCGGTGGCTGCGAGCGTTTGGCATTTGTATGGGCACGTAATCGCTGCACACTTCATTTTGATCCCGAGACACGAGAGCGCGAATATCTCAAGGACCTCAAGAAAATCCGGCGTCGGGGCTACCGGCGAAATCAGGTTATCGCGGTCGACAACACCCCGCGCAAATGGTGTCGCTCGTACGGCAATCTCGTCCGGATCGCCGACTTTGAGGGTGATCCTCACGACTGTGAACTTAACTACCTCCGGCTCTACCTCACCGAGCTCGGCAACTGCCGCAACCTTCGGAAACTCGAAAAACGCGGCTGGAGACGGAAGTTCGCCAACCGCGTCGACTGATCAAAAAAGCCCGGCGGACCGGGCTTTTGCAGATACATATTGACTTGTTAGATCCGGACGACGTAGGCGATCAACGCCTCTGCCTCCTCAAACTTTTCCTTGGCAGAAAGCGCGTCGTCCCACTTGGAGAACTGACCCACGCGCACGCGGTACCACAGGCGGCCGCGAACGTCGGCGGTCTCCACCCGCACATCGTGACCGTTGCGGCGCAACTTATCGGCGAGTTTGTCCGCATCGGACTGGTTGGCAAACGCCTTCATCTGCAGCGTAAAGCCCTTGGACGACGCGGGCATTTTGACGGCTGCTTCCGGTGTCGCCTTGGCTGGAACCGCGGCTGGCTCGGCTGGCTTGGCCGCCGGTTTCACCACAGGTTTGGCCGCAGGTTTGGTCGACGGCGGCTTGGGCAACGCAGCCGGAAGCGGTTTGACGACCGGTTTTTTAGGCTTGTCATTGGAAGCCAACAACGGCTGTTTCTTTGGCTTGTCGACCTGGGCCGGTTTGTCGACCGCAACCTTCGCCTTGGCTTCAACCTTGGCCTTGGCCTTGTCGTGTTGCGGCGGAACTTCAGGATCGCGGGTCTCGGGGAGATCGGCAGCAGCCGACTGGGCGAGCCCTTCCTTAAACGAAAAACCCTGCTCCGCCGGCTCGGCAGGAGTCGTTTCATCGACGCCTGCGAGCAACCCGAGCGCATCCTGTTGCTGGGTGCGCGCGATCTTTGGAGCATCGTCTCCGCGACGGCCGACCATCACCCCGAGGGCGAACACGAAACAGCCGACGACCGAAAGGCCGAAGAACAAAAAGAAAATCTGTCGGTTGTCGAGCGAGAACTCGACTTTGTCCTTCCACTTGTGCACGTCACGCATGGGAAAACCTCACCCCATACGCCTACGTCAGCTCTTCTGGGACTCCAAAAAATCCACGCGTTTGCTCGCCTGTGAGATCCACGAGCCTGGGAAGTTTGATGGACTCGCGTTTGGCTGCGAGTGTCACCAATTTTGACAGCGTCACCCCCGTGTGCATTGCATACAATCACCCAACCATGGAGGTCCTGTCCCTCTCTCTGATTCGCAAGGCGATGCTGTGGTACTTCCGGTATCCACCATTTTCGCCCTACGCCTCGTTTAGCTGCGCGGTCGAGTTCACAGCCGCCCGCGACTACCTCGTTGAAGTCAACGCCGGCGACGGACAGCGAGTCACCGTCCAACACCTCTTTATGGCCGCGCTGTCGCGGGTCTACCACGAGTTTCCGGTGGTCAACGCCTCGGTCGTCGGTCATCGAATCGTACGCCACAAACACGTCGGAATCGCGGTCCCGATCGACCTCGGAGCCGGCAAGCGGGGCGGTCAAAAAGCTGAGCTCAGTGCTGTGTTGGTGACCAAGTGCGAGACCCGTTCGCTACGAGATATCGCCGAGAGAGTCTCGGGGCGGGTCTCGGACTACCGCGACACTTCGACGCCCAATCCGTTGTTTTTAAAACTGATGCCGCTGGCGCGCCACATCCCCACCCGGTTGCTACACCACGCACTCGACGTCCTCGACGCAGCCAGCCAAACGCTTCCTGTGTATCGTCAATTTCATCGGCTGTTCCCGATGACATCGCTGGTCTCCAACGTGGGTTCGACCCTCAACGTCCCCGGAGGTGTGGTCTCGCGTTCCGCGACCTTCACCCCACCCCAGCGGTTCTTGGGCCTCGGGAGTTTTATCGGAATCTTGCCTGTACAACAAGAGGCGATCGTCGTCGACGGCGAGGTGACAGCTCGGCCGATGCTCCCATTTAGCTATATTTTTGACCACAGAATCTTCGACGGAGTGATGTGTGGACGGGTGTTGACGCGGCTCTGTGAAATCCTGCGCGACCCGGTCACTACGTTTGGAACCGACGGCAACCGGCCCGGTCCGACCTAACCAACCTGGGCAGTGTGTTGGAATGCTTCCTGTCATCGATATTGACCCGTTGATCACCCGACAGACTGTCGACCCAATCGCCCGTCAGCTCGATCGAGCCTGTCGAACGGCGGGATTTTTCCTGATTCGTAACCACGGTGTGTCGACACAACTCGTCCGCGACCTACTGACGGCGGCACATACATTTTTTGCCCTCCCCGTCCATGAAAAGGCCGAGGTTGCCATGCCCCGTTTTGGCCGGACCTGGCGCGGCTGGTTTCCCCTCGGAGGAGAGCGAACCTCGGGCGTCCCCGACCAAAAAGAGGGTTACTACTTCGGACGCAACTTGCTCGCCGACGACCCGCGGGTCCTGGCCGGTCTGCCGCTCCACGGCCCCAACCCCTATCCAGGCAGAGTTCCTGCACTCGCCGACCTCGTCGAGCGCTACCTCGTGGCGATGAAAAAACTTGCATCCACATTGATGCGAGGCCTCGCCTGCGGACTCGGGCTACCAGGCGATTTTTTTGACGAAGGCATCACACGCGATCCGACCGAGCTCTTCCGTATGTTCCACTACCCCAACCAGCCGCGAGCAGACGGCCACTGGGGTGTGGCCGAACACACCGACTACGGCCTGTTGACGATCGTGTTTCAAGACGGGCACGGCGGACTCGAGGTGCATACGCCCGACGGATGGATCGAGGCGACGCCGATCCCCAACACCTTTGTGTGCAACCTCGGCGACATGCTCGAGCGTCTGACGGGAGGCCGCTATCGATCGACACCGCATCGCGTGCGCGTACCTCGAGGCGACGCTGCGACCGGCCGGATCTCGTTTGCCTATTTTTACGACCCGAGCTGGCAGGCCGATTCCGACTCGCTGCGACCTCTCCAAAACCTCCGGGGCGAACCAACCACGCCGCATCGCGCACGCTGGGATCACAGCGATCCCATGGACCACCGTGGCACCTACGGCGAATACCTGACTGCCAAGGTCGCAAACGTGTTTCCCAACTTATTTGAAGATACAATCGCCTGACCGTCCGCACTTGTCCCTTCGACCGCCTTGCTCGAGCACCTCACTGAACATCCGCGGCAGTCCGCGGGGACAGTCCGGACGACTTGGCGGACGTGAGCCAAGAGACTTTGGCAACCGCCGCAAATCGTCGATACTCCCCCCATGTCGGATTCCGACACAACACGTAAACTCCCGCGCAGCCGGCTCGGTCGACTCGCCCGGCTGGCTGCTACAGGTGCCCGCTCCGGGGCCAACCTCCTGCTTGGGCGCAACTCGGAAGATGCTGCCCTGGCAGCCGCGCGCACCCTCGGAAACCTCCGCGGACTCGCAACCAAACTCGGCCAGATGGCCAGTTACGTCGACGGCGTGATCCCGGAACAGCACCGCGACGGGTACGAGCGCCACATGAAGGGCTTGCTGGCCGCGACCACGACCTCGCCATCCGAAGCGATCGAGGCCCTGATCGCCTCGGAATTCGGCCGCCCGATGAATGAGCTCTTTGCCGAGTGGAATCCCAAACCGATTGCAAGTGCATCGATTGGTCAAGTCCACCGCGCACGACTCCCCGACGGTACCGAAGTCGCCGTCAAGGTCCAACATCCGGGCATCATCCAAGCCGTCGAAAACGACCTCAAAAATGCGGGCCTCGTCGAGGGTGCCATCTCCATGTTTGGCGCCCGCAAATTCGACTCCAAGCGCATGCTCGAGGAGATCCGCGCCCGATTTCGCGAGGAGCTCGACTACCGTCTCGAAGCCGATCGCCAGCGGGCCTTTGCCCGTGTCCACGCCGGCGATGCAACCGTCCACATACCAGCGGTCGTCGAGAGCCACAGCGGCCAAAGAGTGCTGACCACCGAGTTTGTCCGCGGCCTCGACTTCGACAGCGCCCGCCAACAACCCGAGCACCTACGCGTCATGTGGGCCGAGGCGTTGTGGCGGTTTGTCTACAAGGCGACGATCTGCGGCGGCATGTTCAACGCCGATCCGCATCCCGGCAATTACTTCTTCAAAACTGACGGTAGCGTCGCGTTTATCGATTTTGGCTGCGTCCAGCCGGTGACCGAACGCCGGCAACAACTCGCTGTGACTATGCATCTCGCCGCCTGCAACCGCGACGAGAAGACGTTTTTTGAGACCGCCAAGCACGTGCTCGAGACCCGCGGGGGGACCTACGAAAAACGTGCACTTACATATATGCGCAATGCGTTTGAGCCCCAATTCTCCTCGCCGTACCGCATCACCCGCCCCTATGTCACCAACCTCGTCCACGAAGTCCGCAACATCGCGACCTCGACTCTGCGCGACCGCGACGACAACTTTGTCCCATTTCCGCCGGGTGTGTTTTTTATGAACCGGCTGCAGTTCGGATTTTACTCTGTCCTCGCTAGGCTCGACGCAGAAGTTGACTATGCAGCGGTCGAGCGAGCGTTTTTGTCGGCCGATGTGTAGACGTCACATCGAAAGGATCGCTAGACGACGCGACCAAACCCCGATATCGTTCGACCGTGGCCGAAGAAGCGAGCCTCCCAGTCGGTGAAGTTGCTGCCCTCACAGCTGCGGTCGTGACCGTGGCCGCGGGGTGCAACCTGGCCACCAAGGCAACCCGCAACAACGACGATCCAAGTCCGACCGAGTCCTCACCGCCTCCGTCCTCGCGGGTCAACATCGCAATCACAGTCAACGGCAAACTCGAAGAGGGCTCAGTCCTTCCCACGACCCCGCTGCTCGAGTTCCTCCGCGAATCGCTTCGACTCACAGGCACCAAGTACGGCTGTGGCGAGAATCAGTGCGGCGCGTGTACGGTGCTGCTCGACGACCGACCTGTCCGTTCGTGCACCCGCAAAGCCCATACCTGCGATGGGATGACTGTGACCACCATCGAAGGAGTGCGCGACGGTTCGACGCTCCATCCGGTCCAACAGGCATTCTTAGACGAGCAGGCCATGCAATGCGGGTTTTGTACGCCCGGGATGGTCATGGCTGCAATCGGTCTGTTGCGGGCAAACAAAGCGCCCAACGACGAGGACATCACCGCCGCGATGACCCGCAATCTGTGTCGCTGCGGCACCTATCCGCGGATTGCCCGCGCCGTGCGGCGGGCCGCCGGGCTCGCCCTGCCGAGCGAGGAAGAAGCGGAATGACCTACGATCCGTTCGACGAACTCGAGCCCGAACGCTCC
>CAZUPD010000124.1:0-23951 GCA_964621785.1 uncultured Nannocystaceae bacterium
CGACGAGTTGCAAAACGTCGCCCGCAGCCATGGTGTCGCCCTCAACCTCTATCAAAAAGATCCCAGCTTTCGCGCCATGATCCGAGCGTTTGAGGATTTGTGGGTGCTCGGTGATCTGCCGCGCATCTCGGCCGACCGGCGGCCGAGCAAGAAACTCGAGCTCGCGCGGGTTTTACAGCGCAGCGGGCATGTCCTCGGTCGTGAAGCGTTTGAGCGGCTGAGCAGCGTCATTCGGGCGCTGTGCGTCGTCGATGTACAGGCAAGTACTGTCGCCGAAGTTTATCAGCATGTGTGTGCCGAGCAGTTGTTTGCCGGGGTCCAACTCGCCGCCCTTGAAGTGCGCGGCGAAGGTGCTCGGATCCGGGTGTTTCGCACCGATCTCGATGACATTCTCACCAACGTGTTTCGCAATTCACTGCAATCCTCGGTGCTCTACGCCCCCAAACCGATCACCTTGGGGGTCGACTTGGTCATCGAGGAGGACGACATCACGGGGCTGCAGTCGCTCGCCATTCGGATCAAAGATCGGTCGACCGAGCAGCTCAACGACGAAATGTTGCGTGGCCGGTATATCGAGCGTGGCATGGGGATCACGGTCGATCTGTTGTCGCGCTATGATGGCGCGATCGCAGTCGAGCCCGAACCCGGGTGGGAAAAGGCCGTTGTGTTGCGATTTTTTACGGTAGAACCCGAGGGCGAATGACTGTGGGCGAGCCAATACGCGTGTTGGTCGTCGAGGACGGCGACGAGTATCTGACCAACCTGACGACCTTTGTCTCGCAGGGCATCATCTATCGCCAGGCCCGTAGCGGGGGGGAGGCCAAGGTGATGATCGCCGAACAGACACCCGACGTCGTCTACCTCGACATGCGATTTGATCGCACACCGGTCGAGGAGTTGCTCGGTGATTTTGTCTCCCTGACCTCGCGCTTCAACGGGGACATTGCACGCGCGCGGAGTTTTCAGCAGGACAATCAGGGGTTGTTTATTTTGCGAGAGCTTCGCAACGCCGGTTATGTCGGGCCGGTGATCCTGTCCTACGACTTCAGTGTTGAAGAGCGTCGGTTTCGGACCCTGTCGCGCCGCGATCCTGGGCTCTACTACTGTTCGGACTACGCCGACGCGGGACAGATCCGAGCGACCATCCAACGGGCCGTCGCTGGCGAAGCCTAAAATTGGGAACACACCAGACACATGTACAGTTCGGACTGTCGAAAGGCTCGACGCTCCGGAGCTGACACGAAATCGTGTATGTTCCTCGCAGCCTCAACTTCGGACAACTGGAGGAGAACCATGAAAAAAATCGGATTTGCCCTCATCGCGCTCACCCTGATGACCCCCGCCTGTGCCGAGCAGCCGGGTAAGAAAAAGGACGATCGGGCTGCGAAGAAGGACGACAAGAAGTCAGGGGACAAAAAGGCTGACGAGAAGAAGAATTAGGCCCAGCCAGCCCCGTTCCGCCCGAGCTCGCCCGCACCGCCGGTTGTTGGCGAGCTCCACTGTGTGAAGGCGGCGACTTTCAAGAGCGAATTCTCGGAGCCATTGCAAATACACTCGAATCTGATTTCGTGACTCGAAGCTTTTTTGCATTTGCATCTATTTTGGGGCCGCTGGGTCTTTTGATTCCGCGTTCGCTTTCGCGGCCTTCTTGTCCCACGCCTCCGCCGCTCCGGTTGGATCGCCGATCAACAAGACCGCCTCACAGGCACCTGTGCCGGAGATCGAGCGCTTTTTGAGGGCCTTGGTGACACAGGCGACCCGTTTTCGTGTCCCGCGGCTGCGGACGTCCTTGACCCGGCCCTTCTCGAAGGTCCACTTGACCTTGACGGCCGCGCCGTCCTCTGTACATGCATCGAGATTTCGCTTGCGGCGGGTGACTACGCCCAGGGCTTCGCGCAGGGCTGCCTCTCCGCTCTGACTCATCTGGCAAGAAATTGCGTGGGCCGTCAGGCCGTCGAGTTCGAGGGTTTCGGCCGTGGTTGTCAAACTGAGGACCGCCTGCTTGCCCCCAGCCGCCGCGACCAGCTTCTGGTTGCGACATCCGTCCTTGATCCCGAGCTCACAGGCGCTTTTGAAGTTTGACAGGGTCTTGTCGAGGGTGACCGGCGTGCCGATCCCATCGTGAAACATGATCCCCGCCTGTAGGCAGCCGTGCCCGTCATATCCCTGACACGCACTGATGTAGTCGGACAGCGCACGACCGTTGTCGTAGGTGCTTCCCTTGGGCTTGTACAGCAGATCTCCGGCGGCGGAGCAACTGCTGGCCTCGCCGAGGTTGCAACCTTTTTCGAAGGCCGTGATCGCCTCTTCGCGTTTCCCGAGCTCGAGGAACATGGGGCCGGCGGCTGTGCAGCCGTAGGGCCGACCACCCTCACAGGCTTTGTTTGCATAATCAAGTGCGACTTCGGTTTCGCCCTGGTCGCGGGCCAGCTCAAATCGGCGCTCGCAAGCTTCTTTGTAATCAAATTCACAGGATTTCGTGTAGTACTCCGCCGCCGAGACCACGTCCTTCGGCCCGCCTTTGCCGTCGCGAAACAGGTCGCCGAGGCGAAAGCAGGAGAACGGATCGCTGTCTTCATCGCAAAGGGCGAGCAGCGGCTCGCGGGCATCCTTGTCCCGACCTTCCCACAGGGCTGCTTCGGCCTGCTCGACGCAACTCGAGCCCGAGCAGCCCTCGTCGACAGGCGCCGCCGTCTCCTTCGGCTTGCAGCTCATACACAGCAATCCGCTGAAAGCGGCTACACCCACCCATTCCGTCCAATGCACGGATCCATGGAAGACGAGGGGCCGGCCTGCGTCAACAAGAATATGAAGATTGAGTCACCAAACCGAGCATCCGGTTTGGCAAAACATCGATCGGCCGCTAAATCCGCTCGGTTCGCTCGTTTGTTGGCCGTCTGCGTCTGAATGTGCCAGTTGCCAGCCCATGCGCGTTGTCGAAGTGGCTGTCACGGCGCCAGTTCGCTGCCGACGGCAAGATGTTTCGCAGTCGCGGCGCTCCGCGTCCTCCGCGTTCAAAGAAATCGTTGCGAGGCGACACACGCGAAAGCCACAAGCCGGGATTTCGATGTAGCATGCGCCGGAGATTCGTGCACGCACAACAAACTCAAGAGTCACGTCCCATCCGTCGCGGCCCCTATCCCGAACTCACCTGGACCGCAGTGTTGGTCGGCTACCTCCTCGGGACCATCATCGCTATTTCCATCGGCTACGCCGCGCTGATCCTCGGGTTTTCGATCGAGGGTTCAGAACTTGCGGCGATCCTCGGGTGGGGTGTTTTACGCGGGATGTTGCGGCGCAGCAGCATCGTCGAAAACAACATCAACCAGACCATCGCCTCGTCGGTCAACGGCGCCTCGTCGGGGATGATGTTCTCGGTGCCGGCCCTGTTTTTGCTCGAGGCCACCTATCCCGGTGCATCTGCATTTAATCCGCTGTTGATGGTGCTCGCCTGTATCACCGGGGGCATCCTCGGGTTGGCATTTGTCATTCCGCTGCGCAAGCAAATGATCGACTTCAACCGGCTGGCGTACCCTGGTGGTATCGCGGTTGCGGCGATCCTCAAGTCGTCCTCGACCGGTGCGCGCAAGGCCAAGTTGCTGCTCGGTGGGGCGCTGGTTTCCGGACTGGCCCACTTTGGGGTGGTACAGGCGGGGCTCGGAGACAACTGGGCGTTCGGGGATGCCATCGGTGCGCCGGCCTACCTCAACCTCACTTTCTACCTCTCACTTCTGACTGTTGGGACAGGTTTTTTGTCCGGCCGTGGTGGTCTGTGGTTCGGCGCTGGCGGGTTTATCTGCTACTGGCTGTTGGCTCCGCTGATCGCACTTGGGTGGGCCGAGCCCGACACCGTCGCGATCTTAAATCAGGGGCCAGAGCCTTTGCGGGGGCAGTTGTTTCGGCCCCTCGGGATCGGCGTGCTGATCGGGGCCGCGGTCGGGGGGATCATCGCCGCGTTCCCGTTGATCCGCAGCGCCGTGCGCTCGATGCAGGAGGCTTCGAAGCAATCCTCGGAACAGGGGGCCGATGAACTCCCCATCAAACTGTTGTATGCGGCCGTCGGATGTGGGGCGGTTGCATTGGTGTGCATCGCCCTCTTTTCGGTGCCCGAAATGACCTTGGTCCACGCGATTGGGATGGCGCTGTTGGGCACCCTGTGGATCTGGGCGGCGGGTGTCATCGTCTCGGAATGCCTCGGGCGGACCAACTGGTCGCCGCTTTCGGGGATGACGCTGATCGCGGTGACGATCCTGATTTTGATCGCCAGCGGTCTCGGCAGTACGCCCATGATCATCAGCTCGGTCGTCGTTGGAGCTGCGATCTGTGTGGCGATTGCCCAGGCCGGCGACATGATGCTCGACCTCAAGTCGGGCTATTTGGTCGGTGCCATCCCGCGGCGACAACAGATCGCCCAGGCCCTGGCGACGTGGTTGGGTCCGATCCTCATCATGGGCCTCATCTACATCTTGCACCGCGCCTACGGCATGGGAAGTGAGCGGCTGCCGGCACCCCAGGCCTCGGCGTTAGCCGAAGTGATTCGCAGCATCGTCGGTGGCGATGTTCCGGCGTTTCGCTACGGCGCGGGTGCAGGCCTCGGAGGGTTGATGGCCTTTAGCGGGCTCGGCGGGATCGGTGTCTTGGTCGGGCTCGGGTTTTACATGCCGTTCAATATCGTCATGACCTACACGGTCGGTTGCCTGGTACGGATGCGAGTTGATCGCACCCGGGGTCGGGCATTTGTCGAGGATGTCGGGATTCCAGTCGCCGCCGGTTTGATTGTCGGCGAGGCCTTGGTCGGGGTTGGCCATGCCATGGTCGCCGTCATCGCCGGAGCTGCGGGGTAACACATGAGAACGATCGGACATGTCTGTCTCTGGATAGGAGTTTTGGCGGCGAGCTTTGTTTCGATTCGCCAGGCCGCAGCGATCGACTGGTGGATCTACGCGGGCACGGCCGTCATCGGTTTGGTCGGTGTCGTAATCCTGCGGCTCACTGCACGGGCACAGGTCGGGGCAGGGGAAAAACTACGGACGGACGTCGAGAGCATGGGGTCGAGCCTCAGCTTCTTGCGCGAGTGTCTGGCTGGCGAAATCGACGAGCGCAAGCGCGGCGTCTACGATGTCCACCAGTGGATCGACGACGAGCTCGCCGGTCCGATCGCAAAATTTGTAGATGCACGAGAATCACTGATTCCGGCCTTCGGCATGCAGGTGTACGCCGATGTCATGACGCGATTTGCCGCTGGGGAACGGATGGTCAACCGGGCGTGGTCCGCCTCGGCCGACGGCTACGTCGACGAAGTCTGGATCTGTCTGGAACGTGCACACAAGTCGTTTGCCGATGCCCAACAGACCCTTGATAATTCGACTCCTACGGCGTCCTGACAGCGTTTGTGATCTTCGCCAACGCTCGCGTATGCATGCACCATCAACGAGCTGTCCTGTGAGACACTTACGATATGGTGAAACGATCGATCCTCGCAGCAGCCCCTGCGTTGTCACTTGTGCTCGTACTGGCCTGTGATTCGGAGAGTGAAGAAGAGGACCATCCACATCTCGATGCGGCCGATACGATCTGTACCGCGATCGACGACTGCTATCGCTCGCTCGACGAGGACACGCGGGAGGGTATGAAGCAACAGTGTATACTCAGCTATCTCGACCTTTTTGATCAGTTGGGTGCGCAATATGGCCCGGCGTGCGCAGACGCGACAGCTGATATCTACCGATGCTCCGGAGCGGGCGGAACCTGTGATTCGATCTCAGAGGCGGACTGTAGTGAACAAACGGCCGCGTACGAACAAGCGTGTGGAGATATCGAACAACCGATGCCTTAGGAGACTGTACGTCGGGCAAACGGACAGGAGCGTGCTTCCAAAAGAATCTGGTTGATAAATCAGGTTCTGTCTATATGAACATAAAATATCAATCGCTCCCCGCGTCGTGATACCTTCCGGATTGCGCGATGTCTCGGGTCCACGTTCGCCAGCATGACGACAAACGCCTGCACATCGAAGTGCATGGAGTCCTCAACCTAGAACTCGCGCGGGAGTTCCAGGATGTGGTCGCGGAGAAGTTGACCTCCGTCACGTCTCGCCGGGACCTCTTGGTCGACCTGCGGGGAGTCGCTACCTACGATGCCCAGGCTCGCAGTGTGTTGGCTGCGACCCAGAAACAAATCGAGAACCACGTCCGCCGGTGTGTCTACCTCGCCGATCGCCCACGGCTTCGCGGCATGGTGCTCTATTTTTCCCGCAAATTCTCGGCCAGCCGGATCCGACCGTTGCCGACCCTTTCGCGGGCCGAGCAGTGGCTCGCCGAAGAGCGTTTTGAAAGCCGCGATGAGGCGTATGAACGGACACGCGTGCTGATGAAGCGACTGTTCTCGCGGGGCAAAACCCGAGGAGGGGGACATGACTAAGCGTTCCGGTCTCTCCCTCGTCGAGCGGATGGTGGCATCGGCCCTCGAGATGTTCTCGCGTCGATTCGTCGGCTTCGCGCCGCCATTTCTCCGCGAAGTTGTCCAGACCTACGGGGTACGTGGAGCCCTCCGGCGGATGGCGGAGATGAACGAAGTCGTTGTGCAACTCGAGCGCGAATTCGGCATGTGTGATGCCCATGTGTTGATCGGCTACGCATCACTGTGGAACGGTTGCCTTTATTGCGCGCTGGGACATCTCTACATCTCCAACCTAGTGTACTTCCGCGACACTGGGAAACTGTATCCGCTGGCGGAGAACGAAGTCGCCACGTGGGGTGGATGGTCCGATACCGAAATCCTAGCGAGTACGTTGGCCCGGTTAGAGGGTGATGCGTTCAAGGACCTGCGGGAGTTACTCGCTCGTCAGGTCGATCTGAAGTGGGGACGCACCACCGCCGAAGGCCGCACCGACGAGCTGGTCGAGCTCTCGATCGTCGCCTACGACTGGTTTAACCGTTGCACGATCGTGGCGCCCGATGACGAAATCGTGCCTCTCAGCGAACTTGCACGCGATCATGCGTTGATCCGCCGGTATCGCAATGCCCGCGATCAACAGCCGTAGTTGACCGGGGATAGGTGTATCTACCTCGAATGGGGAAGCCCTCTATTAAATGGCGATGCTGTTGACCGGCGTGGTCACTCACTCGCTTCGTCTCAAAAGAGCGACCTGAACCCGGTGGAGAACCATCACGCTGCGACTGGGACACCGCATAACTCGGTGTTCAGGAGCGCTGTGAGTCCGTTGACGGACCCCCCAATGGTCAGGAATGGTTCGGACACGCGATCCCCCACCGAGCTCAGATCGAGTGGCACAGCACTTCCCCCTTGATGTGCGGACCGCCCGGGCACAGCATCGCCCGAGAAGCGGTGGACGCTCAAACCTCTCGGGATCGCCCGTGCGCGCACATGATTGGTGCTTGCCACGGTGGTTGATGCCCGCGGCACCTGCATTCCTTCAAAAAAACGACGCTTGCAACGAAAAAAATTATTCTGGAATCGCGCATCCCCAGCGGACATTGTCGAGCAGGGCCACACTGTCGACGTCCCCGTCGCCGACATCGAAAATTGCAAACACCAGTGTCAGCACATCGTCGGGGTTGGCCGAGATCGCCGTGGTTCGCCAATTGGTGGCCGCATGCCCCTCCATACTCGTGCCGTGGAGCTCTTGGGACTCACAGGGTTCTGGACACACGCCCGGGACCGCGGCGTCGTACATCTCGAATCGTGTCGTGTTGGCCGAAAGTGGATCATCTTGATCGAGTGCGACGTTTCCAGTCCAGCGCTCTGAGTCGACCCAAACGAGAAAGAGGTCGTTGTTGCCAGATTGGAACCGCACCGGGTACTCCGCTGTAAAAAATGTATAGTCAAATGAAAGGCGATCGACTCCGCCCGGGACCTCGGCTGAAAATCGTATTTCTGCATAGTCAAATGCCAGCTCGTTGCCACTGCTCCATTGCTCGTGGATGGTGTTGGAGCAGTCTCTCCCGAGCAATTCCGGGTTCTCGTGACAGGTGTCATTGCCGACAGGCGTCGGATCGATCGGCGCAGGTAGAACGTCAGCTGTGCGCAGGTGGTCCGTGCTCGGGCACAGCGGATCGTTGGGTATACACAGACCTGCCTGGTTGAGTTGATCCCGCGATTTGAGGAAGGTTGTGGCATCGCCGGTCGAAAGGATGACCGCGTGGACTCCCTCGCGCGGCGTGAATGGAGCCTGGCCACCTTCCATCACGGTGATGGCTGTCGGCGCACCATCGATCGAAAAGTTGTCTGCGACGACACCGTGGAAACACCCGAGTCCAAGTGCTGCACTCATCGATGCATCGACATCATCGCACGGGGACGGGTTGGCATAGGGGCACTGCGGCGTGTTTCCAGTTGTGTCTGGTCGCAAGTCATCGGTTGTCGAACCCGACGTCGGATCTTTTCCGGTGGTCGTGGTCGTGGTCGTCGATGTGGTGACCATTCCACCCGAGTCGCCGCCCGAGGTCGAGGTCGCGGTCGATGTCTCGCCTCCATCTGAGGAGTCGTCCTCGAGCGAGAGCGTGGCAAATCCGGTTGTTAAACCTGTCTCTCGAGTCCCGTCGCCCGAAGGCTCGCCGAGTTGCCCAACCACCCCATCGAGGGTGCAGCCTGCGGCGAGGCCGAGGCACAAAAGCAATCGAGTCGGACCGACCAAGGTTCAGACATGATGCCACGGAGAACCGTTTCCGTCGCGGCCCGCAGAATTTCGCGGCCCGAACGGCAGACACTGTTCGCATGACGTACACCTCCGTACTTCATAAGCGCGCCGATGTGTTGGTTCGGCCGAACACAGCGTCTCAAACAGATCGCCGGGCATTTTCCCGCCGGCTGGTTGTTCTCGACACTGCAGCGATTGCGCAGACGTTACATGGTCGCTGCGCGGACTTTCGCGGAGAAAGTTCCCTTGGGATAGCGGGCTAGAAACCGTTTTGCCCGGGTCTTGGCCTGGTTGTGACGGCCGAGTTTCACCAACGCTAGGATCGCCACACCTTCCCATTCTTGGGCGAGCGGGCCGGAAGCAAACTCTACTCGTCCGGCCTCGGCCAACTCGAACGCCTTGGTCGGATCGTTGCCGAGTTCAGTGCGGGCGCGGTTGAGTTGACGGACTTCACGGAGATAGCGGTTGTCCGGCGCCTCATCCGACGAAGGCGGCGCAGCGGAAGGTGTTGCGTGGGCCTTGGGACGTTTGCGTTTGCGCGACACAGCTACACGAGTCGGTTCGGCTGCGGCGACAATCTCGTCACGGGGTGGGGTCGGCTCGGCGCCAACGGTGGGGAGCTGTGATGGGACCGGCGTGGGCGAGGCGAGGGGTTGGCGAAGGGGCGCCTGTGGCTGTGAAACGGGGAGCTCGATCGCGGAGGGGGTGACGGACTTTGCAGGAGGCTCTCCGGTCATCCCCAAAAACGTGATCCCGAGGCCGAGGGCTGATACGAGGCCCACGATTCCCCATCCGCCACCGGAGGGGGAGACCGGAAGTTCGGTCGTCGTCTTTAATAGTTGCTGTTGCAATTTTTCGAAGCCCGCCGCGGTCGCATACCCGCTGGGCACCTCGCGTGCGATGTGCAGGTCGCGTTGCAACTGTGCAGATACATTTGGATCGTCGATCAGTCGAATGGGGTCAACGTGTGTCATACCTATCCCGCCCGTCGCCGCTCTCGCGGAGGAGTCTCCGCCAGCAAAAGTCGTTTATGTGCCTGCCGAAACCGCTTGCGTGCGTGGTGCAGACGTGAGTAGACCGTCCCCACAGGGATGCCGAGACCGGCCGCGATCGCCTCGCAGCTCTCCCCTTGGAGTTCAAACAAGATAAAGATGGCCCGCTTTTGTTCATCGAGTTGGTCGAGTGCCTGTTGGACCCGCTGCAACGCCTGTTGGGTTTGGGCCTGTCGCCCCGGGTCGCCCGACTGTCCGTGTTCGAGAGCGACGCGGGTGGTGTCCGGTTGTTCCGGTCGCCGCCGGACCTTGCGGCGATGTCCCGAGAACACCCGAAGCGCGATCTGGGCGAGCCAGGTCGTCGCCCGGGCCGGCCCTGGCGTAAACCCGCCGCGACGATGCGCGACTAAGAACACATCCTGGACCAGATCGTCGCGTTCGCTGTTCGACGCACCCAGACGCACCAAAAAGCCCGCCACAAACGAGGCGTGCCTGCGGAACAATTCTGCGGCGTCGAGGTGTTCAGCCATGGACGGATGACATCGTGTCCTGCATGCATGTCCGCTGTCACCCCGATCCTTCACAATTTTTCCGATTTTTCCGCTTGCTCGATTAAAGTCGCGCACTCGAAGGCAGGTCGGAGCGACCGTCGGGCCGGTATGCAGCAAGCGAAAGATGTTGATACAACGGGGTCCTTCAGTGGAAGGTGAACTGGCCCCCGATACCTGCAAGTACACCGAAGGTGGCGACCTCTCGATTGTAGGCGAGCTCGCCATCGTACTCGAGCACCGAAAACTCGGGGCGGAGCACCGACACGACCGCGTCCACTCCGAATTCGAGGGCAAACCGACGGGCCACTGGAATTGCGGCGTGGAGGCCGGCTGTCGCGGCGACCCACCCCCGGGTGATGCGATAGTTTCCCGCCTCAAATCCGTGCCCGGTCGCAATCACGGCGCCGCCTACAATACCTGTGCATACACGTATTCGTGCCCGCGGAGGTGTTTGCGGACGGCGCCCAAAACATGTGCTGACCCGTCCGGCGACCAGCCCGACATCGAGGCTCCCGCTCCCCAGTGACAACCCCTTGCGGTATCCTCCCAAGGCTGCGGCGCGCAGCGACAGCCAGTGGGGAAAACTGAGGTCCATACCGAGGCTGCCTCCACCTGCGAGTTCGGGTAATCCGATCATCATCAGACCGTGGACAAAGAGTCCGGATGTCACCCGGTTCGCAGGTGGATCGGGGCGGGGTTGGGGCGCTGTGACGGGGAGCTCTGGTTGGGGCGTCGGGGTCGGGGTCGGCTCCGGTCGGCTCGGGGAAGTTTGTTGTGTGAGCACTTTTTTGGTTGCGGGAAGCTTGGCGGACTCGACCACCGCAACCTCGATCGCCATCGCGACCGCGAGACCGACGACCGCGTGGAGGTCGAGGCATGCATCGGGGGCGGGGTCAAACGTCCGCGTCGAACTGGTGGTACCGTCGATCGACACGGTGAAGCGGACCGCATTTTTGCGGCTCGGATCGCCGTGGACGTCGACGCTGATCCGAGGGTCGAGAGCCTCGAATTGCAACCAGCTCTGGATTTGGAGGATGAGTTGGTCGGGCTCTAGACAGGTTGCCCCCGGCTCGACGTGCAGTGTCTCGGCCAGGGGAACCGGCGGAGGGATGTCCGGAGATACCTGCGTACCAGTGTCCTGGGCATTCGCGGTTCGAGCGAGCAAAAGACTCAAGCCACAGGCCCGAGCGAGCTGTCGAATCCGTCTCACGACGGTTGATGATAGCGAACCGGTTGGGCATCGGCCGTGGTTTGCAAATGCACGCAACCATCGGGCTCCAACGACGATCTGTGTCCACCCAATGGTTCCGCACGTTTGCACCCCACGTCGCCCCGAATGGTGAAAAATCCAGGTCAGGCGGTGAACGGAAGCGCGGTCATGAGCGGTGTTTTGTCTCTCCAACTGGCGATACTTGAATCTTCATCGAGTTTCCCGTAACGAACAGTATGCGTCTTCGCTCGCTCGCCCAGACCCACTGCGATCACCGTCCGTATCTGTCTCACAGTGGTTGGGCTGTTTGTCCATTCATTGTCTGTCTGTCCATGGTCGGTGCAGTCACGGGATGTGCCGATGCTCCACTGACGAACGACACGGCCACCGCAGGCCCTCCGACAGGCGGCACCATGCCCTACGACCCCACAGATGGTGGTGACAGTGCTGGTTCGACAACGGCGACAACCGGGCAGACGAGTGAAACCGATCCGTCTGAAACCGACCCGACAGACCCGACGGACACGTCGACGACCGACCCGATGCCACCCCAGTGCGACGACAGTCTCAAACGTTGCGCATACACTTTTACCTACCAAAACGGGGGTGAACAAACCGTCGATGTCATGGGGGATTTTGCCGCCGACGGATGGACTGAAGGGGTTGCAATGACCGTCGTTGGCGATGTGTGGACGGCCGACGTCGAGATTCCGTGGGATACCGAGGTGCAGTACAAGTTCCGAATCGACGGCGAGAACTGGGTGCTCGACCCCGAAAACCCGGACACCATCGATGACGGATTTGGCGGGGAGAACTCGCTGCTCAGCCCGATGACGTGCGATCCGTGGACGTGCGATTCGGGACTCACGGGCGACTTCGACTGGCGAGACTCGGTCATTTACTTTGTGTTCGTCGACCGGTTTTTAAACGGCGATCCGCAAAACGACGGACCTATCGGTGTCGAAGAGCCGGCGGATTATCAAGGTGGAGACTGGGCCGGCGTGATCGACAAGATCGAAGAGGGCTACTTCAATGAGCTCGGTGTCAACACCCTGTGGATCTCGGTTCCGATGGATAACACCGACCAAAGCGGTCAGGGAGTCGGTGGTGATACACATTTTTATAGCGCCTATCACGGTTACTGGCCCGTCGACCTAGAGGCTCCCGAGGAGAGGTTCGGCAGCCTCGAGACACTTCAACAATTGGTCACCTCGGCCCACGAGCACGACCTCAAAGTGATTTTCGACTACGCGATGAACCACGTCCATGCCGCATCTCCGGTGTATATGCAGAATCCAGATTGGTTCTGGCCCAACGACAACGGCAACAACGGCAATTGTGTGTGTGGCGAGGGTTGCGGGTGGGATGGAGATGAGGGCAAGCGCTGCTGGTTTACCGACTATCTCCCGGACTTCAATTTTCAAAATGCCGACGCACGCGACTTTTCGGTCGACAATGCGATCTCATGGGTTTTGGACACCGGAGCCGACGGTTTTCGTCTCGACGCTGTCAAACACATCGAAGACCAGTGGCTACTCGACTTGCGGGCGCGTGTAGCGAGTGAGATCGAACCGGATACGGGCGAGCACTTCTATATGGTCGGAGAGACATTTACTGGCGATAGCGACACCATCAAGTACTACGTGTCTCCGCAGATGCTCGACGGCCAGTTCGACTTCCCGTTGCGCATGGAGATTGCCAGCAAGTTGCTGATGCGCCAGGGGTCGATGTCGGAGCTCGAGGGGTTTATGAACGGCAACGACGGCTTTTATGGCAGTCAGAGCATCATGAGCACGTTTATCGGTAACCACGACATCCCGCGGGTGATCCACCTCGCTGAAGATGTACCACGCTGGGACAACCCGTGGTCCGATGGCAAGGACCAGGCGTGGGGGAACATTCCACCGATGGTGTCCGGAGAGTCAGCTTACGAGCGGGTCGCCACTGGGTTTACCCTCATCATGACGACCCCGGGGGCACCGCTTATCTACTACGGTGACGAGGTCGGACTCCCCGGTGGGGGAGACCCGGACAATCGCCGGATGATGCAGTGGTCGGGGTATACGAGTGGGCAAAACAAGTTGCTGATGCATCTCAAGCAGCTCGGCGAGATTCGGGCATCCCACGATTCGACCCGTCGCGGGACCCGACAACCACTGTCGGCCGATACCGACACCATGGTCTACCGTATGTCCCACGGTTCCGATGAAGTATACGTTGCGCTCAATCGGGGGGATAGCGAAGCGATGGTTGGCGGACTGCCGAGCGGCTCGCTGCTCGACGAGCTCAGTGGACAGGTGCTCAATGGGCCAACCGTCAGTGTCCCAGCCCGTGGCTCACTCGTCCTTGTACCGCAATAAGATTCCTACGGCACCTGTACGGACGGGTTCACCGGGTCGCTGACACTCGACGCGCAAGGACGGGGACTGTGGACAACCCCTGGTCGAAGGGGAGCATCGCGGATGTTACCCCGCCTGGATGCCGCTCGATGAATAATATTTGTTGATACACTAGTTTTTTGCATGGATGAGCTTCCACGTCAGTTCGTACTTCGCTAGGTATTTGCGCAGACGGTCGGCGTCGTTGGTGGTTTTGCGTTGTTTTCGCGAGGCCGCAAACAACACGCGTCCAGCTTCGGAAAGGGTTTTGGATGCCTTGCAGACCCGCAGTACATCGGCGAGTTGAACCCGGTCAAAGCGGTCGAGCTGGGTCACCGCCTCGCGGGTGAGCACCTCTTGCAACACTGCGATGTCGTTTGCGGGGCGCGTATGTTGGTGTGCACTGGCATCTGCCTCATCCCAATCTCGACGCAGGCGGCCGAGTTCTTCTTGCACGACATCGAGGTTGATCCGTCCTCCGGGAGCGAGGGTTGCCATCCGTTCAACGGCGGAGGTGAGGTCGCGAAAGTTGGCATACCAACGACCTTCAGGCGACGTGGCGAATTGCAGGAACGAGTCCTTGGCGGAGTGGTTGATCGTCAACCGCGTGCCCAGTTTTTGGCTTTGGCGTTCGAGTTCGAATTCGAGGTTGGGTTCGATGTCTTCGCTGCGCTCTCGCAACCCCGGCAGGCGAAATGTCCACATATTGATCCGCGCCAGTAGGTCCTCGCGGAACGTGCCCTCGTGGACGGCGACACGCAGGTCACGGTTGGTCCCAGCGATCAATTGAAAGTCACTGGTGACTTCGCGATCGCTGCCGACTGGCAAAAAACGATGATCCTCGATGGCCCGCAACAACATCGCCTGTTCGTCGAGCCCGAGTTCTCCGATTTCGTCGAGAAACAACAGCCCACCGTCGGCTGTTTTAAGGACACCGGTGCGGCTGGTACCGGCCCCGGTAAATGCCCCACGGACATGTCCAAAGAGCGCAGACATGGCCGTATCGCCACGTAGCGTGGCACAGTTGACCTCGACAAACGGACCCTCGATCTGGCGGCGTTGGTGTTTGAGGTCATAGATCCTTCGGGCCATATGGGTCTTGCCGGCACCTGTCGGACCGGTCAGCAACACCGGCGATTGCGAGCGCATGGCGACCTGTTCGATCCGCGTGATCATGTGGTTGAACGCCTGGCTGCGGGTCGCAATGCCAGCCTTGAGCAGCGACAAACCCTCGGCTTGGTCCCGACCAAACCGCGAGGCAATTTGGTCGTACTTCGATAGGTCGAGGTCGATGATCCGGTAGGTACCGGGTCCATCGCGTGGGGCATCGCGCCCAGGAGGTGATGTCTGCAGCAGTCGGGCGGGGAAGTAGCGGGCCTCGGTCAGCAAAAACAGGCAGATCTGGGCGACATGGGTCCCGGTGGTAATGTGGATGTAGTAGTCTTCCTCGTCCGGATTAAATGTATAATCATGTGAAAAGTCGAGTAGGCTGGCAAACACCTGTTCGAAGTCCCAGGGGTCGTTGAAGGTGAGACCGTGACAACGGACATCTGTCTCGGGGGACATCTGGGTGATGTCGTCGCGGACGATGTGCGCCAGCGATGCCCACTTGGGTTGGTGGAGCAGTTCGAGCCGGTCGATCAAGAAGTCGTCGTGGCGGGCGAGGTCGACCGTCGGGCGCCAGCGCTCCCATCTGCGACTGGCCCCAGAGTCGAGGGTTGTTCCCAGCAGGCCGATGACGACTGAACGCGGCATGACTCCGATAGTGTCGTATCAAATCTTATAAATCTAGATAAATATACGGCGAACGAGACACTCGGTGTATTTCGCTAACGCAATGATATCAAACCTTCTTTTATGCTTCGCAGTGGATGATACCGGGCCTGCAATAGATCCGGAGCGAGGAGACTGAAAATGTCCGACGGATCGAAACCAAGTGCCGAGAAAAAACGCGAAGGTAAGGTTGAGCGCGAAGCTCGGAAGGCCGAGAAGAAGGCCAAGAAGCAGGCCAAGCGATTGCAGGTCAAGGCCGATCGCTTGCGGGCGCGGGCCGAGGCGGGCGAGACCGTGTACGAGGTGGATTGCCCCGAAGGCGCTGCGCCGATCAAGCGCTGGACCCGTGGTGTGCCTGTCGAGGATGCTGCGCTGCGTCAGCTTTCAAATGTCGCCCGACTTCCGTTTATCCACGGGTGGGTGGCCGCGATGCCGGATGTCCATTGGGGCATGGGTGCGACGGTCGGCAGCGTGATCCCGACGGCGGGGGCGATCATTCCCGCGGCGGTTGGTGTCGATATCGGATGCGGAATGATGGCTGTACAAACATCTCTCAAGGCCACCGACCTGCCTGATTCCCTCGCCCATGTGCGTGCGGAAATCGAGCGCGCCGTTCCCCACGGGCGCACCAGTGGCGGCCGCCGGGGGGATCGCGGAGCTTGGCACGATATCCCCACCAAGGTGGGGAAGAAGTGGGATGGCCTTCGGGACCGGTTCGAAACGATCTGCGACAAGCACCCGAAGGTGGCCAACTCCAATCACGTCAACCACCTCGGTACGCTGGGGACGGGGAACCACTTTGTCGAGGTATGCCTCGATGAGTCCCAGCAGGTTTGGGTGATGCTACACAGCGGTTCACGCGGGGTCGGCAACCGCATCGGTTCGCACTTTATCGCCCTGGCCAAGGAAGATATGCGGCGGTGGTTTATCAACCTCCCCGACGAAAACCTGGCCTACTTTCCCGAGGGGACCGAGCACTTTCTCGACTATGTCGAGGCTGTGTCGTGGGCCCAGGATTTCGCCCGCCAAAATCGCGAGTTGATGATGGAGGCGGCATTAGGTGCACTTGCACAGGCCCACGGGATCCCGGCGTTTGAAGCCCGCCTCAAGGCGGTCAATTGCCATCACAACTATGTCGCCCGCGAGCATCATTTTGGCAAGGATGTGTTTGTGACCCGCAAGGGGGCTGTGCGCGCAGGCGAGGGCGAGTACGGAATCATCCCCGGAAGCATGGGTGCCCGCTCGTACATCGTCCGCGGCAAGGGCAATCCCGAAAGCTTCTGCTCGTGTTCCCACGGGGCCGGGCGGGCGATGTCACGGTCGGAGGCCAAGCGCCGGTTTACGGTCGAAGATCATAAAAAAGCCACCGAAGGTATCGAGTGCCGCAAGGACGAGGGCGTGATCGACGAGACCCCGGCGGCCTACAAACCGATCGATGCCGTGATGGCAGCCCAGGCCGATTTGGTCGAGGTTGTCCATACCCTGCGCCAGGTTATCTGTATCAAGGGATAGGTACGTGACGGGCCAGCTCGCCACGTGGGGAGCTGGTCGCTCATTGCATAAACAAATAAATTTTCTGCGCGAGGCGATACGCGAAAGATACAAGGGCTGTTCGACATGACGTCCACGATGATCAACGAAAATCAAGAACTGATCGAGATCGATGGTTCGTACGGTGAGGGCGGGGGGCAGATTCTGCGTACCTCTGTCGCGCTGTCGCTGATTCTCCAGCGGTCGATCCGGATCAAAAACATTCGTGCCAAACGCAAAAAATCGGGACTGTTGCGCCAGCATCTGACCGCCGTGCGGGCAGCCGCAACGGTGGGCCAGGCCGAGCTCGTCGGCGACAAGCTGCGCAGCGATACGCTAATGGTGCGGCCCGGAAAGGTCGTCCACGGCGAGTACCACTTTGCCGTTGGCACAGCTGGAAGCGCAGCTCTGGTGTTTCAAACCGTCCTCTATCCGCTGCTCATCACCCCGGGGCGGTCGCAGATCGTGTTTGAAGGTGGGACGCACAATTCGATGGCTCCTCCGTTTGAGTTCCTCGAACGTGCGTTCTTACCGTTGCTGACACGGATGGGTGCCAAAGTAAAGTTGCAGCTGCACCGACGTGGCTTCTACCCGGCGGGTGGCGGGTGCATGACCGCCGAGATCGAAGGTGGTGAACTACGGCCGCTGACCCTGGTCGAACGCGGTCCCATCAAGTCGCGGCGCGCCCGTGCGGTGGTGTCGAATCTTCCGCGAGCCATCGCCAACCGTGAAATCAAGGAAATCTGCAAGCAGCTCGATTGGACACGTCAAGAGGCCCAAACCGAGGTCGTTCCGAGTGATGGCCCGGGCAATGTGGTGATTCTCGAAGTTGCCTCCGAGCGGTGTTGTGAGGTGTTTACCGGTTTTGGTGCACGCGGCAAACGGTCCGAACAAGTTGCGAGTGACGCGATTTCGGAACTCAACGAGTATCTTGAAAGTGGTGTACCCGTGGGTCCACACCTCGCCGATCAGTTGTTGATCCCGATGGCGCTGGCCGGGAAGGGGACGTTTTGTACGCTTCCCCTGACGGACCATACAACGACCAACATCGAACTTGTTCGCCACCTATTGGGTGTTCAGATTTTCGTCAAGCCGCTGGCGAATGACGGGACCGTCCGGGTCGAGGTTGTCCGCGTGCGATAGTGCGTGTCGCTCAATCGCCTGTATAGGCATGTAACCCTGGTTGAACCTGTGCGAGGTGCTGATCGACTGCCTTCCGAATGGCGCGGTTGAGCACCTCGGGTGCGACCACTTCATCGCCCGGCATCGGCACATCCACTTCGATGGGGAAGAAGCACAGCCCGCGCTTGGAGGAAAATAGGTGGGCGGCGACATAGCTCCGAAACGTCAACCTGTATGGATCGTCCGTCTCGGATGACGGGGGTTGTTCGAGTAGGATCAACAGGCGGTCGCCGGCTTCGAGAGTCGTGATACCCGGTATCAATGCAGCTGCAATATTATTGGGTTTGTGTGGAGATTTGGTTGTTGATGCAATTATTTGTTCACGCTCGTAGGCGTGTAGGCGGATAAACAACGGGCTGTTGAGGTCGAGATGTTCGTCGAGTTCGGGCTGTGGGGGGAGCTTGCCGTCGACAGCTTTCAACCGCGGCAGACCGTCGACGAAAAACCGCAACAACCTCGCGTCGATGATCGGGAGCGTCAGTTCCCCATTTTGGGGCGCGAGCGCAGGTGGACAGGGGACTTTCTGAGTGTCGAGGATTTCAGGTGGTGGCAGCGAGTGGAACACCTGTGTCAGCGACTGGCGAAACGCGGCGACCTTTTGATCGTCGGTTCCGACCGGTGGTGGTGGGACTGGTTCGGGTGGCGCGATCGATTGCGGAACTTCGACCTCGGCAGGTACGGTTGCCTCGGCAACGGGTTGTTGCGGTTGCCCACAGGCGGCGACGCACAGTCCCGCTATTACGACGGATTTCGACAGACCCACGGGCTGATCATAACGGCTATTTCACGGACGTGAACGTCGAGACCTTCGCAGATTCGCTGCTCGGTTGTGTCTGTCGATTGCCGACATCGGCGCGCAGCAGTAGGCTCAGCGCATGAACTACTTTCGCTCCACACTCCTTTCGATCAGTGCCACTTGCCTGCTTGCATGTGGCGGAACCGATTCCACCACAACCGAGGATGGGACGAGCGAGGCGAGTTCCTCTGGGGGCGAAACGACGCAGACAACTCAGATGACCGAAACGACAGTTGATCCGTCGACCGGTGAAACGACAGAGGGGCCGACGGAGACCTCGGGGTCCGAAACCGAGGGGTCGGAGACGATGATGGAAACCGACCCGACTGGGATGCCGACCGATGCGACGGACTCCGACTCCGACACGACGGAGCCGACGGAGTCGATTACGGAGACGGACTCCGACTCGGATACCGACACCGGAGGGATGTGCGGGGTGGGCGGGGACGACCTCCATATCGAGTTGCGCGACCTCGACGGCAACCTGCCCGGATGTCCCGACCTCGAGTTCAACGGGGCCCTCGTCGAGGGCGGTGATGGGGTGTGGCAGCTCGACAACTGTCCCTGTGGCAACGAGTGTTTTTCTCCGGATCCCTGGGAGTTGGTCGTCGATGCGCCCGACATCTACCTCCCCGAGATCCCCCAGTGTGTCCGAATTGTGTATACACAAGCTCAGGGCTTTGATGAGCAGTGCCACTTTACCGGGATCGCTATCTGGCCGACGGACCAGCTCAATGGGCCCTTGGTCTACCTCGCCGGTGGCGAGGTTGTGCCGGGGGTTGAGGACATCACGGTCGAGGCCCAACTCGAGGAAACCTGTACCTGCGAGGGCTGTTGCGGCGATGATGAGCTCCACAGTTTGCAGTTCACCGCCTACGAGGGAAGCCTGCATCTACAAGAAACAGAAGAAGGCGAGTTGCCCGGCTCCCAAGTAGGCTTTGTCTACCAGACGAAGAACTTCAAGTCCCACGTCAGCGGCCTGTGTGATGCGGGCGGTGACGCGTTTTTGTGGGTGCTGAAGTTGGTGATCCAAGCCTAACAAGCTGGCGAACACGTCAGGACGCCGGCTTTCCCCGGCATGAGTCCCAGGGGGAGCGCTCGCCGGCCGCTACGGGGCTACCTGCCGAAGTTGCGGACGCGGTCGGACCGCGGAGGGACGGGGGAGGTCGAGCGCCGCGTGAAAGTAGGCGGCGAGGCCAGGGACGTCATTTTGCACCCAAGGCGTCGGGTCGTGGGGATTGAAGCGCCAGAACTTGGACGGTGCACGCAGGTGCTGACGCATGCTCGCCCATACGGGAAAGGATTCGACACACACCGCCCAGCAATCGTGAACGTGGTGTTGATGATCCTCCTGTTCACCTGTAAATACATCGAACAATCGGCTCGAGAGACGGCTGTAGCCCTTGTGTGGTTGGCCTTGCGCCAGTGCGTGACACAACCCGCGGTAGTGACCAAACCATGTACGATCGCGGACACGGGCAGGGATGACCGTCCCCATAAACGAATGGAGGTTGGCGCTTGCGTGAAATTGTTGCTCCTGCAACAAGTTGTCCACGGACTGGGTTTCGGGCTCACTCAGGGGGGCTGGACCCCGGTAGGTCGCCGCGCCGGGGGTGTCGGACCCTGCTCCTGGCCACCTGCTCTTTGGGGCATTTCCCGGGCGCGGGTAATTACGGTTGAGATCGACACCGTGGGCATTGGCCCGCAGGGTACACAGTCGATTGGCCCGACCCGCGTTCTCCCAAGTCTTTGCATAGCCATCGGGGTTGATGCAGACGATAAACCACAGCTCGGCGCGTGCTCGCAGGTCGCGGTGAGGGCCGTCGATAACTGCCGAGAGGAGACCTCGGGCGACCGTGCCAGCGATGTATTCGAGCCCGTGGATCCCGGCTGAGCACAACACTTTGGGTGCGTTTGGCGAGGTCGATGGGAGTTGTCCTGCGAGCAGCCGACGACCCTCGACGCTTGTGCCGTACTCGTGGATGCGACCGCCCGCTTGGGTGATCGCTGCGATAAATCCTCGATCCCGTGCCTCTGGCGAGGGGTAGGGATCGAGGTCGTATGTCATGATGCGTCCAGCTCAGGTGGCGGGTGTAGATGCTTCGTTGTCGGCAACCGGTTCGGGGACCACCGTCTCAGGCACGCGGATGTCGCTAGCAGGAGTGTGGCCTTCGGCTGCCACACCGTTGTCCGAAGAACTGCCGTGTGGCTCACTCGACTCCTGAGCCCCGTCGTTGGAGACAGTCTGTGCCGTTCCCGGATCGGCCGTGCTCGGGCTCGACTCGCCCGCATCGGCTGCGACCTGTGCTTGTACAAGTGCTTCGGCCATACTGGCTGCTTCGGCGATGACGTCGGGTGGTGTGTCGACCCGTAGAGCCGGTGTCTGATCGGCATCCGGTTGGGTGACGGCCAGGGTCACGTCGGCTACGTTCATCCCGTCGAGCGTTGATTTCACGCGCTCGACCTCGGTCTGCGAGACGCGGAGAAGAGTGCTTGCATCCCGCACGGTCAGGTCTCGGATGTCGCGTCCTTCGAGCCCGAGATGTTCCCGCAACAGCCCGCGAATGTCGGCAGCTTTGTGCCCGTGGCGACGTCCGAGGTTGAGGCGGATTTTGACGAGTGTTCCGTCGTCGGACTCGGCCTGTTTGCGCTTGCGCTGTTGGGTCGCTTTCTTCGCGGCCTGTTCAGCGGCCTTTTGTTTTTCCGCGGCTCGGGCTGCGGCTTCGGCCTCTTGCGCGGCGAGCTTGGCTGCGATTTCGGGGTGTCGCGCCAAAAAGGCCTCGTCTTCAAAGTCGTTGAACGTGAACTTCTCGGACCAAACGACCCAGAAGTCCTTGTGTGGCGGAGCAGTCAAGTCGGGCGGGGTTGGGGGGCTCGAGCGACGGCGACGGCGACGGCGACGGCGTTTCTTTCGCGGAGGTGCAGCTTCGGCCGCGTTGTCGTCCGAACTTGTGTCCTCCGAATCCTTTTCGTCCGAGGCGGTGTTCGAATCGACGTCGGCCTCGTCGTCGACTTCGTTGTCGTCAGCCTCATCGTCGTCGGTTTCGTCATCGACGTCGGTCTCATCGTCGACTTCGTTGTCACTGCGAGCGGCATCGGCATCGGCATCGTCTGAACTCGTTGCAGCTGCATCGGACTGGGACAAATCCTCGATCTCAACCTCGTCCTGCAGGGTATCGATCACCGCGCGGCGGCGGCCCTTGAGCGTCAACTCGTCGAGCTCATCGATCTCGCCGAATTGACCTCGGACGACCTCTAGTTCGGACTCGTCGATATCGATCAGAATCTCATCTTGGTTGACGCGGCTGCGCTCAGGAGCTGCCGAGACCTTCCCGCGTCCGCGACGACGGCGACGGCGTTGACGTTTTGATTTGTTGTCCGAATCGGAGTTCGCAGGAGTCTCATCTGCGTCCGCGTCCGAAGGTTCGTCCGCCACCTCCTCGGCTGTACTGGCTGCCTCGGCCGGCTCCTGTGTGTCCGCACTCTTGCGTCGGCGACGACGGCGACGGCGACGGCGTTTCTTCGGTTGGTCGTCGTCCTCGGTCGCGGCCTCGGCAGCGAGTTCCTGGTTTTCCGGGTTTGTGTCACCGGTCTCGACCTCGACCTCGGCCTCGACTTCATCGGCGTCCGATGCCAGGTTGGCCGGCCCTGCTTCGGTTGTCGCTTCGACCTCGTCGTTCGGCGGTTGGTGTTCGGTTTCGGAGCTCGGCTTCGCCGAGCGGCGTCGACGACGTTTTTTTCGCGGATCTTTCGCAGACTGTTCATCGTCCGTCGTTGCGCTGTCAGGCTGTGTCGACTCGATGGTGGGCTCACCAGTGGACTCGCGAGCTTCCCTGCGGCGATCTCGACGGTCTCGGCGACCGCGACTGCGATCTCGATCTCGATCGCGTTCCCGACTTCGGCGCCGCGATCTGCCTCGGTACTCGTCCTCGGCTTCGGCCGACTCGCCCTCGTCGCGGTCTTCAAATTCTTCTTCGTACAGGGCCGATGCACGACGCCTGGCGTTCATCTGTTCCCGTACAGCCCGGCTCAACAGGAGGGCGATGACGCGTTCGCCACGGGGGTCCGCCATCAGACTCCGTGACAGCGCAACCCACTCAGGTCCGACCAGGTCGGGTAATTGTTGGGAGATCCGATCGAGTCGGTGCTCTGTGCGATCGGCGGCGAGTTGTTCGGTCGGCGGAAGCTTGCGTTCGGCGAACGTCAGCGACGCGTAGTGCAGTTTGAGCGTATAGAAATTGCCGAGCTCGCGCGGTCCGATCAGCGACAGCGCCATGCCGGTACGGCCGGCACGACCGGTACGCCCCGTTCGATGAACATACACTTCGGCCGATTCCGGAAACGAGTAGTTGATCACGTGGGTGACGTGGCTGATGTCGATGCCTCGAGCGGCCACGTCGGTGGCAACCAAAAATCGCAACTTGTGGTCGCGCATGAGCCCCATGACCCGCTCGCGCTGTTTTTGGGTCAGGTCGCTCGAGAGCGGGAGCGCCTGGTAACCCTCGCGGTTGAGGACGGACGAAACGAGCTTGGTCTCTTCGCGCGTGTTGCAAAAGATGATCGCCCGGGTTGGGGACTCGAGCATCAACACATCGAGCAGGTCGCGGGTTTTCACCGCGCTGTTGACCATGTAATAGACGTGGTCGATCTCGGCGGCTGCGACCTGGTCACCCGAGAGTTCGACACTCGTCGGCCGGTTCATGTACCGCTTGGAGATCCGTTGTATATCCCTTGGAATTGTTGCGGAAAACAGGCACGTCTGATGGGGTGATGTGCACTGTTCGAGGATGGCGCGGATGTCCTCCAAAAAGCCCATCGACAGCATCTCGTCGCATTCGTCGAGAACCACCGTGTTGACGTTGGTGAGCTTGAGCGAGCGG
>CAZUPD010000125.1:0-20234 GCA_964621785.1 uncultured Nannocystaceae bacterium
CGCGGGAAAAGGTCGACGTGGTTGTCACCGACATGCGCATGCCGGGCCGCTCGGGGACCGAACTGTGCCGCGAGATCGTACAGCTGCGGCCGTCCCTCCCGGTCATTGTGATCACCGGCTTTGGATCGATGAACGCCGCGATCGAGGCGATCCGAGCCGGCGCGTATGACTTTTTGACCAAGCCGTTTCAGTTCGAAAAACTACAAGTTGCACTCGAGCGGGCACTCGAGCACGCGGCCTTGCGCTCCGAAGTTCACCAGTTGCGTCGCGCCGGGCGAACGCTCCCGGGCCTCGACGCACTGATCGGTGCAAGTCCGGCGATGGAACGCGTGTTCGCCATCCTCGAGCGGATTGCCCCCACCAATGCATCCGCGCTGATCACCGGAGAGAGCGGTACGGGTAAGGAGCTTGCCGCCCGGGCTCTGCACCGCCTGAGCAGGCGCAGCGACGGACCGTATGTGTCGGTCAACTGTGCGGCGATCCCCGAGCAACTGTTCGAGAGTGAGTTATTCGGCTTTGTCCGTGGAGCCTTCACTGGTGCCGATCGCAACCGCGAGGGACTCCTGCGACGGGCCCATGGCGGCACCCTATTTCTCGATGAAATCGGCGAGCTCCCGACGACGCTCCAACCTAAGCTCCTCCGAGTCCTCCAGGAACGCGCGGTACGACCTGTCGGCAGTGACCGTGCGACCTCGATCGATGTCCGTCTGGTCGCCGCGACCAATCTCGATCTCGCCCGCGAAGTCTCCGAAAACCGATTCCGCGCCGACCTGTTTTATCGGCTTGCAGTGGTCACAATCACGATCCCTCCCCTACGTGACCGCGGTGACGACATCATTCTCCTCGCCGAGCAATTCATCGAGGAGATGAGCGACGAAAGTGACCGCCCGCGGCCCGACCTGTCGGATAAGACGGTCAACACTCTGCTCGCCAACGCCTGGCCGGGCAATGTTCGGGAACTCCGCAATTGGATGGAGTTCGCGGTGGCCATGGTCGACGGTCCGGAGATTCGTGTCGAACATCTGCCGTCCCCGACGGCCCCGTTCCCGGAGACGCCACAACCGTTTCCCGAGCATGAGGCCGAGGAGCGACTGGAATCCTTAGATGCCGTGGAACGCAGACACATCCTCCACGTACTCGAGGCCGTGGGAGGCAACAAGAGCAAGGCGGCCCGCATCCTCAAGATCGATCGCAAAACGCTGCTCGCACGACTTCACCGTTACGAATCATCGCGTGGGTAGACGTTCGCCATTTGGACCGCAAACGCAGTATTAAATCACAACAAGCTGATGGATGCATTTACATCCTGCGGCGAAAATCGTCTGCCGATCTTCGATTGCTCGCCCCCCCGGGGACAGTGAGCTCCGCATGTGGCCAGTCGAGGTTGAGCTGCCCACCGAGCTCGCAGCGGAGGAAGATGCCCCAATTGAGCTGGAGATGGAGGGCGATGACACGGTTGTACATAAAACTATCTGGATCGTCGGCATAACCGGCGACCGCTGGAATCAACAACTTGGCCACCACAAAGGGGAAGTTTGCATAGTTACCGACGATGAACGCGAGGTCCCAAACCGTGTAGAGGTCGGCCCAGGCCTTGGCAGCGGGTCGGGACCACGCAAGCCCGGTGCCGTCGTCGTTCAGGTAGGCGCGACCTCCTGAGGTCCGTGCGAGCAGCCATCCCGCCGCTGCGTTATCGCGTTTGCCGGACACCCAATCGACCAGACTCGCCTCCGCGATATTGAGCGCCAGGGCCCAGCGGCCAAAGTTCTCCTCGACCATACCTTGCTCGAGACACGTTAGGATTCGCCGGAGTGGAGCCTCGACCGATTCGAACTTGAGTACCAAGAATACCGGAGCGTGTCGCCGCCAACGATGTTCGGCACGCGCGGACTCGAGGTGTGCAAGCAGCGAACGCAGGGCCCGAGGATCGGCGCGGACCGTCCGAGTCACTCGCTCGAGCAGGAGCGCGTAGGCCAAAACATCCGCCAGCACCCGAACTCCCTCCGTAGCGAGGCAGCGCGCGAAGGCAGGCGTTTCGGCACGGGCGACAGCTTCGAGGTAGGCGTGAAAGTAGGCGTTGGTAGCGAGTGCGGCACGTGAGCGTTCGATCAGGTCACGAGCTTCAGCACCATTGGGGTCCGGCGCCAGACACCTACACAATGCGAGCACCCCCGGGTCATCGCAGTCATCTGTCCCCGTGTGCAGGCGGTCGAGGCGAAGTCGTCGTTCGTGGGCGCGAAAGCAACTCACAAGTGTCTTCTCCGAACTCTCGTCGACGACGCGTGTAAGGTACGCGGCGATATTTCGACTGTTCATACTCGGGGAATCCCGTTGTCCGCCGAATCTATTCGCGACCGACCCAATTTGTCGGGAGACACTCGCGCGGGTTCGACCCATCACCAACAGCAACTTTTGATTGCTCGTAGTCCGAGTACTCGGGTATACAAGGATAATGAAAACGGTCTTCGGTATACGGACTCGGGCAGCGGTGCTCATCGTGCTCGCAGCGAATACCACCGCCTGCGACAAACTCTCCGAACTCGTCGGGGACCGACCACAGACCCCCGAGGTCGACGCTGCAACATCGACAGGCGAAGCAGAGCTCGCCGGCCAAGATGCACCCGAACAGGCCGAGAGCCCCCCTCTACCGACGGCATCGGCAGCGACTGAGCACACGGACAAACAACCGCCCCCGCGTACCGAGCAGCCGGTCGTAGCGGTCTCCGAATTTGAAAACTTGCTTGTGCAACTGTCTGAACTCCCGGATCCTAAAAACGCGAGCGAGGCGCCGGTCGAACAGGACAACAAAACCGCCTGGACCCACTACAAAGCCAAGAGATGGCCCCAGGCAGCCAAATTTTTCGCCCGTGTGGCAGCGCGTTCCACCGAGTGGAAACATCCTCACAATCTCGCGTGCGCGCTGGCGAAGGCCGGTCAACCCGACGCCGCCCACATCGCGTTGCAGGAGTCGTTGCGGCGCGGTGGTGATACAGCGCGCGCTTCGGCCAAGAGAGATAAGGACTTGACCTCGCTCCGGGCACAACCATGGTTCGCCCAGCTGATCGAACCAACAGGTACAAACGAACAGGCCGCTGAACCAGACCAACCCGACCTCAATGAGGACGAACAGGCTCCCCCCAACTGCCCGCCTGGCGTCAAGTTCGACGACCAGCACTACTGCTGGATCGATACCCTTGCCGAATTTGTATTTGAAGAAGTGGTGTTTGACACCCCCATTGCGCTCGAGCTTGACCCTCCCAAACGTCCCAAAAATCACTGGGTGACCGCACGAGGCAAAATCCCCCGTGCGGACATCCGTACCGCCCTTGGCATTCGCAACGCTTCCGAGACCCATGAACTATGGACAATGACGCAGCTCATGGAAGTCTCGTGGGAGCATGAAGATTCACCGCAACAGCGCGACAACCGGTCCGCTGCGTTTTTTTGGTGGCCCGAGGCCGCGACCCCGATCCTCGTCATTCCACAAAAACAACGCACGGGTCGTGCACGGGTCGAAGGCCTCATTTTGGCCAAACAAACGGACAAGGGGTGGCAGGCGACAAACCTCGCTACAGCGACACCCAAACAACTGGACATCGGCGGGAATCAACTCCTGAAAAGTGGGTGGATGCTGCGTTTTGACGGTCTCGAACTCCTGACACTGACGGAAATTTCCTACGACCAGTCCGAGGATCCCCCGACCGACCCCTACTTCTGCCGCGTCCGCTGGGAAGACGGCAAGCTCGCTCAGGCCTGTACCAAAACGTGGAAGGAAACCGGGAAGGATACGCTTTGAGACCTCCGAACAGCGCCCACGAGACGTGATACGTGAACCGGACGCAGGTGCACGTGTGCCGCGTTGAGGGTCCGTACGGAACAGGGTCGATGCACCCACAACAAGGGTGGATGCACCATCCGAGCGTCGGCTAAAAGCCGTCTTGACTATCGGGTTTGAGGCTCGCTATCCCGCGAAGCTCACATTGGTCGACCCCACCGTTTCCGGTCGAGTTTTTGTTGTAGTTGTACCCTGCAGGACACGTGGGATCTTTGTAGGTTTCCTGTGGCTTGCGACAGGTGTCTTTGCCCGACTGGGAGACATAGTCGTAGCCACTCTTCGAACACTTGACGGCCTTGTCTTTTTTCCCCTTGCGGGACTTACAGACATCGCGGCCAGCTCGGGCCGAGACGTACCAGTTTTTGGCCTTGTCGGTGATCGCCAACTTGCATTCCACACCGGTATACGTATAGGTGATCTTCTTGCAGCGGTCCATCGGTGTGACCGGTGAGCTGCGGGAGTCGTAGCTGTAGCCCGCCGGGCAAGACGGCCTTTGCGTCAGCTCCTGATTGTCCCATTTATCGACTTTCACCATCTCGTAGGCGATGATCGAACCGGGCGCGATGGTCCACGAATTCGACGAACAACCCGACGCGGTGGTATTCACCTTCCACACACCATTGGTGACCGCGAGATCGCCCGTATAGCATTCTTCTTTACTCTCATCACCGGCAACCAAAATCCACACCGCGGAGATCAGGCGACCTCCGTTCCCTTCATCCTTGAGCGCCGTGAGATGCTTGTGATTGCGATTGGTTTCGTAGCGGAGGTTACCCTTGCGGTTGCCGAGGTCGACCCGCATTTTGTAGGCGGTGATGGTACCGTTGTAGTTACTCGATGAGCTCACCCCACCCTGCACGTTGCTGGCGCCGGCACTGACCCCCCACGAGCTGGCCTTCTGGCTCGAAATGGTTGTACGAGCATCGATCGTGACTTTGTAGATCCCGTCCGGGGCATCCTGCTTCTTTTGGAAGTAGTTCTTGCCAGCCAGCGGGGTCATCTTTTGGCCGACCGAACCGAGCTTGGCCTCGCTGGCCTTCTTCCGCCAATAGCGGACACCTTCATACTTCAGGGTCGAGGGCGAGACCTTGGTAAATCCAGCCTTCGCTTCTACCGGGGCAAAAAACGTCAAGCCTCCGAGCGCGAGACCGCCGGCGACGAGCATGGGGACAAACAGTGTGTGCTTCATGGGACCTTTCGGGCAGGAGGTAGATATCCGCCTGCGTCACGTTCCAAGAGCCCGGACATCCGCTACCGGATCACGAAAATCATTTTTTTTTGCCGCGTCACATGTCCAATCAGTCATATTCCCACCTCACGTGGCGACCGAATTGCTAACGCTCGCAGTTCCCACTTCGACCTACTTCGATGCATGTCTCGACCTGCGCAAGCAGGCCGCGGACCTCTTCGATCTTGTCCGTGGACGCATCGTTGCTTGTACGCAGTTCGAGGGCGCGACGCAGGACGCCGAGTGCCTGTTCGGGCTTCTCGCCGGTCATCAAGGCTTTGCCGAGACCGATGAGAGGATGGGCGATCAACGGATGCTTGGGCCCGTGGGCCTGCTCCCAGATGTCGATCGCCATCTCAAAGTGCTCAACTGCCGTTGTGTTGTCGCCACGCTCGAGCAGCAACTCGCCGAGGTTGTTGTGGGCATGACCGAGGGTCGGGCTGGTGGCAGAAATAGATGTGCCAGCAAGTTCAAGCACCGACCGGTAGCTGTTCTCGGCAAGCTCATGGTTCTCCATCACGTAGTGGAGCGCCCCCACATTGTTGGCAAGCGTGGCCATCATCGGGTGGCGGGTACCCACACTCTGTGTAAAAATCGCCTCTGCTCGGCCGTACGCGGCGAGAGCCTGCTCGTATTGACCCTTGCGCCGGTAAACGGAACCGAGGTTGGCCGACACCTTGGCAACCAACACATCGTCCTCACCGAGGTTTGGACCTGCCATTTCGATGGAGTTGGCAAACCTTGTCTGTGCTTCGTCAAGGTTCCCCTGGACCACGGCGATGTTTCCGATGTTCGAATCGAGTGATACCTGTGCCCGCGGTTGATACCCTCTGCGGGCGACGAGCGGAGTCGCTAGCTGGGCCCACCGACGTCCCTCCTCACTGCGACGACCGACAAAGCCCACCACGTGGACGGCATGGATCGCAGCCCACATCGCGACATCGTCGTGCCCCGAAGCGAGCGCCGCCGCAAAGCTGCGTTCGTAGTCGACACCTGCCCGTTCGGCCTCCCCGGTCAAGCCGTGCAGGCTTCCGAGCAATAGGGCCGACTCGGCGATCAACGGCCCGTAACCGAGGCCTGATGCCTCCTCATCCACCTGCTCGACGATCGTCAGCGCTTCGGCGTAGCTCCCGGCATCACGCCGCGCCTTTGCCCGCGCAAGTTGTATACGCATAGAATCGACATCGGCACGTATCCGCGGGTCCTCCGGTAGGGGCTCCGGTGCAGCCAAGGCCTCGACATCGGCACACCCCGCAAGCGGTGTCAGAGCCTGTGTCGCCTCGACAGCCCGCGACACCACGGTGGGATCGAGTGGTTGGTGGGTAAACACTTCGACCAGTGCAGCGAGCTCGTCGCGACGGCGATCGAGACAGGCCATCCGCAGGTCAAGGGCTTCACTCGATTGCTCCGCCCGCAGCAAGGTGGCTGCACAGGCATCATCGTGCATCGCCGCCCACCCCTCGGCATAGCTATCGATCCGGCGTTGCACCTCCGACCAAGCCTTAGCTGCAAATGGTTTATCAGTGGCCATAAATGCTGCCTGCGCGGCACTGCTTGCGGTCGCATGCCAAACCGTTGCGATCGCCGATTCTCCACCGACGCATTGTTGTGGACGGGCAGCTGCACTTCCGAGCAGGCCAGCAGCCACTGCAAGCGAGACGGCTCCGGTGGCCAACAACCACCGCTTGGTCGTTGCCAGCCCGCGCTCGATGTCGGCGAGTAACTCGACCATCCCCGGGTATCGCCGTGTTGGGTCGACTTCGAGACAACGGTCGAGGATCCTGCGCAACCCCCTCGGCAATCGGCGGGAGCGAGGTTTTCGGCGACGACCTGCACGCACCGCGGCATGCAGACTCTCGACACTGTCACCGACAAATGCCCGTTCCCCCATCAAGGCTTCATAAAGTGCCAAGGCAAAGCTGAACTGATCGCTGCGGGCATCGGCGGGACGGCCCTCGATCTGTTCTGGCGCCATATAGGCTGGGGTACCGAGCAGGGTGCCTGCGAGCGTCAGCCCGCCCCCACCTTCCATGTCCTGCACGTCATGACTGGACGCAGGTGCCTTCACATCCTCGAACTCAGGTGCTTTTTTGGTGATTTCCAAAGTACATGTATTATCAAACTTTGGCTCACTCGAAGAGACCGACAGGTCCTCCTCCGGTGACACTTCCAGCCACGCGAGCCCAAAGTCGACCACCCGTGCCCGCGGGCCGAGGCCATCGCCTCCGCTGCTCACGAGCACATTGTCGGGCTTGAAATCGCGGTGGGCGATACCTGCTGCATGGGCGGCAGCCAACCCTCGACCTGCCTGAAGATACACATCGACGATGTCGCGCCAAGACCGTGCCTTCTCGCACTGCCATTGACTCAAGGTCGACCCCTCGACATTTTCCATCGCCAGATACACGGCGCCCTGGTCGGTGCCGACTTCGTAGATGGCAATGACATTGGGGTGGTCAACCCGGGCGAGGGCTCGGGCTTCCCGCAACAGACGAGCTTCGGCCTTGGCCGTCGCCTCGGCCCCGTGTGCCCGCGCCCGCAGCAGTTTGAGTGCGACATTGCGATCGAGTTCCCGATCGTACCCCAAATAGACGACCCCCATGCCACCGGCACCGAGTCGACGCAGAATCACAAACCGACCGACCTGAAGCGGCGTACTGACAATCCCAAACAGTCGCTCGTTGACCTGCGCAAGTACGCGTGCGGCCTCCAAGCCGCCGGTCTCCGCCCGGGCCGAAACGAACTGATCGCCGATCGTGTCCGATACCGTCACCACCTGTTAGATGTCCTATCGGACATACGTGTGCGCATGCAAGGCATATCTGTCCAAGTAGACATATTTACAGGTGGAGCATGTGGGGTGCGACCGGGCCGACTCAGCGTTTAACAGATGACCCCTGACGGACCGAACGGGCCCAAGCATCGAGGTCTTCCAAGCTTCGAGCAAGTTGGGGATGTGCCTTGATGTCCTGCGCAAGTGCCCGACGCAATCGTTCACGGGCGCGCCGAAGCGTACTCTTTGCGGTCCCATGGGGGATCTCGAGCGCAGCCGCCAATTCTGCGGTCGACAGATCCTCCCAGTAATACAGCTCGAGTGCAATCTGAAGATCGACCGGAAGCCGCCGCAGGGCCTGCAACAACAGCTCGTTGTCTTTTCGTCGCGCGATCACAGCACTGGGCGACAACCCGAGATCGGCGAGGGAGACGGTCCCAAAGTCGAGGGGGTCGCGACGCCGACGGCGGGTTCGTAAGTGGCGAAAAAACTCGTGTCGGGCCACCGTAAACAGGTAGGCGCGGAAGCTTGATCCTCTGCGAATCGCGTCACGGTTGCGCACGAGGCTGAGAAACGTACGCTGGATCAGGTCGTCGACCTCGTCACCGACCTTGGCGGAGAAAAACCGATACAAGCTGTCGAAGTAGCGACCTAGTAGGGCACTACCGGCACGCTGGTCCCCCTCGCGCCAAGCCTTTAATAGGGCTACGTCAGGTTGTTGCTCCACACCTCCAAGGTACCATCAACACCTGCGTCCGTGTGCGCGTTTGCGGGGTCTCACTTCCTAACTAGATGACCGAAAGTTCATATAGATATTAAACTGCGCTCGCGGTTTTTTTCGAACTGTGTACGTCCACGCGGCACACGGGCGCGAAAAAAATGTCGTGAAAATTGAAAAAAATGTGATCCGATGCACCCTCCCCGGGCTCATCAGGTACACATGCCCTCGATCCCCGTGTCCAGTGAAACGCGCGTAGCGCATCGTGTCAGTCACCACAGCTCGCGTGCCGGTTTGCCCTACCTCTCCGGCCTGCTGATGGGAGGGTTGATCCTCGCCGCATGTGGCTCGCCCGAGCGCTCGTCGAACATGGATCAGTTCCACGCGCCCGAACATGCGTTCAACACGATCAACGCCGCAATCGCACCGAAGCGAGCCAAGCTTCCGAACGCCAAACCGATCCCATCGAAGCTCCCGAACGCGAAGCCCATCGGTAGCAAGATCCGCGGGGGCTATGTGCTGACCCACGAACACCCGACCAACCCCATGGCATTTGGTGGCAACTATGCCTTCACGGGCAAAAGTGGAAACTATAAAAATGGTGTGATGGAAAAGGGCTACACGGCCTCGTGTGGTGGTTGCAAGGCCCTGGGCAATTGCGATCACGGCGAGGTCAAAGGTAGTTTTACAGCAGCCGTCGGAGCATTGGGCGGCGATATGGGCGACCACAAGAGCCACATGGGCCCACTGCACGACAGCAACTCGCACGCCCGCTATTCCACCGAGTGGATCAAAGCGGCTGCGCAGGACAGCAACGATACCAAGCTCAAACTCATGGTCGCGTTTGCAGTCGAGAGCGAGGCGATGTGCGAGCAACTGTACTACGCGAATAAAGGCAACGGAGGCCCGGGCGGTAATGGTTATGCCTGCAGTCACGGCGACACCGTCAAATCGATGGACCGCCAGATCAATGCTCTCAAAGCGTGGGTGAAGGCCAACGCCTCGTGGATGGAAGTCGCCTATTCGGCCGCCGATGCGCGCCGGATCATCAACGGTGGCAAACTCGCAATCGTGCTCGGTGTCGAGTCGGATTATGCATTTGGTGCGGAGGACCGGACCTTCGATCCGGTCAACCGCCTCGACCATTACTACGATATGGGTGTGCGCACATTCTACCTCGCACACAAGGTTTCGAGCCGGCTCGCGGGTGCCGATATCTACCGCTCCAAGGACGAGATGGGCGGCAAAGTGATCCGCGCAACCCAGGCGATGGCCGGCTGCTTTTACGTCGACGACCACGTGGCCAACTACCCGCTCACAGGTACCAGCGGACACAAGTTTTGCGACAACACCTGCGGCGACGGGGGTTTCAAGGGCAGCAAGCTGACAGACAAGTGCGTGATGAAGTATAGCGATTTGTCCGAGGTCAACTACGCCGCCTACTTCCTCGGCGGTGGCGGTGGCTACTTCAACGGGTTCAAAGTCTACCCAAAACCGCAAGGATTTTCGGGATCGGCGGGCAGCCGGATGGACCACGGTGTCGAACGCAACAACCTCGGCTTGTCCAACGACGGCGAGCGCGTGGTGCGAGAGGCCATGCGCCGAGGAATGATCGTCAACATCGATCACGTCTCGTCCCGCGCGCGCATCGACATTGACAAGATCTCGAAGGACTTCGGCGGCTACCCGATGAATGCGTTGCACAACAACCCCAACAAAATGTTGGTGGCCAACAGCACCTCCAAGCTCAAGACGCCCGGTCCCAATGAGTACGATTTCGACGACTCGGAACTCGAACTGGTCCGAAAGACAGGTGGTTTTTTCGGTGTTCGGGTCGGACCACTCGACTCCAAGGACTACCCCAAATCGGGTGTGACGACAAACTGTCCCAAAACCGCGACCGAGACCGCCAAAATCCTCGCCTACCTGATGGACAAGGGGCTCACCGTCGGCTACTCACTCGATTTCGCCACCATCACCGAGGCCGTCCACTCGCGCACCTTCGAGAACTGCGGGCGCAATCTCGGTGGCAAGACCGACGGACTGCACAAGTACGGCAGCCACATCACCGAGGGCCTGTCCCATATCGGGATGATGAAGCATTGGCACAAAGAGCTCGACGCTGTCGGCATGAAAAAAAGCTATATGGATAAGCTGCGCAACGATGGGCCGGAGGCCTTCGTCGTCATGTGGGAGAAGTCCGAGTCAAAGAAGAACGTGGGCAAGCAAATCAGTCGCCAAACTTTTACGCCCAATCCGCCGTCGGATGGCAAGCCGCACGGTGCCGCCTGTACGAAGGCCTCACAGTGTGAGAGCAATCGCTGCGCATGGGGCAAGTGTGCCGATCCCGATGAGTGCCGTGATAGCGGTGATTGCAACAGCAACCAGTACTGCGGCGATCCGATCGGGGGGAAAGCGACCTGCAAACCCCTCAAGAGCGAAGGCCAAGCTTGTACTAAGAAATCACAGTGTGCGACCGATCGCTGCTCCTGGGGCCGCTGCGCCGCAAAGGATGAATGCAAGTCAAACTCGGACTGCAATAGCAATCAATACTGCGGCAATCCTATCGCCGGCAAGCAAACCTGCAAGGCTAAAAAGGCCAAGGGCAAGGCCTGTACCAAGAAGCATCAATGCCAGTCCAACAAGTGCAGTTGGGGTAAGTGCAAGTAGGGCATGATTCACATCGGGCCTGGGCGACGCCTGTCAGCATCTGCGATGACAGCCGTTGCCCTGGACACGTTAAACCTGCACGTTTCGACAGTTTCGCTCTCACGAGCCCAAAACCGTTGGGCCCGCGGATGCGACGACGATAACTGGGGAGCACCTCAAAACCCGCTGCAGACCTTGCCTACAGCAGGAACCTTCACACATGCTTCGAACTTGCCGTTCGAGGTCTCGATATACCCACCCGTCAGCTTCGTGCAGGCGCCGTTGGGCGGGCAGTAGTTGCCACTCACCTCACCAGAGAGGCCGTTGTTCCCGAGCTTGAGCGTCACGTCGCCGGTGAAGTTGCCAAAATTGACGTTTGGAATCGTGACCTCGTTCTTGCACATCTTTGTCTTTTCGCAGGTCTTTGTAACCTCACACGAGTTGGCCACATTACAGCTCTTGGCTACGGTGCACGTCTTGGGCACGTCGCACTTCTTCGCCACTTTACAGGTCTTGGGTAGCTTACACTTGCACTTCTTGAACATGCTGCTCACACACTTCGCACCGCACTTGGCTACGCCGCTCACAGTGTCAACGCCGCAGATGGCTGCGTCGGTCACCGTCTCGTAGCCACACTCGGCGCCGCTGCTGATGTATTCGGAGCCGCACTTGGCTGCGTCGGTCACCGTCTCGTAGCCACACTCGGCGCCGCTGCTGGTGTAATGCATGCCGCACTCACCTGCGTCCTTGACCCATTCGGCGCCGCACCGGGCCTTGTCGGTTACTATCTCGACCCCGCAGATGACCTCCTCGATGATTTTCTTTCCCTTGACGACGGGCGTCTTCACCTGAGCCGTTCCCTGGAGATTCACGTTGGACGCGGTGATGGTACCGACCATCTTTATCTCGGACAGCGGCGTCTTCATCTTGCCGGAGACATTGGCACCGGCCTTGCCTAGCTCTGCGTGGGCGTTGGCCAAGGTGACCCCTTTGACGCCCATGTTGCCGTCGAGCTTGATGTACCAACCATCGGGTTTGCCGTTGAAGAATGCCTCGGCGTTGACATCACCCGAGAGGGCGATCAGTGGTGAGAACGACTTGCTGGCCTTGCCCTTGATCCGGGCGCCATTTTTGTCAATGTCCAACGTAATCTTCGTCATCGCCATCGGTTCAATGTTGATACTTGTCCACTTGCCGAGCGTCGTCGCATCGAACGACACCGCCTCGCCTTGTGCCTTGAAGTAGCTGTCTTGCAAGTTGCTACTGAAATATCCGGCAGCCTGAAGGGCCTGGGTGTTTTGGATCGGCAGCAGATCGCCGAAGGCAGTGCCCGCACCAATCTCGCCAGTGTAGTAGGCGTGACCCGCAGTGCTTGACATCTGGCCGACCACGGTGGCGCCGCCAAGGGGCAATTCGAGACCCACGATGCCATAGCCGAGGCTCAAAAACACATCCGAGTTGCTGCCAAAACCGTAGCCACCGGCCGGATCCTGGAAGAAGCTCTTGCCGTCATCGTTCGGGTCTAGATCGATGACGGTATTGCCACCGATACTGATGGGGATCTTGACCAGATTGACTTTGCCACCGAGCCACAGGTGTCCGTTGAAACTCGCTACGTTGGTGTCAATGCCCCACGTCTTGGCTGGCGCGAAGGGCAGGTGACCGCCGTAGGAGAGACCGACGCTCGCCTCCTCGACCGGACCGAGCAATCCCCCAAAGGCACCCTTGACAAACAAGGACGGATCCGATGGGTCGATCGCCATGGTGGTGGCGACCCCAGGGCCAACCGACAGTGAAGCGTTGGCGATGGAAGCGGACAGGCCGGTGGAGAAGTTGAAGAAGAAGTACTTCCGGCTGTCCTCGAGTGGTGCATCCACGTTCTCGATCTTGGCACCGACGTCGTAGCCGACCGATGCCGTGGCGAGGTCACCAACGTTGACACCCTTCATGAGACCGCCAGTTGGGAACGGCAGGCGACAAGCGCCTTGAAAACTCTGTAGGCCCTGGCTCCTATCACTGCCGTACTTCAGCTCGACCTCGGCTTCGGCGAAGGTCAGCTGTTGATCACCGGGTACTTCCACGACGATCGTGCCGGAGATCGCGATACCGTCGTCGAGTTCTCGCACGTTCTTGGCGAGCGTTTGCAGGACGACCGGCCAGGCGCCCTTAGGGTCGAGGGTGAAGGTGGCAAAGCCGTTTTTACCGATCTCGCCGTCGTTGATCGCATCGGAAGTGTCTGCGACCACTTGGCTTTCGCTGCCACTCCCGCTGTTGGTGGTCGCCTTGGGGCGCCAACCTGTGGGCGGTACATTGGGTGTTGCCCCTGGATCGTCTTTACTAGCACTTTGGACAGGTTGGTTGCTGGTGTCGCCCGGCCGCTGGCCAGCGGTACCGCGTTTGCGCAACCGTGGGTGCAAACGCTGCGAGAGGACTTCATTCTGAGATTCGGAGCAACCGTAGCCGTCGACGGCTTCACCTCGGGGCGTGCCGGGACACAGGTCGCGATCGGTGGGGAAACCATCGATGTCGCCGTCGTCCAGTTCGCCGCAGCCGTCCACGCCGGTCCACCTATCCATCTCGGTGTCGAGGCACAGATCGTATTTGGCCAGCAACCCGTCGCCGTCGTCATCGGACTCGGGGTCGACACCCGGCGGCAGGTGGGTCGGTACCTGCATCCACCAATTGTTGCCGGAACAGCTGGTGACGAGAGCTGCAAGTACAAGTGTCAACGTTAACTTCGAGGGTGCCATGTTGAATCTCCGTCGCGGGGTTGAATGTCGAATATCGAACGATAGGAGGCGTTCGGATCGGTAGGGACTTCGGCGCGTTGCAATTGTTCAAGGTTTTATCAGGGTAGTTGTGACAGCGACTCAAACCAATTCAGGTGATACATGAACCGTTCATATTTGTGGACGCTGTTCAGAGCGGTTGGCACTCCAGGTTATCATTGTATCTGCAAAAATTGCCGACGCAGGGTTTGCGTCGACGGTTGCGCGACCACGTATCCAGTGGCGCTTGACCGCACAAAGACACCTGAACCTTTCGACAGGTGTACTCCTCGCCGAGTATCGGCGACCGAGCGGATCACGCGGGGTACCATCGGCACGGGCATACATGCTCACGCAGACCTCGGGTGACTGTTGGCGAAACGCGCACAATCGCCTGATATGTTCGTGGGGACGACTGGTGAAATTGTACCCCGCACGGGTGCAACTTCGGGCACACAACGTCTGCTCGCGCTCAAATCGGCGCGTACCACCAGGCTTGATGACCCGGTGGCACTTCGGTTTTACATGTCAACTGTGACAGCTGCCCAAACACGTCGCCCTGTACTGAAACACTGGACGGCTGCATCGCAGTCTACTCAGAGTTGTTTGCACACCGGCCGCGACCGCTCGCGCTTGCCGGCGTGTACCGGAGATGGTGAGAAGCAGGACTAATGCTTTTTCTTGCTCTTGCTCTTGCCCTTGTCCTTTTTCTTTTTGCCTCCGCCGAAGCTCACACTGACACCTGCGCTGGCCTTACCCTTTTTGATGACCTTCGCCTTCTTGTGCTTCTTGTGCTTCTTGTGCTTCTTATGCTTCTTATGCTTCTTGGGGCCGACATGGACATCGACGTGGGCGGACCCACCAGGGTGATGGGCTTCGATGACCTCGACCTTGCCATTGGCCGTGGTTTTGATGGTAACCCGCCCATGCCCATTACCCGTAGCTTTCCAATGCCCGTGCTTGAGATGTCCCGGAGGGACAAAACGATGACCATCGGCACGCACATATGTACTTACGTACACCGTCGGGCGGGGATGCCAGACCCAGGTGTAGAAATTGGCACTGCTCTCGGCTTCGATATCGACCTTGACCTCACGCGTGATCGTTGCCTCTACATCGGCTGCAGCGTTGGCGGAAAAGTAGGCCGAATAACCCGCTGAGACGTCGATCTTTGCCTCTTCGCGGTGGGTGTCAAAATCGATGGCTCCGAGGTCGACGGCAAACCGGGCATCGACCTTGGTCGACGGGACGGCCCGAAACTGAAACTCGACGTTGTCGTCGGCCCGAACCTCCACAACCTGAACATGATCGATCGTACCGTCCGCATCAATGTCGATTTTGGCGAGTCCGTTTGCGTTGATCTCCGCCTCGAGTTCTGCGGCTGTTTTGACCTTCCCCGTATCGACCAAGTCGACCACTGCTTCGAGTTGGAAGTCCGCGGGATCGAGTTTGGATACGAGGGAAAACGATCCCTCGTAGACCGGCCGTTTGACATCCAACGCCCATGTGAGCGCGGGAGCGGTCGCCACGGTGACGACTTCAGCTTCGACACTCGCGGCGACCTCGAAGTCGACCGCGGCATCGGCTGCAGCGTCGACGTGGGCCGTGTACGCAGCTGTCCCCACGACCAGATCATCTTCGGCGTCGTGTTTGAGTGTCAGCTCGGCGACCGGTACTGCGAGTGCAATATCGAGATGACTCGATCCAATTGCTTCAAGGGTTAGGGTGACGCCGCCGTCGACCCGAGTTTCGACCACACGCAGGTAATCGACATCGCCATCGCCGTCGATATCAACCTCGTGGATCCCCTGCTCCGCGTCGTTGATCGCAAGCTCAAGGGTGGCCCCGTCACGGATCTTGTCGGTCTGAATAAGGGCCACGAGAGCATCGAGTTTGAGCGTCGCGGGCGCGATCGTTACCGCAACGTCGGCTTCGGCTTCGGCTTCGACGTCGGCTTCGGCTTCGACGTCGGACCCAACCTCCGCCTGTGCGCGGACTTCGGCTTCGGCATCACCATTCTCGGCCTTATCACAGGCGGCGAGCAACAGCGGTAGACTGAGAAGGATGTTTCTGTGGACCGTTTTCATGGACGTCACCGGTTGATGGGACCACACCTGCGAGCCAAATTCCAAACAAACACATGGGGTAAGGGTCCCCCACGCTGCGATGACCGGTGTGGCTTGTGGACCGCATATCAACCACGGCGGTCACGAGGAGCCAACAACATCATCTGAATGATTGGTCAGGTAACAGTGGCCAGGTCTTGCTGGTGCTGCGCGAGAGGTCAAAACCATTTCCCCACCCCAAACACCGGTCGCGCGGTGAAGGCTGCCCGGGTCGTCGCGGAGTCTTGGTTGGCGAGTTGTTGCGAGAATATCTGTACCTGTGCGGCGACGCTGGCCGCGAAGTAAAAGCCGCGTGGGAGGCCCACGCGAAGCATCAAAAGAGCTTCTCCATAGCCGCCGATTGTATTTCGGGGCGGTGCGATCCCCTGTGTCTCAAAGGTCTGGCGAAGATAGCTCAACCCGCCGCCAAGGCCCAGGGCGACGCTGACGACGGGCAGGTCAAAGACATAGGCAGCCACCAACTCGATGTCGTACTGGTCGGCCTTGACTGTCAGTCGATCCGCTGTGAATCCGGCCCGGCAAAACCCAACACTTGTGGAGATGCTGACCCACCGCATGTCCACCGGGTACCCGACTCGGGCACCGTGGCACAGGCCCGATTGTTGCCACAGTGGTGTGCGGAACTGGTAACCGATCAGTGGACCATGGGCATGGGTGACACTCCCGCCTTTTCGGACAAGCCGGGCATACTCCACACGTTTGAGAGTGTCATCGGTGACGTCGCGGGTCGTTCGCTCGCGGACCGTGATGTGTCCCTCGAGCAAGTGGTCACGGGTACGCCCGCGGACAAAGTACTTGCCGGCCCGCACCGTGATCGTCCGGGTTGCATCGTGAACACCGACCTCGGCTACAACTGCGCCTTCGGGTCCGTCTGAAAATAACAGATAGGTCCGACCTGGTGGAAAGCGCAGGCGAGCATGGCCCCGCGCAACCTCGCGAACACGGGTCAGCACAATCCCGCCCTGCCCGCGCACATCGAATTGAAACGTCGGGTGTTGCGTCCCGTAGAGCGTCGCACTTGTGGCCCGAATCGTGTGGTCGTAGGCATACTGGTACGCCTCGGCCAACGTGATATCGCCGTCGCCGTCGATGTCGGCGGCTCCGACCAAACCCGAGACAAAGTAGTGAGTAAAAAACGACCCGCGCAAATTGTCGGACTCTTGGGAATCCTCGTTGGTCGCACTCGAGGTCAGGAACACAAGACCTTCACCCGCCAACCGCTCGTCGATAGCAACTTTGAACGCAGGAGCCTGTTGTCCGCCTTTCACCCGCGTGACCGCGCCAGACCGGCACGAGTCGAGCAAGAGCATACGAAAATCCGCGGGCGAACCCCGCAATAGCTCCTGCAGACGTGCAATGGGGAAGCGCTCGCCACCGAGGTGAAGCGCGTCGGCGTCGGCGTGGCCGGAGTAGTACACAAAAAGGACTGCCTGATCGCCGCTTCCCGTCACACTGCGGATCCTCGCGTTGATCGAGATCAAGACCCGCTGGACGGTGTCGCGGTCGCGACCGTGGAGTACGACGAGGTTCTCTTCGTGGAAACCTCCCAATGTGCGCAACACATCGTAAACGCGGGTGGCGTCGCGCTCTGCATAGCGCAGGGTGGTCTCGTCGGCGTCGCCCGCATTGTTGCCGATCAGGACCGCGTAGCGAACCACGCGTGCCCACGACACACGCGGGGCAATCCAGACGGCAATGACGACGATGAGCAACAATCGCGCGTGCCAACGGATCAACGCCTCGCCTCCTTGCGTACGCGCACCTGGTCGATGACACATCCCGTGGGTGGATGTGGATCGCCCGAATTGCGCTCAACCGCCTGTCGCAGGCGTTCCACCGGAACGCGCCGCGAACAAAACACACCGTAAAACGTCTCAGCTCCGAGCGTATCATCGAGGCGCACCGCGCCCGGCAAACTCATGGCATTGCCCGCGTTGATTTCATGGGTGACGTCTGCCACGGGAAAGTACACACTCACAACGTCCGCACCATCGTAACTGAGAACCGCGATCGAGCCATCGTCCGACCACGAGTAGGCAAACCGTACAGTATCACCGGGGAACAGTACATCTCCCGGCCCTCCTTCGAACACACGTTCATCCCGCCGCACGTGAAACAGCAACTTCGGAGGTCCCTTCACCCGCGTGATCACCTCCTCCACGGTCTCGCGTCCCTCATTGTCGTGCTCCGACTGTGTATCGACGCCGATCACAATGAAGATGATCAGCGCTGCGGCTGCTGCATATACACTTAAAGCTCGGAACCGGCGACGCCGTGATATCGGCGAACCGGCCAGCGGCGGAAGTTCGATCGACGCTGCATCTGCAGCGAGCTCGCGTTGCCTCGCACCGCAACGTCGACACGCGAGGAGGTGTGCACGAACGCTTGGGCCCCTCGCCGGATCGAGTGCACCGACCCGCAACGCGTCGAGCACAAAATCCGAAAGGCACTCATCGGGGATCGGTTGTTCACGAATGGTCATGGTCTCACCTCGTCAAGGCTGACGCGTCGACGCAGACGCGCGAGCAGGTTTCCGACATGTCGCCGAGAACAGCCGAGCATACCGGCGATCTCGGCCTGGGACATGCCGTCGATGTAGTAGTACACCGCGGCGGCGGCCTGCTCCTCTGGTAGCTGCTCGAGGAGTTCACGGACGACTGTGCAGGCCTCGGCGCGTGCAGGCGCAACCGAGAGCGGAGGTCCTTGATCCCGGAGCAGACGGGCACGCGTCTTGCGGTTGCGAATACGGTTCAAGCATCGATTCGTCGTTGCCCGGTACAAAAAAGCGATCAGGGAGCCGGCACCGGAATACTGCTCCGGACGAGCGAGAAGCGAGGTAAAGACCTCCTGCAACACCTCGTGCGCGTCGGCGTCGTTACCCAGCAAACTACGAGCCCTTCGCAGCACAATGGGCCCCTGCGAGCGGTAAGCGGTTTCAATCGTCTGGCGCAAGGCTTCCCTGTCTCGTCACCCCGCGACCGCAGGGAAAATACACGCAATCGCCAGTGGGCAAGTGGTATACAGTGATAGGCATTGTTGCGGGGATGTTCGTCCCTCTCTCAAAAGGACCGCGAGGCTATGGTTTTGGGAACGGGGACACAATTTTTTTTGCGGAAAACTCGAGGTGCCGATTTGCCCGCTGCGAATTCGAGCCACACGACCGTATCTACACAATGAGCTGACCGGGGCGAAAAAAACGTCCGACGCCGTGCCCAAACCCGGAGGGTGGCGGTCCTTCTCAACACGATGCACGCACGAATCTCATTCTCCATCCTCCCGTTTTTGCTCGCCCTCGCCCCGGTGCTCGCCTGCGACGCACAGGTCGACAACAACTACTCCGGCGAGCCGCTCGCGTTGATCCGCGGGTCTGTCTCGTCTGCAGGCCAGACGACCGGGGCCGACGTCGCGGTGCTGTGGTTTTCCGACTCCTTCGAGACCACGTGCAGTGGACCCAGCATCAACTGCGGTGGTGGCGGTGGCGGAGACACCGATCCTACGACCTTGGCATGCGTCGACGCCTGCGGTGCCGAGCCAAACATCTGCAACGCGGAGGAGCAACTTCCCTACCAGGCCTGTCTGGAAGAGTGCGGTTGGTGGTACGGCTTTAGTATCGACTGGTCGCTGTGTGTCGGCGGAGCCTCAGGCGAGCGCGTCTCGGTCACCGGTGACTTCCCGTCGGCGTTCACCCTGACCCTGTATCAGCCGCCCCCTGCCGAGGCCCTTATCAGCGACGCCGGAGGTCTGCGGGTGGCATACGGGTGGTTTATCGTCGCCGACCCGAATGTCGAGACCGTTACATTTGCAATGAACGAGCCGCCACCGTCGGCGATCATCGGAGGTACCGACACACATGTGCTCATATACGCCGCCGATCCGATTCCAGTCGACTCCGATTGGGGGCAGTTTCTCGGGGGTTCCTACGATGTCGGCTACCATGTGCTCGAGGTCGTCCCCGGCCTCGACTGTGGCGAAGTCATGCCACAACCCGGTGATCCGCCGTGCATCTCGCAGGCCGATGCCTATAAGCCCACGCCCAACGACTTGGGCACGGAACTCAGCGTGGAGCTGACAGACTTCGAGTCGATCGATTGGCCCAGTCTGTAAATGATCGAAGTTCACCCCTCGGCGCACACATTT
>CAZUPD010000125.1:20244-23804 GCA_964621785.1 uncultured Nannocystaceae bacterium
GCGCCTGGGGGACGCTTTAAATATTGTATCCGCAATTCATGCATCCAGCACGTGCAGGTGTCGACGAGACCAAGTCGATGCGCACATACTTGGACGTATCAGCGTGATGGATAGCCGCACGCGTAGACTTGCGCGCACTCGAGAGCGAACACGCGAGTTTACTTTTTTCGAGTTTTGCGCCACCTTAGTGACGAATGGCACGTGTCATGAAAGCGTACGCCCATGGGGACTTCGTCATTGCGATGCACGTCGATCGTCTGTGCGCACAGTGGGAATGGGACGAGCTCATGGTGCTCCTCAACTCTGCCAACCCATCCCGTTTCTTCCTGGCCTCACTCGGTGGAGCGACGATCGACGGGGACATGCGAACCGATTTTGTGAGCTTCGCAAAGCCACGATCGATGCAGATCGCCGCAATACTGGACAGTTTGGTCACGAGAACGGTCTTTCGGACATTCAGCTGGTTTATGAAGGACGTCAAGGTTTTCGCGCCGGACTCGTATGAAGCGGTTTTGACCTGGTTGCGACTCGACGATTCTGAGCGCCGATGGGCCCACGAAACGCTCGCCACGTTAGCAAAAGAGCTCGGACGAAATTGGACGTCACCCTCGCCGTGAACTGAGACCTCTTTGTTCGTGAGCGCTTTTTACCATGCCTTCCCTCAAACTCAGCGACGACCAATACACAGCTGCCAAGCTTCGTTTCTTCGATATTAGTGCAGATATCATGTGTATCACCAGTCTCGAGGGAAACTTTTACGCTATCAACGCGGCTTGGACGGCGAGGCTCGGGTGGACGGAACAAGACCTGCTCGACAAACCTTTTCTCGCCCTGACGCACCCCGACGATATCGGCACAACATTGGCAGAAGTTTCAAAACTAGGTGGCGGTCAAAGCTCGCTGAGCTTTGTCAACCGCTATCAAAGTCGAGACGGTACCTACCGCTGGCTTTCGTGGTTGTGCCGTGCCGAATCGCAAGCTGACTTTGTGTTCTCGATCGCCCGGGATGTCAGCGAGTCCCAAGAACTGATTGCGGAGTTGAAGTCAAAAAACGCCGCACTCGAGCTGGCCCGTGAGCGCGACCGATCGCAGCGCCAACTCATTCGCTCGCTGAGTGCCCCGATTTTGCAGGTTTGGCGCGGGGTTGTTGTATTGCCACTGATCGGTACGTTGGATGAGGAACGGATCACATCCGTGACCGACCGGCTGCTGCACGAAATCGCCGAACGCTCGGTGAGATTCGCGATCATCGACATCACGGGTGTTCCGGTCGCAGATCGAACCTCTGCAGCACTGCTGATTCGGATCGCTCAAACCGCCCGACTGATGGGTGCCCGCAGCATCCTGACGGGTGCCAATCCCGAGGTTGCCGTGACCCTCAGTGAATTTGATCTTCCCGGCATCACGCCGGCGCAGACCCTCGAGGAGGGACTGAAGATCGCCCTGCAGTCACTCGGCGCGAAGTAGTCGACGCCGCGCGGGCTGCATCGACGACGGAAGGCGTGAATTGCCGCCGCGAGGTGCCAAGCAAACCTGTTCGCAAGTACCTGCGCCAATGAACGCAGGCCACCGCGAGGTCAAGGCAAACCTGTTCGTAAGTACCTGTACCAATGAACGCAGGCCAAGTACCTGTGCCAATGAACGCAGGCCGCCGCGAGGTCAAGGCAAACCTGTTTGTAAGTACCTGTCTGTGCCAGTGAACGCAGGCCGCCGCGAGGTCAAGGCAAACCTGCTCGGTTCCAAGGAGATCATACCGCCGCGAGGTGCAAGGAAAACCTGTTTGTAAGTACCTGTGCCAGTGAACTCAGGCCGCTGCGAGGTGCACGGCAAACCTGTTCGCAAGTACCTTCGCTGTCCGAGGATCCGGCAACCCGAGGGCTTGACGATCGTGTGTCGAGACCAGCATCGCCGAACGCAACGCTGTCGTCCCGAGTGTGCTCAGAGCCCGTGTGTGCGCCGCTTCGACCTCTGCAACCTCGGCGGGGCTCAACTGCGTCCGCAACCACGCGTGAAGATCCCAGGCCAGTTGAGCATGCCGCCCTTCGTCCCCTGCGATCTGGGTAAATACCCGCCGCGCAGCCGGATCTTCGGCACGCTCAGACTGATATTGCGCGAGCAAGGCTGCCCATGTCTCAGATACACAACCCTCGGTCGCGTTGTGTCGCGCAATCGCCAAAATCGAGGTCTCCGGCTGCGCTGGTTTTGGTTGTTGCGTCGGCTCGGTCGCGCCGAGTTCAACGAGCAGTTTGACGTGGCGGGACTCGTCCCGGGCGGCCTCCCGACAGCGCACCACGAATTCGACAGGTGCACCGAGTTGTTCGAGTTGCGCTGCGAGTTCAACAAATGCCGTGATCGAAACATGCTCGAGCACGGCCATCTCGCTTAGCAACTTGCGGCTGGATGCAGCGTCATCGACCCACATCAACGGCCGCCTCCCGAGACAGAATGATGTTGTGATCTGGTCGCCAGCACACGACAACGTCCCACCCGTGATCATGCCCTCTTCGCTCATGAGGTCGAGCGTGCAGCTGGTAAACTCAAATTCTCGATCGGGGTAATTCTCGGGATCGAGGTAGGCATTGAGGTCGCCGAATGCATATGCACAGACTGCTCGGCACTGTTGCGTATTGTCGAGTTCCTCGAAGGAGTCGACGCTCGCGTTGATTGTCGTCAGGCCTTCGGAGGTCAGCTCCCAGTCGGTGAACTCGAATGCATCCCGCGTCTCTCCGCCACCGCACTCACCCGAGTCGACCGTCGTCATCGCTTCTTCGTCCGTACCGCACCCGCCGACCACACCGACGAGGGCCGCTAAGGTCAGCTGAATCAGGTGGGTGATCACGGGTCGTGTTGCCATATCGCCAGTATACCCGCTCGCCGCTGAAGCGGTAAACGTCGCAACCTCCCGGGAAGGGCCGTGCCAACCGACGAGCGTCGAGCAGAGGGTTACGGGTTCACGCCTGCGGTCGGTTCGAGGTGGGTGTTGAGAAGCGTGTCGAGGCCTTCGCCGCTGACGAGTGAAACGCACCAGCGCTTGACGTCTGCGACCGTGATCTCGGAGATCCCCCCATCCCGCAGCTCACGCAGTCGTTTTTGTTCGGCTCGGGTAAACTGGCCATCCAGAATAAACCCGAGGATAAGCAGCAACACACACAGGCGTCGGAGGGCATCCGGAGCGACCTGAAGGCGCGGGATGAAGTCGGCTGGCAGTTCGGTACGCGGCGTGATTTCCAGGTCGTAGCCCTCGATCACAGCTTTGGCCAACACATAGTGATTGAAGTGAAAGTCGCGTTTGCTCGCGGCGACCAACTGCAGGGTGTCGTAAATCAGAGCATGTCCGTCGGGCCAGCTATCAACGACTTCGGCGGGGGGAAGGCGCTCGTCGACATGGGCGATGAGCTGCTGTCCGATGATGTGAACCTTGGCCTCGCGGATGATTGAGTGGGTCGCGTAGGCGTTGATCAGCATGTACAGCGGCATGCCGATGAAGTCGAGGAGCTCGCGCACGGCCAAACGCCCGAGCAGCAGGCGCCCGAGCGATTGTAGGATCTTCTTGCCTAGAA
>CAZUPD010000126.1:0-23372 GCA_964621785.1 uncultured Nannocystaceae bacterium
GTTCGATACCGACTGTGGACCGGGCGAAGTCTGCGTCGACAACATGTGTGTGCCCGCGCCGGAGTGCACGATCGACGATGATTGCCCCCCCGGAGAACTCTGTATCAACAACATGTGTGAACCGCCGCCGCCGGATTGCCTCGAAAATATCGACTGTCCGGACGGATTTGTCTGCATCGCCCAGAGTTGTGTCTTCACCGGCGAGTGTGTGCTCGACGAGCACTGTGCACCGGGTCAAACCTGCGAGTCGAACATCTGCACCGGCGATCCGCAGTGTGTGTTTGATACCGACTGCGGCCCGGGAGAAATCTGCCAGGGAGGTGGGTGCATGACACCGCAGATGTGTACGGTCAACAGTGACTGCGACCCGGGACAGCTGTGCGTCGGCAACGTCTGCACCTCGGGTGTCAACTGTGTCGATCACAACGATTGCGGCGCTGGCGAGGCCTGCTTCAACAATAGTTGTGTCGCGGTCAACCCGTAGAATCTGAGCGAAATTACCTGTCCCGAAGGTCGGGTTCAACAGCCCTGCGAGCTCGGCCAACGGCACGCGTGTGTCCGCGCAATGAACGCGAACGAAAGCGAGGTTCCGGCTACACCAAGGACGAGGGCCGGCGGCGAAGCGAGAGAAGCCCCGCGGCGAGCAGCACTGCTATTCCGACGGGCATGTCGTCAGTTGTTGTGCACCCACACCCTTCATCCTCACCCGAGGCAGTATCGCCCGAATCTGTCATTGTATCTACACCAGATGTCGACGTGTCCGCCGTCGTTCCCTCGCCCGTGTCGGAACCATCGCCGGTCGTCTCGTCGGTCGTCCCCTCGTCCGTCGTCTCGGCGGTCTCCCCGTCCGAGTCGGTCGGCCCTTCGGTCGTATCTGTGCCTGTCGTATCACTCGTCGTCGAATCGGTCTCCGAGTCCGTCTCCCCGTCCGTCGTCGGATCATCGGTGTCCGTTGTGCTATCAGTGTCGGTGTCGGTGTCGGTCGATGGTCCGTCGGACTCGAGAACGATGTCGATACATTGATAGTAGAGATCGTTGCCGTCGCCGTAGGGGGGCTTGTCGGTCATCATCTGGACAACTTGGATCGTGCAGTTGTCACACTCGATGTCGGGGAGTGTAACTTCTTGCATATACGTCTCCGTCCCCTCCATGTCGGGGATGTTGTCGATCAGCACGGTATCGTTGGTGTAAAAGTCGTCGTAGGCCTCTGGATCGACAAAACTGTCGAACCCGTCATCATCGAAGCTGATGCGGTAGTGCCCCGGATGGGGAACAAATTCCTCCCACACGATGGTGATGGTCTCCCCGGGTGCAAACGTGTGGATGATATCGCCCCGCATATCGTCGGCCTTTCCACAGGGGCCGACTTTCTGATCTGGTTGTCGCGGTTCCGGATCGAGCACACTGATGTGGGCACTGGCAATTTGAGGCACCAACAACGTGGCGAGGATTAAGGCAGTTGAAAGCGTTCGCATCGCGGCGAGTGTAGCCCGACAAGCGTGCGTTTTTCTCGGTCGGCTTACGGGGGTGCACTGCTCGCGCCAGCTGCGACTACCACAGACGTTGCCCGGCGCGGACGTCCACAACTCAATCGCCAAATCGCAGACGCTTTCGCAAACGGCTCCACGTCCGGTCGACACGTCGTCGGGCGCGTTGACGGATGTTCGCCGCCAGCGTTTTTGCAGCCAGACTCGGCGCCGCCGACAGGGTTTGCGAGATGGCCCGCGCCAGCGACAACGACAATTCGATGGGTGACGCGGCCGAAGCTTCGATGGCGACACGTTCCCCGTTCACCACATCTTCCACGGCACCGCGGGCGATGGTTCGACTACCGTCCGAACGAATCTCGATCACCATGCGGGCGATGATCGGGAGGGACTCGCCGCGGTCGACGGACGAGGACTCCGCCTCGGTCACAAGTTCCGAATCACAAACCTCTGGAGCCGGTTGCTCAGCGATCTTGGGTCCGTCCGCCAACCAGGCCAAGATAGCACGGATGGATGACCCCGAATGATGCGAAGAACTGTTCGACGCAACTCCAGCCGAGGCCACGCGGCAGTCGTCCGAAGCTCGCCCAGGATCGAACGCATCCCACCGATGTTGGTGCTGCTCGTCGTGACGTGCCAACCGCAAACGCCAAGTCCGCGCCAAACGTGTGCGCGGCATGACGGAGATGTTGTCCGAGGAAGAGCTCGACTCGAGACCGACAACCGCGGTGTGGAAGTCGCAGATGCCGAGGCGGTCAACGCTCCCGCTGTGGAGTCCCGCGAGACCACGACGCAGATGGATGAATATGCACATAAAAAAGCCGGGCTACCCACTGATTCCGTTGGAGAACACGCACTGGCGGGCGAGCAAATGGATGCCGAGGCCCCGTCCGAGATTCTCGCGGAACGGACCTGTGGTCCCTTTCGCATCCTGTGGAAAGGTTCGCGCCCACCCGAGGAATTTCCGCCTCGCTACGGAACGACAACACTCGAGCTCCTCGGTGCAGATGGCTCCACTTGGGTGTGGCCCCACGCCAGCGAGTTGTTCTTCAGCGACTGGAGCTATGAACCGTGCTCGCCCGACGGTCGCTACGTCGCCCTACTTTCGGATCACTACGGACCCATCCACATCGTTGCGACGGAGAACCTCGGGCGCTACTTCGCCGGCGAGAGACCGATGGCGGCAGTCTCAGGTGTCACGGGTCCGACGGCCCATGTTCACAGCGAGCTGCGGTGGATCGATGGACATACACTTGTTTACGCGATCGGTGGTTCGCCTGCGATCGACTACCGCTTCGATCCAGATTCCAGCGTCAACACACGAGTTTGGCCAACTGCTGACTGAGCACGCGGTAGACCGCCGCAGTCTGCTCGTCGAGGACTTCGAGGTGTTTGGCGACGGCTGCGTGGTCACCTCGGGAGATGGGTCCCGTGATTCCTCTGGGGATCCCGAGTTCAACCAGATTGCGCAACGACGAGTGCAACAAGACGCGCAAGGCTTCGTCGATGGTCTCGCGCGGGTGGCCCTGGCCTTCGAGCACGGCCGCAGCCCTGCCCCACAACACGGCGAGATGGTTGGCAGCGAGCGCACAGGCACCGTGGTAGGCGAGTCGCTGGCGCTCGTCGAGCGTCTGCAAATCGAGCCACGGTTGATGCCCGACAAGTGAGAGGGCAAAGTCGCGGGCCGTCGGATCGCCTTCGACGCCAAAACATGCATCTGCAATCATTCCTTCGCTACACTCTTTTCGCAGCGAACAGATCGGATGCAGGGTTGCCACCGGATGTCCGTCGTCTCGCAGGTTTTTGAGGCCGCGCGCACTGGCTGCGACGATCGCCCCGGCGGCGTGAAGGACCGGGATTTTGCTGCGATCGCGGTTACCAAACAGGCGCGAAACTCCAGTCGCAACCTGGGGAAGATCGCCATCGCGACACAGGATCCACACTGCGTCGGGAACGATGTCGGGCGTCGTCGGACGGGTCGCCATCAATTCCCGTGCCGACAAGGTTCGCGTGCGCAGACCTTTGTCCAAAATCCATGTATGCGCATGGGCTGCAACGTGACCGCGGCCGACAATCCAGATCTCTGAATGCGACTTGACCGGTGCGAGCATCATCTCTCGCACCGACTTGGGAACCGCGGCAGCCAGGCGTTCGCGCGTCTGCTCGTCGGCATGTCCGGCCGCGACGGCCTTGGCCCACGTTCGGATATCGGTGCTACTGACCTCGGGAAGGGCGCATAGCGACCTATCGGCGTAACCCGCTCGTGGCACGATGATCGGGGGAAACTCGCGCATCAGACGTTCGTAGCCCCGCCACTTTTTCAGCTCGCCTTTGGCCGTGATATCCGTGCCCATGATCGGTCGGATCGCACACTCGGGATACTTTTTCGCCAAGCAGTCGAGGAGGTCGATGGTGTAACTCGGCCCGTCGCGATCGCGTCCGATGTCGCGTTCGATCGTGCTGACCTCGACGTGGGGTCCGTGCACCGACATCGCCCGGCGGGTCATGGCCATCCGTGTATCGAAGTCGGCCAAGTGCTTGGCAAACGGATGCACCCAACAGGGCGCGACCAAAATTCGGGTGGCAAGGCCACGGCTCAGAACATAGGTCGGCAGCAACACATGACCGATGTGGGGCGGGTTAAAACTTCCCCCCAAAACTCCGAGGACAGGACGTGTGGGCATCAGCTTGCCCATGGTAACAGCTCGGTTACCGCGGTTGGCAAAACCTCGGCGCGCGGCTTCTCGCACCGACCATCAGTAGAGTAGAAAAGCTTCGCGCCGCTCGACAAACGCTCGCCGCCCGGGCTCATGCATCGCCACAAGTTCACCAGCTGAGGTTCCCGCTTCGATCGCCGACCGCAACCACGAACCGCCGGCGAGCAGGTCGATCGCCGGACGATCGGCGACAAACTCGTAGGGTTCAGTGCGCCACTGCATCGCGCCTCTCGAGGCTTGCCAACTCGCCGCCAGCAGTGCCCACGATGTGCGGACACTCCGGACTGCTCGCTGGTCAAAAACATGTAATTGCAAACCTCCGCAGCGCTCGCCGGCATGTTTTTGAAACATCGGTTTGAAGGTGACGGGACGCAGGCCGAGGCCCGGGTGGTCTTCCGGTTCGAGGGCATCGCGCAGCGCTTCGCCGGATAAAAATGGTGCACCAAACAATTCGAATGGACGGGTGGTTCCGCGTCCTTCGCTGAGGTTGGTCCCTTCGAGTAGACACTGCCCCGGGTAGACGAGCGCAGTGTCGAGTGTCGGCATGTTTGGCGACGGCAACACCCACGGAAGACCTGTCTGATCAAACAGATGATCTCGGCGCCAGCCGTCGCAAGGCAGGACCTGCAAGCGTTCGCGTCCGGCACAGCCGCGCTCGCTCAGGGCCATCGTCACAACTTCCGCGAGGGTCATTCCGTGACGCGTGGCGAGGTTGTGCAGGCCGACAAAACTCTCTTGACCCGGCTCGATTCCTCCCCCCTCGACGAGGTCGGGTGTGCCGCCCAAGGGGTTGGGACGATCGAGAATCAAGACCCGCATCCCGAGACCGAGGGCAACTTCAGCTGCGAGCACCACCGTCCAAACATATGTGTAGTAGCGACTGCCGATGTCCTGGAGGTCGCAGATAAACCAATCTGCCCCATGGAACATATCGGACGTCGGACGCAGACTTGCAAACGTGTCGCCGTACAGGCTGTAGACCGGGTAATGGGTCGTCGACGCAGCGGTGTCGACAACCTCCATATCTTGGGCGGCGGCATCGAGTCCGTGCTCGGGCCCGAGGACACTTGTGATCTCCGCACCGGCTTCGCGCAAACACACGAGGATGTGCCGGAGGTTGCAGTCGACCGAGGCGGGATGGGCCAAGACACAGACCGGCCGTTGTCCGAGTGCAGGTCCCTCTCCTGCACACAAACGGTCGAGACCTGTACGCACGCGCGAGGACGTCATGGCGGAAGCATCCGCTCACAACTTCGAGGACCCAAATTTTTGCCGCCCAACCGCGAAAGTCAGGTGATCGACGCAGGTTTCTTGGCCGTGTATCGAAACTGTGCGAGTGAGGAACGTATGCGAGATCCTTTGGCACCTATCCCCTCGCCCAACGGCGATCCGGGGTTTTGGCGCTGTACTCGAACGCCCCGCACGGCAGACGATCTGGCGCATCAGACATCTCAAATGCGGCGCGACTTCGATGCCTTCGACCCGCTTGTGCGCACGGCGATCGACCGGCGAGCGCAGCGGCGCAGCCACGTGATCGCGACTGCGACCGGCGTCGCGGCAACCTCTCCGATCTGTTCGATCAGACATCCTTTGCGGGCGACGCGATCGCGGTTGCTAGGCCTGTTGACCGAGCACGGATGGGCGTTGGTCAAGATCCTCAGTCTCGAGCCCACAGGCATACTCGTTCACCACCTCGCGTTGACCGACCGCAATCTCTCGTCGCGCGAGCGCAATGATGGCCGCACGCTTTTGCGACACATCGTGCGAGCGATGACTGCGAGTTTGCGCGACACGATGCATCCTCCGGGTTCACTGTTGGCGACCGTTGGCGGGTGCCTCCTGTCCGAGCGCGTACTCGCCGATCTCTCGGCCTGGGCTTCGCATCCGGAGGCCTATCACGGAGGTCGTCGCCACCGCGTCGAACTCTTTCTCGCCCCTTCCGCATCTCCATCCGCGGATCCACTGCGCCTGACGGGTGAGCTCCAGCCCATGACAGATCCGCAACCTCATGTGGTGGCGATCGGTCTTGACGCCGAAGCTCACAGGCGCGTCGCCAAGGCACTTCGCACCCTTTGATTGCAGGCTCCCTTGTCGACCGACTGCTGGCTTGTAAATACAGGAACTTGGGTACCTATTTGCGGGTTCAGCGTGCATCCGAGCACCCCCATGATCCGAGCGCGGAATCGCAGTGGCCAACGGCCTAAATTTTTCCACGTCGATCAACTCCGTTTTGGTTTAATGTCATCCCGTTTCAAACCAGCAGGTCTGGACAACCGTTGACGGCTCCAAGCCTTGTCTCTATCCTGCGGCAGCGATCTTTCACACACGAGGGGATCAGGTCTTGAACCCACCGAAGAAACCAGGAACCGACCTTAGTGCTCTCAAAGCACGGCTTGCCAAGAAGTCTGGCCCGGCATCGTCAGCACCTCCCCCTCCGGGAGGTCCACCCGTGCCGCCACCAGGTGAGGCTATTCCGCCACCAGGGGCTGCAATTCCCCCACCAGGCGCATCCATTCCAGCCCCGGGTGAAATGATTCCGGCACCGGGCCGGATGGCACCTCCCCCGGGACCTCCGAGTTTTATTCCGGCACCCGGCCAGACAGCTCCCCCGCCGCAGGCGATTCCTGCTCCCGGCCAAGTCGCTCCCCCGGCACCTCCTCCCGAGCCGCCGCCCGATCCGACCCGCGACGGGGCGTTCGCCGGCAGTGCCCAAGCATTCGATCCCAACGACGGTCTGATCGCCGATGTCGGTGGCGACGTGGCACCGCGGGGCAGCAAGGGGATCGTCATCATGGCGGCCGCCGGTGCACTCGTCTTTGGCCTCGCACTCGGGTGGATGGCCAATTCGTGGACGTCTCGCAGCGAGAGAATGGACCGCGCCAAGGCCAAGGGTCAAAAGATGCTGGCTGAAGTCCAAGCGGTCGTCGACATGCGCAAGGACATCAGCGTCAAGTTTGAAGAGCTCAAAAAGACGATCGGCGAAGATCCCAAGGCCGGCGGTGCGGCGTTGGTCGAGCTCAACACTTCGAACTTTGAAAAGCATCCCAAGGTCGACGAACTGTTCGGTTGGCAGCTCGCCTCGATCCACCCGACCGGTGTCAAGAAGGCATTTGAGCTGTACGAAGAGGCCAATGGTCTCAAGACCGATCTCGGCTACCTCGCCGGGTTTGTCACCGCCAACGCCGATTCGCTCGGGCAAGCAGGTGGTCCAGCAGCTCTCGGTGTGATGTTCGACGGTAAGGGCAACGCATCACTGGTTGAGCGCGTCGCCCCGCTGTGCACGGTCGAAGGTGAAGAAAAACCGTGCCCACCCGACAAAGCCAACAGCGCCGCCGCGTACATGATCCGCGACAAACTCGGTGGTGATCCCTTCCGCGCCGAGATCGGCACGGGCGACAAACAGATCGTGGCACTCGGCAACAACGACATCTACACCTACGTCGTTGGCCTCAAGCCCGAGAACAACGCCAAAATCGTCTACGGACGTCTGCTCAGCCAAGTCACCGCCCGCCTCGAGGCGATGAACAAGGTCGAACGCAAGGCGATCAACGCCCTCAAGAACTACTCCGACAACCCGGACATCGACGGAGCAGGTCAGCCCGAACCGGGGGATGAGTAACCCCTCAAAAACCCGCGTTTGGGTCACGAATCCCGCAAGAGCTGGCTTTTTTGGCTGGCTCTTTCGGTATTATGTATTTGCATTTTTATTGATCGGCGTAGCGATCCTCGCGTTCGGCCTCTCGCTGTACCGTTCCTACGACCGCGAGTTGCCGGAGCTTGACGGGGTCGTTGCATATCAAACTACTGCGCCGGGTGTCACCCGGATCTTCGCCGCCGACGGCACGATGCTCGCCGAACTCGCCCGCGAGTATCGGGCCTATGCCCGGATCCAAGACATCCCTGATATCGTTGTACAAGCATTTTTAGCGACCGAAGACCGACGTTTTTTTCACCACCAAGGGCTCGACTTTCGTGGCCTCGCCCGCGCCGTGGTCGCCAACTTTCGCTCGGGCACCATTGTCCAAGGTGGCAGTACGATCACCCAACAGGTGGCAAAAAAACGCCTCACTTCGGCGCGTACACTCGATCGCAAGATCCGCGAGGCCCTGCTGAGCATCCGTTTGGAGACGCAGCTCAGCAAACACGACATTCTCGAGATCTACCTCAACGAGATTTTTCTCGGGCACGGAGCGCACGGGGTCTCGGCTGCAGCTGGGCGCTACTTCGGCAAACGCCTCGACGAACTCTCGTTGGCCGAAGCTGCACTGATCGCAGGACTCGCCCGTGCCCCTTCGCGCTACAACCCCGTCCGCGATCCAGAGCGGGCCAAACGTCGACGCGCCGTCGTCCTGCAAAACATGGTCGAGGCCGGCTACATCGACGAGGGCGCCCGCGATGCGGCTGATGCCGAACCCATCAAGCTGGTCCATAAGCCAGATGTTTTTCGCCAGCGCGCGCCGTTTTACGCCGAGCACGTGCGGCGAACTGTGAGCGAGAAGTTTGGCGACGAAGCCGTGTTGACCGGTGGCCTGCAGATCGAAACTCCGGCCCAACTCCAGCTCGCGGTGTGGGGTCACGCTGCGATCGACCGCGCCGTCCGCAAACTCGACCGGCGTCAGGGCTACCGCGGTCCCCTCGGCAATCTGCGCCAAGAGGCACAGCGGGAGACCCTCAAACAACGCCTCCGCGAAGCCTATGGGCCGAGCCCTCTCGAAAGCGATCCGAAGCGTTGGCGGCTCGCACTCGTCTCGGAGGTGACACAGAAGCACGCGACGGTCGAACTCGGTGCCTATCAGGCCCAACTCAACCTCCGCTACATGACATGGGCATCGCCGTACGACCGCAATACCGGCGTAAACGACACCAAGATCAAGCGTGTCGATCAGGCTCTCGTGGCTGGGGATGTGATCTGGGTGCGGTCGGTGACGGAGAAAACCGACGACACCGACGAGGACGACAGCGGAACCCACGTTGCCCGGGACAAAAAAACCGATCTGCGCCTCGTCTCACTTGGCCAAGATACGCGCAACGAAGCTGCTGTATATACACTCGAACAAGGGTCGGGTTACGTCACGGGGATGCAAGGAGGTCACGACTACGACCGCTCGCAATTCAACCGCACCACCCAAGCTTGCCGTCAACCCGGAAGTGTGTTCAAGGCCATCTACTACTCGCTCGCCCTCGACACCGGCGACTGGACGATGGACTCTATCCTCGAAGACAAGCCCTACGAGCCCGAACCGGGTGAAACGTGGAATCCGCAAAACATCGGCAAAACGCTCGACGGCAAGGTGTTGCTGCGTACCGCGTTGATCCGCTCCCTCAACCTCCCGTCGATCCGGCTGTTCCAAAAACTCGGTGCCAAGCAGGTTGTGGCATGGGCGCGACGACTGGGTTTTTCGACTGAACTGATCGCCGACCGAGCTCTCTCCCTCGGAGCCTCGTGTGTCCACATCGACGAGCTCACCCGCGCATTTGCCATTTTTGCGCGAGGCGGGACCTACGTCGACCCGGTCTACGTCCGGCGGATTGTCGACAAGACAGGGAAAACTCTGATCGATCAACGCAGCCCCGACGATCCGCGGATGGACGTCGCCGGCCGGATCGACCAAATCGGAACGCTTGCACATACACCGCCACGTCAAGTGATCGATGCACGTACAGCGTTTTTGATCACCCGCCTGCTGCGCGAGGTCGTGACCGCGGGGATCGGGTATTCCGCTAGCCACATCGGGGTACCCGCGGGCGGCAAAACAGGTACAGCGTCCAAAAACACTGTCACCACTGACACCTGGCTGGTCGGTCTGACCTCACAGGAGGTGACGGCCGCGTGGATGGGTGACGATCGCTACGAACGCTCGATGGGCGAGGAAGATGCGAGCTACACAACTGCGGCACCGATGTGGACCGACTACATGAAACCAGTTGTCGCGGGTGTGCCCCACGGTCCGATCCCCACCTTCCGCCCACCGGGACTCACGAGCAGAGTCGTCGACGCTCGAACAGGCAAGGAACCCGTTTCGGGGCTCCCGACCGCAAAGCTGTATTTTCGCCATTGAGGCCAAACATCAGCTGCCAACCTCCAAGATGGCGCGGCGATGTTGTGCCGGTGAAATTTCGGCACGGATTGCGACACTCACAGGTTGACGACGAACAACCCGTCCTAAAGAGCACATCACAATCTCTCATCAGGTCCGGGAAAACCTTGCAAATACATAGATGAGTTCCACTCACTCGCCCTCGCCCCTCTTGACGGGCCGTATCCAAGGATTACACCGTTGCAATCCTCGGTCTCAAGCCTCGTGAGACTACGGGCGATGGTTTGTAGCCCTGGCTGAAAGTACGACGGTCAAAAGCCGCTCCGATAGCGTCTCGACACTCTGTCGTGAATCAAAGTTGGGCGCATCAAAACAAAAGAACGCCAGGCATCTCCCTGGCGTTCTTGCTTGATTGGCCGTCGACTACTCTTCGACCGGATCGGGCGTTCCCTCGACGATGTTTCCGTTTTCGTCGTAGACCACGTCGGAGCCCCCGAGGACATCGCCGACATCGTCGCTGAACTTCTCGTCCTCTTTGATGTTCGGGAGACGCTCGCCGATCGAGGTCTCGATGTTTCCGTCGACGACCGAAATCACGAAGACGCCGTGAACCGCCGACTGGTTGAAGGTCCGGATCTTCTCGTCTTTCTCAGACGTCCACTCGTTGTAGCGGAGCAGTGGCCGTGCCGTCTTGGGATCCTGCTTGACCTTCTCTTCGGGGTTGATGCCAAACCACTCCTTGAAAGTCTTCTCGGTCACCTCTTCGTAGGTTTTGCCCGGCCACTTCTCGGTGTTGAAAGCGTAGACAATCTTCCACAAACCGCCGTCTTTGAAGAAGTAGAACTTGCGCAGGGTGCCGTCGCGGACCCAGACCATCTCCTCGTTGTTGTCATCTTCGAAGTCGTACTGGATCAGACTGACACCCCACTTGTGACGCGAGGAACTCGTGAACTTGACGTGTCCCTTCTTGAGGTCGTTGAGCTGGTCCTGTTTCCACTTGCGGTTGCGATCCTGCATCATCGGATCGCTGGTTTTCTTCTGTTTCTTGGCGTACTGGCGCTCGATCTTTTTCGACAGCTGGGTGAGCACCGCGTCGGGGCCCATCCCCCACTCGTAGCCCTTGATCAGCGCCTGGACGCCGAGGGAGGCCGATAGCTTGGGATTGCTGTCGACCATCTTGCATGTCTTCTTTTTGCCACGGCCCTTACAAACCTCTTTGACCTTAGGACGTTCGACCTTTTTGTCGGGTTCGCCGGAATCTTCGTCACCGAGCTCCCCATCGCCCTCCTCGCTTGCGTCGGCGTAGGAAACGAGGTCGTCCTCGTTATCTTCGCTGACACCGGCAGGTGTTTCGTCTTTTTCGTCGCCGAGGGACTCATCGTCCTCGACCGGGGGCTTGGTATCTTTTTTCTTGCAACCTGAGTCCGCTGCCAAGCTGAAGCTGAGCAGCGCAGAGATGATGAGAGAGCGCTTGAGCATCATTTCTCCTGTACGTTTGCGGACATTATCACGGTGCCCGGCGACCGTCACTATCCACGGCTCGCAGCGCGGGGTTTTTCTCGCGTCTCCTCGCGGCGAAGATCGGGTCGAGCGCAACCTCGGAAATCCAGATGCGAGACGATGATGCCGCGAGAAAATGGAGCCGCTGTGGCCCCTCATCTGTCCGCGCATTCAGCTTGCAAATTGCAGTTCGCCGCGGTCGTCAAACGAAAACATCGGGCCCCACGCAACCTCCCAACAGTACCCGTCGGGGTCCTGGAAATAACCGCTGTAGCCACCCCAGAATGTATCCTGAGCTGGTTTGACGATGGCCGCCCCAGCCTGTTTGGCAAGCGCGAGAACTCGGGTGACCTCGTGTTTGTGACGGACATTGTGCGCGAGCGTGACCCCACAAAACCCCGCACCCGCCGATGTTAACTCGGGTGAGATATCGCTGGCCAAATGCTCCCGCGGGTAGAGCGCAAACCTCGTGCCGGAGGTCGTAAAAAAAGCGATCGAGGCATCATCGGCCGCAGTTGTCGGCAGCCCCAATCCATCGCGGTAAAACCGGATCGCGCGCGGGAGATCTGAAACGCCAAGGGTGATGATGCTGATCCGAGGTTCCACGGCGGCAAGATGGCAGATCCAGTGCCGATGTCAACCTCCGAGAGGGCCATCAAAAATGATAATACATATTTTTTGGTGTATGAACATAGAGTCTGCGGGCCCGGTACGATACGCATGCCTTCGACCCTATCTGTCAAAATTCGATAGATACGGCGTGGTTCACCCGGAGTCTCGAAAACGATGGAAGGGCGACCGAATACTCAGGAAACCCATGCATCTACATTTTTAGTCACCCCACAACCTCGTGCTCTCGTACGAATGCCAATCAACGGCGAACGCTTGGCCCCCAGCCAAAGCTGGGGAGGTGCCCCATGAACACGCAAGCTGGCTCGTACCGGCCGTACCGGTGCGAATCTCGAGCTAGCTCATCTCGACCCGGTAGATCAGACGCTCCGTTTCGCCGTCGCTCTCCCGGGTGACTTCGACAGTTCCCGGGGTCCGAAACTGGTCGAGCATCGCCCGGCAAGCTCCCCAAAACACGCAATGAAATCCGCGGCTGCGGATGATAACGGGGAGCAAGCTCTCGCTCGACAACTCGAGTTCGCTGGCCCCGGGTCGGGTAACCAACTTGATCTCACCGCAGCCCCGGGACGACAGCGCCCACGCCCGCGGTGCCATCTTGAGCAGTGCCGCAGGCCCATTGGTTCCTTCGATCCCGTCGCGAGCAATCGCCGTCAACGGTTTGAGAAGCCCGCGGTCGTAGCTGTCGAACATCAGCTCGGCCCAGAAGTTGCGGGCACCTTCTTCGCCCAGCACGGTGAGAATCGCATCACAGATATCGAGCGTCAGGCGAACCGGGATCCAGTCGAGTGAAGAGGCCTTGCGTACGCTGGCGGTCGCGGCTTCGCCGACACGTTCGCGGATCAGGCTGCCTTTTCCCCCCGGGATAGCCCGGCTGCGTTTCAACGCGACTTTGGCGTAATGAGCGCGTATAGCGGGTTGTTCGTCTGACATCGGCCGTGCGACGGTAGCACAGCCCTACAGTGTTTTTGTGATCGGGTTTCCTCGCGCCGCCTCACTTGCTGGCCCGCGAGGCAGCGACGTCCAGTCTTGCGCACTGGAGCTCACATCCCATTTTACACATTCATTCTAGAATCTTGGAGCGCAACTTTGGAAACGATCGGCAGTGACATTTTTCGGTGACACCGCCGTGACAACCGAGTCGAACAATGACATGTCTAAGTAGACATGTTTTAAAGGGAGATGGGTCTTCGTACCGAAGATCTATCGGAGCGCAAACGTTCTCAATGTAAATACAATTTCCTTCAACGTTGTGCGTGATTGACATCTCGACAAAGTTCGCTCGCCGCAAAGCCGTCTGACCAGCGCATCCACCCAAGGTAGCGTCGGTCGATGGGGCTCCGGTCAGGTCGAAGTCCGCCCGCGCGTTTAGAAGGTTCCATCGGGATCGGACTGCCCGAGAAGTGCCGAACCAAGCGAGCCGGGACAACGCTGACCGAGTCGACCAGCCGAAAAACTACGTCTGCGAGCACAAATCGCGGGTCTCGAGGCACCCGAGGACGAACTCGTTCGACATACATATTTCGTCCCACTCCGCGGCCTCGGCAGGAGAAGCCGAGTTCGAGCGATATGAGAGTCTCCGTTCAGAAGATTCCCTCGTCTCCCCGGGACGCCAAGCGGACAGAGGATACAAGTCATTTGAGAAGACGAGCGAACGGGTTGTTGGCGAACTTCTTCGCTGACGATCCAGAGACGTTTTCTCGCCTTTTACCCGACTTCTGCGGGGTTCTACGCTCAGATGGAGATTCGTTAGCTGCCGTTTTTTGGCCTGTTTTAGGTGGCACATCTCGACGGGCGCTCAGCGAGATTCTCCCGCGCACATGATCGACCTCGAGGACAGTTACACGCAGTCGGTCACCAGCTTTGACGACCTCGTGCGGGTCGCTGACAAACCGGTCGGCCAACTGCGAAATGTGGACCAAACCATCGCGATGGACTCCGACATCGACGAATGCTCCAAAGGCTGTCACGTTGGTCACCACGCCTTCGAGCTTCATCCCTTCGCGCAGATCATCGATCGTCGTCACATCCTCGCGAAACTTCGGGGGATCGAACCGATCTCGCGGATCTCGACCCGGCTTCTTGAGTTCTTCGACAATGTCCCGCAGCGTCGGCTCCCCCACCCCGTCGGTCACGTAGCGGGCGACTTCGATCCGACTTGCGAGGCCGGAATTGCCGACGAGCGACGAGAGCTCGACGCCCATATCACGCGCGATCTGTCCAACAACAGTGTAGCGCTCAGGATGGACGGCCGAGGCATCGAGCGGGTTTTGCCCTCGAACCCGCAAAAACCCGGCTGCCTGTTCAAACGTCCGAGGGCCGACACCCGCGACGTTCATCAATCCGTCGCGGCTGCCGAAGGCTCCGTTTTGTTCGCGATGGGTCACGATATTTGCCGCTGCTCGCGGGCCAACGCCCGACACACGAGACAACAGTGCTGCACTCGCCGTATTGAGGTCGACTCCGACGTGGTTGACACAACTTTCGACGACCTGATCGAGCTTGCGCTCGAGCAAGCGCTGGAACACGTCGTGTTGGTACTGGCCCACGCCGATGGCCTTCGGCTCGATCTTCACGAGCTCGGCCAACGGGTCCTGCAACCTCCTGGCGATCGAGATCGCACCGCGGATCGTGACATCGAGATCGGGGAATTCACTGCGGGCGATCGTTGAGGCACTGTAGACGCTTGCACCGGCTTCGTTGACACTGACGATCGCAACATCCCGAAGTGTGTCGCCCTTGGCAGCCTTAACCGTTGTGCGTACAAATGCTTCGGTCTCGCGTCCGGCGGTGCCATTGCCGATTGCGATCGCCTGGGGCTTGTACCTACATAGAAAATCTAAGAGTTCACTCTCGGCTCGGCTCGACCCCGACTTGCGCGCAAACGGGGGATAAAACGTCAAGTTGGCGAGGTACTTGCCCGTCGCGTCGACGGCGACACACTTGCAGCCCGTGCGGATCCCCGGATCGATGCCCACCACTGGTTTGCCACCTAGCGGGGGCGATAGCAGCAACGTTCGCAGGTTTCGCGCAAACACTTCGACCGCTTCGCGATCGGCTCGCATCTTGAGTTCGACCCGTAACTCGGTCTCGAGGCTCGGCCCGAGCAGGCGCTTGAGTCCATCGAGGCTCGCTTTGGTCAACTGATCGGCGAATCGCGAACGCTTGTCGAGCCCGCCCATCGCCGCGATCTGGGGTGCGAGCGCGTCTGGATCGACCCAAATCCGGACCCGCAAAAACCCCTCTGACTCGCCCCGACGGATCGCTAAAAAGCGGTGCGAGGGGATCGTCGCCACCGCTTCTTCGAACGCGTAGTACTGCTCGAACTTACTCGAGGCCCCTTCTTTGCCCAACGCGACCTTGGACCGAACCACACCGTCGCGTCCGTAACTCTCGCGGACCATGGCCCGGATGTCGGCTCGCTCGGCCAAACTCTCGGCGACGATATCCCTCGCACCTTTGAGTGCATCCTCGACATTGGCGACCTCTCGCCCGGGGTTTACAAACCCGGCGGCCTCGGTCTCGGGGTCACCGGTCGTCGGTTGCTCGAGGATCCGCTCGGCCAATTTCTGCAACCCGCGCTCGCGTGCGATCATCCCCCGGGTCCGTCGCTTGGGCTTGTGGGGTAGGTACAGATCTTCGAGTGCCGACTTTGTTGTACAATCATGGATCTGTTTTTCAAGTTCCGGGGTCAACTTGCCCTGGTCGCGGATACTCGAAAGGATTGTCTCGCGTCGGTTTTGTAACTCGGTGAGATAGGCGCGGCGTTCTTCGATCTGCCGGATCTGGACCTCGTCAAGCGCTCCAGTTGCCTCCTTGCGGTAGCGAGCGATAAACGGCACCGTGGCGCCGCCAGCGAGCAGGGAGACGACGGCAGCGACCGATTTGCGCGGAAGTTGCAGATCGGTGGCCAGAGTCGGGATCGGATCGTATTCGGATTGTGCGTCAGTCATCGGATCAGATGGCGGGCCGCAGTTGTGCCCAAGCTGCGCGACGAGTGCAAGCTGTTTAATCAAATAAACGCGGTTGTCACCCGGATCTGACAACGCCAATGCGACATTACCGCGGGCCTTGCACGCATCGCTAATCTATATGTATCAGCATAATTTTGTATCCGCGACAAAGCATCACGGAAAATATTTGCACAAACAATTATTGCACCTGCAATTATTCTGCGAAGATCTTCACACCAGAAACGGCTGTCTGCATCATCTCGATGCAGGCTCCGTAGTCGGGGTCCCGCATAATCAAAAATCCGTCGGAGAGCAGTGTCTGTCGCCAGTTTCGCCGCGGGTGACCGATCGGTAAAAGAGCCTCTTCAACCAGCCTCGGGCCGCACAGTCGACGCAACCGCTGCATGCCCTCAACGCCGGTGATCCTGCCCTGTCCCTGGGCGCGCTTGAATACCGCAGCCACGTGGTAGCGCCGAGCCGGCTCGGACTCAAATGCATGCCAACACACCGACCTCGCCCACTCTCGGTAAATGTCGAAATCGTTGGCGTAGTTCATCTGGTCGACCAGTTTGGCCCCCGGCGCCCGGGCGGCAATCTCCCCAAACACGACCTCTCCATCTGGCTTTTTGAACCACTCCATGTGGGTAAAACCCGTTTGCATCCCAAGGGCGCGCAACACCCCTCGACCGAGTTTTATCCCGTCGGCGACGGCTGGGATGTAGGGGTCTCGCAGGACGATTTGGGCTGGTGAGATCCATTCGTTGTTGCGCGACTCGAGCGGCCGCGGGTGGTACTGGGCGACACTTTCGAACACCGGTTTGCCCGCGATTGAAACCGCGTCGTAGGTGAACTCCTCACCACCGATGTACTCCTCGACACTGGCCTCACGGACATGTCCAATCGTTTCGAGAACTGCGCGCAGCTCAGCCTCGCTGCCGACGCCGTGGGTGTCGGCCGTTCCGGCCCCGGCAACAGGTTTGACGACCACGGGGTAGCCAATGGACCGCGCCGCCTCAATCGCCTGGGCTGCAGAGCTAACCTGGGCAAACTTGGGGACGCGTAAACCTGCCCGCCGCACCCGGTCTTTCATCACCGACTTGTCGCGAAATCCGATCGCTTGTTGTACATGCATACCCGCGATGCCGAGGCGTTCGCGCAACCGGGCGGCGAGGATCACCAGGGGTTCCCACAGGGTCTCGACGCGATCGACTCCGCCGATTTTGGCGAGCTCGGGAAGGATCCGGGCGATCACCCCAGCCTCGTCGACGATACTCGGAACCTGCAGATAGGCCGCGAGGTGATGGCGTACATCCTCGGGAAGATGGTCGCGAGGACGATCACCCACGCCGATGACCTGGGCACCAACCTCGGCGAGTCCTCGAGTAAAATCCCGCATTTCAGCGGGATAGTCCGGCGAGAGGAAAAGGACTTTCATAACAACCTCAATGCATCTACAAGTTGGTGATCAGCCGGCGATAACCTTGAGTTTTTGCCCAACTGTGTTGAGCATCGACCGCAGGGTGTCGTAGTCGGGATGGCGCATCCGCACCCAGGCGTTGGCCATGTAACCAGCGGCGACCGGCTGGGTCGGACTGCCGACTGGCGGGAGATGGGCGTCGAGAATGTAGGGACCAAACGCCTCGTGAATTGCCTGTACACCTTGATAGGCCTTGATGTGCCCGTCGGCCGTCGGTCGCAGGGTGATAATCCCGGCCGCAAACCTCCGCGAAGCCCGTCCGGCAACCCGCCCGTGAACCAACCCGTGGGCCCATTCGCGGTAGATGTCGATTTCGTTGGCTGCCGAGTACAGATCCCACTGCGAGACACCTGGCGGACGGGCACCAATTTCGGACACTTTGAGTCCGCGCGGACCGAAAAACCACTCCATGTGGGTCGCTGCCGTGTCCAGGGCAAATGCCTTCACAACCCGTCGACCAAGCTTTTTAAGTTCGGTGTATCCGGGTGCGTCGACGCGGTTGGTGACGACGATCTGCGGCGAGATCCACCGCGTGCGCATGGCCTCGAGAACATTGGGGTAGTAGTGGCAAACGAACTCGTGGGCGACCTCGCCGTTGACCGTGAGCGTGTCGTAAAAGCCTTCGTGGCCCTGGATGTATTCCTCGACGGCGATCGACCGACCGTGCCCACCTCCCGAGGTTGCAAATGCCTCTGGCAACTCGTCGGGCCCGTCGACCCGGATGGTTCCTGATGCCCCTGCCCCATCCCGCGGCTTGAGAATGATCGGATAACCGATTTGGTCGGCAAATGCCCGCACTTGGGTGAGGCTTTCGGCGCCTGTCGAGGCGGCACACGGAATCTGATGCTGACGGAAAAATGCTTTCATCTGCGGCTTGTCGCGACACAGGAGTGCAACTTCTGGGCGCATGCCGGGAATCCCCGTTTCGGCCCGCACCTTCGCCGCCGGGAGGATGTGTGCTTCGATCGTCGCCTCGAGTCGGTCGACCCACTCGCGCTTTTGAATCCGACGTACGGCGTCGTACAACGACGGTAAGTGGCAGACCGAGGGGATTTGTTCGTAGGCGTGAAGCCAACTGCGAAGCGCAGGACCGAGTGCAGCGGGCGGAGCTTCTCCGATCCCGGTAATGCGTGCTCCGACTGCGCTCAAGGCTCGGACGAATTGACGCTGACCAGCGGGAAACTCCGGCGAAATAAACACAACGTGCATGGAGGCCTCGTTTGCGGGACCTTCTGGCACCTGTGTAAGACCGTCAAGCGACCGCGGTGTGTTCGAGATCACGCAGTTCAACAAGAACGGCGTTCATCGAGTCCGTACCGCATGCAGAAAGACATGTCTAATTAGTCATATCGGCACGGACGCGCCTGGACTCACAGCATATGCCCGGAGTGCACGAGACAACCTGCGCTTGAAAACGCGACACCAACTGCATTCGCTGACTTCGGTAGTATTTGCAGATACATTGTATCCGCCAACACACGACGTGCGCACGGGCTCGGGCCTCACGTTCCCAACGACAACAAGCTTGCACTCATCTCGGTGGCGTCCTAGAGTCGTCACCGCTCATGCCAAGGCCCCACCTCCACTTGGTCGCTGCACTCACCCTCGCAGCCTGTTCGAGTTCGCCGACGACTTCACCAGCTCCAGCCGAGGACAACAAACCAGCACGCGCGGAAACTCCGAAGCCACCGGCTGAAGAAGTAGGTGGACTCGCAGTCGGAGCCGCCGCCCCCGAGATCGAACACCCCGCCACCGATGGTTCGACGTTCTCCTCCGCAAACGCACTGGCAACTGGACCGCTCGTACTCGTGTTCTACCGCGGCCACTGGTGACCCTTTTGCCGTGCGCAGCTCGGGCAGCTGCAGGAAAACCTGGCAAAGTTTCAGGAAAAACAAGCCACCTTGGTAGCGATTAGCAACGACACTGTCGAAGACAGCAAGGCGCTGGTCGACAAACTCAGCCTCGGGTTTCCGATCTTGAGCGATCCAAAACTCGAGAGCATCAAGGCTTTCGACATCGAACACGTAGGCAAGGGGATCGCCAAGCCTGCCGTGTATGTGATCGGGAGGGACGGAAAAATCCTTTACGCCTTCGTCGGCACGGTGACCAACCGGCCGCCCGTCGCAGATGTCCTTGCAGCCATTCCGTAGAGCCCCCTTTATCGCCATGCCGGAGAAAATCGCTGTCTGCTAGCATCATTTCAGGTGCGACGCATTCTCAACGCCTTACGTCGTCTCGTGACTCGTAGACCTGTCACACCTGGGTTTCGCGCCTGCGACCGCGTGACCCTCGTCGATGTTCAAGGCTTGTTCGGTGGAACATGTCTGTACATCGATAGCACGACGCGGCAGTTGTGGTGCCGGCACATCGGTCGCGGATGCCTGTCTGACGATCGATCGCAAGCTGACCTCAGCCCCGACAATTGGCAAGCCCTCGATAATTTATTGCATGCGCATAATCTCGCTGCAGTCGAGATTCCGATGCACTTCCCCGTCCCCGACGAGGCCCATGCGGCCATTTTGCTCGAACGTTCCGACGGGTCGAAGGTCATTGTCGGTAAATGGGCACGCCAATCCCATCCCGATTTCGATCCAGTGTACAAGCATCTTCTTGAGTTGGCCGAAGCACAGCGCAGCTGTCCACAACACACGATCGAAGGATACGACCCCAACTGGCGCCCCCCGGGATTCGCCGCATTTCGCTGAGACCGACCTTGCCCCGCATGAACGACACCCGAGCCATGCATCCGCGTACCACCGGCGAGGCGATCGAGTCGTGGAATGGTGAGCAACTCGAGGTCATCCACGACCCTCCTTCGGGCGCTTGGATCATCATTGCGGTCCATTCAACCGCGGCGGGACCGGCCCGTGGTGGCACCCGGATTTTTCCCTATCGCTCCCTCGATGACGCAATTTTAGATGTACTTGCACTCTCACGGGCAATGACGGCCAAGTTTCGCGCCCTGCACTTCCCCTCAGGTGGTGGCAAGGCTGTCGTGTTTGGGGCGACGGATCTCAGCCCCGATGCGCGCAAACAACTGCTCATCCGTTACGGAAGTATGATCGCTGCCCTCGGTGGTCGGTTTGCCACCGGTCCCGACATCGGCACATCGCCCGAGGACATGAACACCATCGCTGTACACGGTGCGCCGTATGTATTTTGTCGAACGCCCGAACACGGGGGGGCCGGGGATTCTGCTCCCCTCACTGCCATCGGCGTCCTCACTGCAGTTTTGGACATGTCCCAAAGGATTTTTGGCAGCGAGGCGCTCCACGGACGAACCATTGCACTTCAAGGTCTCGGGAGTGTCGGGCTTCAACTCGCACAACGCCTGCTAGATCGCGGGGCGTCGCTGGTCGTCGCCGATCTCGATCCGCAGCGACAACAAACACTCGCGCACCCCGACGTTTGCTGGGTCGAGCCCGAGCAACTGTTGGCAACCACCTGCGACATCCTAGTCCCCTGTGCAGTCGGTGGCGTTTTGACAAAAACCACGATCCCGCAGCTCCGCTGCCGAGGCGTGGTCGGGGCGGCGAACAACATTTTTGCCGATCCCGGAGCCGCCCCGTGCCTCGCCGCCCGGGGGATCTCGCTCGCTCCCGACTTTCTCGCCAACGCCGGCGGAGCGGTGGGGATCACCGGGATCGAGACCCTCGGCTGGACCGCAAAACAGGCCGAAAAAGAGGTCGCGTCACGGATCCGGCGGGCGCTCGCCGAAACCTACGCATATGCAACGAAACGCGGCCTCGACCCCCAGTCCGCCGCCCTTGAACTTCAGATGTAGACCGGTCGACGGGGTTGATTCGCGGTCGTTTGCCCAACCATCTCGAACGAGACGAGCGATAGTTGCTCCATGCCTGCCATCAGTGTCAACGCGACCCGATTGGTCGCGCGGCTCCGGGAGTTGGGTCAAGTCGGAGGACGGCCCGAGGGCGGTGTGTCTCGTCTCGCGTTTACGCGTGACGACCACGCCGGTCGTCAGCGTGTGATCAGATGGATGGACGAGCTCGGACTCGACATTCAAATCGATGGGATCGGCAACGTCGTGGCGACCCGTGCCGGTCGATCGTCGGGCCCCCCCGTGATGACCGGTTCCCATATCGACACCGTCCGAGCCGCCGGAATCTACGACGGATGCCTCGGTGTGCTCGCGGGATTAGAGGTCCTCACAACCCTCAACGAAGCGGGAATTTCGACCGAAAAACCGCTAGCAGTCGCAATTTTTACCAATGAGGAGGGAGCCCGGTTTCCCCCGGACATGATGGGGAGCTTGGTCTATACGGGCGGCCTCACGCTTGAACATGCACGTGCAACAACAGGTATCGACGGGACGACGGTCGGCGAAAATCTCGATGCTCTCGAGTTGGCAGGTCCCGCAGCCTGTGGCCAACCACATGTAGATACATTTGTTGAACTCCATGTCGAACAGGGCCCGCGACTCGAACGCGAGGGGGTGACAATCGGTGTTGTCGAGGGCGTACAGGGGATTTGCTGGATCGAAGTGACCCTCGTCGGCACGGCCAACCACGCCGGCACGACGCCGATGTCGATGCGTCGAGATCCCGGACTTGTCCTCGGCCAGACCATCGCTTTTGTGCGCGAGTTGACGACCCATCATCCCGGCACCCAACTCGCGACCGTCGGCAGCGTGACCCTGGCTCCCAACCTGGTCAATGTCATTCCCCGGCAGGCCAAATTCACCATCGATCTACGCAACACCGACGGCGACGCGCTTGTGCAAGCGGAACAACGCGTGGTCGAGTTTGTGCGGGCCCGCGCCCGAGAAGAAGGCCTCCAAACCAAGTTTCGAAACCTCTCCCGATTTGCGCCGGTTCACTTCGAGAAGGCCGTGATCGACCGCGTGGAGCATGTTGCGCGTGACCTCGGCTACACCCACATGCGAATGCCGAGCGGTGCTGGACACGACGCCCAGATCCTCGCGCGCACGTGTCCCAGCGCCATGATTTTTGTCCCGAGTGTGGGTGGAATCAGTCACAATCCGCGCGAATCGACTGCGGCAGACGATATCGAAGCCGGGGCAAATGTGCTGTTACATACACTTTTAGAACTCGCCGGGGGTAAACCCAGCTAAACTCAGACATATGTCGCGAATCGTAAATGTCGCCGCCGCCCAGCTGGGGCCGATCGCACGCAGCGAAACTAGAGGGCAGGTTGTCAAGCGCTTGCTCGCACTGCTCGAGCAGGGCCATGCGATGGGCTGCCGACTCGTCGTTTTTCCAGAGCTTGCGCTTACAACATTTTTCCCACGTTGGTATTTCGACGATCCACAACAGCTCGATGCGTTCTATGAACACGAGATGCCCGGGCCTGAGACCCGGCCGCTGTTTGACCGTGCACGGGCCCTCGGCGTCGGTTTTGTGCTCGGCTATGCAGAGCGAACCACAACCCGCGATGGGACGTCGCACCGCTACAACACGTCGATTTTGGTGACCGCCGACGGCGACATCGCCCTGCGCTATCGCAAGGTCCACCTGCCGGGCCACGCCGAACACGAACCGTGGCGCCGGTTTCAACACCTCGAAAAACGCTACTTCGAACCGGGGCCCGGGTTT
>CAZUPD010000127.1:0-11172 GCA_964621785.1 uncultured Nannocystaceae bacterium
TACATTGGCAAGTGCCGCGGTTCCTTTGAGTTTTAGCAGTCCGCGCTCAATCCGATCGAGTAGGCGAGAGATCGACACTTCGAGTGCTGCGGGACTGCTTTCGGCTAATCTGGTGAGGAGTACGATTAGCAGAGCCGGAGCTGCCGGTTCTGAACCCGACTCGACAATTCCGAGGTCGCGCATATTGACGCGTGCTTCGGTGAGTAACTTCCGATGGCGGTGGAGTACTTGGAACACGCGATGCTGTGAACTCTCGTACTTCACTGTTTTGATCTCGACCTTCGGGAAGAACAGCTGCTCATCGCGCAGTGTCAACCCGTAGTAACTACCCTCTATGCGCCCAAATTGGCGAAGTACGCCACCCAGAGTGATATTGAGTGCGTGTTCGGCCTGTGCGAGACCGGAGATGTTTTCGATGGTCTCATCGGAAATCAGGTGCAGCAGGTTATTGATATTTTCGTGTCCGGTACTCACCGGGGTCGCTGTGAGTTGTAGGACATATGGGCGATCCTCTCGGTTTCCTGGTCCGTGCAGGAATGTTCGCAGTGTCTCGCTCCGGTGGCTGATTCGGTTTCTGAAGTGGTGACATTCGTCGACAATCACCAGGTCAACCGTGTCCAAGCTTCGGAACACCTCAAACAGTTCTTCGAAGGAGTCGTCGGAGCCGTCTTCGAGATCGGCGCGTTCGAGGTCGTAGACTTTGATTGTCTCGGGCACGATCCGAAACGTGCGGAGGACTCTCGTCCACATGTCGCGCATTCCTGCGTTTTTGCAGACAACGGTGATGCGTTCGATCCTGCCTTGGTCCTTCAGCAAGCGTGCTGTGTGTGCCGCGATGATGGTTTTGCCGAGTCCTGTCGGGGCGATCAGGAGGACCCCTCGCCGCGACTCGAACCGTCCGAGCAACGCTGCGACAATCGCCTTTTGAAACTCAGCAAGTTGGAACCGTTGCTCGTTGGACGGCCGATCGAGCGAGCCGAAGAGCTCGAGCAGAATTTTAAGGAATACGTGATACGGATCTTCGAGACCCCGTATCGCCCAGGACTTCTCGATCTCACGCAGAACCCGGGCTTCAAGTGGTGTCGCGTGCTCGAATAGTTCGTTGAATTTGTTTTGCAGATACGTGACGGCTGTCGGTTCTTCGACAACTTGACCTGCCTCGATATTGTGGACGAGTCCGTTTCGTGTCAGATTCGCCGATGTAATGTACGCGCGTTCAGTCTCGAATAGGTAGACCTTCGCATGCAAACGCCCACGCTTCGCCCCTTCGAGTGACCGCAGGCGAATGTGTCCGCGAATTGTTCGCTCGTGATAGGCTTCGATTGTCCTTCGCGCCTCCGCAAGGTCGCCACCAAGTTCTTCGTCGAGACTCGCCCGGAAGCGCTGGAGGAGCTCACGTAACTCGCCTGTCGATCGCTCGTCATCGCCGATGAGGATTCGCAGGTCTGCGCGCGCGAGATTTTCGGCAAGGATCTTGTAGCCCCCGATACTGAAAAACCCCGTAGCGACATCGGCTTGCGAACGAAACGCAGCCAGGGAGCGAATGACCTGACCCGAATCGAGGCGTTCAAAGACAACACGTGTTGCCGGTAGTGGGTGCACAACTTCGGGCTCACGACTCGGTTCACGAGGAAGCGGGAGCTGCTTTCGGGCACACTTAAAATCCCGACACCACTTCCGAAGCGTCGATTCGTACTGATCCCAGGTTGTGTTCCAGGCTTCGGATCCGGCGAGGTACATGAGAAACGGATGGGCCGTCTCAGGCTTCAAATCGTCGAGCGTCTTGACTTCAGCCCAACCCATCCACATCTGCCCAACTTCCGAGAGCTCGAATGAGTAGGAGAGGCGGCCAATTTGGAGTTCTGGATCGAGTCGGAGCAGGACTTCACCCTCGGGGGTTCGCCGGAGGCTCGCGTCGAGGAGACCGAGAATCTGTGCGTTCTTTTGGTGGTAGTTGATGATCTGCTCGGACTTGTGAAGACGCTTGGAGAGCTTGACTTTGTTGCCCGGTGCGAGCTCGATGACTCGAATCGTCGTTCTCAGGTCACCCTGGCGGGGGAGTAGCAACTTCCGCTTTCGCAGGCGAACGCGCGGTGCGTCGTGAAATGCCTGATCGCTCGGCGTTTCGATGCTGACGCGTGGCGGGTCGTTTCGTTTCGATTGGAGGGCGTGTGCATCGGATCGTGGCCTGGACGACTGTACGAAGTAGGTCGCTATACTCGATACCTAGCAGATCCGTTTCGATTCTCGGAGTTTTAGTCGCGCAGCAAAAGGAGGTTGTTTTGTACCTCGGCCGGGTGCACACCCGTGGTACCCTCCGCCCCCGTGCTCCGAGCGCACTACACCCGAGTCGCCGTCGTTCAACTCGCCTACCACCCCGCCGCGCTGATCGAGCGGGTCTCACCTCTCGAAGATCCCCTTTTTGACTTCAAAAAACGGTCGTCGCTTCTGCCGGCCAGTGGCGAGTTCCCTCGTGCTTGGTCAGCCGAGTTCAAGCAGCTCAAAGCTCGGGTTCGCCAAGTCCACAACGAACACCTGCTCGCCAAGGTGATTGCGGTTCTCGATGCTTGCCGGAGATGGGACGTTCGCATCGTTGTGTTCCCCGAGTACTCCATCGCTCCAGACTTGCTACCCGAGATTGCTAAACGTGCCGGTGACATGGTGGTTGTCGCCGGTACGCACACGGTCGAGCGTGCGACTCGGAAGAGCGGCCTGTATGAGCAGTTGGGGTGGCCGGAAGACCGACGGCCGTCCTCGGGGTTGGCTGTGTGTCCTGTGATCGCAGATGGTCGTCTGATCGCCCTACAGCCCAAGCTCAATGCGGCGAAGCTCGAACGGGGGATGCGGCTTGGACAGGACTGGTCTCCGGTTAAATTTGATGACCTCTCGGGCATCCCCGGCCCGATGGGGATCATGATTTGCTTGGATTTTCTTCATCGCGAGGGAGGACAGCATCGCAGTCTCGTTGCAGAGAAGCTCGAGGCGTGCCGGTTTCTCGCCGTGCCCAGCCTGACCCCAGCGTATACTCTGGACGCCTTCTCAGCACAAGCTTGGGAAGAAGCGCGTCGCTACGGGCGTCCGGTTTTATACTCGGACAACGCCTTCGGGGGCGGTACCTCGATTTACGTTGACGAGGGGCGTGAATACGAGCTCCGCGACTATCCTCGCCGAGTCGGGTACCTGGATAAGGATGACGAAGGTGTTGTCATTGCTGACGTGAACTTGGGCTACCGGCGTGTGGGTGAGTCTACTCGTTATGACGAACCTGATGCAGTCGTCCCGTTTGCATGCGCATCTCTCGTCTACCGCAATCATCCCGTCGAGGATGAGTATGCGGAACGACTCGTGGTTCTGGGGACTGTGAGCGACTTGGTGGTTAGCGACCTAGACTCGGTTGCCGATTACGTTGAGGATTGCTCAGATGTGTTCCTTCGAACGTCGGGCCTCCCGGGTGCTCAGGCTCGGGCTCGGCGACTACGCCGGTTGCTCGACGAACTCGACAACATCACCTCACTGGCGGATCTTCAACGGTTCACTCGCGAGATTGTGTTGGAACCGGGTGTGCTTCCGCTTCCGCTCCTACGCCAGGCGATGGCACGCGGGGCTGCCGAGCAGATGTTCGATTGGATGCGCAAGAAGTCTGGTGGTGGGCTCGAAGAGGTTGAGACTCGTTTGCGAAAAGCGAGTGCTGACATCGAGGCGCGTGCGACCGAGATGTGGACCGATGAGGCTTGGAAGTCGGTTGTGAGGGTGCGAAGTCAGATATTCGAACGCAACGAATCTCCCGCGCCAGCCCCTACTGTCAAATTGGTCACTCGTGAAGTTGTGCCTTCAGTATTTGACCCCGTTGCACTTGGCGAGCGAACGTGTGGTCCCTTTCGGGTTTTGTTTCGGCGGACTCCCGCGGAATTTTTAGTCAAGGGTAAAAAAACGCTGAAAACCTATGGGGGGTCTGTTCGTTCCAAACTTGGGGAGGCTGTACTCACAGATGGAGTCGTTCGCTGGGCGCGGGAGTCTGTACAGGCAGTTGAGCAGCTCTGGCTCTGGCTTCGGGCTCAGGGACTCACACAGCTAGCAGTTGTCGGGCTTCGCCACCAGGAAGGCCAGCTTCCGACTGGCGCGTTGACAGTACTCGGGAATTGGCAGGGTAAACACACACTCTGGGTGTATGGTGACGGGCTAGGGGTGGAACCGGACGAGTTTGCGAAGCTACTCGCGGACGACTGCTTTGGCAAAGTTGTGGTCGAGCGTGTTTCGGAGTCGGACATTGCGTCGTTTGCCGGAACATTCTTCGACAATTTCAAGCCTGCTGCAGAAAAAGCTCGAATTGTTCACAAACGCAAACTCGAGAACGTTGCAGGTACATTTGAGCCGATTTCGGCGAGATTGGCTACGGATAATCACGTCTTCCCAGGAGATGTACTGCTCGAGGAATGGGTCGCTTCAACGGACCGCATAGCCTTGGTGTTGGGGCAGTTTGGGTCTGGAAAGTCGACTCTAACCAACACATGGGCATGGCGACGGTGGGAACGCGGACAAACACCGGCCCCAATTGTGATCGACCTTGCAACAGCCGGGCGAGTGGGCGACGTGGAGGCGATGTTGCTCGCCGCGGTTGACCTCACGGACTCAGCAGCCCATCGCGCAGGTCTCCGACTTCTAATCCGTCGCAGGCTTTTGGTCCCGTGTTTCGACGGTCTTGACGAGATGGCGACGCGCGTCGAGTTCGGGGATGTTCAGGCTTCTGTCACTTCGTTCTTACGCCTCGTCGACTTGGGTGGATACCTCTTATTGACCTCGCGCGATCACTTCTTTGCCCGCGCTTCAGAGCTTACTTCGGTCCTACGAAAAGCCTGTTCAACGACCGGACTTGGCGAAAGTGAGGTGCGAACAATCCGGCTTCAGCCGCTCACGCCGTTGCAAATCGAGAATATCGTCCAACGGACTTTTGCCAAGGGGGCAGATTCCCGCCAAGTCTTGCACAAGATTTCTACAACGTATGATCTGAACGACCTTGTTACGCGGCCGATGTTGTTGGGGATGGTGCTCGAGACGATCGAGCAACTCGACCCGGATGCACGCGTTGCATCGGCTGACATCTACGAAGCGTACCTTGAGCATTGGCTGTCCCACACCCGGTCAGGAGATCCCGAAGCATTCACCGACGACCAAAAGCAGATTTTTGCCGAGGCCCTTGCGGAAAAACTCTGGCGAACGGGGGCATCGTCGTGTTCATGGCAGGAATTGCGGACGTCCGTCCTATCGTTGATGTCCGGCCTGCTAGTCGAAACGCCGAGCGAGACTGCATTTCACGAAATCCAAGGTGGGGCATTTTTCGTGTGGGAAGAGTCGGCCGAAAATCAGTTTCGGTTTGCCCATAAGTCGTTTCTCGAGTTTTTCTTCGCCCGGGGCCTGCTTAGTGGCCTCACAGAGCGCCCGGCCGAGGTTCTTGATACGCGTTCGCTGACAGCAGAGGTTCTCGACTTCGTGCACGAACTCTTGCGTCGGGAAGGTGGTGACTTACGCAAGTCTCCGGCGATCCGGCGACTTCATCAGTGGCTTGTCGACGAGCGGGGGGCCCTTGCTGATAGTTCCAAACCGCTGGCGGAAACAGCTGAGGCAGCAGCGAATGCGTTTCGTCTGTTAATGGGTCTTGCTGAGCGCACTGGGGAGTCGGCCGGATGGATACCGCCGCGAGCTGACTTTCGCATGGTAAAGCTATCTAAAGTAAGGATTTGCCATCGCGATATGTCCGCAGTCAGGCTCGATGATGCGACTCTTGATGGCGCACACTTCGTGGGTGTGAATCTCTCTCGGGCGAATCTTCGCCGAGCTTCCCTCCGCGCAATCCGAGTCGAAGAGTCGAACCTTCAGGGGTTGGTTGCGAACGGGGCAGATTTTACCTACGCGGGGGTGGATGATTGCGACCTCGAGAATGCGTCGCTTGTCGAAGCATGTCTCGATCAGTCGGCATGGACAGGGTGCCGTTGGTCAGGGTCTGACTGTGCTGGCGCAGCATCAATGGCAAGCGATCTTCCTCAATCGAATTCACAGGGGAGGGTTCGGGTCAAACATGGTCATCAAGAAAGAGTGTTCGCGGTTTCGTGGGCTCCGAATGGTCGCTGTGTGGCTTCGGGGGGTTTTGGTGGAGAGATTCGGGTGTGGGACGTGTCGACGGGCGAGGAAGTTGCCTGTCTCGCGGGCCATAAACCGTCAGTGAGAACTCTGTCATGGGCCGCAGACAGTCGACGAGTGGCCAGCGGTGGAGAGGATGGAAAACTTCGGGTGTGGGACGCGTCATCGGGTGAGGAACTCATCTGTCTCGCGGGCCACCAAGGTAGAGTAACGGCCGTGTCATGGGCCCCGGATGGCCAGCGGGTGGCTAGTAGCGGAGATGATGGAATGGTGCGGGTTTGGGACGCTTCATCGGGTGAAAAACTGACCTGCCTCACCGGCCATCAAGGCACTGTGGCGGCGGTTTCGTGGGCTCCACATGGAGGACGTGTAGTTAGTAGCGGTCAAGATCAAAAGGTGTGGGTGTGGGATGCCTCATCGGGCGAAGAACTCGTCTGTTTCGTTAGTCCTCAACGAACGGTGACGGCTGTGTCGTGGGCTCCAGAGGGTCAGCGGGTGGCCGGCGCCGGTTTAGATGGGAAGGTACGAGTCTGGGACGCATCCTCGGGTGAGGAACTCACCAGTGCTTCAGCCCCCGAATCAAGATTGCGGGTGGTGTCGTGGGAACCGGACGGTCAGCGCATAGCCGGCGGCGGAGATGATGGGAAGGTGCGGGTGTGGGACGCCTCGACTGGTGAGGAAGTTGCCAGCTTCGCCGGCCATCGAGGAACAGTTTGGGCGGTGTCGTGGTCCCCGGATGGTCGATGTTTGGTCAGCGGAGGAGATGATGGGAAGGTACGGATTTGGGACTCGTTGACGGGTGACGAAGTTGCTTGTCTCGTGGGACATCAGGCAAGGATGTGGGCGGTGTCGTGGGCTCCGGATGGTCGACGAGTGGTTTGCGGCGGAAAAGAAGGGGGGGTACGAGTGTGGGACGCATCGTCGGGCGAGGTCGTTGCCAGTCTCGCGGGTAATCAAGGAGACGTTATCGCGGTATCGTGGGCCCCGGATGGTCGGCGAGTGGCCAGCGGCGGTAGAGATGGGCAGGTACGGGTGTGGGACGTATCTTCGGAATCGGAGGTAGCCTGTTGCAGCGGCCACCAAGAATGGGTGTGGGCTGTGTCGTGGGCGCCGAGCGGCCGGCATCTGGTCAGTTGCGGCGATGATGAGAAAGTGCGGATGTGGGATGCATCATCGGGCAAGGCGTTAGCCTGTCTCGAAGGGCATCAAGGAACAGTGTGGGATGTGTCGTGGGCTCCAGACGGTCGACGAGTGGCGAGTGGTGGCGATGATGGGATAGTCCGGGTATGGGACGTCTCATCGGGTTCAGCAGTTCTTTGCCTCACCAAACATCCTAAACCGGTGATGGCGGTGTCGTGGTCCTCAGACGGTCGGCGAGTGGCGAGTGGTGGCAATGATGGGACGGTGCGTGTGTGGTGCCCATCTTCGGGGAAGGTGGTAGCCAGTCTCGAAGGCCATCGAGGAAGGGTGTGGGCGGTGTCGTGGGCCTCGGACGGTCGCAGTGTCGTCAGTGGCGGAGAAGATGGGACGGTGCGGGTGTGGGACATATCGTCAGGCGAGGAGGTAGCCCGTCTCGCTGGCCATCAAGAATTGGTGCCGGCGGTGTCGTGGTCCCCAGATCAAGGTCGTATCGTCAGCAGCAGCGCTGGGAAAATAATTGTTCATACAGTACGTGGGCAAGCCCTCGCAACGCTGTATGGTTTGGAAAACTCATTCCTGACGATAACACCGGGAGGTTTTTTCTGCGGCGACTCAGAGTACCCCGGTTTAGCAATGTCTGTACCGCGCCCTGAGAACTCCGAATCAGTTCTCTATCGCCCTCTTGCCGGATACCGACGATTGCTGCACCGCCCAGACCGAGTTCGGGCAGCGCTTGCCGGTGATCTCAGCAACGATGATTCTGGACCTATCCTTCAATCCCGACCGTGGGATGGTCGTGGCTACGTTTTTCCGGGAGCTGCAAAAACAAAGGCCCGGTCCGAGAGTGTCCCAAGACGCCAACCTAAGGGCCTCGTCCCAAAAACCCAAGCGCCACTGCTACTCAATCCATTCCTACCCGGCAGCCCGATGACAGATGTTGAGGTGTTGCCCGGCCGCGAAGCCATCGTTGCTGAGCTACAAACACTCATTGAGATCGGAAACCCCGCGTTGCTCAAGGGCCCGCGACGTTCGGGTAAGTCATCCATCCTGAGTTATCTCGAGCGAGTGTCGAAGCCACATCGGCTCGTATACAACAAGTCGCTCGAAAGCCATGCGCCCAAGACTCCCGATGAGTTGGCGATGATTCTCGACCCAGAACTTGTTCATACAACATCTCCCGCGAAGAACCTGCGTGCGACCTGGGACCGGGTCACCGGCGAACGGCCGGTCGTGTTGTTGGACGAAATTGGCAAACTCTACGAAAGCGACGACTCGCTGTTTACTTGGCTGCGCAGCATCGGTCAAGAAGGGGTCGTCCGGCTCGTAGTGGCGGGTTCACATGCGGATTGGGGAGCAGTCCTCCGCCAGGCCAATCGAACCCCGGGTTCCTCGTTTGGCAACGACTACCGCACGGTTGAGCTCGGACCGCTCCCGGAGGAACAGGCGAGAACGTTTCTTGTCGAGACAGCTCCACCAGATGTCTCGCTCGAACGGGCCGCAGAATGGGTACTCGAAGTTTGCGGTTGTTGGCCATTGTATATACAAGTGATGGGGTACACTCTTGTCCAGGCCGCCCGTCGTGGGGACCTCAGACCGCTAGTCGACAGGCGTGCCTTCATTGACCTCTACGAAGACGAAGTTGTACGCAACGAACGAGGAGTCTTCGAAGGTCGATGGGGGGAGATCACAAGCGCAGCCCAACGTGTGCTCCTCACCGAGTTCGACGAAGCGTTCAAAGCAGGCCGCCGCAGCCTGAGCCCGTATCACGAGCTCGGTCGAACTGAGCGAATTGCGGTCAGCAACGCGGGGCTTATCGACGCTAGAGACGGATGGATTTTCGCCGACGATCGGCCGTTTTTTGATTGGTTGTACCGCTCTCATGGCGAGTTGGAGGTGCGCGATGCCACAGATATTTAATACTCAGCTTTCGTATCGCAGGAGCCTGGATGTGCGCAGCTGGGAAGCATTGGCTGAACTTGTGTCAGGCAGCGAACCGAGTGGACTGTTTTGGCCGCTGGTAGGGACTCGGCGATCGGGGAAGACATGGGCCCTTCGAGGTGTCCTTGCGCAACTCGGGAAAGACAAGGCAGAGATTCACCGCCTCGATCATTGCCGGCGGCTCGAGGACCTCAAGGTCGGTGCTTGTCCCGTGCTCCTCATAGACGAACCGGGAACACATCTATTTGAGGTTTCAAATATTGGTACGGGTTGTGTGCGGGTGCCCGACAGAGCGAAAATTCGGCAGTTTATTGAGCGTTGTCAGTGCTGGCGGAACGCGGAGAAGAGCATACTCGTAGCGATGACGCCGGCGGAATGGGCCGCTCTCCGCAGCGAGAATCCTGTCTATATTGACCCGCGTGATCTTCAGGAGCATTTGAGTCCTCTGAGTCGAGAACAGGCGTCCGAGCTCGCCCGCAGTTCGCAAGCGAAGCAGCTTCTGGCCCACGTGCCGGAGCGCTGGAAGGGCAATCCATTTTTGCTCGAGCTCCTACTCAGTCAAGCCGAACAGCGCGGAGACTTCGAGAGGCCGGCCGACCAAGCAAGCATCGAACGGCTTGTACAGGCAACTACACGTGAAGCGAATAAGGCTCCGGGGTGGAACTATACGACTTACGTTTTTTATGAAGGACTCAGTCGTGAACAGCAAGACGAAGTCCGCAGAGTGGCGAGGTGTGAGCCGCCAAAAGATGCAGATACACTCACGCGCCTGCAACAGGTCGGCCTGCTGATCCCGACGAAGTCAGGCAACCACCCACTCGAGATTGGGGACCCGGTTATCGCCCAGCATCTACCTCCAGCGTTTCGAATCCACCACGTATCCGATGTCCACGTCGGGAGGAAATCGGCGAGCCGAGCAAACGTGAGCGGGGCAGGGAGGACGGCTGTTCACCTCGGAAAAGCGGTTGGGCAAGGACCCGTTCGCGAGAGCTATACCGAGTACATCCAGCAATGCGCGAACAAGCAGTGCGGGCCGCATGTCCTGGTGATATCAGGCGACCTCGTCGAGACAGGATCGACGGAGGAACTAAACGAAGCCAAACAGTGGATCAAGAATATCCGAGAGAGCTTGCAGTCCCACGTTTCACTCGGACCGAATGACCCACAGGTTCTCGTTGTCGGAGGCAACCACGACGTCGACTGGACGCAAACCCGGGGAGCCGCGGGGGCGAGGAAGCGACATCTCCCGTTCGCCAAAGCGATGGATTCGATACCACGACCCAAGCTCGAAGAGCCTCCCGAGGGCCGTGAACTCGAAGTCGTGCGCTACCGGGATGCTGGGATCGCAGTCGTGTTGTTAGGATCCGCGGAGTACGGCGGTGAACTCGAAGACCAATCCGTGATCGGGATGATCGACGAAGCCAGAAAGAGGGCCGTAGAGGCAGGAGAGACGGGCACCGCTGAGGAAGCCCAGAAGCTGCGAGACCGACTCGGACGCCTCGACCCGGGGTTGGTCCATAGTCAAGACCTCTCCCGGCTGCGTGGGTACAACTGGCGAGATTCAGCGGTGCGGATCGCCGTGCTCCACCATCCCGTCTCACCCATGCCTTCGATCACAGATGTCGCCCCCTACGCAGGTCTGCTCAACGCAGGCGCCGTCAAGGACGCGATGATCGAGGCCAAGGTGTCGCTGGTGTTGCACGGGCACCAACACAGTGCGTGGTTCGCGGAGGAGAAGTGGCCGGACCGAAGCGAGCATACGTTGCGAATCGCCGCGGCACCTTCTTTGGGAAGCTGGGCCGTGGCCGAGAAGCACGGGTTCAATGAGATTTTGGTTTTCCGTGAGGGCGAGAAGTATGAGGTGTGCGTGAAGCGAGTTCTGCGCGAAGGGGATTCCTGGCGGGTTATCGAGCCAGGGATGGTTTTTCAAGTGGGGGATGGGTCTTGAGGTTCCTCGAT
>CAZUPD010000127.1:11182-17331 GCA_964621785.1 uncultured Nannocystaceae bacterium
ATGAAGTCGGAGAGTCGGGCTCCGATGATGAAGGTCATGGCCACGCCGGGTGCTGCACCGTGCGAGGATTTGACCGCAATTTCTTTGACGAGACATCCTCCGGCCACTTCCATGATGTATGTTGCGCATGATGTGTGTTTTTCATGGGGGGTTACGCGCGCTTGCCCGGAGTCGATTTGAATCCACTTGACCTTGGACGTGACTTGCTCTTCGCTCATACTGAAAACGTAGGGCAGTGCGAACGATGTGTCAATGAATCGGTTCGGACTCTTTTCTGCGGATGTATTGGCCTCGCAGTCATGTGGAGTACAACCTAGCGATGACTCGTTCGAGCAAAATCCAAAGGCCGAGAAGGCCGCTTTTTGCCGCACTTGCGGGAGTCATGTTGCCGGTATGGAGTGCTTGGCTGTTGGGTCTGGTTGCAATTGCAATTGGACTTGCAACGCCTGTCGTTGCTGGATACTTCGTTTGGGCGAATTCCGAGCCCTCTAGTTCCGAACAGGAACCCCGAGAGGCCCTCCGTCCGCGGTTGGTTTGGTTGCCTCGGGGTTCTGTTATGATGGACAGTCAAGACTCGGAGGTCGGCGCAGATGAACAGCAACGGGAAGTCAATATCTCGCGGTTTGGGATGTGTGAAACGGAGGTCAGTCTTCGCCAGTATGAGCTCGTGATGGGGACGAGGCCGAACGACTGCGAAGCTGGGTGTGAAGATGAGCATCCTGTACAGAAAGTCAGTTGGAGAGATGCAGTTCGCTATCTAAATGCGCTCACGCGATTGGAAAACCGTGCTCGCCCAAATGATACATTGACCGAGTGCTACGATGAGCAAACTTGGGTTTGGGATGAGTCCTGCACAGGTTACCGGTTGCCAACCGAGGAAGAATGGGAATATGCTGCGCGAGCGGGGACTACGACACGATATTTTTTTGGCGATGATGACGGAGACTCTTGTCGATATGCCAATGTTTGGGATCAGTCGGTACCCACGCAGGATTTTGAGCTCGAGTTCCACCGTTTCCGTGAACGAGCGGCTTGTAGTGATGGTTTCCCGAACCTCGCTCCGGTTACTGGGATTCAGCTAATGCCCAATCCATGGGGGCTCCATGGTATGATAGGAAATGCTTGGGAGTGGGTGTACAATGAGTATCCTCGTCCCGATTTACAGACTCCAGGCAATGATAAGACTCCTCCGTTCTTTGTTTTGCGAGGAGGGTCTTACGAGTATCTGCCGTTTGTTGACAGAACAAGATCTTGGTCAGTGAATACCGATAGTAGCGAAGGTTTCCGTTGTGCACGTAGTTTGTTCCCACGGTTCCAAAACCATCAGTCGGTTGATGGACGCGGAATAATTGACGAGTCTTCGGAGAAGGACACTCGTTGAGGATATTCGCCGCGGGCACAACGTAGCCCGATACTTCGGTCCCCGTTCTCAGGGTGGTACATGAGTCGACCGGCTGATTGGACAGCTAACGGTCCATCGATGAATGAGCCTCCTCGCAGGACACGCCTGTCTGACCCCAGTTTTACGGGGTTCCGCCGGGCCTCCGGAGATTTGTAGAAGTCTATCTTTTCAGCTGCATTCCCCGTATCCACGAACCCGAAGAGCTCGTCAAAGAGATCTTGCATCTCGTCTGCATCATACACCCACTCCCACACATTGCCAGCGATGCCGTGGAGCCCCCACGGGTTGGCTCTTAACGCAACCGTTTTAACCGGGGCGAAGTTGGCAAAATTATCATTGCAAAGTGCGGCCTCGTCGTCTTCTATACTTGAAGAGAAGTCTAAAATATTGGCATACCGACATACTTCGTTGGCATCGTCACCAAAGAAATATGACGTTGTCGAGCCCGCTCGCGCAGCGTATTCCCACTCTGCCTCAGTTGGTAGTCGATATCCCGTACAAGATGTATCCCAAGACCATGTTTTCTCGTCATAGCACTCCGTTAGCTTGTCGCTCTTTGCACGGGTTTTATTCTCATAGAGTGTTAGTGCATTCAGAAACTGCACGCTTTTATACCAGCTCAGTTGTACTGGATGGTAGCCCTCGCATCCATACAGGCAAAGTGGGGGCTTTTCTCCGGTTACTAACTCATATTGCCCGACACTCACCTCCGTTTCACAGATAGCAAACCGCGACAGCGCCACGCGGTGTTTGTCCAAGCCGCCAGCCTTTGGACTCCCCATCGTAAACTCCCCCCCAGACAGACCTATCAGGTTCATCGGTGCCTTCGTACCCGCCAATGCGGTTTCAATGACCCCGCAGCTTCGACCAGTGGGGGGCGCGTGAATATCCGGGTTGGGCTCAGGTGGAAATACTGGCGGTCTCGAAAAGTCGCACCCGCCCTCCGGTGTATCCGATGGTTTCGTTCCATTATTGTCCGATAGCCGGGCATTGTCGGGAGGTTGCACCTCAATATCTGCAGGAACAAAACCGACGAGTGGTCCGTTATCGTCGACTCCGGGCCACAGCAGGAAGGCCGCGACCACGGAACTACAAATGACAACTCCCGTACCCGCTACCCAGGTCGCCCACGACGTCCGCGAGCGTCGAACACTTGTCCACGGGGTGAACCACACCATCGGTACACGATTGCCATCCAGACTCCAGCTGTGCACCTCTGCCGCCAATGGCTGCGCGAGCTCTCCCGAATCTCGCAGCTGAGTCTCGCGGTCCTCGGCTCCGGCGACCATTTCGAATAGTTCATCCTCGACTTCCGTACCTAGAAACGGGGCCAATAGTTCATTCGCCCTTGCGGGTGCGAGCATGGCCTCTTGGTATGCGACCTTTAATGACCACATTTTGTAGGCGGGGTCATCCTTGGCGGGAGCAGCCCCCCGGAGTTGCCTGAGCAGGAGTTTGCGTGCTCGCACGAGCAAACTCTCCGATTCGGGCCTCGCAAAGTCCCGACGAATCTGCCTCACGAGTAGGTCGTCGGCAAATTCGTTTAGAGCCAGTCGTTGCCCGTTATCTTTGGTTCCATCTGCGATGATTCCCCGTTCGGCAAACGCATCGTGTACCCATTCGAGAGCCCTCTGCAGATACCTCGGGTCGGGAAGTTCCTCGGCAAAAAACTCGCGTCGGAACGCCTCCATCTGTACCCACGTTGGGTCGGGGACGACTGCCACTGCTGCGAGCCAACTTTCGATCGGTTCGCGGACCTCGGCAAGTGGGCGGACGGGCTCGTACTCGGGATGTGCGGCGTCTCGGCCTGCGAGGTACATCGCTCCTGCTTCGAGACCAGCGAGGGAGAAGGGGACACACATAAATCCGTGTGCCTGCAAGGTTTCAAGGGTCGAGCGTTTGTCGTGCACCACCGCGTCGACGCGCTTGGGTAGCGGCAGCGGGTCGAGATCGATGTACAATCGTTTGGGCCAAACCCCAGCAAACGCGAGCCAGCTTGCCTCGACTGGGTCGGCACCTCGAAGTTCGAGTACGAGGTCGGTTCCGCGGGAAAAGATGAGCAGGGGGAGACCTTCGAATCGGCGTGCGACCGCATCGAGGTCCGTGGGTTGACCCTGCGTGCAGCCAAAATTTTTGTCTCGGGTCCACTGCTCGAGTCCTATGTCCGGGCGGTTGGCGAAGTTGAAGCGGACAAAGCCCAGCCCCCCGCGGCGCCAGCGTTGTAAGATCCACTCCACAGCGTGCAGATACGGATGGTCGCCCTCTTCGATATCGACCAAAATCAGAAGGTCGCGCGGAGAGTGGCTCGATTGTAACACCGGGGTCGGAATACCGCCTGCACGCACGGTGCTGTCGAGTGTCTGGCTGACATCGAGTGTTTCGCCCGGCACTTCACAACCGATACGGCCAAGGATAGTTGCAAGATCATCGATATGTGCCGACGAGTTCGTGATACCGAATGGTTCGAACAGGTCGACCAAGTAGGGGGCGGTCTGTGAACCGAGAGCTTCAGCCGATTGTTCTCTCAAGACCTTTGCATCGGTGCGACGCTTGCGAACGTGTGCTCGGAACGCCCGCGGGGTGCTGAGCCAAGTGAAGCCGAGAGATGTTATTGCAATTGCAAGTATGAAGATGCCGAGTATGGACAGGTATTGAACAGCAACAAGTGTAATAAAGTAGAGGGCGGACATCAGACCGCCTGTGGTGGTCCCCTCAAGTCCCGGTAGTCTCTTTGCGAGGTCGAACGATTGCTTTGGGATCTCGAGTCGAGTGGAGCCATCCGAGCGAAATGTCACTTTATTCACCGGCTCTGGCTCTTGCTCTGGCTTCTGTTCTGGTGTCTCGGGAATGCTCGCATTTGGTGTAGGTTCGGGGTGAGTATCGGACACTTGCTGGGGAGTGAGCGTTTTTTCGATCAGCTCCGACCCCTCCTCGATCGCCAGAGTTCCCGCGACTGCACTTGTGAGAAGTCCGAGCGCCAGCAAAGCCGTCCAACTCGCTGCTGACATACGAGCCATTCTTTGCAGGGTTCGCTCGAGTGCCGAACGACTGTACCTGCGCAAACGAGCGAGTAGCGACTCTGACTTGGCGGCCCCGATCGAGAGGTACACATCCGTCGGCTTTGCTGTCGGCGGACGTTCCGCGAGCGTGCCGACCGGCGGCAGGGCATTTGGGTCTCCGAGTGCATGGCGAATCGCTCGGTCAACTCGGTTCCACGCATCCGGGGTGTTTGCGTATAACGAAGCAATTGCAGCCGCAACCTGGTTTCGGGTCCATTGCTCCCGGTTGGCGGCTTCGAGTAGGTTTTCGACGGCGAGGAGGTGGTTGAGGTCGTCTTGAACGAGGCCATCGGCGACCAGTCCCTCGAGCAGTTTGCGAAATGACGGCAGCCTGTCCACGAACTAGCAACCTATCGCCTGCAAATCTTCGCGTAGTTTGAGCAGGCAGTGCATCCCCGGCAGGTCGCGCCAGAGGGCTTTAAGTCGGTCGAGTTTGCGTTTTCCCTGGGCGTCGGTTCCGATCGCACCCGCCATCAGGTCGAGGGATTTCTCAACATCTTTTTGCACATACAAATCGCGTAGCTCTGTGACCCAGTCGATCAGCTCCGAAGTTGCGGGATACTTCGTGAGCCGAGGGACATCGCGTAGGGTCAAGAAAAGCTCCACTGCCCGGTCGAGGTACGGTACTTCGTTTGCCCGCGCACGGATGATCTCGGTGAGCCGCTGCTTGTCGGGGAAGGAGATGTGAAAGAAGATACAGCGGCGTAAAAACGGGTCTGGGAGTTGACGCTCGACGTTGCTGGTGATGATGACGACGGGCTTTGGAGCTCTCGGGTTCTCGGGGCGCATCACTCGGGTGTAGGATTGCGCCCAACGTGTCCGGGGAGACTTGGATGTATCTGCATCATGAGGCTCGACGCGACGCAATTCGGGGATTTCAAACTCCCCAGCTTCGAGCTCACGGAGGAGATCATTGGGGAGGTCGCGCGGAGCCTTATCGATTTCATCGATCAGCACAACTTGGCGATGGGGTGCCACCAGAGCCTCGCCCAGGGGGAGGAGTTGGAGGTAGTTACGCGGATCCGTCGAGTGATGCCGTACTCGCCCCTCAGCATGGTGCGCATCGCCAAAACGGTGTAGCGCGTCGTAGTGGTACAGGAGGTCACGGGCGCGGGAGTCACTTCGGACATGACACTCGAGCAACCCGTGGGGACCTCCTTCTTGGGAAGGCCGCTGATCGTCGATCGCGTGAGCCACAGCCCAGGCAAACTCTGTCTTGCCGCATCCGGGTTCACCCGTCAGCAACAACGGGCGTCCAAGGACGATTGCGGCATTGATCGCAGCAATCAGTCGCGGGTCCGGAAGATACGGAAGGCCGTCTCGACCACGGAGACCTTCAACCGGGATCACCGGGCGGCCAGGTTGATACCGGGGTTGTGGCCTAGGATTGCGCATCATGGGTTCCCCTTGTCACAACTTCGATCGCGTCGACAAGGCCGTTGGCGAGATCAGCAAATGTACAGTCATGTTTTTTTGTGAGCACGTCAAATCGCTTGCGGCATGACGGGCCCAGCTCAGGAGGGAGTTCGAGACCTTTTTGCGAGTAGATATCCTGGATCGATTGCCAAACATCGTGCCAGGTAGGGAGTTCGAGCGGGTCAATCGCAAGAAAGTCGAGGTTGGGCGCTTGGTTGATCGCCCGGCAGATCCGTAGGTAAAACGAGTCGCAGGGCTCGACCTCGTAGGGC
>CAZUPD010000127.1:17341-23344 GCA_964621785.1 uncultured Nannocystaceae bacterium
ATCTGGGAGGTAGCTGGCAAAAAAATCGACGAGCCCATCCCGCTGGTGTTGCGAGAGGTCCTGACCGTGCAGGGGACGATCGCTAGACTTTGTAAATACAAACATCGCGGCGTCGCTTTTTGTCGCGTCCTCAAGCGCCTCCACGAGTGGAAGGTCGAGTCGACCGAGTGTGCTGCGGAGCCGATTGCCCCAGTCCGCGGGGGCGACTGCGGTCCGAAAGTCCGACTGCAACCCAATTGTCCACACACGGTGGTTATACCTCGCCGCACCGCGAAAGTAGGCCCGGATCCGTTTGAGGAAGATTTCAACATTTTGATGCGAGGAACCGTGAACCACGATCCCAAGGTTGTGGCGGTTGTTGTCGCAGGCGTCGATCAATGTTCGCCAGTATTTTGTGCGATCGATGAGGCGAACCAACAGGTGTTTGCCGGGAAGAGTTTGCAGTGGTTTGGTATCAAGCTTGGGCGTATTCGTCAGTTTGATTGGACGATACGACCGAGTCCTCGAAGCCGTGGCGGACTGGGAAATATCGAATTTGGGTTCATAGGAGTCAGGAACACGCGCCTGCGTGGGAACTCGCTCGGCGAAGGCACTGATCTGCTCGTGGTGCGCAGTCCACAGCTGCTCGAGGTGGCGAAGGTCGAGCGTCCGCTGCGGGCGTTCGTCAAGTAATTCGGCGAAGAACGAGTCGCCGATAGCACCGTGGCGAATGAGAGTCGTGACAACACGGCTGACGACCGCCTTCTTTGAGCCGAACCAGTCGATGTCTTGGAATACTGCATCGCCACCGCATTCACTGTAGGTGACAAAGGACTTGAGGTCGTCGAGGGAAAACGCATCGATGAAGAAATCGCGTAACTGGCGAGTCGCTCGTTGGGCGGGAGTTCGCCGACGTCGCGACATTGTGGTGCCACCCAACGCGATCCACGCGGCGGGGAGCGGAGTGGGAACGTTCTCATCGAACACAAACCCAGGGGAGAGATCCGAGAGAGGCATGGCGGCATATTGTTCTAGATGCCTGTACAACGATTGGTGCTGGGCGGGAAAGCGGTGATAGGAAAATGGACGAAGGGGTAGCGGAATACAACCATCCGGTACATCGTCGAAGAGCACGGGAACCAAACGGTGATTGCGAGAGTGGGCATCGCAGAAGATCTGTTCGAAGAGTAGATCCTCCCAAGTCGAGTCGGCACGGCGCTCGTCAGACTGGGCGCCCGTCCACTGGGTGCAGTAGGCAGCGTCGCAGATGCAGAGAATCCAACGCGAGTGCGTGGCCCATTTGAGCATCGCCCGTCGCGTCTCGCCAGGAAGTTCACCAGAGGCGGTGTAGTCGGTCAAAACGTGAAATCCGCGTGATGCCAGACCCTCCGCGAGTTTACGGATTTTGGATCGCCTGAGCCCGCCATCGTCGACGCGAGCGTAGCTGACGGCGATGGTACGCGCGGGGTCGAGTGCCAGTGACACGGGCCGGAAATGTACCATCGCAGGCGTTGGGTACTCGCACAGAAACTACTTGTAGTGACACGATGTTGAGACGCGACCGTATCTTCGGCTCCTTGCCGTTAGATGAGGTGATCTCTTTTGTGCACAGATACATCCTCATTCGCAGTAGGCATGCACAGTGGCCGCTGCCGTTGGCCTCGCAAACTCCGTTATTCATATGTTCGTAAAGGAGACAGCAGTTTGCGTGATATGCGCTCGTGTGCAGTGAGGTCAAAGTCCGTCGTACTATCCGCCCGGACAACAATGACCGGGCCGTGGACATCTTCAACGGCCATCGAGCGCAAAGCAGAAGGAGCAGAAATGGGACACGGACGATCAATACGCATTTACCTCGCTGACGGCTCGGCCTCTGGGATCCGCCATGCCGAGCTCGTTAACTGGACTGGCCAAGCAATCGTGTGTCCCCGGGCGAGGATCGGTGAACTAAAATCCTGGCCTGAGAGCCGGCGGCCCGGCGTCTACGTACTAGTCGGCGACGACCCAGATGGAACGCGTCCACGGGCCTACATCGGTGAGGCGGAGAATGTGTATGAACGACTCACGGTCCATCTCAAGGACGAGAACAAGGAGTTTTTCGATCGGGTCGTGTTCGTCTCGTCAAAGGACGACAATCTGACGAAGTCCCACGTCAAGTTCCTCGAGGCACGGATGGTGAGCATTGCCATCGACGTCAAGCGAGTCTCGCTCACGAATATAAATACACCAACCGAGTCAGCATTGCCGAGAGCTGACCGCGACGCGATGGAGGAGTTCCTCGAACCAGTCCGGCTCCTCTTGGCAGCACTTGGATTCCAGCTACTAACACCTTTGGCGAAAAGGTCTGAAGGGAAAACCGCCGGATCGTCGGGTCCGCTTGCGAACGTTAGGCTGCAGTATGAGGTGCTCAGCAGAAATGTGAAAGCCGAAGGATTGGCGACCGACGAGGGATTCGTGGTCCTCGCAGGTTCGGAGGGTGGGCGAATCCTGCCGTCGATGAGAAAGGGGCGAAGGGCGATACGAGCAGAGCTGATTGCGGATGGGAGTGTGGAAGAGTGTGGTGAGGCGAGTGCCGACAAGGAGGAGGAGGGGAAACCCATTCGTTTCTTACGCGATGTCCTGTTCACGTCGCCGAGCGCCGCCGCGACAGTTGTCAGTGGTTCACCCGCCAATGGCTGGAAGGTCTGGAAAGACAAAGACAGTGGGAAGAACCTGCGGGAACTAGAAGATACTGTGGTGACACGAGAAGCCGTGGAGGCGAGCTAGCCGAGTGTGGTGAGGCGACCTCGCAGCCTCGACACTCGGGCAGTTGGCATGGGTCGTGAACAGTGTTTTTGCCGTGAACTCGCAAGTTTCAAAAATCACCAAAAACATGTGATCGAACCATCGACTTTCGGTACTGAGGGATAGCACCACATGCCCCCTCCCAACACCCCTTCATCTGCTCGACTGGTCAACGCCCTTGTCGAGCGAAACCTAATTATCTGCGTTGGCCCTCTCGTCAGCCAGGCCGCCGGCCTCTCATCCTTGCCTGAGCTTGCGCGTGCCTGCTTGGACGAACTTGAGTGCACCTATGAAGCTGGGGACCAACTTGCCTCCACGGTCACCGACTTGCTTGCGCGCGGCAAAGTTGCTCGGGCCTTGGCTGCGGTTCATCGCAACTTGGGCGACGTTCGTTTTCGAGACATCGTTCGCGACGGCCTTCGGTTTGACAGTGGCGTTCAGCAGCCTAGCGCGACTTGTCGTGCCCTCGGTGAACTTGCACCTGCACTTTATCAAATCGCCACCACCAACCTCGACCGACAGCTCGAGCACTTCTTGCCCAAGACTTGGCCTGCGCAGGTGCCATCTGGCAACGTAGCCCTGCAGTCTCGGATTTTGCTCAAGCTTCATGGGACCTATCAGGACCCTGGCAGTTGGGTCCTGACGGAGAGCGACCTCGACCGGCGGGTTTGCTACCAACAGGCGAGCATTCACGAACAAGTTGCGGCGTTGTTTCGCAGTCGTCTTTGGGTATTTGTTGGCTATACACCGAGTGACGAGTTGCTGGAGGGGATTGTCTACGAGTTTGGCCATCCGCCCGGAGGCGCCAATGCTCCGGCCAATGTCGCATTGGTTCCGCAGGGATCGATAACCGACGATTCGCGCCGCCGATATGCCGAGCGGGGACTCGTCCTCGTCGAGGTAGGGGACTCGGATGAACCCGCTGCCTACGACCGAGCTATCGCGGAATATCTTCGGGGACTCCTCGAAACATGGCGTGCGCGGGTAGGGGCTGAAGTGGAAGAGCGGGATGCCCGTCCGCCCGGGACGCTTCCAACCGTCAACCCCTATCCCGGCCTCGGTGCCTTTACGATGGACACGCGCGCTTACTTTTGTGGCCGTGGCGCTGCCGTTCGGGAAGCGGTGGCCAAGCTCGGGGGACCGTGTCGGTGGCTGATTGTGGAGGGGCCGAGTGGGGTGGGTAAGTCGTCGTTTGTCCAGGCCGGCGTTGTGCCGGCGATTCACGTCGGCGAGCAACCTGTCGCGGGTGCGACTGCGGGTTGGCGGGTTGCCGTGCTCAGGCCGGGAGAATCGCCGTTGGCGACCTTGGCCAATGCTGTGTTTGACCAGTTGCATCACGAAGTCGAGAGTACTGGGACCACAGCGGCCGACTTGGCGCTCCGAATGGAGAAATATGGGCATGCGCTCGGTGAATTCATGCATAAGCACCTTCCCGACGGCGAGAGCTTGTTGCTGGTGCTCGACCAGTTCGAAGAGGCATGTACCCTGGCCGCCGTCGACCAGCGGGGCCCACTCGCCCGGGCGCTCGCCGGGTTGCTCAGCGACCAAACCCTGCGGGTCTACCTGGTGACGACCCTGCGCAGCGACTGCATGTCGGCGTTCATGCGCGAGCTGCCCGAACTGGCGAACAAGCAAAATTCGGCTTGGGCAGCCCGCTATGTCCTCCCGCCGCTGGTCGGCGAGTTGCTGCGCGAGGCGATCGAAGTGCCCGCCGATTTGGCAGGCTATCGGCTCGCATCCAACCTCGCCCAGCGGATCCTCGACGACGTCGGGAAGTTGGAGGAGCAGCCGAATGCAGATGCGGGGGGCGATGGTCCAAGCGAGGATGGTCGCACGGGAGAGCACGAACGGATTTCGTTGCCTGTACAACCAACCATGCCAGACAGCACGCTGCCCTTGGTCGCCCACGTCCTGCACGCGTTGGCGAGTCACGCCAAGGAACTTGGCGGAGACCTGACGCTCGAAGCCTACGAGGAACTCGGAGGGGTCGCCGGAGCGTTGACCCGAAGCGCCGATGGCTTGCTCGCGCAGCTCAACCAGGAGTTTGGCGATGATGTTGTCAAAGCGGCCCTGCTGCACTTGGTCGAGCCCCAAGCCGATGGCCGTGAAACTCGCCGGGCTCGCCCGAAAGATGAACTGCTGGAGGTCGTCAAGGCGGCTCAGCTGCACCGGGCGGAGCGCGAAGCTGACGGCTGTGAAACCCGTCCGAAACACGAACTCGCGGTTGCGGGTGGAAGCGAACAGGCTGAGCGACTGCTTCAACGCCTCTCCGGCCAACCGGCGGGCACGCTGCGACTTGTCAGCATCGGAGGCAACCCCGAGCCGCGGGTAGATTTGGTGCACGATTCGCTGTTGGTGCGCTGGAAGACGTTGCGGGATTGGTTGTATACGCAGCGAAAGCAGCGAGACCTCAACAAAGAACTCGCGTGGGCGACAGCGCAGTGGGTCAAACACGGTCGGCCCATGAGCAATCTCCCGCGGGGTCTTGAGCTCGCGGGGCTTCTCGCGGGGAAAGCTTACAGTGAGGACGCCAAGAGGTATCAACACGCATTGGTTGCAAACGACCTGCGACAGCGTTGGAAACTGGTAGGTTTGATTTCGGGGTTGTCGCTGGGGCTCGTGGTGTTGTCCGGGTTGACGTGGTGGGCATTCGAACAGCGCGATGCTGCCGAGCAGGCGAGCGAACAGGCTCAAACAAATCTACGCGCCGCCGAGCAGGCGAGTGAACAGGCCCAAACAAATCTGCGTGCCGCAGGTTCGGTGGTGAATGAAATCCTGTTCAAAGTCCTGCCGAGGCTTGAGGGAGTCTCCCATCCCGAAGTTGCCAAGGCCCGCAAGGAGATTCACCGCCTACTCCGCAAGGCGCAGGACAAGCTGCTCGCAGGTGCTCCCGACGACGCACTAACGCTTCGCAATCGGATGGTACAGCATGGTGATCGTTGTCAGCTTGCACAGACACACGACGACCTAGCAATGGCGCATCAAGAGTGCACGCATGCGCTTGAGCTAGCGGAGAAGTTACAAGCGTCTCAGGGAGATAGTGCAAATCGCGACCTTTCCGTCTCGCTCAATAAGCTCGGGGACGTGGAGACACAGGCGGGGAACCTTGCGGGAGCACGGACCCACTTCCAGCGCTCCCTCGACATTTTTGAAAAGATGGTGGTGGAGGACCCGAGCAACGCGAGCCTCAAACGCGACCTTTCCGTCTCGCTCAATAAGCTCGGGGACGTGGAGAAACAG
>CAZUPD010000128.1:0-23316 GCA_964621785.1 uncultured Nannocystaceae bacterium
AACTCGCACACCGAGCTCGTCGCAGCGGTCGAGGATTTGCTCGAGCATCTTGAACACATCGAGGAACATATAGGGCTGCAGGATGATTTCTGGGTTGTCCGCCGCATTGCCATGGGGAACGGTGATCTGGAGTTGCCACGAGTGGATGCCTTCGGCCGCGAGAATCTCGAGTAGCGGCAACAGCTCGTGGCGCGTCAGCGCGTTGACCTGGGAGTTGCAGGCGACTTTTACACCCGCAGCTCGCAGGCGTTTGAGTGCCGATATCGCCCGATCCCAGCTCCCAGGAACACCTCGCAAACGATCGTGGGTCGCTTGCAGGCCGTCGATCGAGAGCGTCACACTCCCGATGCCGGCCTCGACCATCGCGTCGATCCGCTCGTCCGACAGATTGAGGCCACCGGTCGTCATCGTGCAGCTCATACCAGCTTCGCGGATGGCCCGGATAATGAGGATAAAGTCATTTCGCAAGTAGGCTTCGCCGCCGATCAACACAACCTCGCCGGCCCCGAGTTCGCGCAGTTCCTTTACGATCTGCAGGCACTCCTCGGTACTCAGTTCATCGGGGCGACGGTGTCCCGCCCTCGGCCCACAGTGGGCACACTTCTGATCGCAGGCGAGTGTCAGCTCCCAAACAGCCCAGCGCGGCCCCTTGGCGGTGGATAGCTGTTTATCAGACAACCACCGTGAGTCCGGTTTTGGCAAATCGGTTACGACCGGCAAACGCCGGCGGGCATCTTTAAGCTTCATGGCAGTAACCTAGCACAGTTTCCTTCCGGGCGTTGGCTCTTCGCAGAGATCTGGGAGCGACTGGCCTGCAGATGAAACGTATCTCTTACTTTGACGCCTAGGGCCTTCTAGATGGTCAAATACGGCGAAAGAAGGTTTTCGTTGTGCAGCTTCGTCGGGCCGAGGATGACATCCGTGTCATGGACGGTGACAGCGATTGCAGCCTACCGGCGAGCACGCAAATGCGCGGAGCGGGGCAACAGTACGATGCAAACACGTGTGTCCTAGCGTGTCACCAGTGGTTCGGAGATGGATGCAATTGGATAGACTTATGCTGGACTTTGAATGGTGTGTACATGGTTATCCATGGGCCTTAATAATCAGGTAGGCGAGGGGGGCGTCGGCGGAATTGTTGCGCAGCTCTAGCCGGCTGCCGAGGGGGAGGTGGACAACGTCCCCCTCACTCAGGCGGTGCGGCACATTGTCGACTTTCGCCTCGCCGTCACCGCGCACACCGACAACAATCTCCGGGAATTGGTGCTGCACATGGCGCCCGACCGAGCCCCCCGGGTCGAGTTCACACGAGAGAACTGCGGTAAATGGACTTGGCTCGCGCCTGTGCCCGGCAAGCAAGTTCCAGACACGGACTTCACCGGTCCCTCCAAACAGATTTACACGACGGTCAACAGGTCCCCTGCGGATGGTCATGGACCGATGTGTACCGAAAATTGACCCGCGTGCCCAGCTCGAACGAGCATCGGTGTATCGCCATCGAATCGCCAGCTCGCAGCCCATGCCCCGACGATGACGACGGACAGCGCGATCGTGTTGTTATCCTCGACGGGCCTCGAGCAGTTGCGCGGTGTCCGTATCGATCGAGCGCAGATGGAGGTCGCGCTGCGGGAACGGGATTTCGACACCGTTCTCGGCGAATGCGGCATTGATTGCCGCGAGCAGTTCTCCGCGGACAACCAGACGCTGATCTGCGTCGGTGATCCAGATCCGGAGTTCAAAGTCGAGCGAACTGTCGCCGAATCCCATAAAGAGAACCGCCGGTGGGGGATGGCGAACAGCTGCGGGGTGGTTGTTGCCAGTTTGCTCGAGGAGCTTGAGGACGAGGGCGACATCGCTACCGTAGGCAACCCCGACCGCAGCGATGACCCGGGCACTCTTGTCCGTAAGTGTCCAGTTGGTAACCTTCTCGGAAACCAGGTCCGAATTGGGGACAATGAGCTCGGAGTTGTCGAAGGATTGAACCACGGTGGAACGTAGGCCGATCTTACGCACGATTCCCCACTCGCCGGCGACGACGACCGTGTCCCCCACGCGGACAGGGCGTTCGAATAGAAGAATCAGGCCACTGACAAAGTTATTGACGATATTTTGTAGGCCAAAGCCGATTCCGACGCCGAGGGCACCGAAGATCAGGGCAAAGTTTTGCAGGCTGACTCCCAAGACGCCAAGTCCGGCGAAGAACCCCAATACAACCAGTGTGTAGTGGAGGATCACCGCAATCGAGCTGCGTACACCGGGCTCGATGTTGCGGCGCTCAAAGATATGAATGTCGAGAAGCGTGCGCAGGGCCCAGGAAAAGACAAACCCGAGATAGACAGTAAATGCCGCAATGATGAGGTTTCCGAGGCGAATCCGGAGCTCCCCACCGCGTAGCTCGATGGCCGCAAGGCGGGCCCAAATCTCGGTTGCCGAGTCGAAAAGACCCCAAATACTGCCTGCATAGAGGAGCGCTCCCACGACCATGAGACCGCGAAACACCCAGCGCATTTGCAGGGAAAGCCGGGCGCCCGCACGTTCGAGGAATGTCGCATCAGTACGGGTCTCCACCCGGGAGAGGGCGGCTGTGACTCCACTCGCTAGGTCGAGGAGGAACACAACGACATAAATAATAAAGGCGGTGGCGACGAGGGACTCAACAAGCCACCTCGAAGACCGTTCAAACCCCGCGAACTGGGCGAGCAACGCGACGCCAAGCACGGCGGCGCCGAGATAGAGAACCAGTCGGAATGCCTGGGAGCGGCGTGTCTTTGCCGGTTGGCGTTGCGCTGCCCAGAGCAGCAGCGGGATCCCGATAATCGTGAGCCCCGCGAGGATGAGGCGAAACAGTGGGGCAGGGAACGCGGTGACCCCGAGGAGAAAAAGCGGGGGATAGATGGCCGCGAGAAGATAGGCCAACGCCCGCTCTCCAGGGGGGAGCAGCTGCGGTGCGAGTGAGGCCCCAGACGCGGCGAGAAGCGCGAGGATCCCTGCTTCCCAAAGACCTGGCATCGGCTGGTAGAGAAAACTCAGGGTCGCGGTCGCAACAAACAGCGCAGTACGTCCGGGACCCGTGAGGAGGCCGACAATGCTCTGATCGGAGAGTAGGTGACGGCGGACACGAGCGAGAAACAGGGTGAGGCCGAGAATCAGGGCAAGGTGCGCGGCGATGACCCAGCGAACGCGTTCGAGAAACGCGGGGTCAATCCCCGGCGTGCTGGCGATCCCCTCCTGGAGCTCCGCCAGGGAAACCCCGGAAAGGCGCTCAAAAAAGGCGGGTGAAAGGAGTATCGGAGCATCTCGACTCCAGCGTCGGCGGTTGCCTTCGCGGATCCGATCGTCGGCATGGATCTCGAGGCTGAGCAGGTCGCGGCGGACATTGGCGAGCTCGCGCTGATGTTGGAGGAGTTTGGAGTAGACAGTCCCGCCCGTTTCGAGGACCTCGCCGACTGTCTTGCGAGCTTTGCGAAATTCCTGACGTCCAGCGGCGGTGGGATCGGTCTCGCGAATCAGGGATGCCTGCCATTGGGTCCAAAAATCACGGCGCTCGCCCCAGGCGACGCGCAGCTCCTCGAGGGCCTTGAGGCGAGTTTGCAGGCTACTTTCCTCGCGTTCGACTTCGTTGCGTTGGAGGTGGGCCTGCTCGCGGACCTGGGCCAAGCGATCGGGGCGCAGGTAGGTTTCGCGCTCGAGTCCCTCGAGTTGTGCTCGGATGGCGGTTCGCCGATTTCGCGCAGACTTGAGGGTCTGTTCGATCTCTCCCGTCCCTGCCATGCGGTCGATTTGGGCGAGGGCTTCGTCGGCATCGATCTCGAGGGATGAGGTTTTGGGTACCAGCTCATAGCGCCCTGGGAGCGTCTCAGGGCTTTTGGCAGTTGTTTCGCTCGCGGTCGCCTCCGTCGGTGGTTCGGCGATTGCCTGGATGGGGAGGTATCCGGAGAGGAGCCCGGCAACGACGAGGGCTCCGGCCGCGAACATCTTGGGCATAGCCATACCTAACGCTGGTGTCGCGTGACTTCAAGCTCCTTCTCGTGCATGTGCCACATGGGCGCGAAGGGCATCTTTGAGCCCTGCAAAGGGGAGGGCTGGTCTCCTCACCAACCCACCTGGCGATCGAACGACGATTCGTGTCTGCGAACAACCGTGACCCTTGGGCAAAAACTCTTGCCCTTTTTTTTCGACGGCATTCCTGCAAACTATCGACACGGTAGTCAGACGAAAGGTTCAACCCTCGACTCTGGTAGCCCGGTTCCAAAGACGCTGGTGGAGATACGATGACTCGATTCCAAATAGTTCCCCTCGCCCTGACGTGTGCTGTCACTCTCACTGGCTGCTACGACCTCCAATCAAGCGACCCGATCTTCAGCAGTTCGACCCCGTGGACCGCGGTCAACTCTGTTTACGCGACGAACGCCGGGTCCGGCGGCCAGGTGTTTGCCTTCCGCGGTGAAACCCTGCTTCGGATCGCAGGTTCGACGGTTGAGCCCCGCGGTACGAACCACTTTGCCAATCTCTTTGGCGAGACTCCCTACACGGTCGATAGTTTTGCACAAACCCATGAGATGGGCTGGTTAGGTGACATCTTGCTGCATGCGCAGGCGGTCGGTGGGACCGACGAACCCCGCCTGATTCGAGCACCCGACACGGGCCTGTACAACTCCGAATGGGTCGAGCCCTACTATGCGTCGTTCAACGCGTTCAACGATGGTACCCATTACTTCGATATCGTTCATATCTGCGACCTTGCAGCGATTCCGGTTCCGCACGATGGCCAGGGCCTGAAAGCCTCCGATTTGCATGTGTATGCATCGTTTCTTGCTGCTGACCAAGAAAACCCGGGCTCCCGGATTGGCGGCGTGATGGAACTCGGATTTACCGAGCACAATGGCGATTGGGGGTGGTACCCGAAGCTTGACAAATATGGTACCTGGCAAAGACTGTGGGTCTACGAAGAGTACGCCCCCCAACAGACGCCCCCCTCCTACACGTTTTACTCACCCGAGTGTATGCCGATCTCTGTGACCCGCGGTGGGGACCAGCCAAACGACTACCTGGTGGTTGCGGACCCTTCCGCGGATACAATCTCCGTATTCGATCCCCTGGAAGTTGACGCTGGACCTCTCGACACGCTCTATCGCCCCGACGCGGGTGCCAACATTCTCGATATTACAGTCGAAGGCTATGAAGAAAGTGGCAAGAGTCATGCTTTTGTGGTCACACTGTGGGGAGATTCGACGGGGGAGCGACTGGAGCACAGCCGCATTGTTGACGGTGACATCTACGAGCCGTTCCTGACCGAGGATGCGATTGAGGACGATATTCAGCTCATCACTTCGCGTGGCCTCGGTGCAGAAACCTCAAGTGAAGAGCTCTACACATTTGGCGGCTCGACGCTACGTCGCACATATTCGGAGTAAAACGGCGGCTGAACTTGCACGAACAACGATCCTCCGATCAATCAACCGTGAGCGACGAGGTGCCGACGATCACCGGTTCGCGGTAGGCCCCATTGAACATCCGCTCGAAGGCGCGAACTTCGGGTGCGTCGATGGCAAACAACTCGGCGGCAAAGCGCGAGCCGAGAGTCTGGTAGCACAGCTCGACCTCGACTTCGTACGGGCCCGCAGCTGTTGGCGCGTGGACGCGATAGCGGGTGACATCAGCACCGCCTGTGAAGTCTGCATCACCGTCGACTCCGACGGGCGCGACCTGCTGGGCATCGGGGTGGCCCGGGTTCCACCCTTTGGGCAGTAGGCGGTTGTCTTTGACAAAGGCTGTCCCCTGGAGGAGGCGGTATACAGGTTTCGCATCGACGTCAGCCATCACCGACTCGTAGATCTGAACCTCAGTATCCTGTGTGATCTCCTGGAAATGGGGTTGGTGGGGGCCGTCGACGACCTCCGATGCGAGGGGGGTCCCTACGCCGTCGACGAGCTGACCGTTGTCGTTGTAGCCACCCGAGCGAAACACGATTGCATCGCTGGGATCGCGGACGGTGATGGCCAGCCACACGCGACGACTGGGAAAGGCGCTCGGCAGCTTGTGACCGACGAAGTTCACAACGCTGACATCGAGCACCACCTCGTCGCCCTGACGCGTCGCCTGGGCCGAGACGTGGGCTGTCCCGTGCTCGAGCTGGTCGCGGGCTGCCGCTGCCGAGGCTTCGAGGGCCGCCGCACTCGCCCGCGGATGGAGCTCGTCGGCGTTGTCGCGGATAATCAGCGGCATGATCGCATTGCCGCCGACCATCACATGTCGCCCATAGGGTGCGCGCGGCTCGATCGGCGGGAAGTCGCCGCCCGGCGGTCGGCGGGCAATCCGGGTGGCAATCGGTACACCATCAACACTGTCCTTTGGTACATGACAGTCCTGACAGCTCGATGCGTCGGGCCCGGGAACGCCCTGTGTGGTGTACGACGAGGCTCGCCATTCGAGGTAGGGACCCTGCTCGATGAGCGAGTGTCCGCTCGGGTTCCCCTCTGGTGTCAGGGCCTCGGTGACAAGCGTGTGGCACGTACCACAATGGCCGGAGTCGAGGATCTGCTGTCCCTGCTTCGGCGTGAAACTTGTGTGCATCATCATCGGCATCGTGAAGGGATCGGCATGCGGCCCATACATTTCACCGACCGGAGCGATGACAAAGTGGCCCGAAAAACTCTCGGGGCTGCCGAGGTTCTCGGGTTGGATCTGGTGGCACGCGGTGCAGGCCACCCCGTCGAGACCGAAGTTCGCACGCTCATCGCCCGAGAACAGCCAATCGAGCGTGGGGGCCGTCTGGCCGTCGAAGGCTCCGTCGGCCACGGCCATCGGTGTATGGCAGCGCATGCACTCGCCCTCGATCGCATCCTTCGCGCTCGGGAACGTGGATGTCTCGGCGGCGACCATGGCCCACCAAAACGGGTCGCGGGCAGAGTTCGCCATCATCGACCCTTGCCATAAATTATCGGGGGCGATCTCGCGTTCCTGTTCGTCGCGCATCGCCGTCGCAGTCGCCTCATTCGAGTGACATTCACTGCACACCAACGAGGTGGCAAAGCGGCCATTGTCGACGGGTACGAGTTCGGGGAGTTCGATGCGATCCACACCTGGACCACTCGTCTCACCGTCCGTCTCGCCCGTGTTTCCGGAGCTGTCGCCAGTACTTTCGGGGCTTGTACCCGCCGTATCTTCACCCGCGCTCGACCCTGTCGAGCCACCCGTCGAAGCCGTCTCCGTCGCGGCTGTTCCCGTCGACGAGGAGTCCGGACTACAGCTGATAGCGAGCCACAAGGACGTGGAGGAGACGAGAAGGAACGACGTCTGCATGGGACTAAACTAGGTTGTGATCGTCCTGAGAAAACGCGGCATTTGGTCGCACGACCCCGCTCATTTGACCTCGAAGCACTCCGGGACGCTCCTACGCGATGGCAACGAAAACCTGCGACCGTTCTCTATCTGTTTGTACTTGCATCAATTTTCGCCACGGCCTGCACCGCCGGCGATGCTTCATCTCGGATTCGTCCACTCAGGCGGTCTCATGTTCGGCGATCGCTTTAGCGGGTTGGATCGCATGCTCGACTTCGACGGAGCGCGTGGGCGTCGTGGTGACCTACGCCACCGAGAAGCTTGTAGAGGCAAATATTGGATCGTCGAGCTTCGCATCGATACCATCGCGGCCGGCCGTCGACAGTTGCTCACGCAAACTCGACGGCCTCGAGCTGGGCCATGGCACGAAAGGCGAGCTGGAGGCTGGCCTCTGCGTCATCTGCGACCGCGAGGAAGGTCGCCAGGGGGCGTCCTCCCGCCGGAGGGGGCTCGTAGGTGGCATCGGGTGCCAGAGCGACGTGGAGTTCGTGGATCCCCGGGGTCTGGCGCACCGCCTCGGCGTGCGGGTGGCGGACGATCCTCCCGCCTGTGGGGGGCCAGACCTCGACTGCGGTCGCCGCTCGGGCGCACCGCGGGGTGAGGTCCATCGGTTGGCCGAGGGCGAGGGCGATGGCAGCGGCATCGAGGTCAAGACCGAGGGCATGGCGTGTGAGCTGCGAGCGAAAGCCACCGATCCGCGCGGCCACCTCGATGACAATGGGGCCCTCGGGCGTAAGGAGGAGCTCGGGGTGGGCACAGGTGTCGCGCAGCCCGAGAGCCTGCACGGCGGCGGTCGCCGCGTTCTCGACGGCGATCGTCTCTTCTCTGGTGAGGCGGGCCGGGCTGGTGCGGGTGAGGAGCTGGAAGCTGGGCCGCCCGAGGTCTCGTGCGGAGCGGACATCGACGAGGTCGAGGTGACGCGGCTCGCCGTCGACGACGATTGTGGTCGTGGTGAGCTGTCGCCCGGTCATCATCTGTTCGGCGATCCACAGGGGTCCTTCGTTGCGCCGGCGGAGGATTTTGGCGCGATCGCCCAGGAATGCCCGCTCGTGCGCGGCGAACTCCGCCAGCTCCGCGTGGGTGCGGTAGGCGTGAACGTGCCTGCTGTGCGCGCCCGTGAGTGGTTTGACGATGAGCGGGAGCCCGAGCGAGTCGGCCGCTCGGGCGAGCTCGGCCGCCGTCGAGATCCCGGCGAAGCGCGGTTGGGGGACGCCGGCGGCGGCGAAGGCCTCGCGCATGCGTAACTTGTCACGGGTGAGTGCGCTGGCGACGACCCCGGGCCCGCGCAGGCCGAGTTCCGCAGCGATCCGCGCGGCGAGGGGGACGAGGGACTCGAAGCGGGTGAAGCAGGCGCCGAAGGGTGATTGCGTATGGTACGCGGCGACCATTGCGAGAACGGTATCGACGTTGTCGAGGTCGACTGCGATGGACTCGCTGGCAACGCCATCTTCGTCACGATCGTCATTGCCGCTTCGCTTGCCGCGTGGTTTGACGAGCGCGACCACGTGTAGGCCAGCCGCTAGCGCAGGAGCGATGTGCGCGCGCTTGGGGCGGCCTACGAAGAGTACGCGGTGGTCCACCCGGGGATTTTAGCAAGGGGCCCGGGTTACGGAAAGAGCTGCAACCGGTTTCGACCAGGGGAGCAGGGCGGGAGTGGTTTGCAAAATGGGGTCGGCTTCGATTCTGCCACGTTTAAGACTGGGTTTGATAAGTCATTGACTTGCGCTTGCGTTGCTCCTCGCTCGCACCACCGTCATCGCCCAACTTAATACTCTGCCGACGTTCGATAGCGATAGACTCTGCCGGAGATGCAAACAGACACAATATTTGTGCTGTAGGTGTTTACGCCGAGCAGGCGAGGGAGCAGGTTGAGAAGGCAAGCGGCAGACTGAGGAACAAGGAGCGGCAAGTCATGACCAAGAACCTCGCCGATTTATCTCTGTTTTGCCCTCCAAACCCACAGAGTTAATCATTCAGCACATTCCTGCTTTGTTCTGGTTACTTCGGGTCGCTTACTTAAGCGGGTGCGAGAAAAAATAAGTCGTGATGTGCGTCCTCGAGCTGTATGTTCCCGCTCATGGATACCAACGAGAATTCTCCCCACCTTGCGGCCGTCCAAGCTGTTCGCCGCGCCGCTGAGTCAGGACAGATTGCAGATATTTTCAAGAAGTTGTCGGATCGTTCTCCGTGGTGGCGCGACCCGTTGTTATGGGTCGTAATGTCTGTTGTCGGTGAACATCACATCGGGTCTGACGGCGAGATCGATTGGGCGAGTGTGGAGGTTGACCGCGAACGTGTGGCCACACCCGTTACCCGCGAAATCATAGCGAACTGGCTCACAATACCTCGACCGGCCCCTGCTCTCGACTGGATGGCATACTTTCTCGGCCGGTGGGGGGACTTTGAGTGGATCGATACGTTGGTCGAGTATACGAGGCGCTACACACCTTCTCAGGTCGGTCTTGTCCTGCGAGAAGTGGTCGTGCGGGTCGGAATCCGTGCAGATGCCCGTGAGTGGATCAAACGCCATGGTGAATTGTTGGCTGAACATTACAATGGCAGCACGATGGGGACACACTTTGTTCTAGGCAGTCTCACCGACACTCAACTCGCGCGGTACACCGAGCATTGTGCAGAAAATATGGAGCGAGGCTTTTTAGACTCACTTGCTCGGTCAGCTTCACGGGCGCCAACCGCCTACACACGTCTGGTACTTCTCGACCTCGAGCATCGCCTCAGTGAGGATGAGGACATCCCTTCAAACGCCGAGCTCGGGGTTCAAAGGTTAGGAGCGACGCAGCTCAAGCAGCTACTCACGGCTGCGTGTGGGAATCAAACCCGTTTTCTGAAACTAGCCATACTCATTTGCGACCGGGACGACGTCGGTATCGAGGTGTTGCTCGAATTTCTCGACCACGAGTCGAGGGGGCCGGATGCTGTTCGATGTCTGGCGATGATGGGCGAGCAAGGTCGTGTGGCCCTCACCCACAAGCTGGCGACGATCAAGCACAGACAAGTCCATGAGATGGCCACGGCTCTCAGCCGCTTACCAAGCGTGGGCATGCTCCGCGACCCACGCCGGTCGTCGTGTGTCGATATTGATTACACACAGTTTTATCTACCGCAAGAGCCGCTTTCTACTCAATCTTCTCCACGGTATGAGCCGATCACGATCGATGCGCTTCTCACGATTGTCCAAACCCCAAATCCGGCCAAGACCGAAGTTTCGCCACAACACTGGGCAGATGCACTGCAGGTCTTCTCGTGGTCGTCTGATCTCACCTGGGGATTTGAACAATGCCGAAAACACAATCTACTTGGGCGAGGGAACGAACGGGCGGCCCTCGTCGCAGCGGTGAATCGATTTGACTGGAACCGCGTCGAGCTTGATACCCAGGTACCTGGTATCATGTATTTTCTCCTTGGGGCCGAAGCTCCACCAGATGTGCTGTTGCACGCCATGGCCCTTGTTGCCACCGTCTCACCGAGCATAAACGGAGTGATGGTAGACTATGATGAACAGATCGGCGCTGCATTCAAGCAGTACAAACCCCCTCGCTGGGAGCAATGGTGCGTGTTGAGCAGGTCGTTTGCAGTCCGAGGAGTTAACCATTTTCATGACCCTGTCGATCGACGATTCGAGCTCGAACGCTGGGCAACGCGCGAACGGGTCGATGGACCGCGGTCGCTCGAACAACCCTGGGAGAGCGCTGCACACCACAAACAATTTCGCATGCGTCTACAAGTATCGGGAGCTTCCTCAATATGCCTGAAACTGCACAATGCCGTATCGTTTGAGATTGACGTCGAACAAGAAGTGTGGTCGCAGCAAGGGCTCGAGGGCCCTGAGTCTGGTCCGACCTCGCTGCTCGACCTTCACGGTGACACAGTCCAAGTGGATGTAGAAGTGTTTCAGACGGAGATTCGCTTCGGAGTCGGTGAGGTGATTGTCACAACACTCACGAAGGAGTTGGTGGAGCGTGATCTGCAAGCAGGCCCAGTCGTTGTATCCGCAAGAGGATCTTCCGCACGCCTGGAGTCGCTCGTGATAACCGACATCAATTCCTACACTGACTTCGCTGATGCGACGAATTCAATCCTGCTAGGGTTCAGTCTACAAAATGTGGCGAGTGCGGGTACCGACTGGGCAGCCCATGCACTCGCAGTCGTCGCGTGCCTAGGCAGTCAGCAGGAACAGCGGGAGTCGGCGAGCGAACTGCTCCAAGAGATGGGCCCGGTCGCCGACCCGTGGAGACGGGCTTTGGGCCTGGATTCAACAGCGCCCAAACCCTTCGCGATACGGAGTTTCGAGGACTGCGTGTCGCTGTTTGATTCGACCAAGCCAGATGAGCAGGTTCGGCGCGGGGAGGTGGGTGAAATGCAGGCCGTCGCGTTTGGTCTCGGTGAGGGGAATGACGACGAGGAGGAGGAGGAGTATGAAGACGAGGATGACGATGGCTACAACTATGAGCCCCCAACGGCGATCAGCGAGCCAACACTTTACCTTCTCAACTCCGAACAATCCAGCGATGAACTGCTCACGGATCCAGATGCCATCCAAGAGCTGGAGTTTTCAGCGGTCACCGTATGGGAAGCTTTCGGGGATGGATATTGGGCATGCGAACCTGACAAGTGGTTGATCGTCAGGACAATGGAACTCGTCGCCGAACAGGATGAGGACGAGGAACCGATGGAGTTCACGCTCGCAGCGTGGCGAGTCGAAGAAGGGATCGCATGTGCCGTGTGGACAGGAGATGTCGATGTCCTCGCAAGCATTATCGGTTTGCGGGGCTGGCCGCCCCGAGACGCTTGGAACCCGACTCGAGTGGGCGTCGGTTTGAGGGATTGAACCTCGAACCGCAGGACTCTACTAAACAAAGGAATCAGACATGATGATTTTGGGTTTTTTTCTCCTCGGTGTGGCAGTCATCGCGTTGCTCGTCGGCTTTGTTCAGAAACGGAAAATGAAGGGGATTGTCAATGCCCCGTTCAAGAAAACGGGTGACATTGCCAGCAATCCGCAGGCTGGTGATGCCGCGGGTACGATCAGCTGTGAGGGGGCTGTGGTTGCGACGGAGCCGCTCACGGCTCCGTGTTCTGGGCGTTCTTGTATCTACTACGAGATCGAGGTCAAACAGATGTGGGAAAAACACGTCTCGACCGAGAATGGTACCAAAAAGCAGACTGGGAAGAGCAACGCTCACGAAGAAAAACGGGGCAGCATCTTTCATCTAGATGATGGTTCTGGGCCCGTGAAGGTGAATGCCATGGAGAAGGTCGATGGCCAACTCGAGACCAGTTTCGAGGAGACGAGCACCCGGGGTTATGGTGAGATCCACTACGGTCAATGGCATACCCACATTCGCGCGATTCACGACGATTCCAAGTATGCAGTCGGTACCATTTGCACCGAGAAGATCATCCCGGCCGAGGGCAATTTGTTCGTCAAGGGCAAGCTCGAGGGCGGACAGATCACCAAAACGGGTGGCCTACTCGGCAAGCTATTGCTGTCGACCCATGGACGGGATGCACTTGTTGGCGCGACCAAGCGCAACATGATGATTGGCTTCATTGTCGGAGGTGCTTTGTTGCCCGTCGGCGGTGGCATGGCGGTCTTTGCAGATCCCCCAGGCCCCACGGTCGAGCATTGTGTCGACATACAAGGCGCTTCGAACGTACTGGTGACCGAGGACGGTCGCGTGGTCGTCCTCGCTTTTGGGGGGGAAGCTGCACATTCTGCCGTGGGGACGCCCCTCTCGCAGACCTGTGAAGGCCGAGTGCACGACGAAGAGCCAGTTGAGTTGACGTGGGCGGTAAGCGAAGCAGGCGCATACACCTTCAGCGCTATGGGGAGCGGTACCGACCCCGACACGGCCCTTTGGCCGCATGTGATTGTCCGCAATAGCAGTGGTTTGATTGTACTCGAGATGTCGGCGCCCGATGGGTCGGCGCCCGATGGGTCGGCGATCAGTGGGACCGCCGGGTTCGAGCCCGGCACCTACACGATCGAGGTCAATGACACCCACAACCTTTCGATCTACGACGCCTCATCGGACGAACGCGTCCGCTGAGCCGCGAATCCCCTCGTGGCGCGATCAGTACCCTCAATGTGTACCATGCCCAAGAAAACACAAATGTCTGTACCCCTGACCGAAACCCCGTTTGTCGAGCCCTTACCACGCAATGGCCCGTATACGAGCTATTACGAGGGGAGCGAGCAAATCCACCTCACAGGGCTTTATGTCGATGGTCTCAAGCAAGGGACTTGGAGGGAGTTTTGGCCCGGTGGAGCCCTCAAGCAGGAAGTCGAGTGGAATTGGGGGATGAAACACGGCCGGCAGCAGGAGTGGAGCGAGGAAGGGGGGCGGGTTTGCGACGGGCAAAACGAGGCGAACAAGCCGTGTGGGACGTGGACGTGGTGGCATGCCAACGGAACCCATCACGCGACGCTCAGTTTCGATGAAACGGGCAAAAGGCACGGTGCCGCAAGCTGGGATCACGAGGATGGTACGCCGAGTATCCGGGGCCACTTCCACCACGACCTCCGAGATGGACTGTGGGAGTGGCATCGACAACCCGAGCACGAGCGAATGCTTTGTGGCTATGTTCGAGGGGCGAAGCACGGGGAGGATGCTGCCTGGTACCCCGGTGGTCAGTTGGCCTACCGCCGGGTTTGGCACAAGGGCGACCAGCAAGGTCTCGAGGAGACGTACTACCGCGATGGCTCCCCCATGTTCAAAGGCGAGTTCCACTATGGCCAACCCCTCGGACAACACACCAGCTGGGACGAACAGGGGAAATCGAGTGTCATCTCCTATCGATTCGGGATGGCGGAGGGAAGCGTAGATCCAACCAAGTTGCAACGCGCCGTCGTGAAACTGAAGAAGGATACCGATGCCAGTTATGCAAACTTGGAGGCACTCGAAGCGGTTGTCGGCCGGCGGAATCGAGGACGGTTATTGTACCAACTGTGGAAAGAGGGGACTTACGATGTCGCCAACGACCACGAGATGTGGGAGGTATTGGGCGACGCCCACGGTTTGTTCTCCGGCGGCGACGTCATTGCGTTTTTACAGCAGGTGAACTTGAACAATATCAAGTATGGGAGCCACCTACCGTATTGGCCCAATTCGATCGACCAACTTGTGATGCGGGTTTACCAGCGGGATCCTGGGCCCATCGACGACGGATGGAGAGACCTGCCAAAGCGAATACGCAAGGGAGTCGCGTTTGTCCTCGCCCGCTTCAACAAGGACATCGGCGACACCCTTAAGGGAGAACTCGCGGCTGTCGCCGAAAAACACGTTCGATCGAGTGCCGAGGAATGTTATTGGCCAGTTGAGGACTACGTCGAGAAGCTTCAGCTCTACAAGGATCGGGAAATGACTCCCGGACCGCGATTCGACGAGTTTTTGGCGATTTTTGGGGACAGGGCGGAGTGGATCGAGCACAAACATCGGGCGGTGATGGAAAACCCGGAGGATAGCAGTCTCAGTAAGAGTCGAGAGGTGATCGAGGTTGCGACCGTCGAGGAAATGAAGGTCCTGTGCTCGAGAACATGTGATTTCTCCGACAAACAGGTGATCAAAGCCATCCGCGAGTGGCGAGGTGATGCCGGTGAGACCATGGTTGAACTCGCCCTCGGGGTCGAAGATTGGCGAAGGTTGCCTGTGATCTGTTGTGCGATTATCAAACTCCGCGAAGAGGGCAAGCGCGTACCTCAGGAGATACTCGACCAATTCAAGCTCGACGACCAAAACCCCAGTGCGGACAATCGTTTTTATGGGAGGGTATGCGAGGAGCTGAAAGACAATCTCCACTTCATCAACATCGTCACGACAAACCTCAGGCGATTGCTGGCTGATCCCAAATATGCCTCCTGGCATGTTTGTTGTATGCCTAAAACGGCAGCGGCTCTCCCCTATTCGAGCTTGGGACTCCCGCGCACGGCGATGATCCGCCAGGCTTTGCAGGTGTTGCCCAAACCGCAACTGCGTGGGGTCATCGAGCGCCACATCGCTGAGAATAACAGCAGCGTTTGTCAATACCTTTGCCTACTCGAGGACCCGGCGTTGTGGCAGCGCGCTTTGGTGATCGCCGAAAATGAAACCAGAAGCCATTTTCCCCGCTACATTTGGGCTTTTGGTGAGCTCGGGATGAAGTTCATCCCTGCGCTCGTGCAGGCGCGTCGGCGGGCCAAGACTCCCGAGGCCAGGATCGGCTGGTCCCAGGCGATTGTCTGTGGCCTAGCCCGGGCCATCGTCGACGGGGAAGAGTTTCCCGAGGAGTATGACGCTATCTACATCCGCTTTGACATCGTCGGCGAGACTCCCTTGCTGCCATTCCTCGAGCGTTTGGTCTACCTGTTGCCAACGCGGCGAGCCGAGCGCATCCTGTTGCGGGCGCTCGATACGGAGAGTGGGTACTGGAATGCGTTGCGGGCCGTTGCTAGTCATCCGACCAGGGCTGTTGTCGAGAAGGCTTTCTCGCGCCTGTTGGAGCTCGAGTCGAAAATGGATTATTGGCAGGGCCAGAAGCTCACCTTTGCGATTCGCAATCTTCCCAACCCCCGGGATTGGGTCCGGTGGATCCTGGCGAATGGGGGAGGAAGTACCTGCAAGGAGGCGCTGCGCGACGCCGTCGGGGAGCAGGTCGTCGAGCAGATCGAACAGGATCTGGCGAAGGCTGGGAAGAAACTGGCCAAGGAGCTCGACGACATTGATCGGATTGTTGAGCTCGCTCGACAAGCCGGGAACCAAGGCGAGAAGTTGTATCTGCTGCGGCGTCTCGAGGCTCCCACAGGAGACCTCAACATCATTGGAGGCCCTGCACCTGGTGTCGGTCTCGACCGCTGGCCGATGTTCGACGGCGAAGCGATGACACATCTGTTTACCTTGGACCTGCAAACCATGCCAGAGTTGGCCCAAGGCCGTGCACGGGCGATTTCCGTGTTTTGCTATCGCCCCTCACTGCACGAAGCGTTCGCGCCGGGCAACCGTTGGACGGCCATCGTCTACACGACCGACAAGCAGCTCGACGGTGGAGGCGAGATTCCTGAAGACATCGAGCCAGAGCCCGAGGCCTGGTTTGAGCCCGTGGCCGTTCATGTCCAAACCTACAAAGAAGAGGTAAAGGAGCTCATCTACGGTGTTGATGCCCGCGTCCTTGGTAGGCCGATATGGCTGCAAGAGAAGGGGTACTCCGGGAAGTTTTTGCTGCAATTCAGCGAATCGTTTGTAGATATCAACCTCGGCGATTTGGGGATGATGTACGTCTTTCGCGACACAGCCTTTATGCAGTGTCATTGACATCATCGAGTTCGGGTGTCGGCTTGTTTAGCGAGTGAAATCAGTGTCCGAGTTTGAGCGGGCTTGGTGAGTTGTCGAGCGAGGGCCGGCAACTCGCAGTTTGTCGGCGAACAATCGTCGCGGGAGCGGATGAGTGTGGTACAACCCCGCGGTGCCAAGTCGAGCGAGTCACGTCAAGACCCCCCTGAGTGTCGAACTCGAGGTCAAGCTGCTACGTCGCCTCCTACACGAGTGGGAGGAGATCAACTACACCTATTTCAAGGATGTCCTGCAAAAGCCCGTCATGACACTGTCCGACACTCGCAAATGCCTTGGGCGGTGGCAGTCAGACACCCGCACTCTCGTTATCTCACGCTCGTTGGTGCTCGAATACCCCTGGGGCGAGGTGCTCGAAGTGCTCAAGCACGAGGTCGTCCATCAGTTTGTCGATGAGTGTCTCGCCGTCGACGAGCCGCCCCATGGGCCGACTTTTCGCAGTATCTGCGCACGCTTGGGGATTGACGGCCGGGCCACAGGGATGCCGACGACAGCGAGCGACGAGACGCCGGTCGCCCGCGCGGTCGCCCGCATTCGCAAACTTCTCGCCCTCGCGCCGAGCCCCCACCCCCACCAAGCCGAAGCTGCGGCCCCGGCCGCGCGGCGGCTGATGCTGCGGTTCAATATGGAGATCGAGCGTGAGCGTCCCGAACGTAAGCGTTTTGGCTATCGCCACCTCGGGCGTCCTTCGGGGCGGATTTTCGAGCATGATCGTCGTTTGGCTGCGATTCTCACCAACTACTTTTTCGTCGAAGGTCTTTGGATTCCGGCCTATCGCCCCCTCGACGGCAAAGTTGGGCGAGTGTTCGAGGTTTGCGGGCTCGAACCCAACCTGCAAATGGCCGAGCACGTCCACGCATTTTTGACGGGAACAGCCCAGCGTTTATGGTCCGACTATCAACGCAACACCGGGTGTCGGTCAAACCGCGATCGTCAGGCATTCCTCGCCGGCGTGATGCGGGGGTTTGCATCCAAACTCGAGTCACAAAGCGAGACGTTCCACGAGCAAGGTTTGGTATGGGTGCCGGGAGCAGAGCTCAAGGAGTATTTTCGCAGCCGCTTTCCCAAGGTCCAAACACTCAGGCGCAGTGGGGCACGGCGCAATGTGGCATTCGCCGAGGGCTCACGGGTGGGGGCGGGCATTGTGTTGTCGACCCCGATGCATGCGGGGCCGAGTGGACGCCGACGGGCGTTGAAACCTGCTCGTTCTTGACGAGTGCGCCTGCGAAAGCTCCGTCGTTGTCGTCGACGAGCCATCGACCGGTGTATATTACCGGCATCGCGAGCTCGCACCATGTACCGAAATTTGCACCGAACAGGCATCCAATTGTGCGTCGCGCTCGTCACCATCATCGGCTGTCGCCACGTATCGACCTCCTCGGTCCCGGAATACATGCCTCCGACGTTGCAACTGCATCCGCACTACCAGGTCGACTTTACCACGCGCCACGAGGGGTGCCGCGGGCACCGCGACTACAACGGTCACGCCGAGTTCATACTCGATGGTGGGAACGCAACGCTTGTGCTCGAGATGGTTGCGGACGATCCCTTCGCAGGCATGCCGATCAACGTGTCGCCCCCCCAGCCACCGAGGGTACAGGAGCCCATCCGTTGCCGGTGGCAAGGGTATGGCGATCGAACGCCGTCGAGCTTCGAAGCAACGCTCGACCTGCAAGGCAGTCCAGCGCACTGCGGAGAGATCCACCAATTCTCAGTCGCCTGCGAACCCTGGTCGGCGATGATCGCCGATGCCGATGGTGCACGCGCTCCTACGGAGGGGGTGCATTGCCTCCTCCATGGTCCTTACCCGGAGGTTCTTTGGGTTCTCGAGACAGGTGGTGCGATCTCACTGGGGGCAACTGCGCTTCACTCGAATGTCAAGCACCTTGGGCTCGGCGGTTCCGTCCACCACATGACCCGAAAACCAGATATCGAGGATTGATGTCCGCGGCTGTTGTCGCCGAGACACCGTAGCGAGCAAACGTTTGCGTTTGTTCCGGTAGACGCGAATGCCGAAAGTAGGCGTATCATCCCGGCACACTTGCAGCCCCTTGCGCTGACCGGGCAGTGGTGTCGACGACTTGATCTCGGGCTGGTTTCTCCCGATATTCGCGGCAATGAATCTCGCCCCTGCCGACTCCCGTGGTGCTCATCGACTCGCTCTCGTCCTTGCCCTCACCGGAGCATGTACAACGACGAACGAATCGACTACTGGTACGACGGCGACCGAGACAGATCCAGGGACCGACACGAGCGGTAGCGAAACCAGTATGGCAACGGATTCCAGTGCAGGTACAAGTTCTCAGACCGAGTCTGGATCGGATTCCGAGTCCGAGACAACTGGCGACCCGACGGCTTGCTGGACCGACCTCTCCGTCGGCGAGGCGGTGACGTTTTATCAGGGCTTTCCCACCGGCAGTGAGGGAATGGCCTTTGGCGCCGACGGCTATCTCTACGCAACCTCCGACGAAATGGTTTGGCGTTTGACTCCCGAGGGCGAAGCCTTGCCATTCGCCGAGGTTCCGGACGCCATCGGGCTCGCACCATGGGCCAATGGCGACCTCGTGGTAGCCTCGTTCGGTGAGTATAATCTGCCCGACGGGAAGGTCTACACCGTCGATCCAGACGGCGAGGCGACCTTCCTCGCCGACGGTATCGACAGTCCAAACTTTGTTGCCATCGCCCAAGATGGCACGGCCCTCATCTCCGACGATATCGATACCCGGGTGTTTCGCGTCACGCCCGGCGGTGAAGTCAGCGTGGTCATCGAGAATGTCCCATCCCCAAATGGTATGGCTTTCAGCCCCGATGGAACTGCCTTGTATATCGCCTCGACCTTCACCGCACAGGGGCAGTTGACCCGCTACGATGTCGGTGACGACGGCATGCCGATCGAGGCGACCGGGCAAGAAATCCTCCATCTCGGTGTCGCCTCGACGCCCGATGGAATTGCCGTAGACGAGGAAAACCGGGTCTACGTCGCGGCCAACCTCCCTGGTGAGATCTGGCGGGTTGATGGCGATGCACCGACCCTATCCGAGGGCGAACTTGTGAGCGACGCCGTCCATACTCCAGCAAGTCTCGCGTTTGGTGTCGGTCCCAAGTACGACCCCTGTTCGATCTATGTTACGGAGCTCGACGGGGATCGGGTCGTCCGCGTAGCGATTGGGAGCCGTGGTGCACCGCTTTATCCATAGCCATCACGACATCCTTAGATTCCGCGATTGCGACACGTATCCAATCACAACCTTCCTCGCGATCTCGGGTAGGTGAGGGAGCATCGACCCCACGGTTAGCGCGGACTTGTCGGGCCAAAGCGTCGGAGGAAGGTTTCGATCGCGTCGTCGATGATCGCCTCGCGTTCAGCCTCCTGTGGTGTGCTGGTTGGGTCAAAGATGGCGGGCCAGAAAAGTAGGCCTTTGATCAGTGCCCAAAATTGGGCTGCCGCGCGTTCGGGTTGTGGCACCCGGAGTTGTCCGGCGTTGTGTGCTGCGCGGAGCCAGACGACGAGGGTATCCTCGTTTTCGTCGGCCTGCGCCGTCGTTTGCTGGGCGAGCTCTGGCCGGTGGATAAAGACGCCAAGAGCCATGCGAATCAGACCCATCCACAGTGGATTTTCGACCGTATCGACCTTGCGCCGGGCAAACTTCCGGAGCTGTTCGACAACCGGCCGAGTCGCGTCCCACTCGATTTGCAGGTGGTCGCGCATCTGTGCGAGGTAGTGGTGAAAGACGCTGGTGAACAGCGCTTCTTTGCTGCCAAAGTGGTTGTAGACAGTCCGTTTCGAGACGCCGGCGACTTCGGCGATACGGTCCATGCTGGTGGTGTCGTAGCCCTCGTCGCGAAATGTGTTTGCGGCGGCTTCGATGATGGCAGCGCGTTTTCGCTGGCTTCGAGATGCTGGTTTTGGATGAGCGCGTTTCACGGGGAACTCAAAAACTTTACGGACTAGTTTACTTTTCTCTTGACGGATTTCAACCCTACACTACACTGTGCAGTGTACTTCTGAGCCAGCGGCGTTGGTCAGGGTCCAAGACAAGGAAAAAACATGCAATACCAGCCACTTGGAAAAACAGGTCTCTATGTCTCCCGGCTGTGCTTGGGGACCATGACGTTTGGCGACAATGACAGCCCCATGAGCGAGATGCTCGGTGCGACGGGGTTTGCGCGAAGCGGATGGTCGACACCGCCTTGGATGCCGGCGTCAACTTCTTTGACACGGCGAACCTCTACACCGGGGGTCAGTCCGAGGTGATGCTCGGCAAGGCACTGGGTTCGCGGCGCAAGGACGTGGTTGTGGCGACAAAGGTCTACTTTCCCTTCGACAAGGGGATGAATGCAGTGGGGGTGAGCCGGGTGGCTATCTACCGCGAGCTCGAAGCGAGTTTGAAGCGCTTGGGTACCGACTACATCGACCTCTATCAGGTCCATTCGTTTGACCCGACAACACCACTCGAGGAGACATTGCGAACATTTGACGACCTGATCCGGGCAGGCAAGATTCGCTACATTGGCGTGTCGAACTTTGCCGCCTGGCAAATCGCGCGGGCCATCGGTGTCTCGAATCAGCGCGGCTACGAGTCGTTTTGCTCGGTGCAAGCGTACTACTCGCTGGCAGGGCGTGAGCTCGAGCGCGAGATTTTGCCAGCTGCCCGCGAGCTCGGCATCGGTGTGATGGTGTGGAGCCCGCTTGCAGGCGGATTTTTGTCGGGCAAGTACACGCGCGAGGGGGCAGGGCAGGGGCGCCGGGCCAACTTCACCTTCCCGCCGGTGCATCCGGAGCGCGGGTACGACATTGTCGAGGTGTTACAGGCGATTGCCGCGGACCGTGATGTCTCGCCAGCGCGGATTGCCCTGGCCTGGTTGCTGCACCAAGACGGTGTCAGTAGCGTCATTGTCGGCGCTCGCAAACAGCACCAGCTCGAAGACAACCTGAAGGCTATCGACATCGAACTGACGGCCGACGAGCTTGGGCGCCTAGACGAAGTCAGCAAACTCGTGCCAGAGTACCCCCATTGGATGCCTCCCATGCCACGCGGGACGACCGTCGCCGAGCGTTGGTCCTAATGTCGACAAAGCTGGCGAGCCTTGTACGCCGCTGGGCCCGTCGACTCGGGTATGTGTTTGTTGTTGTGTTTTGCCTGGCAGGTATTCTGATGATCAGCGCATGGTCCAATCTCGGTTCGCGGCCCACGGGCACGCGTCTCGAGCAAATCTCTCAATCACCACAGTTCAATGTCGACAGGCGGCAGTTCGTCAATCGACTGCCTGCGGTTGAGCCGCGTCTTGGACCCATCCTCCGCGATTGGCTCAAAGGTGCACCCCATACTGCACCGGACCAACCACCACCGGTGTTCCCTGACACGCGCGAGGTTCTTGCGCGACCGTCCGACGACGACCTTCGCGTCACCTGGCTGGGGCACTCGACCCTGCTGGTCGAGCTCGACGGTGTGCGCCTGCTGGTTGATCCTGTATGGGGCAAGCGCGCATCTCCGTGGAGTTTTATGGGGCCGGCACGGTTTCACAGTCCGCCGGTCGCACTCGACGATCTCCCCGAGATCGACGCGGTCGTGATTTCACATGACCACTACGATCACCTCGATGCGCCGACGATCCGCCAACTTGCCAACCGAGTGCCCAAATTCCTGGTCCCGCTCGGTGTCGGCGCACACCTCGAGTCCTGGGGGGTCGCCCCCGAGAGGATCGTCGAACTCGATTGGTGGGACGAGTACGAAGTTGAAGATGTGCGTGTGGTCGCCACGCCTGCGCGGCACTTTTCAGGCCGCTTTGTCATCGACCGCGACGCGACGTTGTGGGCCGGTTGGGCGTTCATCGGTGGCGAGCGGCGTGCGTTCTACAGCGGCGACACGGCCATGTTCCCCGGGTTTGCCGAGATCGGTCGCCGGCTCGGGCCCTTCGACCTGACCATGATCGAGTCGGGTGCCTACAACCAGCGGTGGGCAGACGTGCACCTCGGGCCCGAACAGGCGTTGCAGGCCCATCTCGACGTGCGCGGGCGTGTGATGATGCCGGTCCACTGGGGAACATTTGACCTGGCCCTCCACAGCTGGGTCGAACCAGCCGAACGGCTCATTGTCGCTGCCCACAACGCGGGCGTAACATTGGTGGTTCCCCGGCTGGGGCAGAGTGTCGAGCCTTCGAGCCCGCCGCCTGTCGAGCGCTGGTGGCCAGCCGTTGCATGGCAGACGGCCGAGGAATACCCGGTCCGTTCATCGGGGCTCGGCGATGCGCCCCAGGAGGTCGTACCCCAACGTTCTGCGCAGGTTGCACGCTAACGAAGCACGTGAGGGAGCACAGCTCGGCGCGTGACACATCGACCCGGCCTAGAGACTCTGACCCACCACGATGTCGATGCTTTTTCACCGAAACTCCACGACAGCGCTTGGCGCCCTACTTATCTCGGCGTTTTGCGGCGGTTGTATTTTGGATGGTTCCACGCACCGGGAACTGCTGAGTTTTGACCCCACAGTCGAGGGGCTCGATGTGCGAACGGGGTCGGGCAATATCGTCGTAGAGCGGGCAGCCGACCGCTCACAAATCGAGGTCGATGCCCTGGTTCCCGGAAGCGCAACCGACCTGCACACCCGCGTGGCCGGTGATGGGCGTGACC
>CAZUPD010000129.1:0-20635 GCA_964621785.1 uncultured Nannocystaceae bacterium
TGCAGGAGGCCGGGGCGACGGCGGATATCGAACTTGCCTATACACTTGCCGATGGTCAAGAGTACATTCAAACAGGTGTCAGCGCCGGTCTCGATGTCGACGCATTTGCCCCGCGACTTTCGTTTTTCTTCGGCATCGGCATGAACCTGTGGATGGAGATCGCCAAATTGCGGGCCGCCCGTCTGTTGTGGGCGCGGATCGTCAAGAGCTTTGGGGCCAACAATCGCAAGTCGCTGATGCTGCGCACCCACTGCCAGACGTCGGGTTGGAGCCTCGCGGCCCAGGACCCCTACAACAATGTCGCCCGCACCTGTATCGAAGCCCTGGCGGCGACGCTCGGCGGGACGCAATCGTTGCATACAAATGCTTTTGACGAGGCGCTGGCCCTACCATCGGAGTTCTCGGCCCGGATCGCCCGCAATACTCAAATCCTGTTACAGGAAGAATCAGGCCTCACCGCTGCGATCGATCCGCTGGGCGGGAGTGCTTACTTGGAGCGCCTGACCCACGAGCTCAGCGAGCGCGCATGGTCGCTGATCGAAGAAATCAAAGCTCACGGGGGGATGGCGAAGGCGATCGAGAAGGGATTGCCGAAGTTGCGGATCGAGGAAGCAGCCGCCCGGACCCAGGCGAGGATCGACAGCGGCGTGCAACCGGTGATCGGCGTCAACTGCTACCAACCCAAACGCGAGACCGAGGTCGAGGTGCTCGAGGTCGACAACACCAAGGTCCGCAAAGCCCAGCTTTCTCGACTCGAACAGTTGCGACGCGAGCGCGACGAGGCGGGCGTGCGGGCGGCACTCGAGTGTCTGCAAAACGCCGCCGAGACCGGTGAAGGGAACCTCCTCGACCTCTCCGTGGCCGCTGCCCGTGCCCGCGCGACAGTCGGGGAAATCAGCCTGGCCCTCGAAAACGTCTGGGGCCGCCATCGCGCAACCACACAGACGATCACCGGTGTATACAGCCAGGCGGTGAAAGACCACGACACCATCGAAGATCTGCAAAAATTGACCGAACAATTCGCCGAAGCCGAAGGGCGACGCCCGCGGATTTTGGTGGCCAAGATGGGTCAAGATGGACACGACCGCGGCGCCAAGGTGATCGCCACCGGCTTGGCCGACCTCGGGTTTGATGTCGATATCGGTCCACTGTTCCAAACGCCAGAAGAGACGGCCAAACAGGCAATCGAAAATGATGTCCATATCGTCGGAGTGTCATCGCTGGCCGCCGGGCACCTCACGCTCGTCCCACAACTTCAGGCCGCACTAACGGCCCAAGGGCGCGGGGACATTTTGATTGTGGTCGGCGGTGTGATCCCACCGCACGATTACGAAAAATTGCAGGCGATGGGGGTGGCAGCGGTGTTTGGCCCGGGGACGGTGTTGACAACCGCGGCGAGAAAGATGCTCGAGCAACTTTTGGTGCCTGAACTTTGAAAACCCCCGCCTGAAAGGCGCGCGTGGTATCCTGGACGTATGGGTGTCGGTGAACTCCCGGATATGGATAGCCTGCTGTGTTTTGAGGCCGCCGCGCGGTTGCTCAATTTTCGGGCGGCTGCCAAATCAGTTGCCCTGACACCCGGGGCGCTCAGCCAGCGGATCAAACAACTCGAGCTGCGACTCGAAGCCCGGCTGTTTGAGCGGAGTACACGTTCCGTTCAACTCACGGAGGCCGGACGGGCCCTGTTACCGATGGCGACGGCCACCCTGGCTGCTGCGCGGGAGTGTGCCGAGGTCGTCCGTGGGTCCCGCGGTCCAGCCCCGATCGAGTTGACGATCGGGACGCGGTTTGAGCTCGGACTGTCATGGCTCGCCGAGTGCCTGCCAGACCTCGAACGCCAACTGCCACACATCACGATTCATATGTACTTTGGTTCAGGTCCGGAACTCCTCGACCTCCTGCTCGCGCGTCGGCTGGATTGTGCGATCACCTCGGCACGCCTCACGGATGCCAACCTCGATGCGCTCAAACTCCACGAAGAAGCCTATGTGTTTGTCGGCGCGCCATCCTTGCTGGCGAGGCTTCCCTTTGAAACGCCCGAGGATGCTCATGCTCATACACTTTTTGATATCGACGCATCGCTGCCACTGACCCGATACTTGACCAATGCAGCGGGGGAGCACCATACATTGCGGTTCGGCCAGCTGCGTTGGCTCGGTCTCGGGGCGGTGATTCGCCGGCAGGTGCTCGCAGGCCGCGGGGTCGCGGTCTTGCCCCGCTATATGGTCGAGGGCGACGTGGAGGCTGGCGAGCTGGTCGAGCTGTTGCCCACCATCCGACCGCACCGTGATTTTTTTCGCCTGGTCTTTCGTACCGATGCCAGCGTGCGCACGACGTTTCACCAACTCGCCCAGGCCCTGCGCACGCTGCCGATCCAATAGTTGAACCTACATACTCTCGTCGGTGTTTCACCCACGCTCGATGCGAGCGGGCTCGATCGGAACCGTGTCACGTCGCTTCCTTGCCAGCTGTAATCGTATTCGTCGGATTGGCGCCCCGACGATTGAGAGCCATTGATGAACACCGGTATTTTGCAGATTTCAATTCACAACGCCGCGGGGGAACTGCATGCTCATCACGACGTGTGTGCTGGTGTCGCGGCGATGCACTTGATTTCACAGCTCCGACCCGCTTGTCGGGGAACAGGCGATTTTAGTACCTTGGTTGTGTCGCCTTTGAACCTCGGGGATGGCTGCGGCCACTTCATAACTTGAACTTCATGGAGATGACGATGACGACGGTAAAACGAAGGTTGATTCAACAACGGGCCTTGCAGGCGGCCGCCGGGCTGGCTCGCGGCGCTCGCCGACGCCACGGTGCGGTCGCGCTTGCGACCTCCTCGGCACTGTTGTTCCAGTTTGCCTGCGGCCCCGAAAAAAACGCGCTGACAACTGTCGCCGACAGTGAGACTGCTGCCAGTGACAGCGAGAGTGAGACCCTCGTCGCGTCCTCGAGTGGTCTCGGCTCGGATTCGGCGGAAGATACCCTACTGACCGATGCGACAGAGATTGGTAGCGAAAGCGACGGGATGACCCAAGGGACAACTGTGACGACCGACGGGATGACCGACGGGATGACCGTCGATCCGGCGACCACCGCCGATTCGCTGACGACCGATGGCGGCGAGACGCAAACAGACGTGACGACAGCGGGCGAAACCCTGCCCGACACGACCTCGGCCACCGAAGGCGAACTCGACGACTGCCTCGATGAAAACGGCGAGGTCGACTGGGAGTGCTGCGAAGCCCAGGATTGGCAACCGCATCCTCAGTGCACGCCGTGGGGCCCACCCGCTCCCCCAGCTGCGCGGCCGCTTCGTCCGTGGCAGCGCGCATTGGTGGCCGCGGCGAGTGCTCGCCGCACCGCCCCCACCACGCCCAACCGGGATGTCGTCTGATGCCGGTACTCGACCTCACCTCCGAGGCGCTCGCCCATGCGATCGATCCGGATGAACTTGCAGATGCAGTTACAAGAGATCTCGATGATGTCGGGCGCCAGTCGGCCATCGCCACCTGGCGCGGCCGCATGGTCAACGAGCATATCTCCGCCCGCGTGTTTGCCGGGTTGATCCCCCAAATGATGCGGGCCGAGATCGAAGGTCGCCGCCAAGTCGCAGTCGCCTCGATGATCGGTGAGGAACTTTTACATGCACAAAAATGTGCGGCCGTGGTGGTTGCCTTGGGTGGTGAAGCGGTGGCCGAGCTGCCAGACCTCGCCCCCGTACCCGACCATCCCGAGGTTGAGCCACTCGAAGCGCTGTTGCGCAATATCATCAGTATCTCCTGCCTCAGCGAAACGGTTGCAGTAGCATTGATTTCTGCGGAGCGCGACAGCGTGGGACCTCCCGTCCTGCGCCGAGTGTTGGGGGAGATCCTCGCGGACGAGGTTCGACATGCGCGGTTTGGCTGGCAACTGCTCGAGGAACGGGCACCGCGGTTAACATCGGCACAAAAGCGGCGGCTCGGGGAGTATCTGGTCTCGGCTTTTGCCCACCTGCGCGAGCACGAGTTGTCGCACCTGCCCGCCCGACCATCTGTGTCGGAAGCCGCCGAAGCGGTGGGTGTTTGCGATGGCCACGAAGCCCGGCAATTGTTTGCCGATACAGTCCGCGAGGTGATCATCCCGGGACTCGAAGATCACGGAATCCCAGCGATGGCAGCCTGGGAGGCGTCGTTCGAGCAATCGGCTTGATAGGCGACCCATACGGTCATCGGCTCGTGTCCGTCGCGTTCGGGAAAGTCGGGTGCGTGTCGATTCGGCAACTCGTTTGTAACTACATCATCAGCAACGTGCCGGCACCCGACCGCCTCGGGCTCGCTCAAACGCGCCACCAGATACCTGCCACCGGGAGAACCTGACGTAACGGAAGCCAGGACAATTTCGCAGTATCCCCCGCACAAGCCCGCCGACGAACGTCCAAGCCCGGCTTTTCCCACCCGTGCACGTCGATGCTGACGCGCCCCGATTTTCGGGCTACTGTCGCGGCCGCCGATGTTCGCTGGTCTCACCGCCTTTTTGCTCGCAGCCAAGCCTGGGGACTACGCCAAGGCCCCCGCCGAGCTCATCACCCAGGTTGGATGGCTGAGCCTGGTTGTCGTTGTCTTGGTGTTTTTGTGGGCGTGGACGCGAACCAAGTCGATCCGCCGCAGCGTGCTCGCGCTCGAAGACCCGCGGGTGTTTGCCGTCATGCGCATCGGGTTTGCGCTGATGACCATCCAGGTGTTTTGGAACATGCATCCCTATTGGCGGATGATGTGGAGCGACGAGGGCATCTTTTCGATCGCCGAGGGTCGCCAGCGCTACGGTCGGACGGCGCTCGCCGGGTGGAGCCCGACCGAAGGGTTCTTCGACGCGTGGGCAATCCTGCGGTTTTTCACCTCGAAGTACTCCGCGTTTTTCTTCTGGGCCTCGCCGGAGTTTGTCGCCGGCTACCTCTACGCGACCTTTGCCGTGCTGCTGCTGTTTGCTGCCGGGGTCTTGAGCCGCATCACCGGCGTCCTCGGCTATCTGATGATGAGCAGCATCTACAACCACAACGCGCTGTGGTTGGAGGGAACCGACACGGTGTACCGCGTGTTTTGGATTCTGCTGTTGTGCTGCAAGACCGGTCACGCGTGGAGCTTCGACAACTGGTGGCGGTGTCGGAGACTGCGCAAAAAAGGTCTACTCGACGATGGTTCCCCACCCGCGGCCGACCTGCCGCCAGGGAAGGTGCGCCAGCCGATTTACCGCCTCGCGCCCTCGTGGCCGCGCTACCTGATGATGCTTCAGCTGGTCGGGATCTACACCACCACCGGGATGGTCAAAACCGGTTCGGTGTGGGCCCGCGGTGACGCCCTGTACTACGCCCTCAACATGGACCACTTCTATCGGTTCCTCGGGTTTACGCAATGGGTTTCGTCGCTGTTTGCGACCACGCTGTTTCGCGTGATGACCTGGGTGACCCACTGGTGGGAAATGTGCTTTTCCATCGTCGGCCTCGGCATGATCCTGAAGTTCGGCCTCGACCACAAAGATCAGGCCTGGTACCGCGACCAGCAGCAACAAAAAGTCCGCCTGTGGCTCGGGCGCGCCTGCCTGCTGGGCCTCTTCATCACCGTCTACTACCTCAACATCAAGCTCTACCCCTATTGCATCGACGTCAACAAGGCGACCGATGCCGAGGTCGCGCTGCGGGTCGCCACCGGGCTGTTTCGGATCAACCTCGCCTACGGCATTTTGGTGGGTTTGACGGTGCTTTGGTACATCGTCGGACCGTTTCCGCTGAAGCTGGTCAAACCGGGCAAGCGCCTGTTTGGCCGCATCCCGCTGCCGGCGTGGACCCTCAGCCGCGAATGGATGCGCAAGTGGCTGCTCGGGCGCCGTGTGTGGCTCACGCTCGGTCTGATGTTCCACGGGTTTTTGTTCATCTTCATGAACATCGGAATGTTCCCGCTGATCATGATGATGACCTACGCGGCGTGGTTTTCCGGCGACGAGGTCAACCGCGCCCTTCGGTGGTGTGTACAAAAGGCCAGGTTGATCCCCCGGCTCGGCGCACGCATCCCCGCCCGACTCGACCGTCTGTTCGTGCCCGCCCAAGCCCCCGAAACGGTACCGATCCGCGGGCGGCAGATCCCCGACTGGTTGGTGCTGGTGTTGGGCCTCGGCGCACTCGGCCTTGTCTACCTGCGGATCGAAAAAACCCAGGACTTGGACGATTTCGTCTACCTGTGGTTTGGGGCATGTCTGCTCACAGCAGTGTGCTTTCGCCTGTGGTGGCTGCGTCGACGCATGCCGACGCCCGAACAAATCGGAGGCGGCCCGGCCCTGGCCTATGGGACATTCGGGCGCACGGTCGCACTGCTGCTCGTCCTGTGGCACGGAGGGGCGATCGTCTCGGTGCTTTTTCCCGGTTATCCTGTGTTCAACACCTTCCGCGGCAAGATGCGATCGTTTTTCTCATGGTGGGTCAGCAGCACCGCCACGACCCAGAGCTGGCGGATGTTTGCCCCCAACCCTCCACGCGCCAACAGTTTTATGAAAACGGTAGTGGTCGAACAGGACGGCACGCGCTGGGATCTGCAAAACAACTCGCTCAAAAACCGACCAAACCCGTGGATCTGGAACGACCGCATGCGAAAGATGCAGCGCCGGATGATGGGCAAAGGCAAGTGGTACCTCAAACACTGGGCCGCGTTTCAATGCCGCGAATGGATGTTGCGCACCGGGTCAATGCCGGCGCGGATCGAGGTCGACAAGATCTGGTACCGGATCCCCACGCCCGAGCAGGTGACGAGCATGGGCTACTACAACCCCTATACCCGGCCGACGCGAAAAAAACACGTTCAGACCAACCGCTGCAAAGAAGAAGACCTCCCCCTGCGTTTCAAACAGCGCCGCGGACTGCCGGTCAGCGACGAGGACATCGAACAGGCCGAGGCGGGCGAGGAGGCCGAGTTGCGCAAGTTCTCGACCCGGCGCCGGACCTGGGAGCAACGCCGCAACTTCTTTGGTGGATTCTCGCGCAAGGAAAAGGCCAAACCGACATCGACCCGACCTCCGATCAGTCGCTCGCGTCCCAGACCGGCGGCCGCTGCCTATGTCGAACCCGACGACGAGCAGGGGCCCGATGACGAGTGACCGGCACCGCGGTCGCAAACAACATGTAGATGCATCGATTGCGGCGAACCCTCACCGTGGCGCGAGCGAGCCGCAAGACGCATCGAGTGCTGCGCACCGCCCCGAACGTGGGGCGGTCGACTCTCCCCAGGATGCATCGAATGCTCCCGCCAGCGACCTCCCCGAGGATACACCGAATGCCGCGCAGACCCACGCAGTCGGCACGTCACATCACGACGCTTCACAAAAAATTGTACATTCATGGATATTGGCAGACCCCACACCGGCGACCGACAAACCCGCCTACGGACGCCTCGGCGGGCTGGTACTCGCGGCTTTCGTGGCCTATCACCTGATTGCGCTGCTGCACCATCTGTTCCCGCGGAACGGTCTTGCGCTTCGATTCTCGCGCACGCTCAACGCGTATACGCAGATGGAACCCTACATCAAACGCTCGACCCACACGCAGGGGTGGCGGATGTTTGCCCCCAACCCAATCCGTCTCAACGAATTTACGCGGATCTTCTCCGAGGACACTCAGGGGACGGTTTGGGACCTCAAACACGATATCTATGGCCGGCGTGCATTTCCCTATCTGTTCTACGACCGCGGCGGCAAACTCAATCGCCGCCTGATGGGCAAACACCAACGCTGGCAACTGGTGTACGCCGCCTGGGTGTGCCGCGAGGGTGAGCGCCGAGCGTTGCGCGAGCAAACGCCACTGCCGCAGCGGATCCACTTTGTCAAACTGTGGAACCGGATCCCGCCGCCGCGCTATGCGTTTGCCACCGGCGGCTACGACCCGATGCGCCTGCGGATCAACCGATCGCTGACCGGGGTCTATGACTGTACACAGATCCCCGACGGGCGTTTGACCAACATCCAACGCCTGCGCGCGGGTCTGCCCACCGTCGACGACCAATCCTTCGAGGTGACCCCGAGTCGAACCTGGTTCGAGCGTCGACAGGCCGAGGCGAAGCTCGCCGAAACCGAGGCCGAAGATACCGAACACCAGGATTCGGAGGCCGAAGGGGGTGAAGGTCTGTGACGCGAATCGCCCGTCTATTCCTGCGGCAGGTCGACCGCGGCTCGCAAAGAACCTGTGCAACACACACAGCGAGCCGTTGGAGCACGATAAAAATTGATCATGCAGATTCTTGTCGGAGGGATCGCCCGTGCTGATGCGCGGCGATCCCCCCGTCGATGTCAGCGCCCACTTGGGGGACGCGACCGTGACCCTGTGGGTTTTGCTGGCCGCGGTACTCGTCCTGATCGTTGTGCGCTTTGACCTGTGGCGCAAGTTGTGGCTCGGAACCACCGACCCGCGCCCGGTGGCTCTGTTTCGCATCCTGTTGGGCGGGGTCGCCCTGTGGTCGCTGCTCGACCTCCTCCCCTACGCGACCCTCCTGTTTAGCGACGAGGGACTGTTTCCACCCCACGTCGCGCGGATGCGGTTTGTTCGCGACCTCGACTATCACTGGCACCCGGAGCACGGGTTTGAACACTGGTACGACAGCTACAAAGTGTTGGCCGGTCGGGCATCATTGTTGCATCTACATAGCCCACCGCTGCTGACCTATTCGATCTTCGCCGCCACGATTGTCGCCACACTGCTGATGATCGTCGGCCTGTGGACCCGGATCTCGACGCTTGTGTGCTGGTTTGGTGTGCATACACTGTTTTTATATGCGCCCCTGTGGCATGCCGGCGGCGACACGGTGCTGCGGATCTTCCTGCTACTGGGGGTGTGTTCGCGCTGGGGCGAGGCCTACTCAATCGACCGCCTGAGACGGGTACGCCGGGCTCTGCGCGATCCGAAATCATCGGGGTTCCCCGGTCTGCGGGCGATTCCCGGGTGGCCGGTCCACATGATGCTGATACAACTGACGGTGATCTACGCGACCACCGGATGGGTCAAGACCGGGGTAGCCTGGCGCGAGGGCACAGCACTTTACTACGCAACATCGCTGGCCCACTTTTACCGATTCCCCGAACAGGTCACGCTCGTCAGCTACCTGCAGGGTCTGTACATCTTGCCGGTGATGACCTGGATCGTCCACCTGTGGGAGGCGTGGTTTGTGTTGGCATTGGTCGGCGTCATGCTGCGGGCCTATGAACGCGAACGCATGGGCGGGATGTGGTTGGCACCCCCGCGTTGGCGCCAGCTTGTTGGCTATACACTGACGTTGGTGATCCTGTGGGCGTGTAGCTACCTCGCCGGTCTGAGTGTGATGTACTACTTCCCCGAGCGGTTGCCGACCATGAGCGCCGAGCAGGCCGGGACGCTGATCCAAGGACTCGTGTTCACCCTGCCGATCGCCGCCGCCCTCGGCTACCGCTACCTGCGACGATTTGCATGGGTCCGGCACATTGTCTGCAACATCTTGCTGGGCAGGCGGCTATGGCTCGGCTTGGGGGTCGCGTTCCACCTCGGCATCGAAGTGCTGATCAATGTCGGTCTGTTTGTACAGGTAATGCTGGCACCCTATGTCGTGTGGCTGCGACCGGACGAGCTGCGGGCGGGATTTGCTTACCTGGTCTCACGGCCACTTCGTCCGGGTGAGGGCCCGAGGCCGCAACGCACGGGCGGATGGGTCGTACTACGCCCGTACGATCGCCTGCGCTATCGCAACTTGCCCGCGGTAACGGTGTTGCACCTGGCCGACGGGCAGTCGCTCCGCAACGTCGCCCACCTGCGGTGTTGGGACGTGGCCGAATGTGTCGACTACGAAGTCGATGAGCAGGCCGGTACCGGTTTGACGGTTCGTGACGGAGATCGCATATACAACAACGCTTCCGCCGCGCTCGTGCTGTGCCAGGTGTTTCCGCTATGGATGTGGCTCATGTGGCTGGCGAAGGTTCCGGGGCTGCGGGGTGTGGCCGAGACGGTCGCTGCCCGGGTATGTCGACCGGTCACGCACCAGGCAAATGCCACGAATCGATGACCGCGGCGTTGGTCATCGGGCAGATTTTCTGGTCCAATCGCCACCGACAGGAGCCCCATGCAATACCGCCAACTCGGACACACTGGTCTACGCGTTTCCAACCTCTGCCTCGGCGCCATGACATTTGGTCTCGCCAATGACAAGTCGTTTATGCACGGAGTCAGTAGCGACCAGGCGACTTCGTTTGCGATCATGGACCGCGCCCTCGAGGCCGGGATCAACTTCATCGACACCGCCGATGTCTACGGTCAAGACGGGCTGTCCGAACGGGTCATCGGGATGTGGTTTCGCGAACGCAACAACCGCGAGAAGGTGGTGTTGGCGACCAAGTTTCGCTTCACCATGAACCGCGGGCCCAACGGCAAGGGGGCCTCGCGCCATCGGATCATGCACGCGGTCGAGGCCAGCCTGCGGCGCCTGCAGACAGACCATATCGATCTGTACCAGGTGCATATGCAAGATATCGACACACCCGAAGAGGAGACCCTGCGCGCACTCGATGACCTCGTGCGCCAGGGAAAGGTGCTGTACATCGGCGCCAGCAACTACGCGGCCTACCGCCTGATGGAGAGCCTGTGGATCAGCGACCGCCGCAACCTCGAACGGTTTGCCGCGTTCCAAGTCCAGTACAGCCTACTGGTTCGCAGCATCGAACGGGAGCATGTACCTGTATGTACAAAATATGGACTGGGCATCCTGCCGTGGTCGCCCCTGGCGAGCGGGTTTTTAACCGGGAAGTATCGACCCGAAAACAAACCCGAGGAGGGCTCGCGCCTGGCAAAATGGCGAGACACGTTCCGCCGTCTCGATACCCCGCAAAATTGGAAGATCCTCGAAACCGTCGAAGAGGTGGCCAAGGAGCTCGAGACAACGCCCGCACGCGTGTCGCTGGCCTGGCTGTTGCGACGCCCAGCCGTGAGTTCGGTGATCTTCGGAGCCCGCTCGCTCGAGCAACTCGAGGATAACTTGGCGGCGGCTGAACTCGCGTTGCCAAACGCGGCCTACGACAAACTGTGCGAGGTGTCGGCTGTGGATGTCGGCTATCCGTATACGTTTATGGGCGGCGAGCAGGGCCGGTGGTAGCGGCGTCGACGGACGCGTTCACCCACACGGCTCAGGCGGCATTGCGGCGATCCACTCGCTGATCAGTTCGACCCCGAAGGTATCGACCACGAGGTTGGGGAGCTCTGGCATCTTGATGTCGGGGACCGTCGAGTTCATCCGGAACACCACGATGCTGTTGTCGGGGTGGCCGGGTGTGATGTCGTAGGGATGGCCTCCGGCCCCGGCTCCGGCGGCGGCGGGTGGCTTGCACACCCCGTACTCGTAGGGGTCCTCCTCCCATGCGAGGAATGAAATCCCGCTGCGGTTGGCTCCCCCACCTGGGCGGTGGCAGTGGGCACAGTTGGCGTGGAGGTAGGCCCGGGCCCGGGCGTCGAGCGGGGCATCTCCTTCGGGGCGATCAAAGTGCGGCAGGTTTTGGACGTCGGGCGGTTGATCGAACAGTTCTTGGTCAGCGAGCCATTGCAGCTGGTTGACCGACGTGCCGTCGCGTTCGACCTCGAGGTTGAGCTGGTGGGTAAATGGCCCCAAGACCTCGAAGGCGTCATCGCGCTCGTGGCAGCTGCCACACTTGTCGAGGTTGGGCACGATGTACTCTTGGTTGATTTCGAGGCCCGAAGGATCGGTATAGGCTACATCGACGCGCTCACCGACCTTGTGCAACTCGGCGTCGGTCTGGTCGGCGTTCCACAGGTAGACATGGGGTTTCCACTCGCCCTGCTGGCGGATCAACAGGCGGGTTTCGATCACCCGGTAACCGGCACCGGGGTCGCGCAGATCGTGGTCGAAGGCAAAGGTTTTGGCGATGATCGTGCCCTCGGGCCAAACCCAATCCTCGCCGGGGTCAAACCCGATCTGCTGGCCTTCGGGTAGGATGATGTGGCGGGCCTTGCGGGCGCCATCGGACCACAGCGGGGCAGCCGGCTCAAACACCACCACACCGTCCTTGGGCACGAGGGCGGCGGGGTCGTCACGGACAAATAGGTCGTAGTCGGAGAGCTTGGCAAAGGGGTACTCGCCCTCGGCTGCACAGCGGGTGGCACCGGCACAGGGATCATCCTCGCCGGTGCTCGAGGAGCAGGCGGTGCACACCAAACATGCAAGTACAAATTTAGCCAGGTTCATGCCATCACCTCTGCAACCACGGTGCGGCCGGTTCAACCGCACCGTTTTGATTGTTCAACAAACGCGTCTGCGGCGTGTCAGTAGCCGTCCGGAAGGTCGGGCAGCTCGGTGTGTTGACAGGTGACCGAGGCCAGGTCCTCGTTGCCCCCATCCCCGCAGATGTCCATGTTACCAAACTCGGCGTCCCCGTTTTCCCACAGGCAGGTGTCGTAGCGGCCGTCGGTGTTGTCCTTGGCCTCGTCGACACAGCCGTCCCACCCGATTTCGGGGATCGGCGGGCCGAACCCAGCCAACGCTTGGACCTGGGGATCGGGCATAAGCCCGTTGTCGACAAACGTGTTGTCGTGGATGTAGTTGCCCTCGGCCAGGATGTCGTAGGTCGGATCGTCGACCGGCTCAAAGATAAAGTCGTGGTAGCCGAGCATCACGATTGCGACACTGTGGTTGTTGTTCAGCTCGTTGTTGCGGATCTCGTTGAAATCCGAGGCCATGATCATGATGCCGATGCCGTAGGGAACAGCCGCGACGGCGGTCCCAGGCTCGCCCCAGTTGGGGGTGTTGTTGTCCTCAAACACGTTGTCGTAGGCGACGCAGTACTTGCCGTCTTGGACTTCGAGGCCGGGGAGGTTGAAGATCAGCAGGCCCGCGGTGTTGCCGTAGGCGTGGTTGTTTCGCACGGTTGCACCGGTCGAGTTTTCGATCTCGATCCCGGCGACGTTGTCGTAGGCCTTGCTGTTCTCGACCAAAATCTGGGTCGACTGCCCGACGTAGATCCCGGCATCGCGGGCGCCGTAGATGGTGCAGTCGCGGATCGTGACATGGGTCGACTGCACCGGGTAAAGCCCGTAGGCACCGTTATCGAGGGATTGGGGTGTCGGCCACCCGACAGTGACATTGAGGAAGCTGATGTTCTCGACGTTGTTGGCGACGATGCCATCGCCGGGGGCGTCGATCACCGAGAAGTGCTCGACCGTCACGTCGTCGCCGGTGATGATGATGCCGTTGGCACCGATGTAGTTTTCGCGGTCAAACGCAAACGTGGTGATGCCCTCACCAGCCCCGCGCAGGGTGATGCCGTTGCCGGAGATCGCGAGCTCTTCGTTGAGTAAAAACTCGCCTTCGCCGAGACACACGACGCTGTTTTCGGGGGCATCGATCAGTGTACCTACAAGTTCCTGTTGACCCGCACTGGCGGCGACAAACAAATCGCACCCTTCGGGGAGTTCGGGGCCCGCGGTTTCGGTTTCGGTCTCGGTCTCGGTCTCCGATCCGGTGGTGTTGGTATCTGTATCGCTGTTACCGGCCGAATCGCCACAGGCGGTGGCGAGTACCAACATCAATCCACAGCCGCCGACGCGGCTCACCATCCATTTGGTCGTGCCGCACGTCTTGCGAGACGCAGCCCCGTCACAATCGGTAGGCGAGTCGGCGCGTCGAGAAAAACCACGGTCTGCTAAGTCAGGTGTTTGCAAGGTCATGCTCCTCGCGTCGACTGGCGACGCTGCGCTATCATGCCTTTAAAACATGCGCGCTCATACATGTTTTCAGTTGGACTTCGATGCGGGAGGCCGGCGAGTAAACAGTGCCGAGAGCGTCGGGATCACCAGGATCGCTGCAGCCGCGGCACACAAAATCCCGAGGACAGCGAGCTTGCCGATCCCGCGGAGACCACCCGAGTCGGCGATGATGAACGAGGCGAACCCGATCGCTGTGGTTGCAGTTGCGGCCATGATCGCGGTCCCGGTTTCCTGCAGTCCGCGTGCGAGGCCATCGGCCTGGTCGCGCAAACGACTGATCCGATCTGTGAGGTAGACCCCATTGTCGACGCCGATGCCGAGGATCGCGGGCAGGATCGGGATGTTGAACAGGGTGAAGTTGACCCCGGTCGTACCCATCAGCGCCAACAACCACCACAAGCTGAGTACCAGCGGTAAAACGGTAATGAGCATCCGCACCAGTGACCGCATCTGGACCAGCACCAAAAACGCGATCAGGCCCGCCGCGGTGCCGAGGATGATCGGGGCCTCGGACCACATCATCTGGTACATGGTCGCGTAGACCGAAGCTTCTCCGACAAATGCCTCGTCACCACCGTCGCCGAGATAGGCATCGGTCTCCTCGGCGAACACAACTCCGTCGAGAATGTCGGCACTGTCGAAGTTGGGGTAGGCATAGATCGCGTACTCGCCGGAGGCGCCGCGCAGCTTCGACAAAACCTCGGGGGGAAGACGGTCGATCGTCACCGGCTTGGCGGCGAACATCTTGCGCAACCGCCGGGCGTCCCGCGGGCTGAGTTCGTCGCCGCCGTCTTGCGACCCGGTTTCATCGGCGTCTTTGCTCCGCTTTTCGAGGCGGTCCCAGGTGGTTTCAGGAATGTCCTCGGTGAGCTCTTCGATCGCTTCGAGGCGGGTCGCACCGTCGATCTCGGGATCGGGCAACAGGTCGGGCAGACCGACGACCTCGGCCACCATCGTGTGACGCTCGGGATCGGCTTCGAGTTCGGCGCGCACCTGCTTGGCCGTCGCCAAAATCTCGCGGGCGCGGTCGAGGTTGTCGACGACCGCGATCCCGGCGTGGATGTCCTTGCCGAAGATGTCGCCGACCAGGTCGTAATCGCGGTTGAACAGGGCGCGGGTGCGGTCGGCCTGCAACTTGCGTCCGTTGCGTTCAAAACCGACGCGCGAGGCCCCGAGCGCGGCGAGGCCACAGACGACCACAAGCAGGATCAACAGCGTCCGCGGACGCCGGAGGATGGCGACGACAAAGCGGCGGTAGTCACCGTCTTCGCGCACGGTTTTGGGCGCCTTGACCCCGACCAGTCGCAGCAGGGCCGGAAACACCGTCACCATCGACAACAGGCATAAGGCGACCCCGAGCAGGGCGATCAGACCAAACTCGGTAAACGCCGGAAACGCCGATGAGGCCATGACCAAAAAGGCACCCATCGTGGTGGCCGAGGCGACCAACAGTGGAACCACCAAGCCGACAAAGGCCCGCTCGATCGCCTCGGCGTCGTCACACTCATTGCGTTCCCTCCGCGCCCGCAACAGGAAGTGGATCCCGGCGTCGATGCCCATGCCCATGACGACGGTGGAGATCAAACTCGTGAGTGTGTTGAGGTGACCGAGTACGAGTTGGGTCGTACCCATCGCCCAGGTCACGCCAGCCAGCAGCGGCAGCAACAGCGTGAACACAGCCCGCGCCGAGCGGAACACGAGGAAGACGACCAGTATCACCCCCAACAGCGCAAACGTCCCGCTTTTGACCATGTCCTTGCGCATGGTCGCGTACTCGTCGGCCTTGACCGCAAACGGTCCGATGATGTTCCAGGTCAGGTCGCTGTCAGACCACGGCGCGTCCGGTTGGGCGAGCACCGAGGCCGCGAGTTCCCGCGATTGTTCGGTGACGGCTTGGGCAAAGTCGAGGTCGCTCGAACGCCCAGCGGGATGTGCCAGCAAGACCAGGGCCTCGATGCCCTCACGTTCGTAGTAATCCTCAAACCCGGTGCGGGCGAGGGATTCGTCCTGCTTGCTTTGGATAAACTCCCGCAGCCTGTCGGGAGCCTTGGCATCCGGGTCCCCGAGGCAGACATCGGGATTGGCTGTACACAGTTCGTAGTGGGTCCAGGCCTCGACACGTTCGACCAACTCCCCCCAGGCCGCGTCGTTGAGGTAGTACAGCGCATGCTCGACAAAGAACTCACTGCGAAGCCGGTATTCGACATCGTAGATGTGTTCACTGGCCTCTAGTTTGGGCGCCAAGGCATCGGCGTAGGCGTGCCGCTGCTGCGCCGTCCCGCCTTTGACCACGACATTGATACTCCCGGTGGCAAACTTGCCCTCGAGGCGCTGGAGATTTTCGACAACCGGGTCGTTTTGAGGAAGCAGCGCCCGCAGGTCGCTGTCGATGTCCAAGCGTGAGGCGAAGTACCCCAGAACAATCGTCACGACCAACCCCAGGGCCAACACCAGGCGGTGGTGGGCGAGGACCCCACGGATCCATCGCTCGCGAAATCGACTGCCTTTTACGCGGGCCAACGGGTCGCCATCTTGCCCGATGGCTCGCCCGCAGCCAACCCGGCACCGGCGGATTTACGGTCCGAGGCAATTTAAAATACGTGTCTGCGAGGTTACGGTGGTGTCGCGGCCGACAAGTCGAGTGCGGGTTGCGTTTGCCCGAGGGTGGCATGGATCACATTGCACACGTGCTCGGCGATGTGATGGGCTCCGGCGATACTGAGGTGGATGCCATCACCCGCGCGCACACGAACGGGCTTACCCTCAGGTTCCACCACAATGCGATGTGCATAGCCGCCCTTATCATCGGCGAGCAAACGCCAGATATCGACGAAGTGACCACCAGGTCGAATCGCCATCTCGGCGCGGAAGATCGTGTTGACCCGTTGCACCCGGAGATGAAATTTCTCGGGCCGCATCACTGGCATACCGATCCAAAACAGGTGCTGACCAGACGGTGCCAGCAGATCGGCAAAAGCCGTGACCCGGCGGGCGTATTCCTCGCGCCAACCGTCTTCGTGCCAGCGGATCCACTGGTCGCCCTTCCCCATTTTGAGCCCCTGGACGTCGTTGCCGCCAAACATCACCACGGTCGCATCGGGGTTGGGAAAGGCCTTGAGTTGGGCGCCGGCTTCCTTGGTCCAGTTGAAAAAGTCGGGCCGCGCAAGTCCGGTACTGCTCTTGCCCTTGCGTTGGGTCTCGTAGCCCTTTTCCCGCAGGCGCCGCTCCAAAAACAGGCCGAGGCCACCAGCGATCATGCTGTCGCCGAGCAACAAGATGCGCTGGGCAGACGCGAAAGTGGGCCTCGGCAACAAACAGGTGGCAGCGCCCGCGAGCGCGGATACGAGAAATTGACGGCGGTTTGGGTTGGCGCTCATACGCGATTGTCGACCGGAATGTAGCCTAACCCGCGGATTTTCTCGTTTTTTATGATCGCGGCGTAGTTTTTCGTACGGCAACGGTGTCTGGCCGCGACGAACCTGACGAGGTCGGCACCTGGCATCAAGGGCTACTCGTACGGCTTCGAGGGGGCAAACACCTTTTGCCGCGAACGACGAAACGCCGACCTCGTCGCGGCCAGACACCGTTGCACGCGAGTATATAACTGCCCGTTGCCGGGCGAGTACATTACTGAACTGAGCTATCCGGGCTAGCTCGAAGCCAAGAGAAACAGGTGCGGCCAGGCCGTTGCACGCGAGTACATAACCGGGCGAGTCACAAAACTGAGCTATCCGGGCTAGCAACCTCGAAGCCAAGAGAACCCAGGTGCCGACCTCGTCAGGTTTGTCGCGGCCAGACTCCTTTGCCGTACGAGTAACCTACGCCGCGATCCTAAAACAAAAGATCTATCATTGGGCTTATGGACGAGGACCCGCGGTCGCTTCCACTCCGCAAAACCCTCGGCCCCTATCGCCTGCTGCGACGCATCGGGGTCGGGGGGATGGCCGAGGTCTATGCCGCGGTGGCCTACGGTGCCAGCGGGTTTGAAAAACGGATCGCGCTCAAAACCCCACTTCCCCGGGTTTCGGAAACCCCCCAACTCCTGCGGCTGTTGATCGAGGAGGCTCGGATCGGGGGAAAGTTGCAACACCGCAACCTGGTCGCGGTCCACGACCTCGGGGTCGCCGACGGCGTGTACTACATCCGGATGGACTATATCGACGGACCAGACTTGAGCAGCTTGCTCGCCCGTGGTCTGCCTCCTGTCGCCCTCGCGGTGCTGATCGCCGAAGAAGTTGCGCGTGCCCTCGAGTACGTCCATAGCGCCACCGACGATCAGGGCCAGGCGCTGGGTTTGGTCCACCGCGATGTCAGCCCGTCCAATATCCTGATCTCCCGCCACGGCGAAGTGAAGCTGGCCGACTTCGGCATCGCCAAAGCGACGGTACTCGCAGATACAACCCAGGGCGACGCGCGCAAGGGCAAGTACGCGTATATGTCGCCAGAACAGGTCCAGGGCCTGTCTCTGACAGCTCGCAGCGATCAATTTTCCCTCGCGGTGACGCTCGCACAAATGTTGACAGGCAAGCGTTTGTTCGAAGGATCATCGCCGCTCGAGACGATGCAACGAATTCGCCAGGCGCGCCCGCTCGAGCTGTTGGACGTGCAACCATCGCTGCGGGAACTGATTCACCGGTGTCTCGCAGTCCATCCAGCGGATCGCTTCCCGACAACCGGGGATCTGCGGGCTGCATTGACAACAATTCGTCGACAGATGCGCGCTGCTCAAATCGAAGATCTCCGCACGTGGGTGCAATCGCGTAGCGAATAGCCACGATTTCTCAAACACAGCGCAACCCGCGGACAGACACGTGCGCGCCTTGTTGGCGTCCGCCCACACCGACCTACTATCGCCCGCGAAACGGTCTCGCTTGACACCACCCGTCCGTAATCCCGATCCTCAATCGAGGTTTGGGACAGGGCGCAGCAAACTTGATGCAGCTCGCGCAAGGGCGGGTCGGCAGGCTACTTCGAAACAAGTGGCGGCTCGACAGCGTGATCGATGTCGGCGGGATGGCGGCCGTTTATTCGGCGACCCATCGCAACGGACACCGCGCGGCGATCAAAGTCTTGCACCCGAGTTATGTGCGCGACGCCCAAGCCCGGACGCGCTTTCTCCACGAGGGATACGCGGCCAATGCCGTGGGTCACCCAGGTGCGGTGACGGTGTTGGACGACGACACGACCGAGGACGGCGAAGTTTATTTGGTCATGGAGTTGCTCGACGGTGAATCGCTCGAGGGACGACTGGCGCGGGAAAAAACTTTGCGCCCAATTCAGGCCCTGCTGATCGCCGACGAGTTGCTCGAGATTCTCTCGCACGCCCATCCGAAAGGGATCATCCACCGGGACATCAAACCGGCCAACATCTTCATCACCCGCCGAGGCGTCGTCAAACTGTTGGATTTTGGACTCGCACGGGTCCGCGAAATTTCGGCCGAGCGCATGGTCCAAAGCGAGGGGATCGTGTTTGGAACGATCTCGTATATCGCCCCGGAACAGGCCCAGGCCCGCAACGATGCGGTCGATGCCCGCAGCGATCTGTGGGCTGTCGCCGCGACCATGTTCCGTATGCTCAGCGGCGAGACGGTCCACTCGCGCGAGGGCACTCTCGGACAGCGCTTGCTGGCTGCGGGCCGCAACCCGGCGCGCTCGATCACCACGGTGACCACCGGATTGCCGCAGCCGATGGTTCAAGTGATCGACCGTGCACTGGCGTTTTCTCCCGAGGACCGATGGCCGAGTGCCAACGTGATGCGGGCGGTCATGCAGGACGTCCTCGAGATGATGACCGAGGAGCTGCCGGCCCATCAGTGTTCCATCGCGTTACCCCCCAACGTTCCACAAAAGCGGCTGCACGAGCGCTCGGGCAAAGCCCGCCAGGCTGCACTCGCCGCCAATCGCCAGGCCGCCGCCGCGGCGACCGCTGCTGTCCAGGGACGACCGGTGACCGGTGCAAATCCGGTGCATCAGCAACCTTCTGCGCAGCAGGGTCCGTGGGGTCAGCCCGAACAGCGCCAACCTCCAGCCCCACTCGCGCGCACGAACACGCTCCAGGGAAGCCCAAAAAACCCGTGGGATATGCAACGTTCGGCGCAGCAAAACCCCTTGAACCAGCAACAATCTCACTCGCCGAATACGCGCGAAACTCCACGTGCCGGGCATCAGCCGACCCCCCGGCAAAACAACCCATGGGGACAGCCACAACAACCACAGCCGACCGGCGAGCATCCGCTCGAGCGACGGGCGACTCTCCGTGGACCGAACAACCCGTGGTCGCAGACGGGCGAGCCCCAGCGGCCGCAACGGGCCAACAATCCGTGGTCGCAGCCGACCGGCGAACAGCCGGTCCCGCAACAACAACCTCCCACACAACCGCAGCAGGCCACCAGACCTAGGCCGCAGCCGACGGGTGAACAGCCGATTCCACAGCAACAACCTCCCGCACAACCGCAGCGGGCCAACAACCCGTGGGGCAATCAACCGGCTGCGGCAACGCGGCCGACCGGCGAACATCTGGCTTCCCAACAACGCCCAAACAACCCGTGGGCCGGCACTCAAACAGCCCCTCGCCCGACCGGTGAGCCTCCCGTCCAACAACCTCGGCAGCAACCCCAACCCCAAAACAACCCGTGGGCCGGCACTCAGCCCACTCCGCAATCTGTCGGGCAGCAACCCCAACCCCAAAACAATCCATGGGCCGGCACTCAAACCGCCGCTCGCCCGACCGGTGAGCCTCCCGGCCAACAACCTCGGCAGCAACCCCAAAACAATCCATGGGCCGGCACTCAGCCCGCCGCTCCGCAATCTGTCGGGCAGCAACCTCAACGCCAAAACAACCCGTGGGCCGGCACTCAGCCCACTCCGCAATCTGTCGGGCAGCAA
>CAZUPD010000129.1:20735-22147 GCA_964621785.1 uncultured Nannocystaceae bacterium
CCACTCCGCAATCTGTCGGGCAGCAACCCCAACCCCAAAGCAATCCGTGGGCCGGCACTCAACCCGCCACTCGCCCGACCGGCGAACAGCTGGTGCCCCAAACAAACGTGCAACAGCAACAAAGTCCCCGGGATCAGGGGATGAGTCGGGCCAAACTGCGGGAAATCCTCGCGCGTAAGAAGGCTGAGTTTGCCGCCGCAGGTGTCAAACTCTCCAAGTCGACCCCCGCCCATCACCCCGTGACAGCCGCTCCCGAACCCCAGCCGCCTGTCGAATCGGCCAGCCCCCATCCGGAACCACAACCGGAGCCGCCGGCAGAGGTTCATGTAGACACACCAGAGCTCGCGCCGACCGAGACCAACGAGTCGGGATTTCAGTACGACGAGGATTCACCGCCGCCACAGGCCGACGAAAGTGTCGAGGTTGCGATCGATGACTTCGATATCCCAACCGGCGAGTTTGCACGTGACCGGATACCACAGCCTCAGACAGACCCATCGCCGGCCGACTCCGTCGAGATCAACTTTGACAGTGGGCTCGTCGATCCCGGTGAGGAGGAGGAGACCCGGGCCCGGGCGGAGAATCCATTGTATCAACAGCCCGAGCCCGAGCCCGAGCCCGAGCCTGAGCCCGAGCCCGAAGTCGTTGCAACTGCATCGACAACCCTAGAGATCACCGACTCCAGTATTCAAGAAGTGTCGTCACTCGACGAAATTTCGACGTACGAAGAGATTTCACGACTCGAGTTGCTCGAGGATATCGAGGCCCAAACTCCGCCCTCACCACCCACCCCTGCTCTAAAAGAACCTCCGAGCGAGGAAAAAACCGTCGTGACGAGCAGGTTTCGCAGTTTGCCACGGAGATCGACAGGTCCCCACGCGGCCGCGGATGCATCCAAACCGAGGGAAACAACCGGCCCGCACACTCCGGTGACAGCGAAGACTTCGCACAAACCCGTGCGGGAAGGCCCGCCCAAATCGAAGACTTCGCCCGCCTCGCACAAACCTGTCGCTCGTCCGTACAAACCCGTACCGACAGAAACTTCGTCCACTTCGCCCACGGAGAAGACGACCGGCTCGTTCAAGCCGGCCTCGGAGAAGACCGGTTCGTTCAAACCCGCCCCGACCATTCCTTCGCACAAACCCAGAACCCCTTCGGGTCCGCACAAACCCGTCGCCAGCAAAACCACCGGTTCGCACACCTCGACCCAAACCTCCTCGGGTTCCCACAAGCCTGTCCCGGCCAAAACCTCCTCGGGTTCCCACAAGCCTGTCTCGACCCAAACTTCTTCCGGCCCACACAAGCCTGTCTCGGCCAAAACTTCTTCCGGCCCCCACAAGCCTGTCCCGGCCAAAACTTCTTCCGGCCCCCACAAGCCTGTCTCGGCCAAAACCTCCTCGGGTTCCCACAAG
>CAZUPD010000130.1:0-19624 GCA_964621785.1 uncultured Nannocystaceae bacterium
AGGGTCGGGACAGGTCGTCATTGAGGGCCCTGTGCACGATTTCAGGGTCTACGCACCCGGGCGCATCGCCTACGAAACGTGTGTCGACAACGCGTGTGAACAGGCGGCATTGTGGCTACACGATAAAGCCAGCGGCGCGCTATTTTCATTCCCCGAAACGGCCCGGCCGGTGGAGCTGTTTGAGTGGAGCCCGAACGGTCGCTACGTGATCCACAACTCATTGTCGGAGACCGAGTCTACACAGGAACTTTTAGACACTTTTACCCAAACCGAAGTCGATCTCCCACCGCACACAACGATCATTGAATTTTTCAGCGATGGTCGTCTGTGGTTGCGTGACGCGGTCTCAGGCCAAACTCGTGACTTTGCCTGGAATCCCAACGACGACTCGCAGCAGGACCTGTTTATCGTCGATGATGCGTCCTACCGCAAAGCGAAATTCTTTGACGACTACATCGAAGTCATCATCGGCTCTGATCCAGAGCTGCGCAGGGGCACCCTGTGGCGGGTTTTTCCCGACGGCTCTGAACCCGTGGAAATTGCCACAGAGGTCGGATCTGGCTATGTGTACCTGCCTAACAACCGTATCGCAACGGTGTTGGTTCCGCGCACCGACCCCGACGACTCAGCCCTCTTCGGCGACCTGTTTGTCATCGATCTCGAGACCGGTACACGCACGTTCATCGATACGGATGTGAGGGCAAGCCTGTCGTGGGATGAGCTTCTCCTGCCCGATGCGCTGGTCTACGAAGTCGTGTCCGACCCCACCACGACCCGTTCTGTCCTGTGGGCTGTTTCCCTGGACGGATGAGCCTGCCGTCCCCCGCGGTAGCCTGGCCGCAGGGACATGCGCGGCTCATCAGGAAGCACATGTAGGTTCCGCCGTTACGGCATCGGCACGCACGGCTGGTTGCAGGTTTTCTCTCCCCAGCTGACAAACGTCCCCTTCGCACACAGTGACGGGATGATGACGTTGATGGCCTCGGCGTTGAGTCTCGTGCACTTTTAAAACTTGCCCCGCTGGATGGATAGAGGAGGGTACGAATCCAGGGCGCCAAACACCCCCCTTGATTCTCCAGAGGCGGACAAAATTCCTTATAATTTTCCAACACTTGCCACCACAAACGATCTCAGAGCCGGATGAGAAGCCAGGCGGACTTCGTACCATCGCCTGCATCTTGGGACAGGTACAAGATTTTGGGCTTTCCGAACTCGTGCCAGTAACGTCGCCTGAATCGATGCCAGTTGAGAGGGGATCGTCCCGTGGGCCGTTATGGGTTTTGTTTGTAGAATTAGGTGATTGGGTGGCGAGAGGGCGGTCGGGTTTCGAAGCAGTTTTCGTCGGGGGATTTGGAAATGAAATCGAATTTGCGCAGATCTGTGCTTGGAATTGCTCGGACGCTATCATATTCGAGCGGCTATTCGAACAGCGGTCTGTCTGTCACATCATTCGCGGTATGAAGCCAAGGAGTCGCGCCTCTCCAGTCTTTAACCCCGTTCTTCGCCTCGTCGAACGCGACTCGTATCGTCTCACCCCGCCCAAGTCGACCGTAGAATTCTGGATAGAACTGCTTTAGTACCCGGAGTTCTGGTTGGCCCGAAAATCCAATAGCGAACGGAACCTCACCAGCAAGCTCCTTCGCCAAACCATCTGATTCGCACGCGCTCAGAACGACCAGCACGATCGACGTCCCAGCAAAAATCTCGCGTAGTTTGTCAGCTCCGATTATCACGAGCCCCGCATCATCCCCTTCCCAGCAAAGTTCTCCCTGCCTCCCGTGACTTCCCAAGTGCACCGCCAGCGCTCCCACTCGGACTAGCGCGGTTAACTGCGTGACGGATACCTCATTGCAAATATTAAGCTGGGCCCGGGTAGGAAATACCTTTTCGAAGGACTCAATCTCGTAGCAAAATTGGAGCCGATCGTGCTCGAGCGAATCGCGTTCGTCGAACTCTGGGTTCGCGCTAAGAAAAAGTATCTGTTGTCGAGCACTATCTTCTGGGCTGGGAGTGGACACAAGACCAAGTTGCACCGCAGAGTCGTGAAGCGACGTTCCTTCGACATTTCCGTGGTGGGCGACTGCCATTTCAAAGAGCTGCCGCGCAGTAGGCAAATCATCATAGTCCGCTACAAGAAGCATCATCGTACTGACAACGTCGGGCTCGAGCATTGCGAGCCCATCGAACTCACTACGAAGCATATTGATGTAGTGAATGTAGTCGATCCGCGCTGCACATGTGAGCTCGTGCGCAAGCCAGCGTATACGTCTCTCCTTGGGTTGTTGTGATGCCCATTGCAGCGTCGGAAGCACTACCCGTACATGCTCATCAGGATCTTTTTCGACACTGTGCCCCGTACGAAGAGCCGCTATCATTCGTATATGACCGTAGTCTACTCTATGTCCGAACTCTGACTCGAGACGAATCAACTCCTCCAAGGCACCACGAGCATCTACTTCGACTTTCGAGGCTGTATCGAAGTAGTGTTTGAGCCTCTCGAAATGTGACTGCTCGGCTGGATCTCCAAAATCCGGCCCATCGTACTTGCGCAAAGCCTCCGTATCGCCCGTCTTGAGCCACATCGCCATCCGCACCTCCGCAACCCAACGATTCCATTCCTCCCGATACCCGTCATGAATGTTGGGATCGGCCTGGTTGAACAACGCTTCAGCTTCGCGCAAACACCCTGCGTTCATCAATGCTGCGATCTGCCTTTGAATGTGGGGGACTAAGTACATCTCGGTGAGTATTCGCGGACTTCGCAGCTGTTTAATTCGCTGCCGGACACGGTTTCGATCTGACTCGGCGGACAGCTCGACAAGCATCGTCATCAGAATCGCGGCATCCGTTTGCGATCGAGCATGCGCGTCAACAATCTCCGCTCGTTCGCCCGCAGGTAACTGATTTACAAACGCGATTGCTAGTGGAAGCAGAGGCTCGGGTAACTCTTCACCTCGCGGGTCTGGCCACTCCGCGACCTGCGCGAATATGCTAACGACTCCCTCTGCTGGAACGTCCTTGCAATGAACCTTGAGCAGGAGAACCAACTCGTCCTCGACCTTCTGGAGGAAGGTTGGGACAGCAGGTAGTACCTGAGGAAGCTCTTGGAGCTGGCCGTGCATCTCAAGCAGCAGCCGAACTTGTAGCCTGATCTTGAATCGCCAGGAAACACGGAGAATGTGAAAGTTTAATCGATCGTGATTTTCGAAGGCAAGGACGAGCCTCTCCTCGAATTCAACAGGTCGCAGTAGTTCGTCTCCTTTTCCCTCTACGTCGATCGTAAGTAACACCTCGGCCCACGGCCCTGCGGGAAGTCGCTCATAGGAGGGCAACCAGTGAATTGCACGGATCTCCGCGGGACCAGGCTCCAGCTCGCAGTCAATCGCTTTGACGTAGTTTCGGAGGATTCTTTCAGCCACCTGGAGCGAGTTCGCCTTCGCTCTAAGTGAGCTCGAACTTAACGATTGCACCAGCCAAAGATCGTACGCGAGCTCAAGACGAGGAAGCCCCACGGGAGTACAATGACGTATCTTCAAACCATCAGTCCGCCCAAACACTTCTGCGTGCTGCTCGAACCAGGCTCCCCGTTCCCAGCCGGTAATCGCATTCTCGAGACTCTGGAGACGCCACGCTGCCAGCCTCGCCCGCTGCCGCAGCGACGGGTTGTTGCCGGGCCGCTGCTCTCGTCGACGCATGGCGGCGAGAAGTGCAACGAGCACTGGGCCCACGGAAACTGCCTTCCCCTGCCTTACAGACTCCTCAACGACCGAGAGAGCATCAAGCCACAATCGTTGATGGAGGGCGTCGTCGAAAGCCTCATCCGTACCACACCATTGCTCTCCAAGCCTTAGCTCATACAGGAGGTCGAGCCCTATCGGCATCGTGCGAATGTCACCAAGAAGATCCGCAATGAGTTCAGGCCTCTGGTCCGACACTGCCCATGGCACCACTGTAGCCAGCCAAGGAAACTTCGAGCCCAACAAGAGCAACTCACAAATCTCGGGCGCGGTTGCAGAAAAAACGACCGCCTCGACGATGCCCATAGTCGGACCATGCTCCTCATCAAGGAGAGTTACTCCTCCCAGACGCCTAACCTTCGGTTGCCGCCACCAGTGATACACTTTCGAGACACCAACTATAGAATCGGTGTCAGGACATGGTTCCAACTCGCTCGAAATACCCCCGACCGAATCAAGCCATGTGAGTTCGGCATCCCAATCATAGTTTACAGCAACAAGCCGCAAGTGCTCGATCAGCGCACTGACGAATTCGGCCCTCTCCTTCGGAGAGAGCTGATTACCGATAGTCCATGGTTCGGAATTCGAGACGTTGGTCAGCCACTTCGAGACGTCGCCATTGGACTGTCGCCACGCGGCCAGCGGCCCAGGACCTGCTGGCCGCGATGCAGATGGAACCTTTTGTACGGCCGCAATCCGTTTTCGAAGTATGTCAATGCGATCCTGAATTGGTGTCGGCAAGGGAGCGCTAGTTTGCGCGCCGCCCCAGCCCTGTCAAGCCTGTTTCCGACAAAATGGCCTTTGGGGAGCGAGAACGAGGACCTTGAGCCATTCACTCTCCCACCGGGTCGCCGCCGAAATGTTACGACGCTGCTCGAGCCCGCCGTCGCTTCTTTGAACACCGGTGAGCGGCTCGGACGAATCGGTTTATGTTTACTCGGGTTCGGCTTCCGGGTCGAGAAACCGCGGTAAAGTAGCAGTTCAAAGTTCTATCCACCTTCGTCGGCCTCCCCCTCTCGTGGATCATCTCTGAGAAGGGAGAATATGTTCAGTTTTCCGGCGTGCACTGGGGCAGTCGCCTTTTGCTCAATCTCGGTAAGCAAAAGCAAGTTGTCCCCCTGCAAAGCGACGTCGCAAACACGCGCAGCATCCGCAAGCCTATTGCCGTCCGCGTTGACGAGTGCGTAACTGTAAACAGTAACAACTCCGGGGGTGAGCTCGCGCGACGGAAGTTTCCACGTGTCACGAATGCGTCGCACGAGCTCGGAGATAGTTGTGTCTGGAGTGAACGAGAACCTCGTGTCACGGTCGTGTGCACGCGACGTGATGAGAACGAATGGGGCGGACACCTCTCGTGTGACGGTCAACAGCTCCTTTTCTGGGCCTCGTATCAGCATGGCACGGATGTTGCCTATTTCCTCCACCTGCCCGGAGCGGACTTCCAGCATAGCCTCGAACAGCTCCCTATCGATGAAACCACGACGACCAAGCGCCTCCGCTGCGCTGCGTGTGAACATGCAAAGACTCGCCTCTCGTCCCGGCAGACCAGGGACAATTGTTGCGGTACGACTCGTCGCTTGAAGAAACGCCTCAAGCTCTTCGCGTGAAAACAACTTGCTCAACAACTCAGCGAGGAGGGAGGTGCTCACCCCGTGATTGTAGTTGAGTCGAGAACCAAGCGTACACCCACGACAATTTGATGGATTATCCGCCCCACCAGCGAAATGCCGCCGTATGACTGTGGCGAGAAATCTCTTCGACGAACTCACGTCCGGCCGGTCCACCATCGGCACTCAATGTCGAGGCTCCAGTGAAGGGTACAAGCACGTCCGGATCGATCTTGAGTTCAGCGGCGCTATCTCGACGAAGACGATCAATTCGCGCGTTGATTTCGCCCATGGCGGTGATTCCCTCGGTCCAGAGCCCTGAGTTCATCCATGAGACCCACTCTATAGCCGAGCAGAGTGCTTCAGGGCCCGCCACACCAGCCGCGTGACGCAGCATCGTGTATCGCTCACACACCAGCGCTTTGACGAGATCGTGTACAGGCCACGCCAGGTCGAGTACACCATCGGCACCGGCGGCGAGAAATGCCCTCGCCAACCCAGGGACACGATCCGTACGGTTCTCGCAGATTCGCGTCATCTCGCTCTGGTCAGATGTCGCAGCCCAGAGTTCTACCGTCGCCGAGCGAAGCTTAGTTTTACATAAGTTATGAGCGAAGAATCCGCGCTCACCGTTGAGCGCGAGGCCCGAGTCCGCGTCGGTCAGGCCCATTGTGTAGCCTGAACCGTAAAACCGCAGCGTTCGCAGGTGCCCTGCGAGCCGCTCGAGTTGGGTCGCTTCGGGTACATCCCGTCCCCGATGGTCCTTCGTTCCCAGCAACGCGTGTGGCTTGAAAAGGCTCCTAAGGCCTTTGATGACGCGAGCGCCAAAAACATACGAAGGCAAATCGTCGGCTACTAGCGACTCGAACCAACACGCAAGGGGCGTCGCCGGAGCCGAGCGCTGACGCGTTGTTGGCCAGCCCAGGGCCGGAAGTGCCACAGCGTCCGAGACGAGGCTCAGAGGTCCGGCCGGCGATACAATGAGGATTCGGTGAGCCCGACGACGTGCGATCAGCTCAGCCATCACCAAGCCCGCCTGAACCGTCTTGCCAAGCCCAACACCATCAGCGAGCATCAACCGGGGTCGGCTCGGCACTTGGTCCCGATGCCTTGCTGGCTGCCCAACCTGGCCGGCTTGATATTGCGCCGTACCAACTCGTCCCGGTCACTCGTTGAGATCGCTCCCCTTCGATAGCCTGAATACTGAGGCCAGCGAGTTCCCCCAGCGCCTCATTGACTCATCGGAGAGCCACCAGAACGGGGGGAAGAAACCATCGGCGGCTGCGTTCGGGCGGTCACCCGAGCATCCTACGGCGAAGAGGCTCGTGACCTGGGTGACCTGCTCCTGCGATAAACCGCTGAGCACCTCGATCAAAGCCAAGACGAAGTTGCCCTTGATGCGAGGGCCCGCTGTGGTTCGGCGCCGCGGTGGAAGGACCATGGATCGGTCGGATCCCCTCCTCACAGGTGAGTGCGCCGGTGCGCTACATCGACATGCCGACACAGACGCAGTACCCGCTGCGCTTCGTCGCCGGGATATTCGGCGTGCAGCAGCGTGGGGACTCCGGGGCGCTCGCGCCGGCTTTCGGCTGGGCAGTCATCCACGACGAGACCTGCGAGAAGCCAGGCCGGATGTCCCACGGAACATAACGCTGCTGGGGCATAGCGAACCGAGTAGGCCCAGTCCCCATCTGCGATCCGCTTCTAATCGACTGACCCATGGGCCATGTCACAAGCACATGATACACTCCCCAATCCGCCTGCGAGGCGAAGTCGCGGTTGAATCGATTCAGCTGCGTTTCAATGTGCAGCAAAACGATTCGACACGTGCGAGGGACAATGAAGATTGCAGTGATCTCGGACATCCATGCGAACCTCGTAGCCCTCGAGGCGGTATTACACGACATCTCCAGTATCGGTAGCGTCGAACAGGTGGTGTGCCTCGGCGATATCGTCGACCTAGGGCCGAAGCCATCGGAGACCCTCGAGCGGGTCCGCGAGGTCTGTTCCACCGTGATCCGGGGGAACCATGATCGACTCGACTCGAACCCTGGATTCCCCTTCTTGCGCGATCTAGAGGTGTACACGCGAGAGTCGCTCACATATGAAGAACGGGGCTGGCTCCGCGAACTGCCGAGCGAGGTGGCAATCGAGTTGTGTGGCTGTCGGATCAGAGCGGTCCACGGCTCACCGCGCTCCGATGAGGAAGGGATCACGGAGCTCACACCAATCAAATTACTCGACGGCTGGATCGAGGGATACGACGTTCTCCTCGCCGGGCACACACACAAACAGCTACTACGAAGGATCCGAGACAAGAGCGTCGTCGGGGTGGGCAGCACAGGTATGCCCTTCGCCGCCGCCGATAACGGTGCCCCTCCTGTGGTCTTGCCGTGGGCGGAGTACACGGTCTTGCGGTGTCACAATGGGCGTATCTGCGTCGAGTTTCGACGAGCATCCGTGGACATTTCTGCGCTCGAAGCATCCGTGCGCTCGAGTGGGATGCCCCACAAGGAGCAGTGGCTCGCACACCTGCGAAACTGAGCGGTCTGCTCGTAAAGCTGCGTTCTCCGTACAACCGAACTATCGCTTTTTTTCCCCGGTTCACTAAACTAGTATGTTTGAGATGTCACATACGGAGGACCCGACGCATATTCTCGGCGATCCGACCGATGCATTGGATGAGGCCGCAGGTGAGCTCCTTGCTGGCCGCTACCAGCTCCTCAATGCGCTCGGCACCGGTGGCATGGGCCAAGTCGTCCGCGGCTACGATCTCGACCTTGAGGAGATCGTCGCTATCAAACTTCTGCACAAGCACCTCGCCGACTCTCTGCGGGCGACGTTTCGCCGCGAAGTCAGGCTCGCCCGCCGGGTGACCCACCCGAACGTAGCGCGGGTCTACGAGTTCGGACGCGACGGGCGTCGTTGCTTCTTGACGATGGAGTTTATCGACGGCCCATCGCTCCAGGCGTTCCTCCGTGAGGCGGCGCCCCTCTCCCCCAAACGTCTCCTACCGATCGCACAGAACCTGTGCCGCGGACTCGCAGCGGCCCACAGAGCGAACGTAGTACATGGCGACATCAAACCTGGCAACGTCCTCCTCGATCCTCGGCGCGGCGCGGTGCTGACCGACTTCGGCATCGCCCGGTGCTCCGCTGACGAGCTCGCTCCCGACCAGAGGACCAGCGGCACGCCGCTTTATATGGCGCCGGAGCAGGCTCGCGGCGAGCGGCTCGGTCCTGAGAGCGACGTCTACTCTGTGGCAATGCTCCTCTTCACAGCGCTGACCGGGCGCTCTCCGTGGCCGACACTCAATCCCTTGGACATCCGCCGGCGCAAACGCGCTGGCGAAAATCCGGAGTTAGGCGCCCTCGATCGCGTACCGCCTCCCTGGGCCAACTTCCTCCGCACCTGCCTCACTGGCGATCGTCACCGCCGCCCCGTCGACGCCCGGGAACTCCTCGAACGACTAGACGAGCTTCTCAGCCCCGGAGCGACCCCGTCGTCGGCCACGTCGACGGCCGTTTCTCTGCCTCTTGCCGCGGGTGATGCTGTGGTGTGGGTCGAGGTCGAGGATCTCGGGGGCGCAGCCGACAACCCCCTGCGCGTGTGGGCTCGCAACGAGCTCCGGGCCGCTCTCGGACGCCAGCGCCAACTCCGAGTCATCACCCGCAGCGATGGTCCCGCGTTCGGTCCACGGCCGCAGCACCTCATCCGCATCAGCGGCCGCGTCGATACCGACGACGACGCTCTCGCGCTCACCCTGGCACTGCGCGGCGGAGCGGCGTCGATCGACGTCGAGCTCAACCACCGACAGCCGCGGGCGGTCCTCCAGGCGCTCGGTGTCGAGCTCGCGGCGAAGATCGCCAGCGCTCTCGAGCGGCCGGTTGAGGCCCCTAAAACCCCTGAGCCCCTCGCTCAGGAGCTCGTTGAACTCTACGTGGCCGCCCGCCAGGCCTACGGCTCCTTCCGATACCGTGAGGCCCACGAGCTGTTTGCTCGTGGCCTCGAGCAAGCGCCGCACAGTATGCTCTTCCAACTCGGCTCGACGAGTGCTCGGGTCCAGGTGCTCTACCGCTTCGGCCACAACCTCGATTCTGAGCAATTCGACACGCTCGAGCAGGCGGTCAACGACACCATCGCCCGATATGGCGAGTTCGGTGATGCCCACATGGCCCGGGCCCGCCTCGACATCGCCCTCGGCGACTCCGTCGGCTGCGCCCGCGCCCTTCGGGCCGCCCTCGCCCGCTCACCAAGCCTCATCGAAGCCCATGCGCTCCTCGGCGACCTCCTGATCGACATCGGCCGCCTCCCCGACGCAACCCGCCGCCTCGACATCGCCCTCGCGCTCGATCCGGGGCGCGGCACCGCCTGGGTGAGCAAGGCCCGTCTCCTCGCCTATGAGGGCCGCTGGGCCGAGATGCGAGCGCTCATCGATGGGCCGCTCACCGAGCTCCGCTGCCGCCCGCCGTTGATCGCTCGGCTCCTCTTCTGGGCTGACGATCGCGCGGGTCTCGAAGCACTCGAGTTGGTCTATCGCTTCAATCTCGACGACCTCTCGCCCGCGCTCCTACCATCCGCACGATTGTTGATCGACTTCTTCCTCGAGCGAGGCGATCGTCGAGCGCTCCTCGACAGTCTGATCCGAGAGACCACCCAGACAGTTCACGCCCGCCTCGACAGCCTCGCGGCTCAGATCCTGGTTGAGCTCGCATGCTCGATCGGGGCGGTCGACCAAGCCACGGAGGCACTCCGGCGCGCGGATCGGGCGCAGCTCATCGATCGCCAGTGGATCGAGGCCTGCCCGATCATCGAGCCGGTGCGGCAATCGGCGATCTTCCCCGAGGTTCGCGACCATGTTCGTGCCCGCGCCGACGCGATCGCGGAGGCGATCTGGGGCTGAAGAAGGCTCCCCCAGACGAGTGGTGAGTTTGTACTGACAAAACTACGGCCAATCCGGCTTCTTCTCGCCGGTTTGTTGGACCAAGCTTTTTCTACCGCTACATGGCGTTCCCTCATCACGTCAATCACCGTACGATCCATCAACGCGCCGGGACAGTTTTCATGCATCAACATCTTGTTTTATCTGCAATTACATATAAAATGCGCGCCCCGTCGTCCCCCGGACCCGACCACCTGGGCGCTGGACGGCAGTGAGGAAACGCGTCTTCGCCAAGACACCGCCGTCGGTGGTAGAGGTGCGGGGCAATGCCTCGCACAAGTCCTTCGCTGCCATTTCTACTCGTGTATGCTATCGGACTCGCCTGCGGCGGCGGACTCCCCGTCGACGGGGAGTCTGAGAATGGTGAGCAGAGCACGTCCACGGTCAGGGACGGGTGAGGCCGGAACCGTGACGTTGAGCACCGGCAGCAGCAGTGGCGCAACGACTAGCGGCACCACGAAGACCTCCTCGACCTGAGTGGCGTAAAACGGCGCCCCGCGGTGGATCATCACGTGATCGATCCCCAACGGGTTGAGACCTGCGTCTGCTGCGAGGTAGCCCATCGCGGGAAAGGCACCGAATACCGCGCTATCCTCGATATCGTTGAAGTCTCCTGCGACCAAGACTGCCGGGGACCCCGCGTCGACCAAGGCGGCGACGGCGACCTAGTCGGCCTGCATCGTCCGTACCTCGGGATCGCCGACATCGAAGTGCACGCTCGTGACCCGAAGTCCACCGAGGTCGGTAAAGTCGCCGATACGGCGACCCGGCGAAGATCGCCCTGGATGGACTGCTCGAGCTCCCCTGGATCAGAGAGGGATCCGCGGAGCAGTCCCACACCTTCGTCAGCCTTCTCGGGTGTCCCACCCCACGCGACATGCGCGAGCGCCCACGTCGAGGACCAGGGCTCCCCGGTCTCTCCTTCGAGCGCGAGCTGGAGCGTCTCCATCGCGGCTTCCCCAGGACGCTCGCAGGCCTGCGAAGGAGGTGTTGTCCAGGCGAAAGCAGTGCAAGTTGAGGGAGAGCAGTGTGAAATGTTGTATCAGGAACGACCACACCGGTGCGGCAATCGGCGATCTTCCTCGAGGTCCGCAACCGGAGCCGCCAGAATCGGTCGCGGACCAGCGTCGAATTGCCACGCGAGACTCCCGTCATCGACATTGACGTCATGGGCTTGGGGACCACGGGCTCGTCGTGGGGAACCAGATGAAGCTGGCGGCGATTGGAGAGCTGAACGCAGGCGCCGATGCCACCGTCGGGCTCGGGCGGCGCATCGTCGAGCTTGGGTCCGAGGTCACGGTGGACAACCTCGAGGACTCGGATGAGGTCCTCTTCGCACAGCGCCGTGGTCGGCAGAAAACGAGGCGGACCCGCCGCGACTTCCTCGAAGCAGCCATCGGTCACGAGACAATGGAGGTGAACGAACAAGCCCAGGTCTGAGCGAAACCGCTGAACGACAACGAGCACGCCCGGATGGAGTGTGCGGCTCGTCGCTAGGTCGTGCTCCTGTTTGACCTGTCGCCGTAGCGTCTGCATGACCCGATTCGAGAAGCTCCTACAGACTTCTCCCAGCAGTTGCGTGTCGTAGCCCAGGCGCACCGCGAGCGGGCCCGGGAAGCTCAAGACCCACTGCCGGTACGCCACCGCCGGTAGCCGCTGGTCGACGAGCAAAGCCGCTGTCTCGCACATCCGCCGGCCCATGCACGACGGACATGTCCCCCGGCCCTTGCAGCTGAGGGGCACGCGAAGCTGCTCGCCGCAGTGCCCACATGCGAGCAAAAGGAAGCCCTGCTCAAAATCCCCGCAGGTCGTCAAACCCTCCAGCTCGGCGCGGACGAACCCGGGCAACGTGGCCCCGGTCTCTGTCTCGAGGCGCTCTTGAAACTTCGCCAGATGCTCGCGCACGACAACGAGCGCGTCGGACTCCTGGGTCGTCCGCGGGACGTACCCGCGCTGGGCCGGGCAGCGAGCCACCGACCTCGCCGATGCGCGCGCCGAGCCAACCCCCGAACCGAGTCGTCGCGCCTACTTGCCGCGACGTCCTCCCCGCTCGTGGCCCGCTCGCCGGTCACCGCCCACCGCCGCTGTTCTCTGTCGAGCCCGCTGGGCGCTGGCGTGTGCGCGGCTTACCGGGGCAAACTTGCTTGGGTCAACATTTCAGGCCAAAATGTTCAGTGGTTTTCGCTCAATGTTGCGGAAAGGCACCCGATATAACGGTAACCTCGGCGCACAATCGACCACGGCTGACCGACCTTCTACGGCACCACGGCAGCGGCCCGGTGGGACGCGAATGGAGCAGCGAACGCTCAGCGAACCAGCCGCTCAAATCTATCCAGTTCCAGCCACTCGGTGAGCATGATGCACCAAAAGTCGCGCGCGAGGTTTCGCAGCACATAGTCGTAGGGTAACCACCCATAGCCGCCTTCGCCCCAGCCCGTCCCCCAGGAATTGCGCACGCGCAGCGCCCCGCGGGTCCGGCCAATCGCCGGGTCGGCACACGACAACTCCAAAGTATCATCATAACCGACGACGACCATCGCGTGTCGCAACACTAGCGAATCTCGGGGGCCGGGAAATCGCAGGTAACCGGGCTGGGTCCCCGCATCGAGCTCGCTGTACAGGTCGGCACCAAACATCAGTGGCAGGCCAGCGGCGAGATGGGCGCGTACCCGTGCAAGGAGTAAGTCGGACCGGGTGTCGGGCGAGTCGAGCCGATAGTAGCGCAACGCTCGGAAGTCGTCCGCAACCGCATAACAAAACGCCGGCGGTTCTCGGTCTAGTGCGGCGAGGTCGTAGGGCCAGTATTTCTCGGGACACACACCAACGACCGCGAGGGTCTTCATCGCTGTGCGTGGATGGGAACCGACATCACCCACACGCATCATAAAATTGCGGGCAACTTTGTAGACAAACAGGGCGGAGCCCCGGGTGTGTTTACCGTGTACCAACTTGCATGTATACTCGAAGAGCGCAACTGCACTGACTGCCGTACAGGTACCCGCAGGACCCTGATTGATAGGAGGGAGAAACTCCGAGCTCATATCGACACGGGGGGGCAGGCGGCTGCGATCTGGATCGAGTAGATCCAATCCCTCGGCAAACGACCGTACCGCATCATGCGCAGGCGTAAAATCCCGTTCACTCGGGGGATCGGCCAGCCATCCCGACAACAACTTCGAGGGGTCCGTCGAAACTCTTTCCTCTGCCATGACCACTGCCTCGCATGTACTTATATCCGGTGCGATTGCGCGATCAAAACCCCATGCACCGTTTGGTAACAATAGCATGAAGTTCAAGCGTTGGGTCCTGCAACCGTCAGCCACACATGGTGCGGGATAAGGACAGGGCTCTGTTTTTTGACTACACTGCGTGACGCGATGGACGCGGTTTTGACCATCAACCGCCCGGCGTGGGGCTACTCAAGCTGAGCACCGAAACGCAGCCATTGCTCGAGGCTACCGCGCTTGTCCCAGGCGATCCCCCAGCGCCGCAATAACGCCAGACCACGGCTCGCAAACTCGCTACCGACATCGACGTGCCCCTTAGCGTGCTCGAGGGCGGCGTTGACCAGCCACGGCTCGCCGACGTGAGGGTTTCGAGCGCAGGCCTCGGTCAAGCACCCGCCAGCCCGAGCAGGAGCACAACCGAATAACTCGACACCGCGTAGGTAGGCATCCCGAGCAGCTCGCTCGTCTTCAATCCCCACACAACCGGGCGCAAAGCATGGTAATAGTTGCCCATCGACGCTGGCCAGCAGACGCGCGAGCTGAAAACAGTGCGCCATCCACAGCCCCGGCCGACGCTGACCGCCATGGGCTTGTTCGAGCGTGTTGGCCAGTTCGATGGCGAGTAGATCGGCAATATCTCTGGGAGCGAGCGTCCGCTTTTCCCCAGTTCGCCAGTTCCGGACGGGTACGCCCGCATCTGGGATCACCCCGCTTCTGAAAAGCTCATCGAACAGCATCTCTAGATCGAGTGTCGCGAACAACAGCACGAGGCGCTCGCACTCAACGCCCAACCACACCCGCAGCTGAGCTCGTTCATGAATACCAAACAGCGCGCGATCGTGGGCATGCGAGCCGTAGCAGCTGTGAAGTAGCCCGGCGCGACACCGCAGCGGCGACTGAGCCCAGCGACTCAACAGCTCGTAGGTCCGAAATAGATGGTCTCCGAAGGACGTAATCGCATGAGGGATCGTCCAAGCGCCTCGAACTGCGAGCTGCTCGAGCAGTTCGGGAATTGAGCACTGCTCTTCGGCACTCAGCCATGGTACCGCGGCGCGTGCTGACCCATCTTTGCTAGCGAAGGCCGCGGACCAACGAAAAAGCTCGCTCGAGGGTTCCTGTAGCCCCATACTCACAACAGGCTCCTGACCCCATTGTGAGGCAAAAAATCGTTAGGGGTGATGCGGATCCAGGCGCGGCTATTTTGGTTTGGATTGCGCTTACTCGGGGTATCGGCTTCTGTGAGGTGGACGAGCCGAAAGGCCGAACAATCGACGAGTTGGCGCAAAGCCTCGGCTTCCGAGGGTTGAAGGCCCTGAATGAGGTGTGCGGGAATTCGTCCACGGTCGAGCTGCTCGATCAACCATTCGAGCAGGAGATAGGAATGGTTGATGGTGCTGGCCTTGTCAATGAACAACGACGCATGCCCGCTGACTCGGGGAAGGTAGTAGCGAAGTAGGTTGATGCAGCCCACGGCGTCCGAAGGCGGCGCGTCGGCGAACACGACATCGACCTTGCGTCCCTCTGGGATAAAAAAGCTGCTGGACTCGACACGATCATTGACAAGGGTGACCCGCTCACCGAGGCCAAAGTCGCTAAGCAGACGGCGCACGAATCCCATGTGTGTCTCGCCAGGATCCTCATAGGATCGCGCATACTGGCACATGGGCTGGAGCGGGACTCGGGTCCAGTCCGAGCCATCATCGATGGCCCACAGCCGGCCCTCTCCGTTTTCGTGGAGCGCGAGAGCAGCGAGCGCGGTCGTCGTGGCCGTACCGATACCTAGCTCGATCACGCTTCGCGGACGCTCCATGCGCAGCCAAGCATACAGCCAGATGCCAAAGTGCTCAGTCCCATAGACTTCGCCCGCAGTCATCGCTCCCGGGCTCGGATCACAGGGACTGCGGACGTAATCCAAGACCTCGGCCAAACTCATAGCACGGGTATACCGAAAACCTCGCGGATCTGAAATGATGACCCCGTGAGTATCGAACCCAGCCTCGCTGCGTTGCTCGATCCTTTCCCGGTCGAGACTTTCTTGCGTAACCACTGGCCGGAGCGTCCCCTTCTGACTCACGGGCCTAGCCACCACTTGGTCGATCGCATCGGCGTGCCCGAACTCAGAGACTTCCGATCACTGGTGAGGACGTGGCCGCACGAGGCCTATGCACTGCCTATTGCGGACGGAGACGAGTACCATGGGATCGCTGTCCACAACCGCAAGATCACGATGGTCTACGATGCTGGTCGCCCTCTATTCATGCACCAACCCGAGCGCGTATTTCCCCGAATCGAGCAGTGGATTCACGCGCTGCGCCGCGACCTTGGCTTCCCTCCCAAGGGTCGCTTCTTGGCGAGCACGCATATGACTCGGGGAGGCTCGAGCACTGCGTTGCACTGCGACCACGCGATAAGCTTCGTGCTCCAGATGAGTGGAGAGAAAATCTGGCACCTCGCGCCTAACCGCAGCTTCCCCTACCCGACTCAGCGCTACTCACTGGCGATGCCTGGACACCCGCATGGGGAGCTGCTCGACATCCAGGCCGGCCCTGTCCCCGATCGTATCCCCGACGGGGCTGAGCGCTATCACTTGCACCCGGGCAGCGTGCTCTTCGTTCCGAGTGGCTGGTGGCACGCTGTCGAGGGTCCGAGCGAGTCTCTCGCCCTGATGTTCATCGGCATCAACGTCAATTGGGCCGATGTAATCGGCCACGCGTTGCGCGTCTTGCTGCAAGGTGATGAGCGCTGGCGGTCGCTAGCGGTCGGTGGCCGCTCCCCCAACCGTCGCGCTCGTGCCGACGGTGCCGCCACTCTGGCACCCTTGCTGACTGAACTAGGCCAGTGCATCGCCAAGGTTGATCCCTTCGATCTCTTGACACCCCGCTATCTTCGTGCCTCACAGGTCGAGGTGCAGATCGTAGGGAAACGCGTCGACATCCGCGGTGGCACACACGACGTCCAGCTCCTGATGGGGGTCGAGGAACTCGTGGCCCTCAAGCACATCCTCGCTTGCCGCGGTCGGTTCACTGATCTCGAGCTCATCGACGCTGGTCACCCTCCCCTCGTCGTCGACGGATTGCTTGAGGTGCTGGTGCGCGTAGGCCTCCTCGAACTCGATCCCTAGCCGACAAAGAGTTGCCATTGGTCAAGCCTCGTTGTGTTGGATCCTCCCGAGCCACTCGACGGGTGCTCTCAATATCCGTCGCGCTCGGCGAGGTAAGCCCCCAGCAAAGTGGTGAGTAGCTCGCTGGTGTCGAGACCGAGCTCACGCCGGACAGATTCGAAGCTCGGCTCGGCTGCGGGGCAGCGGACGCGATACCAGGACATTAGTGTGTCGAGGTTGACGCCGTGAAGATCGAGCTCGCGGGGGTCGAGCCCAACTCGTGCGAGAGTTCGCCAGATCGCGCCCACCCTGGCGACAACCTCACGCCGCTGGCCGCGACGTTCGAGGGCGGCTGGCAATAGACCGTGCACCGTCGACTCGGCCAAGCTCCGCGCGAGCTTGCGAGTCAATAGTTCTGTCTCGGTCAAACGCCGGGTCTCGGGAGTAACCTGCCACCCGCGTGCGCGGAGCTCTCCTTCGATCTCATCGGTGCTGACACCCACGCCTCGACGTCGGGCCTCCTCGAGGACTAGGTGGTCGTAGAGCAACTCTCGGTGCAGCCGGCGATCGGCATTAGCGAACACCAGCGCGTGCGCGGCCAAAGAATGGTTGGGGATTCCCGACTCGCGCGACCCGTCGATCGGCCAGGCTGCAGCCCGAGCCTGTGCCCAATAGCTGGTCTCCTGAAATCGGAAGTTGCTTGTCGGTCGCTCGCGATGCTCTCCCCGCGCTATGCCCCGCAGCAACAAAAGGGCGTCTTCGCGCTTCTGATCGGGCAGACGCTCGTGCCACCAGGCCTCGAGTTCGTCGATCTCGAGGCCGCTAACGCGGGCTGTAGCGAACAGGCGCCGCCAGGATCGTTCGGGGTAAAACCATTGCTTGGCGATCTCGTTGAGGGTCGTGGCTGTGGAACGCTCGACCCGCTGCTCACGGACTGCCGCGCGAAGGCCGAATCGAATGTTGACCATGGCGTCGGAGCACGGCGCGAAGCCGGCGTCGGCTTCAGCGTGGGCGACAGCGACCTCGTCGTCATCCTCGAGATCGCCACACCGAAAAGCCCTGAAGATCTCGCCCACACCTCGCATACCAAAGGGCTCGAGTTCCGCCGCCCGCAGCGCTCCCATACTTGCCGCTCCGACGACTGGAATACCTTCGGCGAGAGCGTGGAGGATCTCCTTGTGAAACACGGCTGGTCGGCTATGAAACAGGCCATCGATAATCGCTATCAGTTCGGGCCGCTCGGGAACCACACGGGTCACGCCGCCCATAGCGACGGGTGGGAGCACAAACGCCTCGGGCAGGAGCGCCCGTACCTCGGTGGTGGGCACCGAGGGGCCCACAAACACGTATACGCTCATCGCCTTACGCCACCTCGCGCCCGGACGGCGGCGAGTCGTCTACCGGGGATGTGGGTCGACGCGTCGAGCACCACGGGCTCAAGTCCTGGTACGATCATCTTGACTACGGGAACGCCGACCTCTCGACGGGAGAGATCAACAACGATGGCGTGCTCAATCCCAGCGTCAACCAAGCGGCCGAGCATGAGCGCGAGATCACCCTCTAGGGTCTCCCGAGTAGTTCCTGGCCGCTCCTCAAAACGAAGCGCGGGCTCCGCCTTCTCCACAAGTGAACGCAACCGGTTTATCACCACGGGATTGCTCATGTGTTCATAGTGGCTGTAGTCGATGTCGTCGCGGCTCCCGGCAATGAAGGTTAAGCGCGACTGAGCAGCCTCGGTCAGCGCCCTGCATATTGCTACTCGCGCGCTTGGATGGCAGCCTTGGCCCCAGGCGTAGCCAATTTGCAGCATCGCTTCAGGCGGCTCGATGGCCATAGACCAAAAGCAGGGCACCCCGAGATCGCTAGTGATGTCGGCGACCGCAAGACTCAGGCCCGCGCTGAGGAAGAGGCCGAGCAGGGTCTGGATCTGCGGATCTGAGATGCTCTGGTGGTCTATGAGCCTATCTACGCCGTCGGCGTCGCCTGGTCCTAGCCGCCACAAGGCGTTCGCGTCGTGCTCGATCAACTCAGCGAGGCCGTGGTTGATGGCTTCAAGCACATGATTCCCCGAGGCCAGACCGGCCGAGTTTGACGGAAAAAAAGGCTGTCGCCTCTGGTCTCTCTCGACTCGGTTAAGGTTGACGAGATCATGTGGAACCCAGATCGGACGTTGACCGATCAGATCCCAGCCCTCGACCCAGGGAAGCACGGTCCACTCGTTGACTCTCACGCCATACAGACGCGGAAGCGAATCGAGGTCCACCACGGTATGGCGCGAGGCGAACTCACGCACCGACGCGTACGCCGTAGGTGCAGAGACTGCCTCTGCATGCCACGCATCGACGGACTCCATCAGCGCAGAGACCTTCGCGCTGTCCTTGTCCAGTCCTTTGCCCTGGCTCAGACTGAGGGTACGAGAATTCGGTCGAATCGCCTGATAAACCGGTACACCCAGGTAGTCGAGGCCAGTGATGTTAGCGAGGCGTGTGATCCCGAAGCGGGGCAACAACGGAAGCATCCGTTCAAGGGTCTCAGCGGGTGTACACGCACGATGAGTCCCGGCCAGGTACTGCTTGGGTTGGCGGTACTCCGTACCGAATACACGCAGGGGACCGCTAAGAGCATGCACACGCGTGGAAGAGTGATTGACTATCGCTGACCCCAAATCTCGGCGAAGCGCTTCGCCGCCCTCCAAACATGCTCCTCTGCTTGCTGGACCCTCTGTTCGGCGAGGTCGGCTTCTCGGCGCGCTCGTCTAGCTTGCCGGGTTGCCTCCCTGATCTCTTCCTGGGCCCGCTCGAGTGCGAGTCGGACTTCCTCGAGGGGTAAGGGCCGTACTCCGCGAGTAGTGTCATAGACCGCCCCATGTGCCGCGCCATAAATGGGAGCCCCATGTGCCGCGCCATAAATGGGAGCATGTGCCCCACGAGCCGCGTCATGGATCGCCGCTCCGCGTGCCGCGTCATGGATCGCCGCTCCGCGTGCCGCGTCATGGATCGCCGCTCCGCGTG
>CAZUPD010000130.1:19724-22098 GCA_964621785.1 uncultured Nannocystaceae bacterium
CGAGCTGCGTCATGGATCGCTGCTCCGCGAGCTGCGTCATGGATCGCTGCTCCGCGTGCTGCGTCATGGATCGCTGCTCCGCGTGCTGCGTCAGGCGCGCCATAGATGGGAGCTCCGCGTGCCGCATCATGGATCACCGCTCCGCGTGCCGCATCATGGATCGCTACTCCGCGAGCCGCGTCATGGATCGCTAGTTCGCGGGCGGCGTCGTGAAGTCGGGAGTTGTCGAGCGACGACACTTCGAGATCGATTTTCGTCTTCCCCTCGACATTCTCTGCGTTACTCGCAGCTCCCTCTAGCTCACTCGTTACTGGATTGTTAAGACTGGCATTGTCCAACGGCACGTCAGAACCGAGAACGCGTTCTTGGGGTTTTTTGTCGGGCATAAGACTGCCTGAACCTTTGTGAAGATACAGGCGCAAAGGATACAGCTGACGAACATACGTGTCAATCGTGCATTTGTCACACCGTTTCGACACATCGGCCCGTCGTTGACCTCAGCCATCTCGTACGATACTTGCGGCTGAGGAGGTTCGTCTGCGAGTTGGAAAAGTCGGCCACGCCACCCTCTTGATCGAGTCGGGGGACCTCGTGTGCGTAATGGACCCAGTGTTCTCGGAGCCCTTCGAGAGCTCCTCCAACGGGTTTGATCCGCCCATCGAGACGGACAGCCGAACGCTCGCCCGGCGATGTAGTCTTGCCATTTTGAGCCACAGTCACTGGGATCACTTTGATCCGCGTACTCTGGTACTACTCGACCGTCATATCCCCATCGTCTATCCTCGTGGCGACGAGCTAATCGAGCGCTGCCTCGCGCGCCTCGGATTTGAAGCCCCCCGACCGGTAGCGCCAGGGGAGCAGCTCTCGACAACAGGCCTGCGCCTGATACCGACCCCATCACATGCACCCTTCCTTGAGATGGGGATGGTCTTTGTCGAGGGCAAGCAGGTGTTCTGGAATCTCGTCGACTCCGGTATCGATGATTCAATTACTGCCTGGGTGCGCAAACAAGTTCAGCACTTCGATCTGCTATTCGCCAAGTTTCAACCGCTCATCGAACGCGAACTCGTGGTTAACTCGCTCGGGTCTGACTTCCCGCTTGCGCGCTACAGCGCACTCCTGAGAAATGTGTGGTCGATTGCACCGCGGGCCGTGGCTCCCGCCTCCTGCGGCTACCGTTACACACGCGCGCAATGGTTGAACGATCGTGGTTTTCCGATCACCGAGGCACAGTTTGAGGAAGACCTGCGACTGATCATGCCAGATCTCCAGGTCATTCACGTCAATCACGGTGGCAGCGTGCAGGTCGAGCCGCCCTTTCGCGTCGACCCGAACGGAATCCCGGAGGTCAAGCGCCTCACTCCCGCGCTGCGCTCGAGCTTCGACTGGCGACCCGAGCGGGGAGTCCCGCCACTACGTGACAGCAACCGTTGGCAGCTCCCGATTTCCGAGCTCCGAACTCGTTGTACCACGTACCTCGACGAAAAATTTCTCTCGAATCTGGCCGCTGAAGACCCGGCCTGGCTCGCGCGCATGGCCCGGCTCGGATGCGTTTGGCGTCTCGAGATCGTGTATCCCCAGGGGGCTCCCGAGCTGCGGGCCCTCGACATGCGCCATTCGTCGCTGCGATGGAGCTCACCTGATGAGGGAGTCTTCGCCAAGATCCACACCTCGATCACCGGCTCGGCGCTCGTCGGTCTGCTCGAGGGCCGATGCAACGCTTATTCCTTGAATTTCAACGATCTTCGCATCATGGAGCGACTCTATATGGTGCACGCTGGAGGAGCGAGCCGCGGCGGTACGGACGAGGACGAGCCGCTGACAAGGGTACTGATACCTGGTGCGGACCGCCGCTACCTCGATCGTCTCCTTGACGAACTTCTCGATGGCGGGTCTTCAAAGAGCTGATTATGGCCCATCCAATCGATGCGTTGCTCACCCCGCTATCAGTGGAGCAGTTTATTGAGCATTGGTGGGGGCGGCGATCGCTATACATCCCGGGACCTGTAGAGAAGCTCGCCGTTTGGTATTCCCTTCCAAGCTTTCTCGAGCGGGTCTCGCAGGGGTGGCCCGATACTCTCGTACCGGTCCGTGCAAGCTTCGATCGGGGGGATGTTGCGTCATGGCGTCACGGTCGACCACTGCAGGTGACCGAGATCCGTGACGCCTACGCCAGCGGAGCCACAGTGTGCATCAGCCAATTCGACCGAGTCGACGAGAAGGTTGCCGCGATGTGTCACGAGACCCGCATGAGCTTGGGAGTGCCGGGAGAGGTCCACGCCAACCTGTACTGGTCTCCGGACGGAGCCGGCTTCTCAAGCCATTTCGACGTCCGAGTGGCGATGAGCCTGCAGCTTGCTGGCACCAAGCACTG
>CAZUPD010000131.1:0-21824 GCA_964621785.1 uncultured Nannocystaceae bacterium
GGCGAACGACCAGGTGACATCGGTGGAGGTGGGGAATCTCGGCCCCGATTGCGCTGCCAACTGCGGCGAGCGCGGGAACCGTGGCGCCACGGACCGACCACATCCCGATCTGCTTGCTTGTACATACGATCTCGGTACATTGCCATTACCTGGCAACGTTGAATGCACACACAACATGTATGTGCAGCTTATGAAGCCGCTGTCACGCGCTGTAGCGCAGCAACTTGCGCTCGCGCAGGTGCCATCCGTCGGCGGTCGGCATGTAGATACAACATCGACACATCTCCTCGGCGTACACGTGGAGCGTCACCGCTTTGGTCGTGTCCGATGCATTGGCAATTGTGTGGTATTCGTAGGGGGGTATCAGGGCACCCGAGGACCCGACACCGGCGAACACCCGGCCCGCCTCGCGAAAACGACACCGTGCGCCTGTATCTTCGAGCAAGTCGTATTGAATGACTTCGATCGTCCCCTGAACCACCCCCTCGACACACCACAGCCCGCAGTGGTCGTGGATCGGCGTCGCCTGTCCGGGACCCCAGGTCATCGCGATGACCGTGTAGTTGAGACGCTCGGAGCGGTGGATCAGACGGCGGGCATAGTGCCCGGGAATCGCCTGTGTGAGCTCGTCGGGGAGCTCGAGCGCACGGTCGTTGATCAGGCGGGTCAAACCTCCGCCGACGGCGTGGCTGAGTTGTTGCGTCGTCGGTTGCGCGACGGCCTCGTCGAGCAGCGAAATTAGGGTATCGACACCTGGGAACTGGCGCGGAGTCATCTTGCCTCTTCGATTCCATCCTACCGCCGCTCGCGGTTTTTGTTCGGTAAAATCTGGGGTTTTTGGCTACCTCACGCAGATGAGTGTCGCCACATTCACGCATCCGAGCGCAACGCTTTCTGCCGCGTCGATTCGTGATGTTGCACGCTCGTGGTTCCCCGTGCCGGTTGTGGGCTCGATGAGAACCCGGGCTACTGGGCCGACGACTGCGCGGCCTGTTGGGCCTGTTCAAGCTTCGCCAGGGCGCTGGCCTTGGCTGCGCGGATGGCCACGAGTCCCGCGTTCGGTGGCTCTTCGTACACCCGCCCGGCAAACAGATCGATCAGCTCCTCGCGGTATTTTTTGTGCACGAAATAGGAGAAGGCCAGCGGGTTGAGCCAGAAGCAATCGACCATATCTTCGATCGCATCCATGCCGCGCTCGCACACCTCTTCGTAGAGGGCAAACGGGTTGTCGCCAAACCCCTCGCCATCGCGGCGCAGGTAGTCGGCGATCGCATCCGCTGCCAACTGCCCCTCGGCCACGGCAAAGTGCAGACCAAACGAGAAGATCGGATCGACAAACCGGTGGGCATCGCCGACGCACAAAAACCCTTTCCCGGTGAAATTGCGGATGTGATAGCTGTAGTTCGAAGCGGCGCGAACCGGCTCGACCAACTCGACACCGGCCACCCGGCGGGCGAGTTCGGGATTGAGGGTTTGCAGTTGCTCGCGGTAGAAAGCTTCGCGTTCGAGTCCCTGTTCGCGGTAGTGGGTCGAGGGAACGACCACACCCACGCTGACCACATCATCCTCGATCGGGATAAACCACCCCCAGTGGTTTTTCTTGGCGTAGAAAATCAATGTATTACCACTGGCTTTTCCAGGGTCGCGCGCCGCTCCCTTGAGATGCGAGAACAGGGCGAGTTGACGGTCGTACTTGCCGCGTTCTTTGGTGCCGGCCACCCCGGTGTTGGACAAAAACGTCGCCATTCCCGAAGCGTCGACCACAACCTTGGATTCGATGCGCAGCGTCTGACCATGGGCCGTTCGCACGAGCAAGCCGCACACCGCATTGTCATCGTCGCGCAGGACCTCGGTCGCCTGACCCGTCACGATCTGGGCCCCCGCGCGCTTGGCCGCTTGCAATGCCTGACTATCAAACTCACTGCGGCGGACCTGCCAGGTGCTGTAGTCCTCGAGCTCGCCAGTCGAACCGCGTGCCATCACCGGGACCCAAAACGTGTTCTTGCCGCCCGTGCCGTAGACCGTCACGCCGTACTTCACCGGGTACCCCTGGCCGTGCATCTGGTCTTCGAGGCCCATCGCCCGCACGACGCCCCCGCAGTACCCGGTCATCGATTCGCCAATGTGAAACCGCGGAAACGCATCTTTTTCGACGATGACCGAGCGCACGCCCTGTTGCGCCAAGAACACGGCCGTCGCTGCGCCACCGGGCCCACCTCCCACGATCACTACTTCAGTTCGGATCACATCTGCCACTGCTTCTAGTCTACCCCAAGGAATGAAATTCGACCGCAATCCGAAAATGTGACTTTTAGGACAGGAACAATTTCCATGCGCCGTCTGCATGTCTGCGTTCGTTGTTGTGCGCGTCGCACAGACACCATGCGACTTATTGAACCTTCATCCGTCCCCGGTTGCGCGTTCCATTCGCCCGCGCCATTTGTCGGGATCGCCGCGAGCATTTTGCGCGCGACCATTCAAACAACACAACTGCGCCCGTCCAATGTGGCGCGCCCGCGACCCCATACGATCCACTGCAATCTCGCGCCATAAGATGTACGAAAAGACCTGCTCTGATAGACAGGCTACAAGATACCGGATTGCACGGACAACGAAAGAACAGGTACAACCGCGTACCGCCGCGCCCACGGGTGTTGCAACCTGGGGTAAGCTTCCAACGAGCGCGCTCCTTCAAAACGCTCCCCCATTCCCACGCACCGCATCGAGCGCTGGTTGGCGTTTTTGTAGATGGCACTGAACGCGACACATGAGCAGTCTGCACGGGCAAACGAAGAGACGACTCGGGTCGCGCAGGTCCTGCGTCGCATCCTCAACCTGTGCCTGCTGATCACCATCACGATGGCGGTGATCCAGCCGGTGGTGTTTGGCGAGTTCCCGCCGACCTACCCGATCTACTTGATCACCTTTACCGTAATGGCGGGCCTGTGGTTGACCTGTCGCCTAGGTCATATTTACACCGCTGCGTATACACTGATATTTCTCTTGGGCCTGATCGTGGCGGTCGCGTCGCTGTTGACGGGAGGGGTCCGCAGTCCGAGCGTGGGCGGATTTCCGATCGTGATGATCCTCGGCGCGCTCCTGTTTCGCGGCCGAATCGTGCTGTGGGTCGCCGGCGTCATCCTCACCACGGTCCTCGGGCTTTATGTGACCGAACAGGTCGGTTTGCTGCCCCCGCCAGGAAACCCCGATACGGCCGCGGGAGCACTCACCGGACACTTTGCCCAACTCATCGCCTCGGCCTACTTCCTGTACCTCATCGTCATGAGCCTCCAGCGCGCGACCACGCGGGCGCGCGACAAAGAGGTCGAGGCCCGCGTCAGTCTCGAGCAGACCGAACAGGCCAAGCGCTATGTCGACAACATCATCGACTCATTGGCCGAAACCCTGATCATTCTCGACGCCAAGGGCAACATCACCCAAATCAATCCCGCGACCCGCGAGTTGTTAGGCTTTTCTCAGGACGAGCTGCGTGGCAAACCGCTGGCAACGGTGCTGGTCAGCGACCGTAAGCGCAGTGGTGTCGCGTTCGAGAGGCTGCTACGTGACAATATTTCACACGCCGACTGCCGCTATCGCACGCGCCACGGCGTCATCATCCCCGTACTGTTTTCGAGTAAAAGGGTCCAAAATGCCGACGGTCAATTGACCGAAATTGTGTGTACTGCCAGCGATATCACCCTGCGCAAACAGGCCGAGGAACGACTGGTCGAGGCCAAGGAACTCGCCGAAGAAGCGAACATGGCCAAGAGCCGATTTTTGGCCAACAAGAGCCACGAGCTGCGCACGCCCCTCAACGCCGTGATCGGCTACAGCGACATGATGATCGAAGAGTTGCGCGACAACGTCTCGCCCTCCGAGGACGACCTGCACAAGGTCAAGTCGGCCGGCGAGCACCTGTTGGGGCTGATCAGCGATATCCTCGATCTGTCCAAGATCGAAGCTGGGCGTATGGAGCTGGTCAGCGAAGGGTTCTCGCCGGCGGCGACCGTCCGCGAAGTCGTCGACCAAGTCCGACCCCAGGCCCTGCGACAAAACAACAGCCTCGAGCTCACCATCCAAGACGGCATCGAACAGATGGTCGGGGATCCGGTGCGGGTGCGCCAAGTCCTGCTCAACCTGCTCAGCAACGCGGTCAAGTTCACCGAGAACGGTTCAGTTCGGGTCGTGGCCCGGCGCGAGCAGCGAGACCACAAACCGTGGCTCAAGGTCTCCGTCACCGACACCGGGATCGGGATGTCTCCGCGGCAGCAGTCGCGTCTGTTCCAACCGTTTCGCCAGGCCGATCCATCGACGTCACGACGGTACGGCGGCACCGGTCTCGGCCTGGCGATCAGCCGTGTGTTTGCCGAGATGATGGGCGGGACCATCGACGTGGACAGCACCCTCGGACGCGGGAGTACCTTCACGTTCTACGCTCCGATGTCGGCGAAACACAAATCAAAGAACATGTCCAAATAGGACATCGATATCGAAGCACACCATCGCCTCGCCGAAGCCGGTTCCGCAAACGCCTGCTCGATCGCTTGGTCGCTCGTGACCCAAGAAAACTCGTCACCTGTACAAGGTCGATGTCGGTTCACCCGAGGGCGACCGAGATGCTTGCTTACACAATCAACGGCGTCGGCTCGACCCGCGCAACGTGCTACTTCGTCGGCAAAAACGGACCCGATTTCTTTTTCGAGTCCCCCGTCGGTTTGAGGGCACCGTGGGGCTTTGACTCGGGTTCGGGCTCGGGCTCAGGCTCGGGCTCCGGTGCCGGCGTCGGGTTGTCAGCCTCGGGGTTTGTGTTGCTGGATTTGTTCCCGTGACCGCGGCGGCGAAGTTTTTTGAGGGTCGCAACAATCGGCGGATTGTTCTCGGCCGTCACGTCGATTTCCTGCTCCCACATTTCATAGCCCTCGGCCTCGAGGCGCACGGTGTGGATCCCGAGCTTGAGCTTGGATTGGTAGGGTGTAGTGCCGACAGCCCGGTCGTTGATAAACAGGTTAGCGGCCTTTGGATCGCTGACGATCGCGACCGGTGCCATCTCAGATTCGTTGTCGGAAGTCGGCGTGTCGGGCGTGCTCGGGGCGGTGAGGTCGACCAGACGCTCGCGCGCCTCGACGTGTGTCGGATCGCGGGCGAGCAGATCGCGATAGGCTGTGATTGCGGCCTCTGGCTTGCCGCGCTGCTCGAGCTCGCGGGCGGTGTCGAGGAGTTGCCCGACTTCGATGCGTTTGCGCAGACGCTCGGTCTCCCCGCGTAGATGGGGGAAGTTCCCCAGGGAAAACTCGACCTGGCGCAGATGGTCGCGCGCCTGGTCCCACTTCGCCTCGTCGGCCGCGGCCGTCGCATCTGTCAGCTTTTGCCGCATCGATGTATCATCATGAACCTGGGCGGGCTGGTTGCTGGCCGAGACGACGACTGTGATCACCCCCGCAGTCAGCAAACTCGCGATCAGACCAAACGCGACGGCACGCCCGCGGGAGGCAGCTGGTACTGGCTCCGCGATCGTGACCCGGGTGGGCAGCGCCGGGCGATTGAGATCGTCGGTCGACAGTTTGAGCAGTTCGCTGGCGGGAGCAGGTGGCGGGGGCTCGGCCGGTTGCTTCTGCGCCGTGGCGATGGTGGTCGAGATCAGCGGCAGCGCCTGCGAGTCGATGGTGATCGGGCGCGGACCGGCGGCGCGAAAACCCAACCCCACCTTGGTGCCCGACGCCTCGTCCATCGGTCGCAGCAAACTCGGGTCGACCGAGTCGAGCAACTCGTCGAACAGATCGTTGGCATCAAACGGCCGACTGTCCGGCTCGGGTTCGAGGCACCGCTGGACCAATGCGATGAGCCGCTGGGAGATCCCGTGCGAAGACGGAAGGACCTCGGCGAGGTGGCGACGGTTTTTCGATGCCGGTGTGCTGCCCTCGGGCCACGGATGATGGGCCGACAGCAAATAGAAGAAGAGCGCCCCCAGTGCATATACATCTGTTTGGGTGTCCGCAGGCGCGCCCGCGAGTTGTTCGGGGGCCGGCACGCGGCCTTTGGCCGTGTCGCTGTAGCCGGTCTCGCTCGCGGCCGGCAGGATCCCGAGATCGAGAATTTTGACCGGACCCAGGGAAATCGTCGCCGGGCACAGGTCGCCGTGGGCCAGCCCGCGCGAGTGGGCGTGCCCGAGGGGTTTGAGCAGCTCGACAGCCAAGGGGGCAAACTCCTCGACATCGAGTTTTCCGTGTAGCTGCATCCTTCTCGACAGCCGCACACCGTAGGGCCACTCACTCACTGTATAGACATGTTTTTGGGTGACACCACTGGCCAACCGCTCGGCGAGTGCCGGGTGCGACATGGCCTTTTGTTGCAGCACCGACAACAACCGCAGCAACTTTGACTCGTCGCAGCCGGGGGTGGGTGCAAACATCCGAACCGCGACATCGTGTTCGGAGCGGATGTCAAACCCGCGAAACAAGACCCCTGGGCCAGCCTCGCCGATACACTCGTCGAGGCGGTAGCGCCCTTCGAGTGCCTGGCCGATCCAACTCAAGTCGTGTGCGTGTGCCATGGTGGTTGCCGGGCAACGCCCGAGGTTGGCAAACAGTCTACCCGGGTCCCCGCCTTCGGCACGAGAACTTTTCAAGCCGTCGCGTTGTGGCCCTCGCCGTGTTTCGGTGGGCGATTCGCGGATATCTCACCACGGTTGGAAACACAGGGTGCCCGCGAAACGGGTGAGATAACTGGGTCAACCGTGGTACACCGCGACCATGGAGCCGCAGCCCTACCTCCTCACAATCGACCACCTCCTCAGCGAAGAGGAGCGCTTGACCTGGGCCTCCGCCCGGGAGTTTTGCGAGCGAAGGGTCGCACCGGTCATCGAGGAACACTACGAACACGCGACCTTCCCCAAACACCTCATCCCCGAGTTTGCCGAGATGGGATTGTTGGGCTCATCGCTTTCCGGCTACGGCTGCGCCGGGATGAACCCCGTCGCCTACGGGTTGACGATGATCGAGCTCGAGCGCCAGGACAGTGGCATCCGTTCGTTTTGCTCGGTTCAATCGGCACTGTGCATGTGGCCGATCTACACCTACGGTGACGAAGACCAGCGCACGCGGTGGCTGCCCGAGATGTCCGCCGGCCGGGCGATCGGCTGCTTCGGCCTCACCGAACCCAACTCCGGCAGCGATCCGGGGTCGATGCGAACCCACGCAAAGCAGCGCGAAAAAGACGGCGATTACATTCTCAACGGGCAAAAATTTTGGATCACCAACAGTCCGATCGCCGACGTCATGGTCGTGTGGGCCAAGACCCTCGACTTCGGCAGCGAGGCCCCGGTGATTCGCGGGTTTTTGTTGGAGCGGGGGATGAAGGGCCTGTCGACGCCGGAGACCAAAGGCAAACTGAGTCTGCGGGCGTCGCTGACCGGCGAAATCGTGATGGACGAGGTGCGGGTGCCCAAGCGCAACTTGCTGCCCAACGTCAGCGGTCTCAAAGGTCCGCTCGGTTGCCTGACCCAGGCCCGCTACGGGATCGGATGGGGGGCTGTCGGCGCGGCGATGGGTGTATATGAACGGGCCCGTAGCTACACCATGGACCGCACCCAGTTCGACCGCCCGCTGGCCGGGTTTCAACTCACCCAGCAAAAGCTGGTCGAGCTCCACAACGAGATTGGCAAGGGCCTGTTGCTGGCCTATCACTTCGGGCGCCTCAAACAAAACGGCAAACTCACCCCTTTCCAGGTCTCGTACCTCAAACGCGACAATGTGCGAATGGCCCTCCAGGCAGCTCGCACCGCGCGCTCCATGCTGGGGGGCAACGGGATCATGGGCGAGTACCACGTGATGCGACACGTGTGTAACCTCGAGACGGTCTATACATACGAGGGTACCCACGAGATCCACACACTCGCAATCGGGCGCGCGCTGACCGGGCTGAGTGCGTTTCGCTGACACGCTCCGGCGAAGATTTTGCCGACACCAAATACGCCTCGCGCATCGGCCGCGAAACCGAATGCAGGAATCACCGTTCGGCGCGAATCACTGCGAATCGTCGGGTTTGCAAGCCCAAAAAGCCGCAAATTGTAGTTACAAGCCGTGCCGGAGACGTGTGAACAACTTGTAAACATACGCGTGCGATTGATCCAGATTCCCGGCGTCGACACTACCCAAGTGTCATGTCCAAAACGTTTCAACTGTTCGCAACCCTATGCCTTATTTCTACCGCCGCCGGTTGTGACACCGAACTCGACCCGGAGTGCACCGATGGTACGTGTACCGGCATCATGACCGGGACCGGGGGCTCGTTGGACAGCGAGACCGAAACCGAGACCGACGCCCTCGAAACCGGCGCGTCGCAGACCGGTGCCGACGAGTCCGAGACCGACTCCGATATGTGTATGTCCAACGCCGACTGCGGTGAGAGTGAGATCTGCCAGGACGGCGCCTGCCAGCTCACCTGCGGGACGCAGACGTTTCAGGTCAGCGGCGATCCGCCCAACATCATGCTCGTGCTCGACAAGTCCGGGTCGATGGTCCAGGACCAAAATCGCTGGGACCACGACGGCGACCCCACCACAGACGAGGTAACCCGTTGGTACAGCCTCCACGGTGTCGTCACCAACCTAGTCGAAGACTTTGACGCCGACATCCACCTCGGAGCCACGCTGTTCCCCAGCGTCGACGCCCAGACGGTCGCCGGTCCTCCGGCCTGCGTCATGAGCCAGGGTCCGGAAGTCACCGTCGCCCCGCACCACGGGCAAACGATCCTCGACACGATTCCGGCCGCCGACGACCTCACCCTCGCCGGGGGAACGCCGGCTGAGCGCGGGCTGGCGATGTCCTACGACCACCTCAATACACTCGACGACCCGGGCGACAGGATCGCCATTTTGGTCACCGACGGCGCCGCCAACTGCTCGACCAGCCAGGATAACAACCACCTGCACCTATACGACGAGAATCTCGAACCCACCGTCAGCACCGCGTGGGAAGTTGATGGGATCCCCACCTATGTGGTCGGCATCGACATCTCGACCGAACCCGACGTCTGGGGGACCGTGGTCTACGACCGCCTCAACGAGGTCGCTGATGCCGGCGGCGTTGCGCGCGAGGGCGACGAGAAGTTCTACAATGCGACCAATCACCAACAGTTGCAAACCGCCCTGCAATCGATTCTAGAGGCGAGCATTCCCTGTACATTGCCGATGCCGGAGCTGGGGAAAAACGACTACCTCGAACAGGTGATGATCGACGGTGTCAACTATCCCAAACTCCACGCAGGGGCCGACTGTGCCAGCGAAACCGGCTGGATGCTGTCGACGGACGAAACCCAACTCATCCTCTGCGGCGACCTGTGCTCCGACTATCGTCAAGCTAAATCGGTCGATACGGTCCTCGGTTGTAGCGTCGGCTGAGTGATCCAGCACCACCGAAGTGAATCGCGCGGGGAACTTCCCCGCGCTTTTTGTTGGTCTGTGTGCGTGATACCGTCGGCCATGACTTTTCTACGCTTGAACCATATGCTCACCGGCTTGATGGCCACCTCGCTGCTCGCCACACCGATCGCCTGCGACAGCGATCCCAAGGATTCTGCTGGGTCCGACAGTGAAAGCACCGGGTCGCAAACCACTGCCCATACTGATTCCGGTACGACCGATGCGACCGACGCGACGTCGGGTGATGGGACCACAGGCGACTCTGAAGCAACCTCCGGCGACTCTGCGTCCGAGACCGGGAATGAAACTGAAACCGGTGACACCGACACCACGGAAACCGGTGATACCACCGACACCACTGAAACCGGCGACACCGAATCCACTGAGTCAGGCGATACCTCCGACAGTTCCGAATCCGAGACGGGCGATCCACCGGACCCGGGCGAGGTGATGATCTGCGGCCCCGATGCCCCCGACGATCAGGTCTTCATCCACGGCGTCGAACTCACCGGCGATACAATGTATGTACACCTGAGCTACAGTGGTGGCTGCGCCGAGCACGAGCTCAGTCACTGTTGGGACGGGGCTTTTGCCGAGTCCGAGCCAGTCCAAGCGTTTACCCGAATCGCCCACAACGCCAACATGGACGCCTGTGAAGCCGAACTCGACGAAATGCTGTCGATTGACCTCACGCCGATGAAAACCGCCTGGCAAGAGGGCTACCAGCAGGACTCAGGAACGATCATTGTCCACCTCGACGGCTGGCAGGAAACTTTGACATACACTTTTTAGTGCGTACGTTTGACCCGGCGAGCCGGCCGTGTGGGGCAGCTTCGAGCGACCCTGCTCGGCCATCTCGGCGACTTTGTGTACCGCACGCTTTTGAAACTCGACTGCCGCGAACCGACGAGCGATCCGTCGCACCGACCGCGGTGCTGGCCGCGAACAAACCGGTTGGGCGATTGACATCCCCCACGCCCCGTGGTGCCCTTTGCCCGGGTGGACCGAGCACTGCGAAACCAGACCGAGCCTGCCGCGTTCGCGCTCGACACGACGGCGGAGGTCGAAACTCCCGAGCACGTCCGGTTTCACTACCGCATCGCCGGGCCCGCGAGACGGGCGCTTGCCTACACCATCGATCTCGTGATCCGCGGACTCATTGTCTATGCAATTTTTATCCTCCTCCTGCTGACATTTTTGTCCGGTGACGTCACCGAAGGCGCGACCTTTGGCGTCATCGCTGTAGTCGTGTTTTTCCTCGAATGGGGCTATTACGTCGTATTTGAAACCGTGTGGAGCGGTCGCACGCCGGGCAAGCGACTGCTGCGATTGCGGGTCGTCAAAGAGGGGGGCTACGCGGTCAACTTCAACGATATTGTGCTGCGCAACCTGCTGCGGGCCGCCGACATCCTGCCGGGAATTTACAGCATCGGGGCCCTGGTGATGTCGCTCGACACCCGCTGCCGTCGCCTCGGAGACTTGGTCGCCGGCACCATGGTCGTGGTCGAAGAGCGAACATCTCTGGGTCAGGCACTTGTGATCCGCCCGCCCCCGACCCCCGCCGAACTTGCAGCCCTGCCCTCGCGCCCGCCGATCTCCGCCGACGAGTTTGAGGCCATCGAATTGTTTCTGCGCCGCTGTGGGCGATTGAGCCCGGCCCGCGAAGACGAACTCGCCCAGATGCTCGCCCCGACCCTGGCCGCGCGGATGGGTCGCCCCAAGGTCGCCGACGCCAGCCGTCTGTTGGCGCTGATCTACCATCGACTCACCGTCGGCGAAGCGACCGTCGCCCAGCCCACAACCCAGCCTGCCAGCCACAAACCGCGGGGGCCGTGGGGATGAAGGTCCATACCCAAGACGAGTTTGTCCGCACCCACGAGTCGCGGTGGCGACACTTGGAGACCCTGCTCGAGCGCAAGCAATCGTTGTATCAGCATCCAGCCGCCGACATCTCGCGATTTTCCGAGGACTACCGGGTCGTGTGTGGCCACCTGATGTACGCGCGTTCGGCCGGCTACGGCAGCGACCTGGTCGGGTATCTCGACGGCCTCGCCGGCCGGGCCCACAACGCCCTGTACGGCGCGCGACCGTTTCGCATCGGTGCGGTGTGGAACCTCGTCCGCAAGCGGTTTCCCCAGGCGCTGCGCAGGCGTTGGCGAGCTTTTTGTATCGCCAACCTCCTGTTCTATGGGCCATTTTTTGCTGCCATGTTTCTCACCCTCCAGTACCCGGGATTTGCCGGCGAGGTGCTGCCCAAGGGGATGCTCGAGATGATGGCCGATATGTATGCCGACGCCCACTCCGGACGGGAGTTTGGCACCGACGCGGCGATGGCAGGGCACTATGTCCACAACAACATTGGGATTGCGTTTCGCTGTTTTGCCACCGGGATTTTGTTTGGCTTCGGCAGCATGTTCTTTCTCCTCTACAACGGGATCATCATCGGTACCGTACTGGGCTACGTCATCTACCGCGGCCACGGCGAAAACATCCTGACCTTTGTCTGCGGCCATGGAGCGTTTGAACTCACTGGCATCGTCATCAGCGGAGCGGCCGGCATGGTCATGGGATATGCATTGGTCGACACCGGCGGACGTTCGCGGCTCGAGTCACTGCGCGCCTGTGGTCCCGACGTCGGGGCGATGATCATGGGCGCCGGATTGATGTTGTTGATCGCCGCCGGCATCGAAGGATTTTGGTCGCCCTCGGGCATCCCGGCGCCGATCAAATGGAGCGTTGCCGCCGGTCTGTGGTTGATGATCGCCATCTACCTGGTGATCGCCGGACGCGGAGGGTCGGACACATGAACCTGCGGGAAGCTCGGGTCATGCTGCGCACCCGCGATGTCGGCGAGTTATTCGACCTCGCCGGACGGGCGGTGTTCACCCTCGGCGGCCGCCTGTACCTGTATTTATTTGCAACGACAACTTTGCCCCTGGCCCTCGGCTGTTACCTGCTCCACACCCACTACGAAGTCGACGCCGCGGACACCTGGATGTATGCGACCATGGCCCTGTGGATCAACCAGGGCCTTTACACAATCGCCGCCTCGCGTCTATTGTTTGAACAGCGCGTCGGTTATTGGAGTATCCTGCGCCAGTTTCTCCGCCGGCTCCCGGCCTACGCGGTCGCCCTCGTGTTGACCTGGCTGTTGTTATTTGTCTGCACAATGATGGTCATCCCCTTGATGTTTGCCGTTGTATGGACATTGTTTGTCCACGAGGCCTGTCTGCTCGAACATCAGGGCCCCCTGCGGTCGATCGCCCGCGCGCGCGTGCTCAGCAAACACAACTTCGTCAGCCTGTTTGGATTTAGTTGTCTGTTGCTGCTGGTGGCCGTGTTTGCCGTGTTCTCCGCGGAGATGCTCGGCCACGGCGCGGTCGGCTTTGTGTTGCAACTCGGCGAACCGTTCGGCGAACTCAACGAGGATGGCATCTCCCTGTACGCCCTGCTCGGTGCCTTTGCGATGGCCCCGTATTGGGCGACGGTGCGGTTTTTGACGTACATCGACGGGCGCACCCGCCAAGACGGGTGGGACATTCAGTTGCGCTTCCAACATCTCGTCCGCGAATACGATGCACAGTCAACGATCGGGGGACCGGCCTGATGTCACCTGCACTGCTGCTGGCCGCTGCCCTGTGGGGTCTTTCGCTCGAGCCGGCCGATGTCGGCGGGCGAGCGCGGGCAGTGCTGCGTCAAGATGACTACCAGTTTTGCCACGACGACAAGTTTCCCCTGACCTGGCGCGAAGCGAGGTGGTGTCCGGTGCTCGCAGGCGAGAGCCCGCGCTGCCCCGCCCTGATCGAAGCCTGCAAAGCCCCCCGCGGCGAACTCGACGTTCAACAGGGCGGCGGCCGAGCCAATGCCCGAAGGGTGCTCGACGAAGGCGACACAGACACCACAGGCCAGGGCGACGAACAGGAGTCCGAAGCTGCAACGACCCGGGATTCGGCCGGCGACGACGGTACGAGGGGGGCGGGCAACGATCGTGCATCGGCCGGCGATGTTCCACCTGATGCGTCGGCTGGTGACGACCTGACCTCTGGGCAAGCTCCCGAAGCGACCCCCACATCCGGGGGAGAGGTTGCCGATGACAACTCCGCGGGCAACGCGTCGGATAGCGACCCGAAGACATCCGGAGATCATGCAGATACATCCGGATCGGACGGGACCACCAAGGCCGAGAAAAAACGCAAGAAGCGGGAGTTCGACCGGCGCTACCGCGACAGCGACGACCGCGATCCGATCTCCCGACCCAACGACACCCAGACCGGGTTTGGCCAGGTGTTGTTTTGGTTGGTGATCATCGGCGGAGCTCTGGCGATTATCTCCCTACTGTTGCGGGCGCGGATGGGCCTGGCTTCCGAAGATGAGGCGGACAGTGCCGAGCCAGACGGTGCGGTGGAAGACGAAGAGGTCGTCCGCAAAGCACAACCCCGGGGACCGGTGTTGACCGATGTCGAAGCCCTACTGCAGCGCGCCGAACAATCCGGATCCCGCGGCGACTTTCGTCAGGCGATCGCCGACTGCCACGCCGCCCTGTTGCGAAACCTCGAGCACGCCGAACTGATCACGGTGATCCGCTCGCGCACCAACGGCGAATACGTTCGCGACCTCGCCGGACGCGGCGACCTGCAAACCAGCGTCCGCGAGATCATGGTGGATGTCGACCGCGCCCATTACAGCACCGAAGACCCCGAGAAATCGGTCTTTTCCCGGGTCCTGACGCGCGTGCGCACGCTTGTCAGGTCCGGCATCCAGGGGCTGGTGTTCGCGCTGCTGACCACCACCATCGTTGCCTGTGCATGGAGCTCAGGGAGCAAGTGGAAGTCCTATCGCTGGCAAACCACACCGTCGGGCAACGCCGGACTCATCGAGCTGGCCGAGGCCTACGATCTTGAGCTGCGCGAGCGTACGTTGCCCCTGGTCGATATTGATGCAGATACATCTACACTGATCCTCTACCACGGGGCCGAGCCCGAGGAGGACGAGTGGGAAGCGATCGACGAGTGGGTGCGCCGAGGCGGCAAGTTGGTGGTCACCGGAACCGTCACCGGACTCCCGGACTGGGTCGGAGCCAAGCGTAGGTACGACAGCCGTGAGGTCGCCGAACTATCGGTGGTCGAGTCGCGTTGGTACGACTTCGGCCAGCCCGACCTGCGGGTGCCCGGTGGCGACCGCCTCGAACTCGACGGGGCCTCTGCCCTGCTGCTGATCGACGGCAGCGAGGTCTATGCCGCAAACCATCGTGTGGGTGCGGGCGAGGTCGTCACCCTCGCCGACGATGTGTTGTTGACCAACGCGGCGCTGGCAGTCGCCGACGATGCGGCGTTTATCCTGGCCCTACTCCGTTCGCTCGGCGACGATGCCGAATATGTCGACGCCAGTGCCTGGATTGGTGCAGATACACCATTTTCCACAGTCGGACGCACGGAGCTACTGCCCGCCCTGTTGCAGGGATTGGCCCTGTTGCTACTGCTGTATCTCTGGCGCGGGATCCTGTTTGGAGCGCCCCGCGATCCCCCGCGAAAATCGCGACGGGCCTTTTCCCAGCATGTCGAGGCGGTCGGGGTCCACTACGCCCGCGCCCGCGTGTCCCGCCACGCCCTGCGCCTGTACGCGAGTTGGGCCATGGGGCGGCTGCGCGATCAGGCAGGTTCGAGCCACCGCCGGGGCCTGCTGCCATTGGCCCAGGCCGTCGCCGAGCGCACGGGTCGCGACGAAACCGAAGTGATGCGAATTTTAGTCGAGGCCCACGCCGCCAGTCAGGAGTCGATCACCCACGACGACCCGGGCAGCGGCAACCTCGAAGATCTTCAACTGATGCGGGAACTCGCCTATTTGGTCGAGCGGGCAGGAGGCACGCGATGAGTCAACTTGCAACAACATTTCAACAGATCCAACACCAAGTCGGCCGCGTGCTGCTCGGTCAACAGGAGGTCGTCGAGCACGTCTTGATCGGTGTGTTTGCCCGGGGCCACGTATTGCTCGAAGGCGTCCCAGGCCTCGGCAAGACCCTGTTGGTCCGCTCGCTCGCCCAAGTTCTCGGCTGCGAGAGCAAGCGGATCCAATTCACCCCCGACCTAATGCCGAGTGATGTCACCGGGGGAAACATGTATAATCAAAAAATTGATCAGTTCGAGTTTATGCCCGGTCCGGTGTTTACCCAACTGCTGCTGGCCGACGAGATCAACCGCGCCCCGGCCAAAACCCAGTCGGCCCTGCTCGAAGCCATGCAGGAGCGCAGCGTCACCACCGATGGCGTGACCCGCCAGCTGCCGCGCCCGTTTTTTGTTTTGGCCACGCAAAACCCACTCGAATCCCAGGGCACCTATCCCCTTCCCGAAGCCCAGCTCGACCGTTTTTTGCTCAAGATCGATGTCACCCACCCGAGCCGCGAGGTCGAGAAACAGATCTTGGCCAACTATGTACGCGGCTTCGATGCCGACCGACTCGCGGAGGCCGGGCTCGAACAGTTGCTGACGGCCGAGCAATTGGTGAGCCTACAACAATCCTGTGCCAACGTGCGGATCGACGAGGCCCTGCTCGACTACATCACCGACATCGTCGGCCGCACCCGTTCCCACCGTTCGATCTTTGTCGGCGCTTCGCCGCGGGCTTCGATCTCGCTGCTCAAGGCCTCGCGCGTGCGGGCGGCGATACAGGGCCGCGACTTTGTCATTCCCGACGACGTCAAAATGCTGGCCCCGGCGATCCTCCGCCATCGGATCGTCCTGCACCCCGACGCCGAGTTTGAGGGCACCACCCCCGACGACTGTGTGCGCTCGATCCTCGGTGAAACACCCGTGCCCAAGACCGCTGTGTAATCGATGCTCGCCCGGACTTCTCACCTTCGCTTCGCAGCGAGAATGGCAAGGGCGCGGTCCCATTGGCCGCGCAGGCACACAAATGTTGATGCCATCCGCAGCCGGGAGGTTGATGCGTCCGCAGCAACGCGCGAAACAAACCCCGGGCTGCGGCACCATGATGCATCGCGGGCAAATGCCGCAAGCTTGGGAGGTTCGCAGTGATCCCCTCGCGCCTGTTTGTGCTGGCGATGATCATTCCGCTGCTCGTCGGCTTTGCCACCCTAGTCGACCCCACGCTGTTGACGGCGATGTTTGTGCTCGACGGGATGTTGCTGTTGGTCGCCGGTATCGATGCGGTCTTGGCCCTCCCGCGCAGCATCGCGATCGAGCGACAGGTCCGGGAAGTGTTTTCGATCGGCCAACCCAATGTCGTGACCCTGACGATCCGCTCGCGCGCGCGTCGGCGGCTGCACGTGCTTGTCCGAGATGATGTATTTACACCGGCTGATGTACCCGACTTTCCGCTGCGCGCACGGGTGCCGGGGCGTCGGCGGGTGCGGGTGCGCTACCGCGTGATCCCGCGTCGCCGCGGCGCCTACCGACTCGGCGATCACCATGTCCGCTACAGCTCGCCCCTGGGGCTGTGGATTCGCCAGTTGCGGCTCCCCGCACGCCACGAAGTACGTGTATATCCCAACATCCAACAGGTGCGAAACTTCGAGTTGCTCGCCCGGCAAAACCGCGACGGGGGTTCCCGGGCCTCGCGTAGACGCGGCGGACGTAGTGAATTTGAGGCCCTGCGCGAGTACCAGCGCGACGACGAGTTCCGTTCGATCGACTGGAAGGCAACCGCGCGGCGGCACAAATTGATCGCCCGCCAGTACCAGTTAGAACGCGATCAATCGATTGTGTTTATGCTCGACGCCGGGCGTCTGATGACTGCCGAGACCTCGGGCCTGCCACTATTTGATCATGCATTGAATGCCGCACTGATGCTGTCGACGGTCGCCGCCCGGGGGGGGGACCACGTCGGACTGATGGCGTTTTCCGACCGCGTGTTGTGTTATCTGCCGCCAAAAGCCGGGCAAAAATCGGCCCGCGCCCTGGTCCAGGCGACCTTTGATATCCATCCGAGCCTGTGTCAGACAAACTACGAGCGGGCCTTTGGCCAACTCGGGCCGCGACTGCGCAAACGCAGTCTGGTCATCATCGCCACCCAAGTCGTCGACGAAGCTTCGGCCACGGAGCTGGCCCGCTACACCCGGGCCCTGTTGCCGCGGCATCTCCCGTTGGTGGTCCTGTTTCGCGACAACGATGTGGAGCAATTGGCGACCGCCCTGGCAAAGCCTCTCGCAGGTCGACTCGACCGCATGCAAACACCCTACACCGCGGCCGCGGCTGCGGAGTTGCTCGGCCGGCGAGATCGACTGTTGCGGGAACTCTCGCGGGCGGGCGCCCTGGTCCTTGATGTCCCCGCAGGCCAGCTGACACCACGGTTGGTCAACCGCTACCTAGAGGTCAAAGCCCGCCAACTGTTGTAGTTCCAACCACGAGCTCACCCAGGGGATGCACAATCGATGACTGCATGCATTTGGCAGTCTCAGCGAGCTCGAGACGAAGTCCGGGCTGCCAGGGCGAACGCGAGCGACTTCACGGAGCGAGGTGCGGTGCGACCGTGGATTTCTCGCATTGGCGACAAACGAGGTTGCGTCGAGAATCTCTCCGGACTGCCCACCGTGAACTTCTGCCGTTGAAGCGTTTGGGGTAGCATCCGCGAATGGACCCGCGTTCCGCCGTCACCCACATGATAGCCGGCCTGTTGTCGGCAACCCTGTGTGGGTGTTTTGTCGACGAGGGTCAGATGTCGTCTGAGACAGGTACAACAACCTCGCAGACGACCACCGACGGGGAAAGCGACACGACCAGCCCGTGCCCGCTGGGCAGCCAGGGGTGTAGCTGCGTCGCCAACAGCTGCCTCGACGGACTCGTCTGCGATCTCGGCATCTGCATCCTGCCCGTCTGTGGCAACGGTGTGCAGGAGGGGGTCGAACGCTGCGACGACGGAGACAATCAAAACGGCAACGGCTGCAACAACGATTGCGAAATCTCGGGAACGTTGCAGTGGCAAATGTTTGTCAACGGCCCAGGTGAAGACAATGATTTCGGCGCAGATATTGTGATCGACAGCGCACAAAATGTGCATGTCAATGGAATCCTGATCGACAAAGGGGGTGTGCCAGCACGCTGGCACGCGAGTCTACGGCCCGACAAAACCCTACTCGAAACTGGCCACGGCAACCTGCCGAACGAGCTCATCACCGAACTCAATGGCCTCGCCCTCGCCGGCGACGACCTGATCGACATCGGTACCAAAGCAACGAGTACCCTGGGCGACAACATTTGGTTTCGCCGACGGTCGGGTTCGGAAGAACTGTGGGTCCGCGGGATCGATGCCACCGGTGAAGAAGATGTCGGACTCGATGTCGCGGTCGACAGCGCCGGCAATATCGTAGGTGTCGGCTATGAAACCACCGAGTTCGGGCAGGATGTGGCGATTGTTAAACTCGACCCAGAGGGCACGGTCCTCTGGCATGAGACCACCCATTCGAGTGGTACGCTCAACGACACGGGTCACGCGGTGGCAATCGCCGCCGGCGATGACATCGTCGTCGGAGGTTCGATCGGGTTTGCCACCGGGAACAGCAACGCCTGGGTCGCGCGCTACAACCCCGATGGTGAGCTCCAGTGGCAACGAACCTTCTCCGGAGCCGCCGGGTTCGACGACGCGATCGAGGCCGTCGCAGTCGATGCCGCCGACAACATCATCGTCGGCGGCTTTTTCAGTACCGATGGAATGCTCGGCGCCATGTTGTTGCTCGCCCGATTGACCCCAGACGGCGTGCCCGACTGGGAGACCGAGCAAGCGACCCCGGGAGCCGCGACGGACCTCGCACTCGATTCGACCGGAGCCATCGCCATGACCGGAGTTGTCTATTCGGAGGAGCAAGGCCTCGATATGTTGATCCACAAATACACCAACACCGGTGAGTTGATGTGGGCCGATATTCGCAACAGTTTCGACGCCGCGTGGGATGCCGCCCGAGGCGTCGCAATCGACGACGAGGACAGCATTTATGTGATCGGGTCGATGTCGGTCCTCGATCCGATCAACGTCGCGGATATTTGGATTGCCAAGTACAACCCGTAGTCAACACCCTCGCGTTGTGGTTCTCATCGAATCACGCGCACCCGGTAAGCAACGCGTGCCGAAAGCGTCGTTCCGTCGACCAACTCCGAATCGAAATCGTACAGGAGGCCTAAAAACCGTTGCAGCTACATCTTACAAAAACACCGCGCCCGCGCGAGCTCGAGATACTCCGGCACACAGTCGATTCCGATGCTCCGGCGTCCGAGCTCCGTTGCCACCGCGTTGGTCGTCCCGGTCCCGCAAAATGGATCGAGTACCACCCCGTCTTTGGGACAGGTCGCTACAATCGGGATGCGGCACAAATCCTCCGGGTACGGAGCAAAGTGGAGTTTTCTCCCCTGGGTATCCTCGGGTAATACCTCCCACACATCGGAAGGTTTGGCCCCCTTCGGGTGGTACCTGAGAAAGTAAAATCCGCGGTCTCGCAGTTCACGGGCGCGTCCCGAAAGGCGTTCTGAGTTTCCGTGGGTCGTGCGTTGGCGGCCTCGGATCACCATGCGAAAATCTGCGTAGGTACCTTGGGCCACGGCTTGGAGCATGTCTTTGAGTGCAGCCTTGGCCTCCTCTTTTTCGCCTGGCGTGAGGTCGGTCGAAAGCTCGATCTGGCGTTGGTAGCGGACGCCTGTTACACCGGTTGCTGATACAACTGTTCCATTTTTGACCTGCGCACGCCCGGGTGTTTTGCGGATCCCATCGACATCGTAAAAATAGCCGCGCCGCTGCTTGACCAGGTGAAACACGTGCTCGTGGAGGTTGCGCAACTTGTCCCGGGCATTGTCGGGCCCGCCCTTGAGCTTATGCCAGATCACATCGTTGCGCAGGATCCACCCCTGGCGATCGGTCAGGGCAAACGCGACCCGCCACGGCAAACCGAGCAAGCACTTGTCGACATAGGTATCGCCCAGGTTGAGCCACAACGACCCGGTCGGTTTGAGCACGCGATGAACCTCGGCAATCACCGCAAGCAATCGCTCGAGATAATTTTTAAATGTGTCTTCGAGGCCGATGCCTTTGCCTTTGTATTGGCGTTGACCCCAATAGGGTGGACTCGTCATACACAGGTCGATGCAATCATCAGGAAGTTGCTCGAGGATCGTGACGGCATCGCCGGCGACAAACAATGGCTGTGGTGGACCCGGGGTGGTGGCGTAGACCTGTGGGTCGGTTGATTGCTCGGAGAGGGTCACGCGCGCGAAGTGTGGGAACACTTGCAAGCGCCTGTCAACATTCCTCCGCCACGCGAATCTTTTGACCGTCGTCGCCCGAACAGCAAGCGTTCGCGGACTCGTTGAGACCAGGAATCCCCCGTCAGCGACTTCGGACCACAGATTCCCAATCGCCGAGATCGCGTCCCTGTAGCAGCGCTGCCAACAACTCCAAGCGATCCTGTCCCCACAACACCTCGGTGCGTTTGCCCGGCCGCTCGACGACAAATGTCGGGACTCCACAGGCTCCAACTTCATCCGCCTCCCGCGTGTTGTCCCGCAGTCGGTCTTTGATTTCCTGGGTTCCCGCCTGGGCGAGCAGCTGTGCAGCGTCAAACCCGGCCTCTCGCAACACATCGCCGAGCACATCGGGCTGGTCGATCGCACGGTTTTGGGCCCACGCAGCGCGGTAGATCGCCGATGTCGCCGCGGGCTCGGCCAACGCGACGCGCAGCGGAAGTACCGTGCGCAGGGGGAAATGGTCGGGAAACCGGTAGGTCACGCCCCAGTGCGCGGCCCAGTCCTGGAGGTCGCGACCGATGTATGTACGACGATTTGGCGGCATGGCAAACAGCGGCACATCGGGCGTCCCGACCGCGCGAAACAAGCCCCCCAGTAACATGGGAACATATTCCAGCTCGGCCCCGTGGGCCGCGACAATGCGTTCGACCTGGGTCTGGGCGAGGTAGCTAAACGGACTCGAAAAATCGTGGAAAAACCGTACCCGGGTACCCGCGGCGGCCTGGGTTTTAGGTGTACCTGCACGGATTTCCGGCGCGTGGGGCAAGCCTGCATCTTCGTTGATGCCGAGGGCGTGGGCGACCAAGTGCATCCGGTCCTGGCCCCACCACATGTGCCCGTCGAGGACAAAGGTCGGCACGCCAAAGGCCCCGAGGTCCGCCGCTTCTTGTGTCGATGCAAACAATCCATCGCGCGCCTGTTGGGTATCGATCACCCCGGGGTCGACCCCGTGCTCCCCGGCGATCTGTGCAAGTACATCGCGGTCGGCAACATCCCGACCCTCGACCCAGTAGGCCCGGTACAACGCATGGGACAGCACCGGACGCTGGGCGACAGGCGTCCCGACCAACAACCGCATGGCCGCGACCGTCCGCCGTGGATGCGCGGCCGGTAACGTCAGTGGGATCGCGTGGTAGGTGGCCCACCGGTGCATGTCGAGGAGG
>CAZUPD010000132.1:0-15236 GCA_964621785.1 uncultured Nannocystaceae bacterium
AGCCGCGTTTTTCCTGGGTCAGCTGCTCGTAGAAAAACCGGTCGTCGGCGAGGTTGAAACCCGGCTGCGGGGAGCGATCAGCTGGCCCTGCGAGCAGGTTGTCATCGGCAAACGCGAACGTCACGCGGGTGCCCATGAAGTTGCCGTTGGTCCACTTGTTAAACCCAAGGGTTCCGTCCTCGTTTTGCTGAGTGCCCCCGGGCTGGGGTGTCGGCGGTTGCTCAGGCTGGTCTTCTGCGGGCTTCTCAGCTTCCTGCTCCCGTTGCGTACGCAGCGTATTGAGCTCGCGCTCGGCCGCATCGAGTCGGTTGGTCAACGCGTCAACTTTGCGTTGCAACTCAGCCGTTGCAGCTGCATCGGCCGGATCAGACTCCGGCGCATCCGACGGGGCAGGCGGCGGGTCGACCGGAGTCGCGGGCTCAGTTGCAGATACATCCGCCGCAGGAGGTGTTTCGGGCTGCGCAGTTGGTTGTTGCGCAGATGCCAGCGAAGGAAACCCAAACAGGGTGACAGGTACGAGCCACTTGTGCGTGAACTTCAACGTGAAGCTCCGTTTCTAAAGACGTGCTTGTCGAGGCTAGTCGCCGTTGACGACTAACTTCAATTGTGGTGGGTATGTATGTACAGGTTGATGGGATCCGTTCTCGCGAACAGATCAGTTGCCTGGGAGAATATCGGTGGATGCACGTGGTGCGAGGCGGGCCTTGTCGAAGCTGTAGATCATCACCCCAGTGATTGCATCGAACTGATCATCGAGCTGTGGGGAAGGCCAGTTGTTGTTGTCGAAGAACATGTTGTCGAGTACGAGGCCGTCCGAGACTTCCCATTCGCCGAACATATCGTCGATGGCGGTCACAGTGACGTTCTCGATGCGGACGAGCACCCCTTCGTAGTCCTCCTGCAATGTCCCGTTGGTTTTCACATCATCGGGATCGACGAGCTGCGGTGCAACCGGAGGTCCGCTGTTGAGCTTTTCGAGGTTGGCCACGTCGTAAACGACGAGCTGCGACTCGTCGTAGAACTCTTGGTACTCGCCCGTCACGTTCACAACGTCACCGACTGCGAGTCCGGGATCCTCCGCGTTGGGCATGTACACGTGGATGCCAGACCACGGACCGCCATCGGCTTCTTGTACAAAGATGCTCTTTGAGTTGAAGCTGGGCAGCGTCGTCACGATGACGTTTTTGACGGTAACCGTTGTATTTTCACTGATGACATCCTGCTGGATGTCGTAAATGGTGACGTCTTGGGGCCCGTCCGTGTCGGAGTCTGAATCAGAGTCTGAATCAGAGTCTGAATCGGAATCGGTGGTCGTGGTGCCTCCCTGGTCCCAATCGATGACGTCGTCCCAGGTGCGGGGGGCAACTTTGAACTGTTCAAACGAGTAGATGATGGGCCCGATAAGCGCCCCAAACGAGTCGCCGTTTTTTGGATTGAAGTCCTCGCCCGCGTTGTAGAGGTAGTCGTTGGTCAGGATGATGTTGCCGTTGTCGAGCATGAAGTCGCCGTAGCCGAGCGAGTCGTCGGTGACTGCAGGATTCTCGATCCGGATGATGACACCTTCGTAGGGCTCGGTCCCCGCCTCGGACGAGGAGACCACCGTCGGGGTGGGGAGGGAGCCTGTACCCTTTTTCTCGATCTGTTGAGCCGACCCAACGACCAGCTGCGAGGTGTCGAAGTACTCGGTGTACATGCCGGTGACGGTGATCTTGTCCCCCATCTGCAGATTTGTTGAGTCTGCAACTTCCGCGTACATGTACATTTGGATACCGGACCACTGCCCACCTTCGGGGTGGCCGATAAACACGGTCCCGTTTTCGTTTTTGTCGCGTAGCAACGGGGCCGAAACGACGACATCCTCCACCGTCACGGTGCAGTCGAGGGCGACGCTGCCCATCTGAATCTCGTTGATCGTCACCGGCGTCACCGGGCAATCGCCAGGGCCAGCAGTGGTTTCGGTACCGGATTCGGTGTCGGTACCGGTTTGTGTGCCATTGGTATCGCTGCTGGCGTTGGTTTCAGAGTCACCGGGGGTTAGGGAACATGCTGCTGCAAATAATCCCGAAGCCAGGGTTGCGGAGGAGACGAAAAACAGACGATCGCGTAGGTTCATGTCATGTCCTTGGGCGGCGCGACGATGTCGCACACACTGTTGGGTGTCAACCTGGGCCAAACTCCATGTCCTCAGGGCCACGAGGGTACAGAATCCATCCTGTCAGGCTCGAGCTGTGCTCGCGGAGGTTGCCGCCAATGCGGCTGATTGTCTCGCCCACGTGTTCGTTGGGGTCGACATCGGGAATGGTAAAGGTGCTCAGCACCGAGATTGCGTCCTCGCCGGATTGGCAATCACCACCGGCAAAGGTCACGACCCACTGGCCGAACTGACGGAAATCGTCACCTGGCTGACACACAGTGACATCGCGGACTTCGACCAACTGACTTTCGTAGGCCTCGGTGGCATCGCTGTCGGCAAGCATCTGCGCAGTCAATTCAATCGGGGGCGGGAGCTCGACGTTGGGACCGACCTTCCACGCTGGAAAACCCATTTCGGTAAAGCCAAAGAACTCGTCGACGTTTCCGTTGAGGGCGGTGATCGTCATGCCACGCTCGATGCCCTCGGGGCGCGAGTGGGTGAAGACAAACATGCCAGCGAACAGCCCATCGGGTTCGTTGAGGTCGGTGACGTAATACCCGTCGTTGGTTACCCCGGTGACCACAGCGGTCCGCCCTTCGAGATTGGCTTGGATGTACTGTCCACGCAGGGGAGATAACCGATGCAAGTCGGTCTCCTGCATCTGGCGGATGGTCGGATGGGCAATATGAATGGTGTCTGAAAGGCCAGTCGCGTAGTTTCCTGGGTCGTCGTCGTCACCGGTGTACTCGACCCAAATTCCGACATCTCCATGAATTTTTTCGAGGGCGACGACGACCCCTTCGGCGAGACCGTCGTTGAGCTTGACCGTCTCGGGCTGCCCCTCCGCGAGGAAACCGTTGGGACCGACTGCGAGGTGAACTTCGCCGTCGAAACTGCGGTCGAAGTTGCCGTCGTGATCGATCGCCCGAATATCAATTGTATAGACACGGTCTCCCTCTTGGTACGGGACCCGTGCTTCGAGGGTGCCGAGTTCCCCGTCGACGACGCCGACTTCAAACGTCAACGGCCCATCATTCGGGCGCTCGATCTCGCTGTCACAGGCGACGAACGCAAGCGCGACGCAACCAGCGATCGCAAGCAGCGCGGTGCCGACTGCCCGAAATGCAATGGCCGGAGTGATGTTGCGTGTCGTGTCCATCGTTCGTGCCTAAAACTTGTTTTTGATGCGCCCGTCTTCGATGGCGAGGCCGGCCTTGCATTGCTCGATGGCGACCCCCTCGTCGTAGCAGGTGGGGAGTTCCTCAGCTTGACGCATATAGTCGATGACGGCGTTGCGCAGGGAGATGCCTGTATCCTCGCGGGTGGTGTTGCGCTTGAGCATGCGAAACCCGCTGCCGCCGTTGGCCATGTAGTTGTTGGTACACATTTCGTAGACACCATCGAACTGCATCGGCTCGCCGGCGATCGTGATGTCCTCGGCGACACCTGTGCGACAGTTCATGGTGAACGAGAGGTTGGAAACCTGAATCTGGGTACTACACCCGCGTTCGGCCGATCGCGCGGTGGCGAAGTCGAGGACCTCTTGCACCTCTTTCCCAGTTACGTAGAGCGTGCTGATCGTGTTGTCGAACGGGAGCACGTTGTAGAGCTGCTCTAGAGTGATATCCCCGGCGAGGATGTCAGTACGCACCCCGAGCGAGTTGGTGATACAAAAATCTGTCTCGATGAAGCGGCGGTACTGCATGGCTTCGGCGACAAAGTTTCCAAGCGCCGAGTCGCCGCCGGTCGAGCCGAACCGGGTCAGCGGAATCTTGGCCCGCGCGACCACCCGATCGAGGTCAAACTCGCGTTCGAGCTCTTCGATGTAGTCATCGAGCATCCATTTAAGACCTGGGTCTTCGGGGACGGTGTTGTCGATCGGAAACAACTCAAACCGGTGTGAACGGATCCGGCCGTCGCGAACAACCAGGTCGATGCGCGCCACGAACTTTGCAAACGCACTCGGGTGGGCGAGAATCGTGTCGCGGCGCCATTCGTCCGGACAGTCGCCGAGCATCGGTGTATGCTCACCTTCCCCGAGATAGTCCTCGTCGTTGTCCGCCCCGCCATCGATGTATTCCTCGTCCGGAGCGTAGGGGATGAGCTTGGGCGGATTGAGTGCGACGTGGTGGTGGCCACCTAGGATGATGTCGAGACCACAGACGTTGCGGGCGATGATCTGGTCTTCGGTGAGACCGATGTGGCCGACCAAGATCAGGAGGTCGACCGACGGCCGCAGCATGTTGACGTGATCCTGAACGGTCTGCAGGATGTCGAGGGCGATGATCCCGTGGGAGTTGCCGCCCTCCTGCAAACTCGTCAACGAGCTGAGGTTGGCCATGCCGATGACCCCGACCTTGAGCCCGTCGACATTAAAGATAGAGAAAGGTTCGAGCAGGTTCTCAAACGCACCGACAAATGGTTGCGACTGTCGCTCAAACTCGTAGTTCGCGGCCAACACCGGAAAGTCGGCCCACTGCTCAAACTGGTCGACGAGGTTTTCTGCGCCAAAGTCGAACTCGTGATTGCCGAGGGCAAAGACATCGAGTCCAGCTTGGCTGAGGCCGCGGATTTCGGGCTCGCCGCGAAAGTGGTTGAAGATGGGTGCCCCTTGGAACAGGTCCCCGGAGTCCAGGTAGAGCGAGCGCCCCGCGTGCTCACGTTCCCGTTTGACCACATGCGCGATCCGGGCAATTCCACCGTAGGGCCCGCGTCCAGGCAGGAGCCCAAGGGTGACCTCGGTGTAGAGCGGATCGTGATCGTAGGGGAGGATCCGCGAGTGGATATCGGAGGTATGGATCAGCGTGATGCGGATGTCCTTGCCTTCGATATCGGGCGCGGGGAGGTGGTAGAGACAGCTGCTGTGAAAACCGAGGAGGAAGATGCAGGCGCAAGCAAAGCTGATCGCCGTCGCCATGCGAACGACCCGATGCAACTTTCGAGCATGTCGTTCGGGAGAGGTTGCAGTCCTCGGTTCGAAATCGTGCGGAGACATCAAGTGCCTGTCAGGCGTCGCGCCCGAGCGAACGCTAACAAAGCGCCCCGATGCCCACAATCACACGGAGGGCGGATTCCTCACCTCGCTCGTAAACATAGTTCGGACACCGGCTCGGGAGTTCTGAGCCTCGGCTCGAAGCGAGGTTGCAAACCTGCGTAACCATTGGAAGCACGGACGAAATGTACTTTCTGTGCGTCGAAGAGTGATTTTGCACGGTCAATAATTGCGTACATTTGCAAGCCCTGGCGAGACTTGAGCGGGCAGACTGCAAACGGCTCATATTTGCCCATGATTACGAATAGATAGATGGCGATTCAGTGCGGTTGTGCCCGGGGGCTTGACACCTGTTTGGCGAACGGATATCTCTGAGAGGTCGAGTCCGTTTTGCGGATCGGCAGCCTGCGGCAACGGGTCAGGCGGGGAACCGAGCAGCCCACCGCGGGTTTTTTGTATCTCGAGTTTTTGCCGACATGCTCGAATACGACCGTCCAGGGCCACAAGGAATCGGATTTTTGGGCTGAGGACGGTAGGGTAGGTGTGATGACCTACGACCTCGCTCCGCTCAAGGCCCCCCGACTCACAGGACGTAAACTCAAGGCGCTTTGTCAGGCGATCGAGGGCCGGGCGACGCGCTGGATGTTAATCCCCAAACTGCTTGGTGATGCCGGCTTCCTTCGGTTCCGCGAGGTCCATCTCCAGGAAAACCCGACGGTCCGTCCGATCTTTCCGAGCGTGGTGACGCGCAAAAAGGTGAGGGAACCGACACTTGAGCTCTCGGAGATCGTAGAGACCGGAAAGGGGATCATCGCCCAGCTACACAACGACTTCTGTGCAGGGCGTCGCGATCCTGTTGAGGTCGCGGAGCAGGTCGCCGGCGCGATTGAGGCTGGGAATCGCCGCACTCCCCCCCAGGGCGCGCTCGTCGAGTGGGACATCGCCTCGCTGCGGGCCAATGCTGAAGCTTCGTGTGCGCGCTACCGAAACAACCAGCCACACTCGCCGGTCGACGGCATTCCGATCGCGTTCAAAGACGAGGTTCATGTTGCCGGGTTCCGCACGCGTGTCGGTACAAAGTTTATCGGCTGGGACCGAGAACAAGATGCTGATGCAACGGCTGTAGCGAGGTTGAGGGCCGGCGGTTGCCTCCCGATCGGGAAGGCGTGTATGCACGAGATTGGCTGTGGAGTAACGGGAATCAACCTGCACTACGGGACACCTGTCCATCCGCACGTACCCGGACGGATGCCAGGAGGATCCTCAGGAGGTTCGGCTGTGGCTGTGGCGGCGGGTTTGTGTCCGGTGGCCCTCGGCGCCGACGGTGGCGGTTCGATCCGGATTCCCGCGGCGCTATGTGGCGTCGTGGGCCTCAAACCGACGTACGGGCGTGTGAGTGAGCACGGTGCCTATCCCCTGTGCTGGAGTGTCGGCCATCTCGGTCCGTTGGCCGCGAGCGTCGCGGACTGCTCGATTGCATATGCACTGATTGCTGGCCCCGATCCGGCCTATCCCCACGGTGTAGAGCAGCCGCCCGTCCACCTACAGGGGGTCGCCGAGGCTCTGCGTGGCGGTGGGCTCGAAGGGACGAGAATCGGCGTTTTTCGTCCGTGGTTTGAAGATGCAGATCCAGAGGTCGCCCGTGCGTGTCGCGAGATGCTCTCCCATCTCGAGCATGAGGGGGCGACGATTGTCGAGGTTAGTGTCCCTGACCTCGAACTCACGCGTGTCGCCCACACAATCACAATTATTTCGGAGATGGCACTCGCCCTCGATGCTCATCGCATCCACTGGACGCAACTCGGACGCGATGTCCGGATCAATCTCGCGATCGGGCGTGCGTTGACCGCCCGCGACTATGTGCGTGCACAACAGGTTCGTACCCGGGTCATCGCCACCTGGCTGAAGATACTCGAAGATGTCGATGTACTTGCAACTCCTACAACGGGGACCACGTCGCCGCCCATCCGCAAGGATGCGCTCATCTGCGGTGAGAGTGACCTAACGACCCAGGGCAAGATTATGAAATTCGCGGGGCCTGGCAACCTCACCGGGTTTCCAGCGATCACGTTTCCGGCAGGGGTCGACTCCGAAGGGTTGCCTGTCGGGTTCCAAGTTTACGGACGGCCGTGGGAAGAACACCGTTTATTAGCGATCGCAGCCGTGGGCGAGCGGGCAGGGGGGTATCGCCAGCCGCCCGATTATCTCGACCTGCTTCGGTGAATCTTGTCACTACAACGAAGCTCGGAAGTCGTCGACCCGAAAGCGCCGGGCTAGTTGAGCAGGGCGAGTAACTGCCGCGTCAGCTCGTGGCCGTTGAAGGTTTTTTGAATCCACCCATCGGCCTTAACCTCTTCGGCGAGACTACGCAGGCGATCGACGTCGCAGGCCGAAAACAACACCATTCGCGTGTCTTGCAGGTTGGTATTTTTTCGGATGAGTCCCAGCAGGCGATCGCCCGAGAGCGCCGGGATATGCACGTCGAGGAGGATGATGTGGGGCCGGAAGCTGCGAGCCTTGTTCGACACACCAAACGGTGAGTCGACCGTTTCGACTTCGAACCCCTTCCGCTCCAACACCCGTGAAAGCATGTTGAGCTGGTCGGGGTCATCGTCAACGACGAGGATGCGCACGGGCTGATCGATCATGCCCGAAGACCCTCCGCGATCCGTTGCTTGTGAGTGTGACCTGTCATGCCGGTAAGGACAGTTTGTCCTCTCGAGAGTATGACAGGTTTCTGCTTGGGTGGTTACCCGCGAACGTTCACTTCAACAACGATCGCATCGCGTCGGAAGTGATCATTTGGCTGACCTACAGGTCAGATCCGCACGGTGTCACACCACAGCGCTACTGTTGTCCCGTGTGGGTTGTGACGGACAGCGGAGCCTGCTCTCCTACGGGTTGCGGTTCGAGATTGCGGAAGTTCTCCACGCGCTCACCAACCTTGATCCGCAGCGTTCCTGCCCCAGCATCCGCCGATAGGCCATGGGAAGCGCCGACGAAATAGACGTCGTGTACATGGCGGCGGTTGAGGGCTTTGTGCCGATGCATGATTCCGACATCGCGGCTGGCTTCTGCAGCTGTCGCACCGCGCATGTTGGTGCGGTACTGGCCTCCGAAACCTGGCGCTTCGCGCAGGCCGACGATCAACATCACTCCCCATGCACCAGCGCCACCGAGGTGCGCACCGAAGGTCGTTGACGAGAATTTAAAGTTGGTCGCAAACGTTTCCCCGCCAAACGCAACGAGTCCGCGCCCGCGGGCATGGCGAACAAGGAGGCCACCGCTGCCCATTCGGTAGGCGGCGACTCCCGTGACACCTGGGCTACTCAACGTCCGTTGGAACTTCGATCCCCAAAGAAATTTCCGCAGCCGGCGGCCGACTTCTTGACGCTTGGCGACGGTGATCCCCAGGGCAGCGCCGAGATCTTCGGCAATTGCCTCAACGTCATTGGATGTCAGGAGTTGGAGGTTGGGAAGGTCGTCATCTGCATTCGCAAATTGCGGAAAAAGCCCTGTGCCGAGCACACAGGCGGTCGCGCCTGCACCAAGAAGGAAAGTACGGCGGTTCGCATATGGGCTGCGTGAATCTCGCATATCGTCAAACTAGGCGAGGTTGACGATGTAGTCAAAAAACTTACCTGGCAGGTGGCCGCAGAGAGTGGCAGTTTTCGCCCGTGCCGAGCACCCCTTCGCGACAACTCGAGACGTTTCCCAACCCGCGGCCAGATCGAAGTTACGAGATCCGGTTTGAGTGCCCGGAGTTCACCTGTCTGTGTCCCAAAACAGGTCAACCCGACTTCGCCACGATCCGGATTCGCTACACCCCGGCGACAACCTGCGTCGAGCTCAAAAGTCTCAAGCTCTACTTGTGGTCCTTCCGCAACGACGGGGCGTTTCACGAGGCGGTCACCAACCAGATCCTCGACGATCTCGTAGCGGCCGTGAAACCGCGATCGATGGTGGTGGTTGGTGACTTCATGGTTCGTGGAGGGATCCATACGGTCGTCGAAGTTCGGTACGACGATTCTCCCTAGCCGAATCCATGCGGGCCGGCCCGCGCCACACACGAGCCGCAGGATTTTCTCGATGCCGGCTCGCTTGCCGGTTTGACTGGGATTGGGAACAGCGAGCGCTGCCGTGGGACGCGCTGCTGCAGGGTAGGGTTGTGTCCGATACACTGCGGTATGCCGACATGGCCGATCGTACTTGTTGTTTGTGGTGGACTCGGCATCGGTGGTGACACATCGAGTGTTCGTTTGGACATGTCTGTTGAGACTCCGTTGCCCGATGTCAGCCCCGCGGACCCTCCGAGCGAGCCAGCGCCTCCCCCTCCGACATCTCCAGGTTCCGAGCCTCCGGCAACTCCCCCCGAGACGCCTCCAGATGCCCAGCCTCCCACCGATGGAGCGGGTGAGGCTCCTCCGAATGGGGAACAGACACCTCCATCTGACGGAGTACAACCGGACGACGGAGAGAACAATGATACTACAACATCTCCGGATAGCGAGACCGGTGATGGGGATGGCACATCAAAACCGGATGACGAGGATGACGGTGGGGGCTCTGGCGCTGGTGCTGCCGGTGCTGGTGCTGCTGGTGCTGCTGGTGCTGCCGGTGCTGCCGGTGCTGCCGGGGCCGGGGCCAGGTCTGGCGGTACTGTAGGTTCTGGTGCAGGTACAAGTAGTGCGTCGGGAACGGGTGCGGGCGCTGGAGGTGGTGCGAGTTCCGGGTCGAATCCTGGGGGCGGATCGGGTTCAGGAAGTGGTGCGAGCTCCGGTGGAAGCCCTGGGGGCGGATCGGGTTCGGGAGGTGGTGCGAGTTCCGGCGGTGGTGGGTCCGGAGGCAGCCAACCGCCCTCTGTGCCCGTTCAGCGACCGAAGACCAGTCAACCGACACAGCGACCAAAGCCGGTCGAACGTTCCACGAGCCAACCGAGTGAAACCCAGCCCGAGGGTCCTGAGCCACCCGAAGAGGCCGAGGTCAACCCCGAGTCAGAGGAGAAACCCGAGCGCGAACCGTGGAAGCTCGGCGGGTTTCGAATGTTCCGTTTCGGGATCGCAGCAAAGATTGGCTATACACATGGTACGAGCCAGAAGAACGGGATTTTCGACCGCGATAAATCGATCATGGATTCGATCGAAAATATGGAGGTGACAATGTCGGGTGCCGGCGACCTCGGCGAGACCAGGTTCGGAGGCCCGATGTACGGAGGGATCCTCGACCTCGAAGTTTTTGGCGTCAACGCGTGGCTCGATTTTCACAAGTTCTTTCGCCCGGGTGGCATGCTCAGTCTCCTCGCCGGATATGACCACGAATTTGGTCTTGGACGTCGCTTGCGACTCGATATCGGGGCGGCCTTCGGGATGCAGCGTGTGTTCCTCGGGGAAGGTTTGACCGCGTTTTACGACGATATCACCGTCGATCCAGACAATCCGTTGGCCACCAACGTGGCGACGACGGGGATCGAGGCCCGGTTGATGGCAGACTTGCATATTCACTTGGCTGGTCCGCTCTACACCGGACCGGGCGCGATGCTCGGCTACCACTATCTGTTTTCGGCGAACTCCGCCGAGGTCACGGAAGAGAAGGGTCTGCACTACAGCTTCGCCTGGAGCGTGCGCGTCGACTTTGCGCTCCCGAGCAACCGCAGGGCCGGCAAGCGCGACCAATAATTCCCCGAACTGTCGGGAGGGCGAAGCTACTTGTTGGCGAGGGCCTGTTTGCGTTCGGCGGCGAGTTTTTTCTGGTACTTGCTCTGGATGATGTCGACCAACACCAACACCCCGATCGAGAAGTAAAAGGTGGTTTTTGATAGTGCTTCGACGTGGTAGCCAAACAGCGAGAGGTCCGCCACGTGCCCGCCCTCGCCGAGTAGGACAACGCCGACGATCAATAGGATGAACAGGCCGAGGACCTCGTATTTTCGGTTTTTAGCTAAAAACGCGGAAACGTGGTCAGCCATGAACAGCATCGACAAGCTCGACCCGATGATTGCAAGTGCAAGAACCGGAAAGACTTCGGTGATGGCGAGGGCCGAGAGGATCGAGTCAAACGAGAAGATCAGGTTCATCAACACGATCATGCCGATGACCTGGCGAGGCGACCGTGGACTGCGCTCGACGTCGGTGTCGAGGTCCTCGATCGCTAGCATGTGCGAGATTTCCTTGACGGCCGTGTACATGATGAACCCGCCACCGAGCAAAAATACGATGACCGAGAAGTTGAACGACCCCTCGATGATGCCGCTGAGATGGAGTTCAAACAGCGGGGCCGAGAAGATTTCGATCAGCTTGATCATCGCAAACAACAGCACGATCCGCATACCCATCGCGAGCAGGATGCTGTTGCGGCGCACCGAGTTTTGCATCTCCTCGGGTACGCGCTTGGACTCGATGGAGATATAGAGGAGGTTGTCGAATCCCAAGACAGCTTGTAGGAACAACAACACGCCGAGATTGGCGAGGTTTTCAAACGTAAACAGTTCGGCCATGAAACAACTCCCGGGGCGCGAACGTACCCGGGTGTTTCACCGAGTCTCGTGTCGCGGCGCCCAAGAGTACGTGAGCTGTAGGCGAACCGACAAATGCAGCGACAAGCTTGTGGGGCGCGGGTTGACTCGCGCAAACCAAACAGGCAGTCAGCTCGCTACAACACGTTTGCCAAACGGCATGAGGGCGAGCTTGGCCAGTTTGAGGTGCTGAAGCGCAAACGGGATACCGATAATGGTGACCGCAAGGCCCAGCGCCAGGACCACGTGGCTGAGGAAGATCCACAGACCCGCGCAGAGAAACCACACGATATTGAGCAGACCACCCGCCAAACCGCTTCCGGGCGCAGTTGGGTCTTCGCGGATGTCCTTGCCAAACGGGACGAGACCGAGCCCGGCGAGTTTGATGCACTGGACACCAAACGGGATGCCGACGATCGTCACGCACAAAAGTAAGCCGACAAACAGATACTCGAGGGCGATTACGAGACCGCCTCCGAGAATGATCCACAAGAGGTTGAACAGCAGTTTCATGGCGTGGGGGCACAGACGCCCGGGTCAAAATTGGGCGTAGGTGTGCGGGTCGAGTGTAGCGTAGCTCCTCTGGCTGCTCCATCCACCCGTCATGGACTTTTCGCTGTCCGGCGCGCCATGAGGCGGCGCACCTTTGCACCACTACCGATGGAGACCAAGACCCATTTTTTTGATGGTGTTACAATAAAATATTAAAGTATATACAACTAAACTATCAACGATTGTGACTGGACGGTACAGATGGGTGGGACGCTTTACGACTTCCGGAGACATCTGGGGTCTGAACCGATCCCCCATAAACTGTGACCTCACCGAACTTCGCCATCGCCGCGAAGTCTGAAATCAGATGCGAATCGCCCTCATGGAGCAACTTGAGCTGATTTGACAGGTTTCGGTTTCGCCCTTCCCCGAAGCCCGACGCACGTGGTACGGATGGGCATTCACGCCCGTGAGGATACATGCACATGCGCACTCGATCCGTTTTGGTCCTACCGTTTTTGTTGAGTATGCCCGCCTGCGTGCAAGAGTACGTGGACCCGTGTATCGACGATCCCGGGGGCCCGACGTGTATGGCCGGTACCAGCGGCACCACGGATTCGAGCACGACGAGTAGCAGTACGATCAACCCCTCAACGAGTATCGAACCAACGCTCCCGACCACCGATCCCACCACCGGCCCATCTACAACCGTTGATAATACAACGACGATGGATCCGACGACGGATACCGATTCGACGAGCGATAGCGATACAGAGGACAGTACGACCGATGTTGTCACCTGTTTGCAAGACCCGGTTGTCTGCCTCGGCGACGAGCTGTCTGGCGAACGCTGCAAGAGCGTGGGAGAGAGCTGTTACAAGTGTACCGATGGCGAGGGAGGATGCTCTGACTGCGATCAAGTCGATCAATGCCTCGGCGACTGCCTCGATGGCGTTTGTTCACCGAGTCCGTGTTACCTCGAAGATGCCGGGGTCGATTCGTGTCCCGAAACCCAATCGTGTATCGGCACTGGTGGGCAAATCGGTATCTGCGGATATCCCCGGACATGCGCCGACCTCTACGACTGGGGCTATCGGGAAAACGGCATGTACTGGATCGATGTCGACGAAGAAGGCCCGCTCGAACCCTTCGAGGTCGAGTGCGACATGGGCCGGACCTGCGGCGGAAGTACGGGCGGTTGGACCAAACTCAGCGTGCAGGATGTGGTCGTTCACCTCGGGGCCGACGATATCGGAACAGAACTCGACTGCGACCAAGCCCTGTGCTGCGTGACACAAAATGATCAAGCGACGGATAACTGGGATGTTTCGCCGGAAATTAGTGAGGTGTACGGTCCCCACGCCCGCCATCAAGCGTGGGACAATCCCGATGTCTTCGGACATACATGCAGATACACATTTAAATTCCCCTACCGAGAATTTGCGTTTGAAGGCTACGGAATCGGCGGAAGCTGTCCGGACGACAAGTGCGTGGGAGATAGCTTGACCGCGCCGGATTGGCTCAAATCGTGGACAGCGTTCGACTCGACCAGCGGGTGGGGCAACATCCACTTCGGCAACCCCGATGTCGAACCGACGACGAGCGTTGCCGAGATCAAAGGCAAGGCCGAGTGCTTTGGCGGCGACGGAGACACGCCCACCATGTGTACGACGATCGAAAGTGTCGAGCTCGACCCGATCACGACGATGCCAAACAACTGCTACAACGTGGGTGCCCAGGCCGAAGAGTTCCGCATCCTGTGGGGCGAGTTTGGCAAGGACGCCGAAGGATGGGCGCCCTGGTACTCCGGCAAAATCCTATTTCGCTGAGCCCGACGCCTGTGTGGCACGCTGCTGTTTGCGCCGGCGGCGTTTGGTGCCGTCGAAAAACCACCCGAGCGTGAGGCCGATGTGCGGGTACCAGCGAACCTTGTCGATGGTGCCGTGGAGCAGGTGTGACTTCTGCCCGCCGATCTGTACGCCAACCATGATGGCGGTGTCGTGGATCCGGGAGGTCGCGGAGAACTCAGCCGCGACAATGTGATTGTTCCAGGTCAACGGTTGTCGGCGACCGCCACGTCCGTCGGTCGCATCCTTGTTGGGCGGAAAAACAAGTGCATATGCATAGACAAAGGCAGCACCGAGAACCTTGCCCTGGTACCCCAACGCTGCCGACGGCCTGAACACCCCCGGCATGGCGTTGCGGGAGTTGGCGACGTTCGCTCCGAGCCCCAGTGCTGGTCGAAACATGACGTACTTGAAAAATTGCAATTGGTAGGCGAAGTCGAGCACGAGTGGTGCGTAGTGAAACTGTTCGCAATCCCCACCTGATTCGTTGCAGTCGCTACTGAGGCGGATGTAGCCTATCTGCAAGCCCAACCGGAATCGGTGTCGCCGCGGTAACTCGAGTTTGCGCGGATTATCGAGGCCCTGCTCGTCGAGGTTTTTTTCGCGTTCGCGGCGTTTTCCCGCCCATGCGTCGGAGCTCGAACTGAAGAAGAGGCACAGGCTCAGCCCTGCAGTGATGCGAGCCAGCCAGCGAGGACCTCTGCGGGTGGACCAAAGACCAGGTTCCGCGGTGATGTTGCGAGACGGCATGACGCCACCGGAGTGTACCCCGTCCTCTGACAGGCGTGGATTTTCCGGCACGCCGCGATCTCGGAACCCAACCGCGACTAAAATCTTCAAACGATACGATTGGCCCCATAAAGCGACGATTTACTTGGGCAGCTTGTCGCGTACTTTTTTGAGGCGAGAGCCTGCCTCGGGACTTCCGAGCTCGTCGGCGCGCTTGTACTGATCATGGGCGGAGCGAAACTTGAGTAACTTGTAGTAGGCGTCGCCCAACTTGATCCGGTAACTCGCCTTGCGCGGCGCGACCTCGACGGCCTTGCGTGCATACTTGACGGCTTCGTTGAACTTGCTGCGGTCAAACGCCAAATCGCTGAGACCGATCAACGCCTGCGAGCTGCGGTTGTCGTAGGTCAGCGCTTGGTTGAACAGACGGGCTGCTTCGGTACGGTTTCCCCGGCGTTTTTTAGCGAGGGCTTCCGTGACGAGTTCGCGGGCCTTGTCTTGCGGAACGGTGAGGAGGAGGCGTCGGCGATC
>CAZUPD010000132.1:15246-19393 GCA_964621785.1 uncultured Nannocystaceae bacterium
GGGCCTTGTCCGGATCACGGGTTTGTTTGGGGCGCCCTGGCTCGACGGTCTCCGGATCGTCGGGGGGCGAGGCAGTCGTGACCCGCGTGGTGTTGACCGGTTTGTCCGAGGGCTTCGGCTTGCCAAATTTCATCGCCAAGCGTTCGTCAGTTGCCATCCGGGCGAGTTGGGTGGCCGGTTTTTTTCCCTCTCGAACCATCTCTTCTTTCAGCGCCAAAACTCGCTCGTCGCGTTTGACAGCATCGGGCTCGGCCATGGCGGCGACGATCTTGGCACTGTCGAGGTCGGCGGTGGAGAAGGTGCCCTCCGCGGCTTTATCGCGGCGATCGGCGATTTCACCATCGGTCATGCCAGTACGTTGGCAGACCTCATCGGCTGCCTGAAAGAAACAGGCACGCAGGTAGAAATCGCGGGCAAACGGCCTGGCCGCAGGCACTTCCCAGTACTCGTCGCCGAGCCGTGCAAGGGTCTGGTGAAACTCCGCTCGCAGGGTCTGCGCCTGCTCGCGTGCGAGGTCTGCGGTCACGCCCTCGATCTGCTCGAGTGCAAGTACATGTATATACGATGTCTCCCGCGGATTCTCGACTGGCCCGTAGATCCAGTGCGCCATCGCCCCGGCAGCCCGGGCCGCTTCGACGTGCTTGTCGACCAGAGACTTCTCCTCGGGTGTCGGTTCGGGCTGGGCGATCAGAATGAGGGTCGTCACCACTGCGACCAATGTACTTGCAGCTGCAATGGCCGGCCACAGCCACCGGCGTCGATCGTCGGTGGCTTCGGCTCGCGGCATGCCTCGGCGCAGAGCTTCGAGTCGCTCCGGATCGACTGGCGGCAACTCGAGGTCGTCCCACTCGGTTGTGATTCCGATTGCGATCTGGGCCTCGCACAGAGCTGCCTCGACATCGTGCATATCGGCGTAGCGCTCCTCGGGTCGCTTGGCGAGGCAACGCATGATGATCGCTTCGAGCTCGGGATGGATCTGCTCGGGACGTTGCGCGACCAAGGACGGGATCGATGCGTGCAGATGGGCGTCGAGAATGTCGTCGACCGACTGTCCCGAAAACGGCGGATTGCCGGCAAAAAGCTCGTAGGCCATACAACCGAGGGCGTACATATCGGCCCGTCCATCGACCGGATTGCCCTCGATCTGTTCGGGCGCCATGTAGTGCGGTGTCCCGGCAGCCGAGCCTTCGGCGCGCGCACCGGTCATGACGCGGGCGATGCCAAAATCGACCAGCTTGGTGAAGTCGCGGCGATCCTTTTGCCCGATCAACAGGACGTTGTCGGGTTTGACGTCGCAGTGGATGATCCCGGCTTCGTGGGCAGCGGCCAGACCTTTGCAGACTTGGCGGAGGATGGCGATGACCCGTGATTCGGGCAGGGGGACGCGATCGAGTTCCGCGTCGAGACCGTGGCCCGGCAAAAGCTCCATGGCGAACATCAAGCGTCCATCAGGCAGTTCGCCAAAATCGAAAATTTCGACGATGTGGGGAGAGCCGACCTTACTCGCAGCCCGTGCTTCTTCACGAAACCTGGCCGAAAGGACCGGGTCTGAGCTGGCGTCGGGGCGCAGAATTTTGAGTGCGACGCGGCGTTCGATGTCCTCGTGTTCCGCTTCGTAGACGACCCCCATGCCGCCTTCGCCGAGCCAACGGACGAGGCGATAGCGGGTTCCGGGGACGCGTTTACCCGGCAACAGACGCACGGGACGAACCTTGTTGCGTTCACCGAGCGCGGGCCGACTCCGGGCCACGCGCGGGGTTTTGCGACCGCTGCGACTGTCTCGGCTCGGGGGCGCCGACGTGACCATCCGCGTCTGACTTTCACCTTCGTCGAGTTTCGGAGATCCCGAACGGGTAACACGATCAGGAGGTCGTCCGGTGACGATCGCCGTCCCGGAAGTACTCGCGGATGGGTCGATGTCGATCTCGACTTCGTCAGTCATAACCGTAGCGGTGCCCCGCTTGGATGCGTGTGCAGGATAGCGAAAAACAAGGGGCGTTGCTGTCGACCCCTGCTCTCGTCCGCGCAAATCCGGGTAAACCTGTCCTGAAACCCATACAGAGATCGTTGCCGTGACACCGAAATTTTGACGACTTCTGACACGTTCGCCACAAACATTTGCTCCGCTCGGGATTGACTCCTTCGTCATCTAACCGGCGGAGCGCGGCTGTGCTCCAACCATGGCGGGACAGGTTTCAGGATCGGTGTTAGCCTATCGATGTGCGTGTCGACCTCACGCCGAGGAAACTGTTGTCTGGAGCCCTGAGTCTCGCCCTTGCAAGTGGGCCTGGCTGGGCAAAGGCGGCCTCTGGTGAAGCGACTGGTCTCGGGGTCTTGCCGACGACCCACGACAACAAGCTCGATGGGGCAGCCCGCGACGAACTCGCAACCCGTTTGCGGACGGGGTTAGAGCGCGGTGAAGTGCCTCTGGTCGCCAGCGAGGCAGCGACGCCCGAGTGTGATGCCACCTGCCGCACCACTTTTTCCGAGGCCGGAGCGAGCCATCTCGTGCGGGCATCTGTCGAACAGGCCAACCGCGACTACAACGTCAAGTTGGAGCTCGTCGATACGAACTCCGGGGAGGTTGTGGCCGAGGTCGAGACGACCTGCGAAATCTGTGGCCTCGACGAGCTTGGTGAACTCGTCGAAGGGCAGGGGGCCGTGTTGCAAACCAAGCTCGCGGCACTCGATGTACCAGCATCTATTTTGACCGTGACCTCGACGCCCCCAGGCGCTGTCGTCATTGTCGATGGCGAGGGAGTCGGCAAGACACCGTTGGAGCGAGAAATGATGCCAGGTGAGCACAGGATCCGGGTCGTGCGTACCGGCTATGTCACCGAGGATCGGCGCGTGACGGTCGTCGACGGCGTGAGCCAGGCGGTCGATGTCAGCCTCAAGAAATCGCCCGCAAACTCTCGCAACGTGATCATCGGTGCCGTCGGCACGGGGGTTGGCGCGGCGCTACTCGGGGCCGGGATCGGCTTGCTGGCCGTCAACGGCCGACCGCAACCGGGGTGTGCCGACGAGGATCTCGACGCGGACGGAGATTGTAAATACATCTTTAAAACGGTTCCGATCGGAGCATCCTTCGCGATACCAGGGGCTGTGCTGGCGACGGTCGGTGTGATGCTGCTGATCCAAAACCGCGAGCTTCTCGGCAACCGCAAACGCAGAAAACAAGCGAGGCTGCAACCGGGGATTTCCCCGTTCGGCGTGTCGCTTCGCGGTCGTTTCTAACGTTCTTAGATCAATGTCCACGCGGAATGTCCGTGGCCGCGCAACGATCCGAGTCGAATCTTGGCTTCCGCAGCTACCTGCGTCGATACATGGCGATAGTGATGGGTCCAGATCGCCACGTACAACTCGTACATCTTATAGATGGTGGCGAAGTACGGCCCTTCACCGTGAGCCCTGCCGTATCCGCGGATAAATGCCTCTAGCCCAGCAGGCTCTTGCCCGTAGCGGTTGACTGCGAGAACCGCCGGAACAAAGTCACAGCACGCAGGGCCCCTGCCGACATCTTCAAGATCGAGGAGTAACGGCCCTTCGGGGGTCCACACTGCGTTGTTGACATGGAGATCTCCATGTACAAGCACCTGTTGCTCGCAGTTTGCCAGTTGTGCTTGCCAGGTCTCCTCGAGTGCGAAAAAACGTTTCCCTAAGTCACCGACGCCGTCATCGACCATCGCGGCGACCGAGATGGCTGGGGAGTAGGGACGGATGGCGTCAGCCCGACCCCGTGTGTGCGAGTGAAAAATTGCAGCGAGTCTGCCGAGTTGTTCCGGAGTAACCGGGCGAGGCAGAATTTTGACACGATGCCACAGACTGACCCACAGGCCCATGCAGGCGATGGGTTTTGGATGCGCGAGGCGTACTGCCGGCACTCCGCAATCTTCGAGTAGCTCGGCTGCCTGTGTAGATGCAACCACCTTCGCATGCGCAGCCCCAGGCTCGACACGGGCAATCAGATCGGCATTTGGGAACTCGATCAGCACACCCTGGAAGGCACGGATGATCCGATGACCCGAAATATCGAGTCCGAGCTGTTCACCGACGGTGATCGCTGCGATCGTTGCACGTTCAGCAAGACTGGCCTGCGAGCGATCCACACATCAATTGTAACAAGCGTCACGATTGAGTTTCGCTA
>CAZUPD010000132.1:19422-21682 GCA_964621785.1 uncultured Nannocystaceae bacterium
GTGCAATCGCAACTCCCACCCACACCACCGCACGACCCCTTGAGCGTCTTTCCGGAAATGATCACGCCGATCGCCATTCCGAGCATGATGGCGCCGAAGAGACCGATGGTGAGCAGCACGGTTGTCATGGGCTTGGTGTGGAGTGTAGCGGGTTTACGAGAAAATCTCTCACTTGCCCTCGGGGCTGCGAAGCTTCTCGAATTGGGGAGTTGTGTGTTCGCTGAACTCGCCAGGTGCCTCGCGCACGAGCAACATTGCCGCAAGGTCATGTTTGTTTGCCCAGCTCATCCCCTCGTCGGGTCCGAGCACGAGGATCGCGGTCGCGTACGCATCGGCGTGGGCCGCATCCTTGGCGACGACCGTGACGGAGGCCAGGTTGTGTGCGATCGGCCGGCCTGTACGTGGATCGATGGTGTGGGAAAACGTTTCGCCCTCGATGACTACCGTATTTCTGTAGTCGCCCGAGGTCGCCAACCCCTGGCCATCGAGTGCGACGAGCGAGTGCAACTCTTGGCGTGTTTGAACCGGACGCTCGATCCCGATTTGCCAGGTTGTACCGCGCTCGTTGTGGCCGCGGGCAAACACCTCGCCGCCGACCTCGACCATTGTGTTGTGGTGACCGAGCTCTCCTAACACCTGCGAGAGACGATCAGCCGCGTACCCCGGAGCGATCGAAGACAACTCGACCTGCATCCCGGGCGCACGGGTCAGTGCATGTACATTTTGATCGATCATCAGTTTTTCGTAGCCGACGGTATGCTTGGCCGCCGCGATCGCTTCGGCTGGCGGCTGGTAGGGGACCGGGCCCTTGGTGCCAAATCCCCACAGGTCGACCAGCGGCGTCACGGTGACATCGAATGCACCTTGGGACATATTTGAGATGTTGTGGGCAACCGCGAGCAGTGAGGTCAGCGAGGGATCGACGTGGAATGCCTGACCGGCGGGGTGCAAGTTGAACCGCGCGAGCTCGGCCTCGGGGTTGTAGGTCGACATCACATCGTCGATGTGGGCGAGTTCCTGGTCGATCCGTTGTTGTAGGCTTTCGCGCTGCTCGGAGGTAATCGCCCCGCCGACGATCGTGATGTTGTAGGTCGTGCCCATGGTCTTCCCGTGGAAGCGGTGGGCGACACCATATGGACTCGGCCACATCTTCCACGCGCAGATGGCTAAGAAGCTCAATAAGAAAATCGGCAGCAAGATTCGCGCCTTGCTGCCGAGTTTCGCTTCGAGTGGGTCAGCCGAAGTCATCGAACATGACATTTTCGGGCTCGACACCCAGGTCATCAAGCATCTTGATGACCGCGGCATTCATCATGGGGGGCCCGCAGATGTAGTACTCGCAATCCTCTGGTGCTTCGTGCTTGGTCAGGTAGTTGTCGAGCAAGACCTGGTGAATGAAGCCCTTGTAGCCTGTCCAGTTGTCCTCGGGAAGTGCGTCCGACAGGGCGAGGTGCCACGTGAAGTTGGGGAAGTCCTCGGCGATCTTGTCGAAGTGGTCCTGGTAAAAGGCCTCGCGCATGGAGCGGGCGCCGTACCAGAACGAGACCTTGCGATCGGTCTTGAGCCGGCGGAACTGGTCGAAGATGTGCGACCGCATCGGTGCCATGCCAGCACCACCGCCAATAAAGATCATCTCGTTGTCGGTATCTTTGGCGAAGAACTCGCCAAACGGACCTGAGATCGTGCACTCGTCACCAGGCTTGAGGTTGAAGATGAACGACGACATCTTGCCGGGCGGGAGGTCGGGCTGACGCGGCGGCGGCGAGGCGATCCGGACGTTGAGCATGATGATGCCCTTCTCCTCCGGATAGTTGGCCATCGAGTAGGCCCGGGTGACATCCTCGTCGACCTTCGAGACAAACCGCCACATGTCGTATTTGTCCCAATCGCCGCGGTACTCCTTTTCGATGTCGAAGTCTTTGTAGTGGACCGTGTGCGGCGGGCACTCGATTTGGATGTAGCCACCCGCGCGGAACGGGACAGCCTCGCCCGGGGGAAGCTCCAAAATCAGTTCTTTGATGAAGGTCGCTACGTTTTCGTTCGAGCGGACCTTGCAACTCCACTTGCGGATGCTGAAGACCTCGGGCTCGACCTCGATCTCCATATCCTGCTTGACCTTGACCTGGCAGGACAGGCGGCACCCCTCGCGGGCCTCGCCTTTGGAGATAAAGCCCTCCTCGGTCGGCAGCATGGAGCCACCACCTTTGTGTACATGCACCTTGCACACGCCACAACTACCCATGCCACCGCAGGCCGAGGG
>CAZUPD010000133.1:0-15206 GCA_964621785.1 uncultured Nannocystaceae bacterium
TGTTACCGACGAGCTGTTCCGGCGGCCAGTTGTGGGTGTAGCTCAGCTCCGAGCCTGGACGTTGTGTGACGCAGGCCCAGGTTGCCCAAAAGAAAAACGCGGTCAGGTCCCGGGCACGCGCCTGTGTCGACACGGTGCCACGGGGCATCGCATAGTTCTCGCGCAGCTCATCGAGTGCGGGGGCATCGGTAAACAGATCGACATAGTGACTGGTCACCGCCGAAATCGCCCGTGCACGGATCGGTGAGATTGTGGCGACGCCCGTTTCCGGGTCGTAGGTGTTCTCGCGCAGCTCGCCCTGAAGGCGTGCGGTCAGGGCTGCTTGCAACTCGAGTGAGAGTTGGTCAAAAGCCGTGCCGTGTTCGTCCTGCGACCAGGCGTCGAGGATCCAGCGCGCCTCCCGGTGAAGCCAATCGGCGGTCCAGTCGGGCGCGGTGTAAGCTCCGTGCCCCCAAACCGAGCCGAGTTCCTGGCCGCCGACCGAGCGCCAGACCTCCTGCCCGCGAAGCACATCTTCGCGTGTATGTACAAGCTCACCGCTGTCCTCCACGACAACCCGATCGGGTATGGGCGGCGCACTTGCATAGATGTCCCGACCGAAGTGCAGGATCACCGCAAACGAAGTAAACAAAACGACACCGAGGACGAGCCATAGGCGTCGGAGGTGGGAATCTGGTGGGGAATTTTCCGAACTCATGAAGTCTCCATGTTCATGAAGTCCTACCATTGGTGCGCGCTCAGTGTCATCACAAAAAGTAGCGAGTTCATCAGAGTCGATTGATGGTCCTTGCACGCGGCTACGGAAATGTTTATGCCGAGTTGTGGGTTTTTACAGAGACGTGCACAGTTGGTCGCCAGCACCCAAAGTGCAGGGTGTTGGATACCCGTGATGTACGGGCTATGCGGTTGCTGCGGGCAAGAACGCGTCGGCTGAAATCTCGCGCAGCGGGACACCTGCGAGGAACAGGCGTCGACGCAAACCGTTCACCAGTCCCGGATCACCGCACAGGTAGACCCGCAAACGACTGTGATTCATCGCCGCTGCTCGATCGAGGGCAATGATATCGATCGGTGTGTTGTCGACATCGTGTCCATCGTCGACTTCGAGTGCCGAGGCGAGAACGGCGAGATTGTCGTGGCTTGCCGCGAGGGTTGCGAGCACTTCGCGGTGGTAGAGATCCGTCGATCGCCGAGCACCGTGAATGAGTGTAATCGGTCCGCGGTGACCCGCCGCCAGGGCATCGCGGACGATCGCGTACAGGGGGGCAAGTCCGGTCCCGGTGCCAACCAACAGCAGCGGACGTTCGAGATCATCGCCGGTGTAGAAGCACTCGCCGTAGGGGCCGCGCAGCTGGAGTTGTGTCCCCAACGGTGCGTGTGCGAGCCAATTGCTCATCTGTCCTTTGGGATAGTGGCGGACATGGAGTTCGAGCTCGTTGGCGTTTGTGCAACTCGCGAGTGAGTAGGGGCGGGCGAGGCCATCTTTGCGTAGGAGCGTGACAAACTGTCCGCCCCGATAGGAGAACGGGTTCGCGCAGCGAAGCCGGATGTCGAGGACCTCGCCGGGGTAGTGCTCGCGCCCGACGATGGTCGCAACCATTGTCTCGCTCGCGTCTGTGCCCACGACCGCGAGGTCGGCCGTGGGGCGACAGATGCAGGCTAAAAAGTAGCCGAGTTCACGTTTGGCCGGGTTGACCCCGCGCTGTGCCTGTTCGGGAACCGCCCCGGCGACTGCCCGCATCAGGCAGCTTTGACAGGTGCCCGCGCGACATGAGTTCGGGACATCGATACCAGCAGTTTCGAGGGTCTCGAGCACAGTCTTACCGGGCTCGATCTCGAGGTCGTGGTCGCCGTAATGAAGCTTGGGCATGACTTCTCGCTAATTGGCCGCACCGCGGCACAGCACATCGTCTCGCACGCTCTCGGCGAGCGCCGCGACCTGTTTGATCTGCTCCTCACCGACCCCGAGTTCGGCGAGTGTCTGCCCGAGCAGCTCGATGATCACGTCGACGTGTCCGTCGTTGAGACCGCGTGCGACGAGTTTGGCATGGGCATCCCGCATGTTGCGACCTGTGTAGTGATTCGGTCCGCCGGTGACCATGGTCAAAAACCCCTTTTGCTTGGCGGCTTGGCGCTCCATGTCGACATCGTCGAAAAACGCGCTCACGCGCTCGTCGCTGAGGACTTTGCGATAAAAAAGATCGACCGCAGCGTCCATGGCTGGGGCCCCACCAATTTGCTCGTAGATGCTCTTGCTCATGATTTCTTCCGGCTCCTGTTGCCGGACTATAAACTTGCATTTTGAATGCAAGTTTTCAAGTAGGAAAAACATCTGAGTCAAAATGCCGCAGCAGGTCAGATCTTGCTCGACATCCCGACATGTCCGAAGTGCCAGTTGCGCGAGATTGTCACCGACCCGTCAAAATTGCGGCGACGGGGCTCGTATACACGCCGGCAGGGCGGGTAATTGCGCATCGGTCCGAACACAGCGCCATCGAAATCGGTTATAGACGACCGGTGCGAGGATTACTGATTTGCGGTTTTGTGGTGCTGTCGGGTTGTTGTGCGGGGGATTCCCTGCCCGTGTCCGACGGAGCTGTGGAAACCGAGTCTTGTCGGATGGCTCGCCCAGACGAGGCTGGGGTTACGTTCGCCGGACGGCGGTTTTGCGAGCTTGAACCCTTCGCGGTCGATTCCGTTCGGGGACAATATTTCGATGCGGGGTTTCCAGCGTCCCCCAAGGTGACGTTTGACACCACAGTGTTCACAAACCAGTTCGAAGCAGGGTTTGCGAGCGCACGGCCTCGCGGCTACGCATGGGTCTTGGTGCAGGGAAATGCCACCAAAGAGGATTACCTGGTGGCGCGTGGGCAGGGGGGCGTTGCCATTACAGCTCGCGATACCGGCCAAGAGGCGGTTGCATTTACAACCAAGACGCCATCCAACATCGGTAGCGTGACCAAATTTCTAGCGGCGTTGGCCGTCGTTCATGCGCATCAGGCGAGTCAGGCACAGCTGCCCGAGGCCGAGCGTGTCTCGCTCGAGCATTTTCTCAACGTGCCGGTTTGGGAACTGTTTCCCGCGCGGTGGCGCGAACGCTACGATGTCGACAATGGCCTGCGCGAGGTCCGGGTTGGTGAACTGTTGCTACACACATCGGGCCTCATCTCGGTCAACGAAGTCTCGGGTCGGGACGATATTATCGAGAGTCTCGACTACAATGCAACCCTGCCAGATATTTCCGCCAATGTAGATAGTTATAGTAACATTAACTACCGCCTCCTTTATGTCGTCATTGCTACGGTACTCGAACCTGAGGCGCTTTTGGAGGTCGAGCGTGAACTCGCCGACGGGTGCGACGACACATTTGACGATCGCTACCTACGAGAGGCGGCCGCCATCACCCGAGAGCACCTGCGATTGATGCTCGACAAGGCCCCAGGTTCGATGCCCGCAACCGGTTGCAACCCGGCATCCCTCGATGAACGTGGGCAACCGCTCGCCTGGGCCTACCGAGACGACACCGATGATCACGGTGCTTACTACGATTCATTTGAAGCCAATAATGGTTACTGTTCGACAACAGGAGGCTACTTTAGCTCCGCAGAGGATCTTGGCGCGATGATGTGGGCATATCATCAAAATCATTTGATCGATGGGGATGCACGCCAGGTCCTTGAAGGTGGCACCGGTATGGGATGGTTTGTACTCGGTCAAGCGCAGTTGTCCTTTTCAAACCCCGACCTGCAGGCTGACACGGCGATTCCAAGCTTATTGCGCAAGCACGGTGCACAACCGGTCTCTGACTCGGATGGCGAGAAAAGTGTCTATCGCGCATCATTGTGGAAACTGCCGTTTGGCTACTATGTCGCGTTGGTCGTCAATTCCTCATATAGCGATGGATCCGGGCAGGGCGGTCGGACCGATGATGTGCTCGAGTCATTTTCCCAAGCGATTGTGTATGGCGGGTAGCGAGGGACAATCAGAATGGTCTCGTTTCCTCGTACAAGTCAGGCCGTCAAACCTCGAACATGTTGACTGCGCAAGCGCTGATGATATCTGTGTGGCCCGTCTGTACAAGCGTGCGGAAAAACGTCGGAGTTGCTGATACATGTACGAGGTCGGCGTGGCGAAAGGGTCGTAGACCAAGACCGCCGGGGTCCCCACAATCGGCCAGCGAATGCCCCGGTGCGACGATTGCCTCGACCCGTGTGTGGGCCTTGGCGTACTTGAGTTGGACGAGGAACTGCCGATCGACGTAGGGCCACCGCAGGAACTCGGGCACATATTCTTCCTCCGCAAACGAACCAGGAAGCTGGCGCTCGAGGAAGGTTTGTGCACGCTCGGGGTGGAGCACACCATCGCGACAGCGCAGCCGTTGCTCGGCGTTTGGGGGTCGAGCACTCGCCCGAAGTGCCCGCCGTACCTGTGTGCCCGAGGCCCGCGGATGGGCGACCATGAGCCGCGCAGCGACTCCGGAAACATATGCACATGCAAGCGATGTACCCACAGGTGGCGCACGCGGTGTGCCATCGGTGCCGTCTGGCTCAACTTGGTCGAAAGGGGCACGCGAGGAGATTGCTGCCAGAAGCTCGGGTTTGAAGCACGCGCCCCGGTCGTCACACATTCGTCCCGAATACGCGGCGACACAACCATCACGGGCCAACGCGCCGACTGTCAACACCCCGGGATACACACCCGGTACATTCGCCGCATACTGGCCACCGTTGCCGATCGGCACCACCACCAACACATCCCGTTCGACAAATGCCCGGATCATCGGGAAAAACACCTTCGTCTGCAGGCGAAATCCGAACGGGAGACACACAACGTTGACGCCCTGGCCGAGGAGGATGTCCATGCCGGTTAACAGGTTGAGCACCGATTGACCGCGGCGGGCAACCGAGACGACGGACACACACGGTTGCTGCGGAAGCCGGGGGAGCTCGGGGTACAGTGCATCGTCGAGGATAATCGTGGTCGTTGTATTTCCGTGCGAATCGCGTGCCGAACGCGGCTTACCGAGCACGTGGAAAGAAGCCGTTCGACAGCCCAGTTTGGGATGGTCGGGGTGAATTGCAGTATCAAGTATTCCGATGCGTGCAGACATCCGTTACTCGACGGTGAGGATGGCGACGGAGGGCCGCGAGAACACACCTTCGGGATCTCGCACAAACAACCGGTAGGCACCGGACGTTTGCGGGGCCGCGATCAATGCCATCGGACCCGCTCGTACCGCCATGGAAATGGTGCTGCTTTGGACAAACTCGGTGGTGTTTTGGGGTGCAAACCACACTTCGATCCCGGTGAAGCTAAGTTCCGGACCGTCGATGATCCCCGGACCGGGCAACTCGATTTCGACCCCGGGCTCGAGCGACATCGGCTCGGGAAAGATAATATCTTGATAGTTGACGAACAACACGCCAGTGTTTGCAAGATTCGACACATTGCCGGCGGCATCGAGCACATAGAGATAGTAGGTACCGGGGACCGATGGTGCGGCGATGCTGGTGGCGTCGCCATTCGCTCGCGTCATTGTCGGGCCCTGCACAAAGGTCAGGGCCTCGGCCGGGGCAAACCAGATGCGATTGCTCGGATCCCCGCTGCTGTTGACTGCAATGGGGTTGCCAGACTGTGCAAATACCGTGCGGCGAAACACATCGTTTTGGTTGGTCGGTCTGGTGTTGTCGACTGTAAACTGCGTGGTACCTGTGACGGAAGCGAGACTGTCACCATTGGCATCGGTTGCTTGAATCTCGATTTCGGCCACGCCATCCCCCCTGCCGACGACGTACGCAAAACGGTAGAACAATGGCTCTTCGACGCTCGCCTGCAACGGGACATTTGTCGGACTGTCCCCCTCGGGTACGGTAATCGAAATCGTTGGATTCGTCGGGGCGTCGCGAAACGCAACGACGACGACAACTTCGGTCAATTGTCGAAACGGGCCAGCCGCCGGGGCGCCGTCGACCTTCAGCTGAACGTCGGCTTGAAATGGTGGGTTCTCGACCGCAAACTGCGTCATCCCGGTGACCGACGCGAGGTCGTCGCCTTCGCTATTGGTGGCTCGAATCACGATGGTGGCGTCGCCATTGCCCGGACCAACCTCGTAGGGGAAACTGAAGGCCAAGGGTTGTTCGGAGTTCGCCGGCAGCGGAGCGTTTGTCGTATCATTCTCCCCGGGTGCATCGATTGAGATTGTGGGGTTGGTCGGGGGCTCGGTAAACGCGACAAAAATGACAACCTCGGTACCTCGGCGAAACGGGCCCGTCGCCGGGGCGTCGTCGACCATGAGCTGGACCTCGGCTGCAAATGGAGCGGGAGCTTCGGGTTGAGACTCGACCCGCGGGTCTTGGGAGTCGGCGATATACAAACTACCGTAGGCCGTCTGAAGTGCCACCGTGATGAGGGGTTGGGCAGCCTTCAGGAGGGGCACCCACTTGTTGGCTCGCTCGATGGCGGCTGTGTTCCCGGGATTGAGCGCATCTACCAACACGCGGTTGATGTCGCTCAAAAGGCCTTCGAGCGTATTGATACACATACATATCTTTGGAAGTACGTTGAGCGCATCCAACCGCATCGAGAATTTGGGTGCTGTGAACATCAGATCGTCGGACAGGGCCATTCCGACATCTATCACCTTCTGGATCGCGGTGTCCAAACTCGTTACGAATTCCTCTGCAAATAACGGCACACCCTGGACCTGCGATCCCTCTTCTATCGATTGCTGAATCATGGACCTCAGGGTCTGCAAGTCGTCTACGATCGGTCTGGCCAAGGTCGCCTTCGGATTGATCAGAACCTGCGAGATGTTCCCGGTTCGGTCGATTTGTAGACGGGGTTGGAGCGCGTCAATGGTGGCGAGCCCACTGAAGACGGCCTGACTGGCAAATTTTAGATTCTGCATGTCGGGGGGGCTAAGGCGGTCTTGCGCGGCGATTGTGAGGCTGTTGTTCCCCATAACGAGGGATCGTTCCACGCTGTCGATCGATGCAACATCCGCGAGGGCCTCCGCCTGTTCCCGCATGACCACGCTCTCGAGATCGTCGAAGAAAGCCAACCGCTGCACTTGCTCGTGTCGGTCGACGACGTCCCGAGCGAGCGAGCGTTGGTCTTCATCCAAATTGGGGTCCGCGGGCTCGACTTCTGCGAACAAATTACGAAGCTCATCCAGTGGCTCTGCAAAGGAGTTACGAGCGTCTAAGAGTGCACTGAGTACCGCTCCACTGAAGCCCATCACAGCGTCCTGATAGCTACGAGCGGGACCCGCGGGGTTGGGGTTTACGAGGGATATCCTGTTGGCGATTATGTTTTGAAGTCGCGACACCTCGCCGCGCACTGGAAGGAGCGACAGAGCCCGGTCACGCTCCAAAGTGACCACAATCAGCCCGAGAAAGCCGCCGATGATTCCGGGGAGGGGGTCGATCCAGTTACCCGCCCGGATGCGTGGGTCCGACGGATTGAGCGAGTTTTCGGGATTGTCCTCATTGACGGCAATGATGGCAAAGATGATGAGGTGAGCGATTTCGATTGCAAAGTCGCCCGCGGGTGGAATGAATCGCTGTATGCGAGCTTCGTCGTTGAAATCCTCGCGGAAGCTGAGGCGATACTTCAACAGCGGCCAGGCGAAGCCTGAAATCCACTGATAGATCCACAACGCCACGTTGGCGCTAAATTCTCCCTGTTCACTTGCGGCGTTGTTGCTGAGGGCCTCGACGAACGCCGGACCCGTCAACCCTTGGGCGGTGATATTCAACAGGATATCGACCACCGGGGTGATGCGCTCGAGGGTTTGATTCTCGAGCCGGAGAGTATTGACAACGTCCGCCAGTGCAACCACTCCCTTGAGAATCTGCACGATCCCATAGCCGAGGTTTAACGCTTCATTCGTGACTTCGCTTGGGAATGAGGGGAGTACTGTCGCCGCGCTTTGTCCAGCGATGCCTTTGAAGAGTAACTCGAGGGGCGCTGCGACGGCGAGGGCCGGTGGAGTCAACAGACTGAATTGCCTGGTCGGGGTCAGAAGGTCGAGGACGTCGCCGATCAGGTCGTTTACGCTGCCACTGCGAAGCTCGCGAATGATGCCGAGCAATGTGTCGAGTTGGCCGACGAGTGTGTCGAGCAATTCTCTTACCAATTGCATGGCAGCGCTCACGACCTCTTCGAGCACAGCTGGGACGAGGTCGAGCAGTTCCCCGAGGGACGGCATCCCGGTGGTTTCGAGCTGGTCGATCAACGCCTCGATGCGTTCGTTTAGCCGCAGTCGTACCCCTGAGCCAGTGAGCGCGGACTCGAGTTGATCTCCCAAAGCTTCGAGTTGAACGGAATTGCTGGCAACCAAATCGGACAGGAAATTGTCGAGTTGCTGGCCCAAGCTCTCCGCGTCTGGGGTCGGCGGTTCACCGGTCGGTGGGGCCGGAGAGCGTGGACGGGCGAACACCGATGTTTGGGTTTGTGTCGCGCTAGGCCGGGGTATTGGCGCGGTGACGCGTCTGACACGAATCTGCAGATCCGGGCGAGAAATCATCTCCACGAGCTCGAGGATTTGGTCGCGGACCTGCTCTTGATTGGGGCCGAGTAGGGTGAAATTCTCCGGTAAAAGCGTACGCAGGAATGCAGTCGCATCATCGAGATCAAACGTCAGGTCGAGCAGGGGGATCCCCAGCGTCTCGCTGATCTGGTCGATCGCAGTTTTGAGTTGACCGGCGATGTCCAACTCGCCCAGTAAGGTGCCCGCCGTCAGTCGCTCCTCGAGGTCGTCGAGCACATCGTCGATGGATTGGCGGAACTCGTCGATGCGCCGCTCATCGGACAGGAAATCCACCGCGCCCGCAAGTAGTTCTTCGACCGCAGTTGTTGTAGCTGCAATGTCCTCGACGTTTTCGCGAAAACTGCGGGCAACGTTCGCCAGCGTTCTCAAGACGTCATTTTCTGTGCTCGATGCAGCCATTGATTGCTCCTAGAGATCGGACACATCGGCGAGGTTCAGGGCCAGACGCCTGACACGCAGAAGCGGCAAGTCGGTGTTCTCGCTCGGGTCGAGGCCGGAGAAAATGTCGAAGGTGAACAGGAAAAAGGCATTTTCCCGGACCGGCTGCTGGGTGTTGAGCCAGATCTTGAGCTCGTCGGCGAGGCGCTCGGGATAGGCGTCGAGGAGGTCGGTTTCGCCGAGTCTCTGGCGCGGGTCGATGCGCAGGCCGAGCAGTACGGGGAGGGTGGTGATGAGGTCTTCGTTGAGGCCGGTTCCGCGGACGAGGGAGAAGGCGTAGCGGCACGAGAGGCGGGCTGCGTAGCGGAGACCATCGGGACCTGGATCGGGGACGCGAGGTTGCAACAGGGCGACCAAGTTGCGCAGATGATCGGCGAGCGGGAGGGGAATCGGGACATCCGAGTCGCGCAGGTCAGCGATGTCAAACGGCTCATCGTTGGTCAAAAACGGGGTCAGGCGATTGGCAAACCGCACCGAGGGGGTGCGAAACACAAACGCCGGGTTGGTCGCTTGCCCCGGGACCAGCACCTGATTGCGCCTGAGTTGGACCGTTGCCCAGGCGTTTTGTGTCTCGAGGATATCGAGGTTGTCGACGATGAGGTTGCGGTCGGGCAGCGATGAATCACCAAAGTTCGGGGCGCCCTCATCCGAACGCTCGAAGGTGAAGGTCACGGTGGCGCCGTCGGTTTGTCCGGCGGGTCCATCCGGGTCGGTTGCAATTTGGCGAAAGCCGGGGATCTCGAGGCGAGCAGCCGGCGGTTCAAAGTCGCCTTGCACACCAAATCCCCGCTTGATCGACAATTGGGCTTCGATTTGCTCGGGCTCGCCGCTGTCGTCGCGAACGCTGACCCGCTCGCGGATCTCGTAGAGCGGGTCTTCCCCGGTGTCGAACGCATCCCCGTCAACGGCGGCTGTGGACCACTCGCGCGCAATCTCTTGGCTGAAAAACCGCAACGCGGCGATCGCTTGGACGGCCGCAGCTCTCTCGTCGTCCGTCGGTTCCCCGCCGGCGAGCGGGGCCAACGCTTGCTGCAACGAGGGGAGAATTTGAGAAAAGTTGATCAGCCGACTGTGAAACACCAACACCGAACCCGGTGCTTGGGTCGCGCCGTCCTCCGCCGACAGCGGGGGGTCGAAGGTGTTGAGGCTCAGCAGGCAATTGATGCTGTCCTGGGCAATGTCCGGATGTTCGTAGACGGCCGTGTATTGCCAGGTTCGCAACTCGCGAATGTCCCCGAGGCTGTCGCTATCGGCATCGGCACGCTGGTAGATGAGCGACGGAGGAATCGGATAGTGCCGCAGGGGGATCGGCACGGGACTGGTACCCATATAGTTTGGATTTGCGAAGCTCAGCAGCACCGAACGGATCTGTGTATAGGCATCGGTGCCGATGACAGACTGGATGGCGGTTTCGAACGCTGCGAGCGAGGAACGTTGGAGCTCCGATTCGACTGCTGCGAGGGCGTCGAGCGCCCCGGCAAGTCGCTCGTCATCTCCGAATTGCGCCTCGAGTGCCGCCATCACACCGGCGCTCAGGCGATACTGGTTGAGCTTCTCGGGCGCGATGAAGCGCAGCGGCGTGGTTGCGACAAACGCCGAGTTCAACGCCAACCGCGTGACCTCGACCTCGACCTCGAGGGGTTCGAGTTCGAGCTCTAGGCGGATGTTTGCGAGTTGCTCCGGCGTCTTGGTGTCAAACAGGTAGGTGAACGAAGAGATCGATGTGGGCGCGTCGGCGGCGGCCGAATCTGGCAACTCGCTGCCACGAAGGCGGATACGCCCGGCCGAGAGGACGTAGTCGAGGTCCTCCAACACGTTGTCGTCGGCGTCGCGCACCAGGTTGAGCACGCGGGCGCGCCCGGTCAGACGAGGTGGCAACTGCTCGGGCTGTGGCGCGCGCAACAATCCCTGGGCATCGCGGATCTCGACCGCGAACTGGACCGCGGTTTCAATGTCAAATCCCTCGACCAAGTGGGCGCGCAGCCGTTGCCGGAACGCATCTCGAGCTTCTTGCAGACGCTCCGGGCGAGGTTTTTGATCGGCTTGCAGGATGGGGACAACCTGCCGGCTGATGCGCTCGGCCAACGTGTACTTGGACCTCAGGATCGCTTCGACCATCTCGCGTTCGAGAGCCAGCGCTGGCACCAAAGTCTCCGGCTCGAGGAAGTTCTCGACGGCCACCAAGAAGTCGCGGGCCAAGACGTTGATATCGATCCCCTCCACCGCAATGGAATTGCCGGCCGAGGTGTCGGGATCGTCCGGGAGCGGATACTCGAGTACGCTCGCGCGCCCCGAAACCAATGTCGTCGCCAACGGGGGGATGGCGAAGAAGTCGGGATCCTGTTCGGCGATGTCGTAGGTCAAGCCGCCCGCACCGAGATAGACCGCGAACAAGAAACTCCCGGGTCCCGGGGGCCTGTCGCCCGTCCCGGACGAGCTCCCCTCCTCGCTGACCGCGAGGTGAAATCCGGGGAACGCCTGCGCGAAGCTCTCGGCGAAACTTCGCAGGTTCATCGCATCGATCACGAAGTTGGTCCCAACCCGCAAAAAACCCCGAGTTTCTTTAACGTTTTCGATGAGGTCTTCTAGAGTAAAGTTCACAAACTCCAGAGGTTCTTCTGCATCAATGGATTCGAGTCCCTGGCCGAGTACCGAACGCAGTGCGTCCAAAATTCGTGCGGTCAGGGTGGCAAAACTGTCCCCTTCCACGGTGGTCACGGTCGCCGACTCGAGGCGCGTCCGCGCCTGTGGGTCGAGGGTTGGCAGCGCAAGGTTGGACAACCCCAGCGTCTGTCCGGGAGCGACTGTTGCGGGAAGATCGCGTTGACGACGGACGAGCTCGGCAGCGCTGAGTTGAGACTGCGGAGGGAGGAGGAGGTTGATGTCGGCGACGGCTTCGGTCAGCGAGATGGCCACCGCGGTCTCGCCTGCTGGAATCGTGTATGTGATGGCGTCGTGTCGCGGGCTGAGAATCGCTGTCGTGGCTTGGACCTCGGCCAACCTCTCCCCTTGTTCACGGATTTGGGGATGGATGTACTTCGGATCGCGGCGGATGGTCAGGGTCGCATCCAAAGCCGTGACAAAGGCTTGCGCGGGGACGAGTTCGCTGGCGTCGAGACGGATCGTCAGTGCTTCCGGGGGTTGAGAAACCGCGGCCGCATCTTCGCGTAGACTTGTCAGGTAGCGATAGGCCTGCGAGATGAACCCGAGCAGGCTACTCCCGCCGTGTGCATCGGTGGCACGGAAGTCCGCACTCCAGTCCGACAGCGAGGTCGCAACCGTGACGCGAACATCTGGTTGCCGGATTTGGAAGAAGATCTTCTCGAGCGCCGAGATATCGGAAGTCAGCCGTCGCTCGACCGCATTGCCGGGCTCGAGGCCGCGGTACGGAGCGGTTGTAAACGCGAGCTCGAGATCGAGGCGCAGCTCGCCGGTTGGGTCGCGGAAGATCCTGTAGGTCTCGTCGACCGAGGGCCACTGGTTGAGCCCGATCAACGGGTCGGTGTAGTGGAGGCCGAAGGCCCGGGGCGGGCTTTGGGCGGTGAGGCGGTTGCCGTACACATCTTGCCACCCGAAGCGGATGCCGATGTCGGCCGAGTCTCCGGAAGAGGTGACGATACCGCGGTACGGGTTGCGGCTTTCGGGGGGACTTCGAAGGTCGGTCTCGTCACCCGTGGGCGTGTTCTCGGGAACCAGGGAAAACGCGGGGAGCAGTCGCTCGTACAACCAGCGGTCCGGTGGCAGACGCGTGGGTCCGATCGGCATCCGGTCGTGCCCGGCGCTTCCGACGATGTCAAACCCGAGCAGCTGGAAGATGTTGTCGACCTCGCGGATAGCGCGACGCAGGTTGAGGTCGTCGGGGATGTCGACGATGGTCGCGGCGTCCGGGTCAGCCTCGCGCAGCCGGATCCAGCCCCGGTTCACGGTGCCATTGGTCGGCACGAGGACGAAGACGTACTGATTGTTCTCGCTCCGATTGACCACCATCACCGGCTGCCCTTGCCCGAGTGCGGCGAGCTGCGCGGCGTCCTCGCTCGGTTCGACTCGCAGGGAGGTCGCGCGCTGCAGTGTTGCACTCGGAAGCTGGCTTCCCGATTGGGGACATACGAACTGAAGCCCGACAAAGCCGGCCGGCACCGCGAGCACTGGCACCGTCTCGTCTTCGACCTTGGCGACGATCAACGACTCGGCCACCGGCGTCTCGCCACCCGACTGCAGCACGACACTGTTGTGAAAATCGAAGATTGGATCGCCGGCGATGTCGTACTCGATCAACAGCGAAATGGTCGGCGTTTCGTCTGTGAACAGTTCGGTCGCTCCGGGGAGGTAGAAGTAGTAGCCGCCGCCATCCACGGAGGCGCCTTCCCACAGCAGTTGCAGAAAACTTGCCGGTACACCCATGTTCGCGGTTGCGGCCGGAAACGAGGTCACGTCGTCGGGGTCGAAGGCGGGGGCCGATGGGTCGTCGTCCGGGTTGTTGGTGGCCAGCCTCGTGCGAATGAGCCGGGTGTTGTCGGAACTGCCGGGCAACGCCACCAGTGTTCCCGCATCGCCGGCCATGCGCAGGAGTGAAAGCCCGGTGATGGCATCGGATTGCTGGGTCAGCGCAGATTCGAGGAGGTTGGTGTCCGTCTCGGACAGCCCGGACAGCTCAAACGTATCGCGGACAAACCCGTCTCCGTCGGATTTGGGTACCCGCTGGATCGGGATGTCGATCCGGCTGACCCAGAAGTAGTCAGCATCGGGCACGAAAAACGCGGGTGCCGTCAGGTCCGTGGTTCGGCTACCGAGCGGACTGCGATACAGGCCGATGGTTGGGTTTTGTTCGCGGGTGGCGAGGAAGAACTGCAAGCTGAGCGGGAGCTGGAAGACAAGGCGAGGCGTGGTTTGGGCGTCTTCCCACTCGATGAACTCGCGCAGCGCAAACAGGCGGGCCTCTTCCTCATAAAAATTCCGGAGTTGCACCTGCGACGGGTCGAACGCAAGTGGAGGCGGGGGCGGATCGGTCAGCGCTTCGAGCGAACGGACAAGACCCACCAACGCATACTTGCCTCCCGCAGCGTTCTCGCTTCGTTCGAGTCGGTATTCGAGTCGGCGCAGCGGTCCGTCGGCGGGGTCCGGTACGGTTTGCCCGACCGCGGGCACGAACTGCAAAAACGCCGCCGACGCGGGGCCTGAGATGGTAAATCGATAGGTGTTTGTATCGGCAATGAATGCGTCGACCAACGAAAATTGCTGACCCGTCGCTTCGTACACCGGCTGACTCGCATCGACCCCAGCTCCGTCCACGGGCAGGCACAGGCCGTGGAGCATCAACCGCGAGACCAGTCCGGCGATCATCTGGACGGGGCTGCGTCGACCTGCTTCGAGTGCCGCGCGCTCGCGTTGATTCCACAGGGCCAGCAGGGCGCCGCGGGTGAGCGTGCGATCGGGTGTCGGTCGCAGTTGGTCCCGGACGAGCTGCAACATCGTCCGCACAATCAGGCGCGCATAGTCGGCACACATCAACGCCCGAACCGAACGGACCGTCGTGTCCTCCTGCTCGGGGTTGGTACCCGGCTGCTCCGGAGCAAAGCGGTTGGTCAACGCTCCGCCGAACGCCTGTGAGAGTGTCCGTGGAGACACGTTGACAGAATTCTGCTCCCGTCCCGCACCTGTCTCGAGGACAATCTCGGGAAACATCGGGAAGATCGTACCCTTCAGCTCGCCGCTGGGCTCTCGCAGGCGAAACACGTAGTTGAGTCGCCAAAACGCGTTGAGCTGCGGATAGGTGAAGGGCTGGGCGAGGACGTCATTGAACAGTTGATCGAAAAATGCCAGGTTGAGTGGGTCGGTTTGCGAGACGCCCGCAACCGAAAGTGTCCATTGCAACAGGCCCAACGTCAGGGTTTTGAAGTCATCTCCGGTGCCGTCGGCCTTTTGTGGATCATTCTCGACAAAGCACAGGGCAACTGCTTTGACATTGCCCGAAGTCCAGGTCACCGCCGGCTGAAAAAACACATCCAGTGCCGGGGCAGCGGCTCCCTGGCGTAGATCGACCAGCTGATTCCAGTTCAGTTGCATGTCGCTTCATCCATGAGAGTCAATCGGCTTCGCCTGAGACAAGGGAAGGGAACCAGGGGGCATCCGACAACGGGCCATCGGGGGAATCGATGGTGAAGCTCTCTTCAACCTCCAGCGAAAACTCGAATTCAACTTCGATAAACAGGACCGTCAG
>CAZUPD010000133.1:15216-21648 GCA_964621785.1 uncultured Nannocystaceae bacterium
AGGCCTGCACCGAGACTGACGCGGTCAGGACCAGCTCGATCGGCTGAAATGATTCGAGCATGAACTGCACCGCGACCCGGGCCAGCACCTCAACCTCAACTCGGATAATGACAAAGTCGACGGCGCCGTAGATCCGGCCGACGATCGCCACCCCGCCCTGAAGTGCGTAATAAAGTGCTTGCTCACCACCACCCGGCGGGTTGTAGTAGGCGAAGACGCCCTGGATGATGCCCTGTACAGTGACGCTGAGCTCCGCCCGCAACGGTCCTGAGTTGAAGGATTTGCCGAGACCGACCTTGAGCCCGACGCCAAACTCGTAGACAGGTGAGAACGAGCCGCCGCCCTCGACGAGCGCGGGTGTGCTGGTCGCCGTGGCGGCCGAGAGCTTGTTGAAGTAGACCCCGCCGGCCCCGGTAAATGGCAAGACTTCAAATGCGAAGGAGCGGCGAAAGTCAAAGTTCCATGGGAACCCAAGGTCGATTTTGAAGTCGCCGTTGGTGAAGATGTCCACGACGACAATGGGCAGCGTGATCGACACGGCACCCACGGTCAAAAAGCGGACAAAGTCGGGCAGGACCAACTCGACGTGGTACTTGCCGATCGTGTCGGTGATCCGTTGGTAGAGAATCTCAAACTGAAGCCCGGCAAAGTTGCGAGCCTGCTCCCCGTAGAGCTCGAGGCGCAGGCCGTAGATCACCGGGTCGTTGAAGATGACGCTCAGGTTCAAGGTCCGCAGCAGGGAGACGTCGAGGCCCACCAGCCACTGGCTCTCGGCGTCAAAGCGGATGGGACCCGCCAAAAACGAGTTCTCGGGATTGCCAATGCTGAGGGAACGGTCTTGAATGAGTCGCTGTTGAGCCTCGCTGAGGGAGCCGCGCAACAGTCCCATCACCTCGCCGACGGAGCTCACACTGGCCGCATTTGCCAGGGCGATGTGCTGCCCCAAGCCGAGGTAGCGCAGGTCGAACACCGAGGCGCCCATGCCCGGAACCTCCGGTGGTGCATCGTTGACCGGATCCCAGCCCAACCTTCGCGACCTGCCCAACACCCGCCCGTCGACCACGATCCGGGTCTTCCGCGTCGGCGTGCTCCTGTATTCGAGGCTCAGTGAGTTGATCTCGAGGAATGCAGCGACCGCCGGGGGCAATGTGCCGAGGTCGGTCAAGGTTAAACTGAAGACTTTGTTGCCACTTTGCTCGAGCAAGAGGCCGAGTTGGATCCGCTCGAGCACCGCACCGAGATCGATGTCGGTCAGCGCGTTCCACGGTGGATCGAACTCAAACGCGATGATCGAGGGGTCGACTAGGGAGGCGAAGAACGTGAGGATGTCTCCGAGGCGAAGTTGCGGAACTTCGCTAAAGCCGAAACTCAGGGCAATGTCGCCACCGGGGTTTTGATTGTAGGCGGCACGCAGCTCGAACCCGCCGATCTGAATGGTGAACTGAAGCTGTCGGGTTGCAGCGCCCGGCCCTGGGCTTGCGGGCCCACTGCCAGAACGTACCGGCGCGGGGCCAAACTGGTAGCAAAGACCCAGCTTGAGGAACTCCAACCCCGGGATCGAATTGGCGGACACCGCCGCACATAATGTGCCCATCAACGGTTGTCCGCTGATTTGTTGCAGGTCGACCGTCGCCTCGAGGTCGAGCGTGACCGTCTCGCCTCCGAAGTCGATTTGTGGCCGCCAACCGATCCGCCCAAACACCCCGAACTGGGTCTCGTTGACGGCGGGTTGTGTGCCCATTGCTCCGCCTCCGGGCATCGGCGTCGGCGGCCGATCTTTGCGATAGGTCAACTGTCCCGCGAACAAGATGACGGTGGTCAAGCTCTGGTCGAGCAGGGCGTCACCCGGTGGAACATCGACGACGAGGCCGAGTACATCTCGGAAGAGGTCGACCTCCTGGCCCGCTTCATTTTCGCCGGTCACCTGCAACGAGACCGTCTCGGCGGAGCGGAAGAACTCGAGATCGAAGGTCGTGCCTCCGAAGTCGATTCCGATCCCAATGCCCTGGCCGCTCATCGTCTCGCCTCTCCCATCGTCCACCCCCTAATTCTTCACGAACGCCGCGTACCAACCGAGCAGGCGCTCCTGTTCCGGTTGTCCCCCCGGACTGCCGAACAGCGTGACCTCGGTCCTCCCGGTCGGTGGGAAGGGTACATTGAGGAACTGAATCCGGATGTTTTTCAGGTTGAGCAGATAACCGACCTGCCGCTGTGGCCCCGGCTCGCCGTCGGTCGGGTAGACGACAAACTGAACTGCCTGAAAGACCACCTTGAGTAACCCCTGAATGGTGATCTCGCGCTGTCCGCCTGAGGCTCCGGGCAATTTGACCCCGACGTAGACGCCCTCCTGTTCCGGGTTCCAAGCGGCCAGCAGACGCGCTGTGAGTACCTGGTTCCCGGCTAGGGCACCTGTCGTACCGAGGTTGAGATCGAAGGTCATGCCGTACCAGGTCGGACCCAACGGCACTTCCCCGAGTGGGTTGAGCACGGGAATGAAACCGCTGGCAGCCAGTGCACTTGGATCATCTCGGACGTACCGGATGCCTCGCAGTGTCAGCGGAAACTGCTGGTAGAGGCTCTGACTGCGACAACCGCTGCGCTGCAGGTCAAAGCCCATCTGTCCGGGATCGAAGGCAAACCGAAGCGGTCCGACGCTGCTCGTGCCATCGGCGGCCGTCGTCAGGTCAAACCCGAGCGAGATCTGGAGGTTGCTGACGCTGAGAAAATCGGGCTGGTCGTCGCCAGACTCCGCACCGGGCGTGGGGCCAAACGCGAGGATGTCGAAGTCGGGCAGATAGGTGAACCGCAGCTGGGCCCAGAACACGAATCGACCGGAGACCCGGCGAACGTCTCCCTGGGCGGCGGGCAGCGGATCGGTCGAGAACTGTGCACGTACAATCTCGACCTCTTCGAGGACATCGCCGGACAGGCCAAAGCGATTGGATCCGCGAAACCCAAACGAATAGGCCGTGCGTCCATTTTGGTCTTCGGCGACCCCGACCAGAGTGACGACATTGGTAGGACTTTCCAACAACCGGGTGCGCTCGTCGAACAGGCGTTCGGCCACCAACTGCACCTCAGCCGCAAAGTCGCTGACACGCGAGTTGGCAAACACCACACTCAGCGAGGGCACGTGAAAGCCATAGTCCATACCCTGCGTGACCGTCGGCGCGATTGGATTGTTGTAGTCGATCAGGCCGAACAGCGATGATGCCTCGGGTGTTAGCTCTCCGCCGGAGACTGCCACATTGGTGACCTCGACCCCGGCGTAGCTGGCGAAGAACAACTCGGGGTCGATCCCGCCGGCGAGGGCCGCGAGTTCATCGGGGAGTCCGCTGAGGGGTACTTGCACATCAAACGCGAGGATCCCCGTCCAGTTCGGTTGCGTCGCGGCCTCGGCAAGTGCTTCAAATCGACGACTGAGCCGGGCATCTGAACTCTCGCTCGCTTCGACGGCTTGTCGAAGCCTGGCGAGCAAAGTATTGCTGACCGCGTTCTCGGAGTCGCCGGTAAAAAACGCTGGAAATGACCATAATGCGGGTGTCGCCACCAGTTCCATCAGCGACAGGTCATGGAACTTAAACACGAGTATTGTCCCGCGCAGCCCCCAGTTTTCCGTACCGGCCTGGAGCCGCCAACCTTCGAGATTGAGGACAGTGGTGAGCCCGGGAAAGTCCTGCAAAACCTCGGTGGAAAAGTGCGAAGCCAGGGCCGCGGGATCGGAGATCACCAGAAACAATTGATTGGACTGGAAGGCCGCCTTGAGCAGGGAGGCCCGCGGGATGTTGACCAGGGAAACGCTGGAACCATCGCGTAACCTCGCCAATTGTATGGTCTCGATCGCCTCGAAGTCCTGCGAAAAACTCGCTATCAAACCCTGCGGAGTCGTCCCGCGGCGAGTGTCCGGACCCTCGCTCGATGCAGGTGATATCGGAGGCGCAGCGTCCAGTGAAGTACGTGCAAAGGTGACTTCATCAATCGCGTGAACCCGGGCCCTGCGGACGAGGTTGATGGCCGTGTTCTCCAACACGCGAATGTCGCTCAGTGCCGCAGCTGCGACGCTTCCGTAGGGCAACATGGGAAAGGCCAGCGCCTCGAGGTCTTGACCCCCGCGGATGGCCTCGGACTCTCCGTCGAGCAGTGTGCGAGGTAGGCCCACGGATGGGACTTCGAGATAGTCGAGGAACAGCTCGCTCGAGGCTTCCGCGCGGTAGAGTACCGCCTGATCCGGTTGGGCGAAATAGACCGCATTCCCCGGCGAGCGGATGTACGCCCAAGAGGTGGTCGGGTAGGGTTCCAAGGCCGCTTGCCCGGCCGCAGCGAGATTTGCCTGGCGCAGGGCGGTGCACAGAAAATCAACGAGCTGCTCGACACGCACAAGAGCCTCATAGGCCTCCTGTTGATCCGGCGTGAGGTCGTAGCCCGGCGGAAAATAGTCCTGGCGAAGAAGGTCAAAGATGGCGCCCCGGTCGTCGGCGCGGATACCCAGACCACCTGCGCCAATGGGCAGGTCAAGATCGGTCGTGTCTGGTGGTAGTTCCCCACTCGAGAATGGTCGTAGGATCGAAGGGAGGTCGCGCAGCAGTGAGGTGACGGAGCTGTGAAATGGAGCGTAGGCCGGATGTCCCGGAACGAATGTCAGGGTCGACGGCGGAGCGAGGGTCACGCGAATGTACTCGACACCGGAAAGACCACAGTTGAAGTTGGCCGCTGGCAACGGTGCACGACCCTGCGAATAAATCGGTACCAGCGTCTCGAAGCTTCCGGCCGGCAGCAGATAAAATGGCGCCCGTTGTGCTTCGCTGTCGTTCAACAGGGCAGGGCGCAGGGCAAACTCGAGCCGCGCCTGACCCACCACGGGTCTGAGATGGACGGTGTAGCCGAGGTTGGTGCGGTAGCCCGAGGGAATCCCGGTCGCGGCCTGGGCCCCGGCGAGGGCTTGGAACGCAAACTGGCAGCGCCCGGCCACAAGTGGATAAAGCGGGTCGAGGGTGACGCGAAAGGGGATTGTCGCGGGAAAAAATGCCTCCGCCGAGGCCTGCTGGCTCCGTTCCCAGATGAGCGGATAGCGATACGAGGCGAGATAGGCGTCGCCCGACTCGGGAAAATCGGGATCGCGGAAGAATATCCGCATCCCCACATCGAGCGGCTCGAAATCTGGATATCCGAATGTTCGCACGTCGTCGCTGCCGGTGATTTGTGCGGAGAACTCGACACGCAGATCAAACCCGAGAGTGCCCAACTGCTCGCCCTGCATCGGCAGCGACACTTCGGGGCCTAAGCTGTACATCCGATGGGCGCCATGGCCTGTGCTCCATTCGAGGCCCGTCGCACGCTCGGCCTCCCGGGTCAGCACAAAGCCCGTCGGGTCTTGGGGATCGTCGAGTGCAATCGCGGTGCCCGCAGCGATCGAAAAGGAGTAGTTGCGCAGATCGATGTAGGTGAGCAGCGCAACCCGGCGATCCTCGGCTGACCCCGCGACCGCGATCGCGTGGGTTCGCCAGCAGACAAACGCTTGGCCGGGGTTTTCCAGCCACAAGAAGCGAACGCGCCGGTTTTTTGGCTCGAGGAGGTACCGCGTAATTCCGTCTGCCAGCGCATCTTGGTCGAGTGCGGCGAGCGTTCCGCGAAGGAACACGTAGACACCCGCTTCCGCAGTCCAGCTGTCTTTGAGACCAGTAAATGGAATCGGTGCGAACCAGGCCAGGGAGTAGCCGTCCTCCAGCGAATTGGAGCCGAGCTCCTCGACCAGCGAAAGTTGGCTGTTCGCGTATGGCCAATTGACGTTTGGCATGGCTAGAAAGAGAACCTGTCACCTTTGACCAATGGTAGATCGAGGACGTCGAGGTTGTTGACCGACCCCGCGCTCGACAGGTTGACAAAGCGATACTCCGGTCGGCTGTCACGTCCTTCGTGGACCAGGCGCAATGGCCGAGATGAGCCGGCGAATGCACGTAGATCCTGCCCGTCGAGGCCGGCGTGCGGGATATCGTCAACGAGGCTGATGAGTTGCCGCAGGGTGGTACCGACGGGGACCCAGATGGCTCGGTTACGCACAAACACCTGAATCTCGGGGGTGACCATGGCGTTGCCGCGCAGGAAAAAGCTGCTCACATCTCCGCCGGGCGGATTGCTGTCGGCGAGGAATGCAGTGGTCACCGCCTCGAGTTGCGGGAGCGTCGAAGTCCCGACAAATGTCGCCACCCGCTCATTTCCGGGTCCGACCGCCGGCTGTCTCGGAAAGAATACGCGGTAAAACGCTTGGCGATTGCTCTCCCGTAGCAGATCCACAAGTCCCCCCGCACCTGCGTTGCGGATATCCTCCGCACTACTTGCCGGCAACAGCGAGTGAAACGCCCCAAATCCCAACAGCTGGCGAAACGTCCCATCCGATTGCGGATGCGAGTAACTGTTGATATCCAGCAACAGCTC
>CAZUPD010000134.1:0-21584 GCA_964621785.1 uncultured Nannocystaceae bacterium
GACCACGACCTTGAGCGCGTGGATGGGTACCCCCTCGAGCACCCACGGCGACTTGCGAATGTTGACCGAGACAATCGCCTCGATCGCGCGCCGATTTGCGAGTCTGTCCGTCGACCCCTTGACACTGAACTCATAGATCCGCAGCAGCTCCTGTAATTCACCGGCAGTTTGGGGAAGCCGTGCTCCTTGCGAAAGATGGGCGACTAGCTGCCACAGCCCCTCATCCCCGAGGGCCATGGATGTCGGAGGAACAACCCGCGTAATGTTGCGGTAACTGCGATAAAGCGACTTCTGCGAAGCACCTTGAACATCGCCTACCCGGAGTTTTTCCGGCAAGTTGCGATTGGTACACTCCAACTCGAGGGCAATGTCGTAGGACTTGGCTTCGGCAGGCCTCGCGTGCACGAGCGAGAGATAGGTGTCGATCCCCGAGTCGATCTTGGACCGCTCGCGCTGGAGTGCATATGCACACGCAAGTCCTCGATGAAAATGTGTATACAAGGGAATCTCTTGCCCACGGTCACTCGAGGACTCGATGTGCTTCACCCGATAAACCTCCATGTGCTCGGGTCGGATGTCGTCGGCACGAACCAGCGAACGTGACTGCACGGGATCGACGCGTATCGATTCGCCAAGTACGGAAAATAGATTGACAGCAGGCGTGCAGTGAAGCCGAAAACACGCCGCCGAAACGTCTAGCTTGGCATGCATCAAGCGATCAAAATCGAAGTGAACAGTGAGCTCCTCCCCCTCGATCCCCACGGTATTGAGCCCGATGAGCTCAACAAAATGGTAGCGCTCGGGCAAATAGAAATACTCGACAATGCTGCGCAGCCCCGGCGACACCGACTGTGGCCACGGCATCACCGGATGCATGACCGGATCAACGAGGGCGACTGCGCCTCCCTCGACTTCGACGAGCTCGCTGTTCCCGACCTGTACCCACATCCGGCTTAGTTGCATCGTCAACCAATACACGAGCGTCGACGCCGTGTCCGACACATGTTGATCCCCCGGATCCCACACGAACAAGCGAAGCGGTACGGACTGGGCGAGCGACCGGGCACCGTGCTTCCCCAACGCGAACGTAAGGCTCAAACGCGCGGCCGACAATTCGCGCCAAGTCAACTCGACGTGGCGTACTTCGAGTGGCCATAAATACATGTCGAAGCAGGTCGTGAACTGGCAACTCGTCCCGTCGATGGGCGCGCACCGCAAAGATGTCCCTCGCGGTACCTTGTGCGGATTTGAGAGCGCTTTGATGATCGGCGAAAACTCGACGATCGTAGCTGCTGGGCGGGTGCTCAAGACATGCGGGAGCAACTGTTCGGCGACGTGATACGCGATCTGTGTCGCATGTTCGTCGGTTTTCATGCGATAGCTTGCGATCAGGAACGCGACCCCCTCGAGCAGACGTTCGACATCTGGATCGTTGCCCGGCTCGAGCAACTTAGGAGCGAGCTCCGGGACACGCTGTGCAAACGACCGCGCACTCTTGCGAAGCGCGTCGAGTTCGGCCTTGAAGTAGCGCTGAAAATCCATCCTACCCGAGGACCTCGACACAACCGTCAGCCGACAGTTCGGTGCGAATCTGAATCCGTCGCGACTCGCCGCGCCGAACCGCGGAGATCTCAAAGACAATCCGCAACGGATCGTCGGATGTGCCCGGCGAGACTGTGATGTTCTCAAGTCTCGGCTCGTAACGCCGAATCATGGCCCGGATATCTTCTGCCAGCTCAAACGCGCGGGCGGGAAAATCGTGGGCGACATCGGCAAAATCGATAAGTCCGAGACTTGGACATGCAAGGGACTCACCGCGGCGAGTGTTGAGAACCGCCCGCAGATGCTCCAAGATAGACTCTTCGGCACCAGGCCCCGGTTCGCCTGTCAGCCGTCCTAGAATCCCTCGTGTCAGTTCCGCATGCATTTATCGCACATACAATAATAGGCTGATCCGAATCGCAGCGTCAACACTCTTTTGTTATCAACTCCGACGAGTCGCGCTACCATTGGACATCCCCATGCGTCCCTCTCGTCTTTTCGCGCTCGTCGCAACTTCGATTCTACTCGTCCTCGTGGGTATCTTGGTATGGAGGCCCGCGCCAGTTGCGCAATTCAAAATCTCCGCCCTCGACAGCCAGTTGCGCAGCGGAACCGATGAAACCCTGCAAATATATGTATTCCTCAATTTTACCGACCCAGCGTCGCGCCAAGCTTTTGAACGCTTCGTCGATCTTCCGACCTCGGTGCTGTTCGAATACCCGGTGACGGTCCACTTTCTACACTTCCCTGGCGCCAGCTGCTCCACATTCGAGCCCCCGTCGTCGTGCTTTGCCGCGGTCGCGGTCGAATGCGCCGAAAAGCTTACCCCGGGTCAGGGTCTCCAATATGCTAACAGTGTATTTGCGTTGCAGTGGGCGAAAAAAACCGCGAAAATCGAACATCTCCTCGACTCAGCGGAGGAGCACGGCTACGAGCGTAGCGAGTTTCGGGCCTGTGTAACCCGCAACAACGACGACATTCTCGCTCGAATCGACTCCCATTACATGAGCAGCTCGAGCGCCGGGTTAGCCCAGGTACCGGCCGTATGGATGCGGTGGGCACAGGACGAACGCGTCGCGTTTTTGGGCCAGACAACCGACCCGAGAGCCCTGCGATTTGCCGCCAAGTGTCTCATAGACACCTGCGGAGATGATTCATGAGTCAGCCCGATCTCACCCGAGGGATGCGCTTCAACATCGTCTTCCTCGGATTCTTGTTGCCAATTGTGGTCATGCTCGTGGTCGAAACGGTGAAGCGTACCCGCAATCGTGTCGACGACCCGGGGACAAGCGCACAGCGCACCTGCGACGCACGTGTCCTCCAACAAACCTGCGGCGAACACGAAGCGTGCATTGCGGATGTCTGTCGCCGGCTACCGGTTGGAGAAGTCTGTCTCGAAGGACCTGCTTCGGAAAACTGTACCTGCGCCCTCGGCCTCGAAAGACACCTCGGAGCATGCGTCCGGCCCGACCAACTCGTGGTCGCCAACGGTCTGTGTTCCCCGCGGGAGCTCGAGCTGCCCCTCCACCTGCGCGACATATGTCTCGACAACCGGGGGTTGCAGACCGGCTCGATTCTCGACTGCGACGCTGACGTATGGCAAAGCTCCTCTGAGCCGATCTTCCAACTCGATCTCCTCCAGCGGACCGGGAGTTTTTTGGTTCACTTTGATCCGGAGGCCGTTGGCGAAGGTGTGATCTCGGAAGATCCTCTCGCGTATACCGAGGCCCTCATGCCTCATCTCGACAGGCTACGCGAGGCGAAGGCAGTCCTCATCATCGGTCATCCCCACAGCCAAGAAGCCTCCGCTGAGTCCCTCGCCCAACAACGGGCTGAGTTTGTAGCTCGTCGCATCAGCGCAAAACTCGAGGGCGATCCCCCAAAACTGTGGCACTGGAGCCTCGCAAATACGCTGACGATCAACACGGCACAACTCGCAGAAATCCTCAAACAGCGCGGCCGGAGAAGCCTTCACAATTACCCACCAGTGACCTGGCATCAGAATGTCACCGAACGTCTACTCGTCGCCCTCAATCCGCGCCAGATTCTCCCGATCCACCAGGACCAATCGGATTGGTTGAGCAAGATGTTTCACCACAGTGTTCTCGTCGTTCCCCTGTACTGTAATGGAACGGAGTACGACCCCACCCATTGGAGCAGCCACTATGATCGAACTGATCTTCAAACCCAAGGGTAAACCGCAGCGGAACATCGAGCTCAACAGTGCACAAGTCGTCACTGTCGGCCGAGACAAGCAGCAGGTCGATATTCACTTGCCCGAAGTCGAGGTTTCGCGCCGCCAATGTCGGTTCTCTGTCGTCGACGGACGCGTCGCCGTTGAGCCGATCAAGGGCAGTGGGCCGATATTCCTCAACCGCACGCCGCTGACAAAAAAAGCCGTCCTCCGCGACAAGGATTTTGTCGCGTTTGGCAACTATCGCGTCTATCCCCACTATCCGGCCGGCAAGACAACGCTGAAAAAGTCCAAGCTTCCAGCATCATCTCAGCCTTCAGCGTTCGCCCGACTGGCGCAGCGCCTCACCAACTGGAGCACCAAAACGCCACGCCGTCGGGCCAAGATCCAAGCGTCTGCGAAAACCCTGGAACAACTGCAGCGCGCAGCCCTCGACTGGAATGCCCACGGACGCCCAGCCCGGCTCTTACTGCGGGGCAGAGCATCGCGCCAAGCGGTTCAATTCGAGTTCAACAAAAGTGAGCTCGGCAACGACGTCGACCTGGTGACCAAGTATGTGCACGAGAGCGCTGAAAGCCTGCGGACCTCGCGTGTAAAACTCGGACTCAATGTACTTACACTTTGCATTGCGAGTGGCGCGGGTACGTTGACAGCACATGCCGTCACTCGAGACCTCGAAATGCCCCCGCCCGCTGCGTCCCGCAAGACCTGCAGCGACGCCGATGTCGAGCAACTCCGGACGCAAGCAAACAGCGCCGCGGGTGACCTCATGGGCATGCTGCAGGTGACCTACGACGCCGAAAAACGCAACTGTGGTCCACGCACCACCGATATCGAGACATCTGTCCGTGAGCTGCTGAGGGCCAAAAACCACCAGGTGTTCGCCCCCCTCACCGCGGCGCCGCAACGCATCGCCTTCTCGCCCGACGAGGGGCGGGTCGCCGCGCTCGTCGACGGTACACTCACAGTTTTCTCGCGCGGCAATCCGGAGCCCAAAATATTTGTAGATAAAACAATATCGTCGTTCGCTTGGAGCCCGGATGGCCGACTTATCACGGCGCACGACGGGGGAGATATCTCGATCTGGGAAGCCCAGCGTGCTGGGTGGCGGGAGACACAGGGAGAAGCCCATAAAGGGGAGGTTGTCTCGATCGCTACAGGGCGGCAGGGAGGATACTTTGCGTCGCTCAGCAAGGGTGAGGTACACCTCTGGGGGCTCAGAGGTAGCCAGCGAGACCAAAAAATCGACCGGGCGTCTTTTCCAGGCAAGCCGGTACAAGTCCTCCTCGACGGCCAGGAACGCAGCGTTGTTGTACAGACAACGAAATCTATCTACGTATGGGACATCGGCCAAGACGCGCGCTTCGGCGAGCGAACACAGCTCCAAACCAGCGCCACGCCTATCGCACTCGCACTCGCGGCTGACGGGCGCACGATTGTTGCCTCGGATGAGGCGGGCACATTGCACAGGTTTCAACGCAACAATAACCGCTGGAAACGCCGCACGATCTACTCGGCTTCGCAGGTGACATCGCTGATTGCTTACTCCGCCAAGCACGAGTCTGTTGTGGTTGTCGACGGTCGCAGCGTGTACCGGTTGGCCGGGGAGACCGATCGGGAAATGCTACCGTCCGCGCATCTCGGCGACACCGCGGGCGAGGTTGAGCAACTCCTCCTCAGCGCCAGCGAAGATATCGCGGTCACCATCGGGGACAAAGGGGCCGAGCTGTGGGATGTCGCCAGGGGCACACAAAATACGCTCGGACGAATTTCGACTGCGTCGAGGTGGAAGTCCGCAGAGTTGTCCCCCGGCCACGATAAGCTGCTTGCCGCTGACGGCAAAAACATCCTCGTGTGGGACCTGCCACCCCAGTCGAGCGACTCGTTGTTGTTGGCCAAACACGGTCCCCCTCCCAAGTTCACAGGTTCAAAAAGCCAGGTGCGTCCACACCTCCCGATAGCTGCGGGTTCCGAGGTCACCGTGTTGACGACAGCGGAAACATCCGAACCCAAGATCATCGCGTGGAATACTACAAAAACTGGCATCCCCACCCGCGACCGCCGTGTGTATGGCCCGAATCATCATCCGACCGTGATCGCGCTCAGTCAAACCGGCCAATTTATTGCATCTGCAAACAAATCTGAAGTTCAAATCTGGCGCGCGAGTTCACCAATAAGGCCCGAGCGCACGCGAACGTTCCCCCCCACGGGAAACCTCAAATTTCTTGCGTTCGCCGGGGACAGACGGCTAGTCGCAGCATCGGACACCGAGGTTGTCGCCTGGGGGCTCGACAGCGCAAAACAAGCCGAACCGTGGTCCGTCGATGACGGAACGATTCTCACCCTCCAAGCGTCTGAAGAACACATCGCAGTCGGGCTCAAGACACAGGCGCAAAAAGGCCGCGTGATAGTTTGGAATGTGTTCGAGCAGGAAAAACCAGTCTACGAAGATCTGTCTGAGACGCCAATCGCCAATCTCCTGCTCGCAAACGAGGGGTCGTGGCTGGTGGTTGGCGGTCAAAATGGACAACTCAACACCTGGCAGCTCGAGCGCAAGGAAAAAGGGAACTCCTACCACATCGGAACGAAGGTCACTGCACTCGATTTCTCGGCCACCAGCGGGACGCCCCTTGTGGCAGTCGGCGGAGACAACGGATTGCTCGCTATTTTCCCAGCGAGCGGCGACATCGAGGACAAGATCCGACAAAACGGTGCAATCAGCAGCCCAGTCAACGGCTTGGCGTTTGGCCCACATCCAAACTCGCTCATCGCCGCCTACCAAAACGGAGGGCTCATCAAGTGGTATGCGGATAGGGGAGAATGGACAAATGTCCCGCTCGGCGAGCACCCCTCCGTAACAGCGATGGCTGCCCCGAGAAGCGGAAACATTGTATTTACACTGAGTGGCGGAGGTGGGGCAATGACGACGGTGCAAGTGTGGGCGGTCGATGCAGGTTCACTGTGGGAGCATGCGTGCGCGGTGATTGGACCGGAGTGTACGCCGCCTCGGCGGCGTTGAACCACGAAGCGTCTTTATCCACATCACCTGGATGTCCGTAGAACGTCAGGGATTCCGGCGAAACCAGATCGCGCCGGAGCTCCAAGCGTCAATCCTTTCGATTTGGTCGATTCCCCGTTCCCCCCAAGCGATGCGAAAGGTCGTGGCATCTTGAACCGTGGTGACGCCGAGTTGGTCAGCTTGGGGGTTGGCTACGGAATCGAGGATGAGTTTGGTATTTCCGGGATAGTCGGCGTCGTAGGGCTGGTCTTGAAAGTCGGTTTTTTCAACGATGTTGAGGGCGAGTTCAGCTTCAGAACCGAAAATGAGTGTACCACCACCTGTGTTGGAATGGGCGAAGTCGGTCCACTTGGTTTGCCCGGTTGAATTAAGGGTGCAATTACCGGGAAAACATTGAAAAATGTTAACTTCATACTTGTCAAAGAAAAACTCATTATAGTTGGGCAGAGATAATGTATAGTAATATGAAAAACTAGAATCTGTCGCATTATAGTCATCATGCGACGCAGATAGCCCCATCTCAGTCACACCAGGGGTGCCGATATCGACCGCCGTGAGTCGCGCAAGATGTTCTGACGTAGTAGCGGACCCCCAAACTTGGTCCCAACGAACCTTGGTCCACCCCGTGCCAAAGTCAGCGTACGAACCATCAGGTGCGAGCGCGCAGTCAAACGTCGTCGGTGTCCCACCAAAAAAAGTTAACCAATACTCCCCGTCACTTATATACCCCCAATCGCGGAGATCGCTGCATGACTCGGGTTGCCCGCAGATATTATCTGCACCAGAAGTATCACAATATTGATGATTATCTCCAAAACAGGCGGAGTCATTGTCAACCGTGCAAATAACACACTCATTGGCAGAGTTACAGACTTCACCGCTAGAGTTGCCAACACAATCCTCGGCGGACTTGCAGCCTACACACTCGTTGTCGATGCAGGGGCAATTGCTATCATCGATGCAGGCGACGCACTGAGTCTGGTCGAGGCAAAGAGTCTCCCCTTCACAACCGCTGTCATCGGAGCAAAAAACACATGTATTTGACTCGAGGTCACATACAGGTGCTGGGTCCGAACAATCGTCGTCGGACATACAGCCGGAACTATCGGTGTTCTCCGATTCACTTTCACTCTCCGAACCGGACGTTTGATCGGTCGTCGAGCTCGTGGTTATTACCGTCGTCGCATCATCCGTCGACTCGATAGTCATCCCAGAACCCGTCGACACACTATCCCAATCAGCGCGGCATCCCACTCCAAAAAAGAATACAACCGAAAGACTAGCATGCCATTTCATTTTCTTTCCTTACGCTTGAGCACATAGTCGACAATTCGAAAAACATCGGCACCGAGTTGTAGTAGGGAGCCAGTTGTCCGTTCGTCGCGCGACGCCGGCGTCCAGACATAGCGCAGGGACAGACACATCACTTCCTCGAGCGCGCAAAACGAGAGCCCAGGTGCGAGGTGAACGGTGCCTGAGTGGTCTGGCAGCATGGCCATGCCGAGCTGGAGGTCACCGTGAAACGAGATTTTTCCTTGCAGCGGTGCCACTCCGTAGCGGCCATAACCGCCAACAAGCGTAACGAGTCCGATTGGGTAGTCGTAGTTCGGCTTTGCGCGCGCTACGGTGTGATGAAAACGTCCGCCGACTTCAAACACATGGATCTTCCAGGGAATCCGCCATCCCGCGCTTAGTCCAAACGCAGCATGTACGGGGGTTAGAACGTCACGCTCGCCAAAAAAAACACGCCTCGGGATGTAAACCCCGGTTTCAAGCCCGAGAGAAAGTCGCCCCCCGTACCGCACTTTGTATCCGGTCGTTTTCGGCGGAGGTGGTAGCTCGGGGCATGGTTTTGCGATTAGGCATGTCGGGCATTCTGGCGGCTCAGGTATACTGATGCGTTGGCGTTCCACCTCCAAGTCTTGCTTCCACTTACCAGCTTGCTCCTCGGCGACACCGTTGTCGGAGAGCCATCGCAATTCCCACTCGATCAACCACAGTGCCCGTTCGCTCGGGTAACGGTTGGTGTGGGAGCGATGACAGGCGGCTGATTTTTTGTAGGCATCTAGCCCCCAGCCGACAAAAAAATTAACATAGCTCTCCTCCCCTGGAGTATATCCATAGTGAGTCGCTACATAGGTAAACACATCACCGATTATAGTGAACTCATCGGCCCGCGCTTCATTCGTTTTTCCTTCCTCGCAGGCTGGTAGATTGTCGAGAGTAACCTTTGCACTTTGAGCGATTGCTGTCAGTCGGTCTTGCTCTACCGGCCCCTGCCCTTTCGCCGTAACGGAAGTCAGTGGAGAGCTGACGAATGATAGCAGAAGTATACCGAGGATCTTCTTCAACGATTCACCGCTTCTTCTTCTTCTCAAGTGTTGCTATGATATTTTCGACCTTACCACTCTCAGGGGGATCGGAGAGCTTGAACCCCCTCAAACGGTCCTCAACGCATTTTTTTACAGCGGCGTCAGACGCAGACTGCAATCCCTTGACGACTTTGGCAAACGTTACCCGACCTGTCGACGGATCGACCTCAACTGTGGCCTCCAATGTCACTGGGAATGGCAACGTTTTTGCGCAATCTTTCGAGTTGCGGATACGGCGTGCGAGCTCCCTTTTGGGTTTCTTCTTGGGCCGCTCACTTGCTGCCGATATGGGATCGGGAGTTTCGGGGTCGGGCACAATGAATACTTCGTCGGTGTCATCACCCTCCGAGGTTTGCGAGTCAGCATCATCGCCATCGCCGGTTGTGTCGTCTTGCTCCGTCTGGGTTTCGCTCGCCTGCTCGTCGGTCTGTCCCGAATCAGCTTCTGCCGGTTCTGGCTCTGGCTCCGGATCCTGCTCGTCGACCTGTTCATTCGCCTCCACAACCTTCCGAGTCCCCTCGGGCTTCGGGGGAACTTTTTTAGGCCGAAGACCTTCAATGACTGCGCGGGCCAGGGCTCCGGTACTCGGGACAATCGTAAAAAACATACATGCAGCTACAAATATTGAAACCGTCGTAAACCCGATTGTCGTGCGAAACAAAAGTCGAACGGTGCGCTCTCGCTGGTCGATGAGTGCTTGTTCCTCCTCGCGCTCGGGCGTCGTGGTGTCGCGCCCGAGTTTTTGGTCTGTCGGTTCGAGATGAAGACTCACTCCGTCCTGAGCCTGTGGCCCGTCACGCAGGGGTCGATCCCATTGCATTTTCGGCGGGGTCGTGCCGTGACGAGCGGGCGTGGGTAAATGACCCGGAACAGGCGGAGGGACAGTCGAGCTCCCGCGACTCGGCGGAGGAGGCACTCGCGGATGATTTGGTTTTCGCTCGAACTGTAGTGTCCGCTTGCCGAGGTCGCCGGCAAGCAAGTTCTCGAGTTCATCGACAAGCGACTCCGCCGACGAATACCGCTTACCTGGCTCCTTTTGCATGCATCGCAAAATGATGCGTTCGAGCGACTCGGGTATTTCGGGCTTGAGCCGCCGCGGCGAAACTGCCTCGGACTGTACATGCATCTGCATGATTTTGTGGTCACGCGCAATCCCAGGAGCGTCCGAGGAAAATGGAAGCGCCCCCGTAACCATGCGGTAGAGCGTGATCCCGAGCGAGTAGATATCCGAACGCTTGTCTGCACGGTTGCCCATGACAAGCTCGGGGGGAATGTAGTGGACCGTGCCCACAGCACACCCGGCAGGCGTCAAACTCTCGTCAGAGCGCTCGGCGTCAATGACGGTGGCAACCCCAAAATCAAGCAGTTTAATCTGGTCGCGACGACCCGGAACAATAAAAATGTTGCCGGGTTTGATGTCGCGGTGAATGACATTTTGCCCATGAGCAGCGTGAAGCGCCGAGGCAACTTCAATGGCAATACTCGCAGCACGCCGCCACGGAAGGGCCCCCCGGTCAATCTCGGTGTGAAGGTCGTGGCCACGAAGATACTTCATGACATAAAACGGAGTATCTTCCGAGTCGACGCCGGAATCGGTAATCGTCACGATGTTGGGATGATCGAGCTGGGCGAGAAGAGAACACTCGTGGGCAAACTTGCGTTGGGTAATCGGATCGCGCAAATGGACGCTGAGAAACTTGACGGCGACGAGCTTGGGTGGGGTAAAATTGTGATCCAAGGCGGCATAGACAGAGGCCATGCCACCTTGGCCGATCTTTTCTCGGATTTCGTAGCGGTTTTTTAGGGTGGTCATGGTTCCGTGAGTCCTGTCTGAAAACAGTAGAGGCGGTACTCACCGTCACAATCCTCAACATCGTCATTCGTCCATTTGCTATCTTTTTCTTCTGTGCGTCCTACTACCCCCTTCACCATATCTGAAGAAGACGTCCAATTATTACAATTCGTTCCTAGAGAACCATCTGGCATCAAACCTGTCCAGACATTCTTGAAACTTAGAACAAGCAGTCCCTTCTCAGTCATATTTATTTCAGTATCGATCATTCCATCAGTGAGCTCACTCCACCCTGCTGCAATAACGTCTCCTTGGTAGACCCTGAAGTTACCTTTAAATCCAGAAGGCAACTCGCCGTTCCCAAAGAAACGCTGACCTGGAGGAAACTGGTCGTCGCCCAACCATGCCCGGAATTTGCCCTCTGTGGGCGCAGCTTCTTGACAAATCGTGTCGGCTGCCGAAACGCCATTATCGCCCGGCGGTAGCAAAGGGTTCTCCATCGCACCATTTACCCCAAAACTTGTCACAAAAACGACCCTGTCTTTATGGCAGGTATTGGGGCACTCATCCACATCAACGTCGTTTCCGTCGTCACACTCCTCAACCCCCTCCCAGAGATTGCCATCTCTACAAGATGCTGCCACGCAGGTGCTCAGACAATCATCGGTATCTATATTATTGCCATCATCACACTCTTCCATGCCCAACCATTTTTTACCATCGCCGCACCATGCAAGAAGGCAATCTGATGTGCAAGCACCCTCATCATCATTCATTATACCTTCGTCGCACTCCTCACCTTCGTCCATGTCCACATTGCCGTCTCCGCACTCCGGGGGGTCCAGCGTCGTCATCGTCGTTGAATCCGTCTCCGTCTCCGTCGGATCCGTCTCCGTCGGATCCGTCTCCGTCGGATCCGTCTCCGTCGGATCCGTCTCCGTCATCGTCGTCGACTGCGTGTCACTCGTATCAGTCGTGGGTCCCTCTGTTGTATCAGTCATCGGGTCCTCTGTCGTCATTGACGTTGACGATTCCGAGCCAGTGCTCTCGGGAGGATCGCCGGCTCCAGCTGTACAGCCGGAAGCGACGACCAGCGTTGTTAGAAACATACGAAGTGTGTGGCAAGAATTCATGGTTTAGAATCTTAGTCGAAATGAACCCGAAAGAGGAAAAATAGTCACGCCAAACGAGGTCCGTGTGCGGGGAGTTCTCCCGTCGGCGATCAACCCCCCGAGCGCACCGGCCGCTAATCCTGCTCCCATTCCCGAAAGCAGTGTCGAGCCGTAGACGTTCGCACGCATTTTTGTGACCCAGCCGGACGTGACTGTCCCGGTTTTTTCCGCGAAATCTTCCAAGTCGTTGTACTGCGTTCTGCTCGTTAGCCCGAACCACACCCCCCCTGCGGCCCCTACCGCCAAGCCACTGAGCAATGGAATGTACCAATCCTTCTTTTTCTTCATCCCGTTGCGCGCAATGAGCGCTGTGATCCCCAAACCAACGCCTCCGCCCAAGAGTGCCGCCCCACCGGCGAATTGATCTCGGCGATCCGCCACAACTTTCGTCGCGTTTGGGTTTTCGGCACGAGCAATTCCCCCCTCACCAACCCCAATCAAAACACCCCCAGCAACTGCGACAACCCCCGCGCCGATCCCCAGCCCCAGCGCGAGCTTTGGGTGTGGCACTCGCAGCTCCTCCGGATCAGGCGGTGGCTGCGGCCCAGGCCCGGTGGCCCTCAGTGTCACTGGCAGCTCGGTTACCTGACCTGCCGTGCTCACCACCCGCACAGTGTACGGGTGGTAGCCCTGCGCGTTGATCGTCACGGTCCAGCGCCCTGGTGGCAGGCTCACGCTACTTCCGTTTGCCAGCGTGTGTTGCACCTCGGGTTGCACCCCTTGCTCATCTCGGAACACTGCGGTCGCCCCCTCCACCAAAGGTTGCACCTGCAATTGTACGGTCCCGGCGACCTTGGCCGGCGCCAGGTTGACCGGCATCGGGGTCCCCTCGGCCACAGTCACCTCGGCGGTCGCCGGCTGGTATGTACTCGGCCCCGTCAGCGTGATCGTCCACTTGCCCGGGGTGAGGTGGATGACGTTGCCCGGGCTGTCGGGCTTTCGGGCCTCGCTCAGGGGCATCGCTATCGGGGGGCCCTGCTCGGGTGTGAGCTCGATGTTCCACGCCTCGTTGGCTGCCTCGGGTGGGAGCTGGAGTGTGACGGCGGGGGCTCGCTTAAAGGCTTCGACTAGGAATTCATTTGCATCTGCACTTATTTTTGCGGATGCGCCCGGCGTCTGCACGACCCGCTGCCAGTTGACGATCGCGTGGGTGTCGCGCCCTAATCCGGCCCAGGCCATGGCTGCGTAGTGGAGGTACTTGGGGTTGGGCGACTGCTTCCACAAGTTTTCAAACCCGGCTGCCGCCTGTTCGTAGCGCCCCTCGTTGAAGTGCTGCTTGGCCGCGTCGTAGGCCGGGCCTTCTTGGGGCGGCGCGGCGGCGGTGAGTAGCTGGGTGGTGAAGACGAGGACGAGTTTCAGCATGATTCTCCGGTCTTAGTCATCGATAATTTGGCCTGCGAGGCAATCGCGTGGACAATTTGTTTTGGTCTCTCCGAGCTCGGCTTCGCAAACTTTGTTCGGGCATTTGTATTTAGGGCCCTGTTTGCCTTCTGGCGGCGGCTTGCCGGTGGTCGTGTCGTCGACTTCGCCGCCGTCGCCGACGGATTCGGCTTTTCCGCTGTCGTCGACAGACTCTGGGTCGACTCGCTTTATCTTAACCTTCTTCGGGGTGACCTTCTTCGGGGCCTTGCACTTGTCGGTTTTTATCTCATCGCGCAGGTCCGAGATCTTCTCGCGCAACTCGTCAGTCGTTGTATCATCAAGTGCTTCGAGGTGGATCCACCGGACTTGGCGGTGACAGTCGAGGACAAAGGTCACCGGCAGGGCGATCTCTTCAGGTAGGAGTTTGCGCTTTTGCAGCTGCGCGGTCAGGTCGTTGAAACTGCGGGCGGCGACAAAGTCGTCGACGTGCGGGAGCTTGTCCTCGAAGTCCTTGTAGGCCTTCTCCAACTCCGTGTCGTCGTTGATCATCATCGTCATAAACCGAACGTCGCGGCCCCAGCCCGATTCTTTACGCCCCCCGTTTAACAATGTCGTGAAGTGGGCGAACTCCTTTTTACACGGACCACACCACGTCGCCCACAAGTTGACGACGAAGACGGATTCCCAACGCGGCAGCAATTGGCTCAGACGTCTTTCTTCGACTTTGTTGGTCTCGAGGTCGAGACGCTCAACCTTCTTGTTGAGGATGGCTCCTCCGAGTCCGCGTTTTTGTTCGTCGTAGATGTCGTCGGAGTCGATGTCGGTCGCCGACGGGGTTCCGGGATGGGCATCGTCTTGCGCTCCAATCGTGCGGGTCTCGATCATCTCGCCGACGGATTTAACCTTTTCGGGACCTTCGACGATGCTGGAGATCTCGGTCCACGCCCATGCACAGATTCCCCCCAAGGCCAAAATCGGCAACACGCGGGTGCCCAACCAACCGAGAGGGCCCAACGGCCGGGTCGGGCTCTCGACCTCGAGGATCCCGGTGGAGTTTTCCCGGACGGTCGAAGATTTGGGCGTCGGCGCAACCCCGCTGGCCGACGCCGAGAGCTCCACATCGGGCACGACTCCTGCGGTCGAACTCAGATCGATCGTCAACTCGTCGTCCGCGGTTTGACTCAGATCGAGGTCGGAGCGACTCGCCTGGGCGAAGTCGCTACGACTCGATTGACTCTGACTCGCTTGGTCGAAGTCGCTACTCGCCTGGCTCTCGCTCGCTTGGCTCGACTGGGCGAAGTCGGAGCGACTCTGACTCGATTGGGCGAAGTCGGCATGACTCGATTGACTCTGACTGGACTGGTTCGGCTGTCTCGATTGGGCGAAGTCGGCACGACGCGATTGACTCCGACCCGCATCCGGTTGCTCGCCCGCGGCACCAGACTCGCTCGCCGCGAACGATTTGCTCCCGGAAGCTGTGCTTTCGCTGGGCGACGCTTCGACACGACGAACCCCTGACTGCGAAGCCGGCAGGAGGATGGTGGGGTCGGAGCGCTCGACCATGGTCGCTGCCATCTTACTGGATGACCTCGCAGGGAACCGGGACAATGAACACGGTCTGGTTGATTGTCTTGTTTCGCCAGCGTTCGTTTTTGACGGAGATCTTATCGCCCTTGTCGAGTAGTCCGAGGAGTTGGTCTTCGTGTTTTTGACTCCACGCAACGGTAGTTGCACTAAACTGCGCGTTGTAAAGATGGTAGTCGATCGGGAGCTGGTTGCCGATTTGAGCGATCCGGGTTTTTGCCCGAATCTCGTCCCACTCCGTTGACTTCAACCCCTCCGCGGTGGCTGCCAACTTCATGAAGTCCAGTGCTGGTTGTGTGCGCGCATAGGACACCCGGTCATTTTGGGCTTTGCGACCCCGACTCGCGGTCGCCACCAGGAAGATCGCGTTTGCCTCTTTGTAGGCCTGGACGTGCCCCCTCAGGCGTGAAACATAATGCGCAGTGACCTCTTTGGACGGCCACGAGTCTCCGCTGGGTTTCCCGGGGGGGAAGTGCATCGACGTCAGATCGTGAAAGCGTGACAACAGCTTGTGGAGGTCGCGGACCCCCAGGGCGAGCTCGGAGAATTGCTTACTTGTACAACTAGTGACGGAGCGGCACTTTTGATCGAGGACGGCGAGAAAATCGACGACGTCCTGGTCGCGGCATACCTCGTCTTGATTCCACGGCACCCGCACGTAGATCTCGTTTGAGCACATGAGATCGGTTCCGGGCTCACACTCCCTCGTGCACGGATCCCCAACGCGGCATCGGGTGGGCTGTGCGATCGTCACACAGGTGCCAGACTGACACACCATGCCCGCACCACACTCATCGTGTAACTCACTGCATTCGGCAGTTGGAACAACTTCGCCGACGATCGGCACGCTCATCAAACTCCCGATCAGCTTAAACAACAACACCATCACAAACGCCAAGGTGATAGCGGATAGGGAGCTCACGGCGATAAGCTTGCGTACATCGGCCCGCGTAATTGTCGACTGTGGATCCACCGTGACTAACTCCCGTATTTGCGAAGGACCTCTTCGCGCGCTTTGCGGATGTACTCATGTACATCCTTGTAGTGTTTGGCCCCTTTGACCAGGAGCGTGTGCGGGAGGGCAACCCCTCCGTTGTAAAACGTGATGAGCGCCGCCGGCGTCTCGGTGAGTCCCTGTTCTTCCGCAAATGCGGCGTGTCGGCGAATCCGGGTCATCACATTCTCCCCCGTGATCGTTTCCCCGTTGTTCACACAATAGATGAAGTCGTTTTCGTTGTCGTCTGGATCGGCAGGGACCCCGAGGGCAGTCGCTGCTTCGGCGATATGGGTGAGCGTGTAGAACGGGCCGTCGGGCACATCCTGGTAGGGAAACAGACGGTCCAACATCTGCATCCCCAAGCCGAACCCGGGCTTCACCTCTTCGATACACTCGACCGCACGGGCAGCCTGACACGACATGTTTTCCGCTGATGAGACGTTGAGCGCCGAGCCGGTCACGCACTTACCTTCGCGCGGAAAATGGAAGATCTTGAGGCGATACTCGCTTTCCTTCTCGGCGACATAGCTCTTCCAGCTGTCGAATTCCTTGCGACAAGCGGGACACGACAGGTCGAGAAACAACGCGATCTCAACCTCGGGGTCGTCGTTTTTGGTCAGCAGCCGGGTCGACGGCTGGTGACCACGATCGACCATACACTGAGGTTCGGCCTCCATCTCCTGGGCGCTGCGCAGATAAAGGACGATTTGCACGAGCGTGAGTGCCAAAAACAGCAAACTTGTTGTCAACACAATGGCTGCGTTCCGGCGTCGGCCCTCCGTCTGCACGACAATCTTCTTGAGTGTGTGACGCATGCCCTGCGGACAGCTGAGGTCCGCGACCAATAGGATGCAGACGTTCAACAGGTAGAGGACCAGGCAGTAACTGCACAGGCCGTGCAGCGCAGCGTAAATCGACAGCGGCACACAGATCGCTGTGCCGGCGATCGCCAACGCGACCAAAATCGCCCGAACCGGAGCACGATAGCGCTCGCGATAAAGCGCGATCCACGTGAGACACATGAGCAAAAAGTAAAACGAGGTGCCGTAGATCGAGATCGGCACGTCACGCGGGAAAGTCGACCACTCGCTTGTCAGCACACTCTCGCAGCTAAAGAAGCTCCCGATCTGGCAAGCGGATAATAGCGAGACGTCACAACTGTAGGTGCTCCGGAACTTGAGGAACGTCAAAAATCCACTGACAAACAGGCCGGCAACGGCGAACAAAAACAGCATCGCCACGGCAAAGACGCGAATCGGCTGTTGGCCTGTTTCGTTTCTCATGCACCAGTAGTTTAACCTCGAGTCTCAGCAATTGTGCAAGGCTATTTTGGGACGCAATCCCGCGCAAGGGCTACGATCGGTTCTGAAGTCGACCCCACAACCACGTCGGCACAATGACGCTCCCGTGCGACAGCACCCGCACCTGAAATGCGATGTGATGCCGCCGCCGGGTCGAAACGCGGTCGATGTGATCTGTCAAACTGTTCAGCCCCTGGCGCTCACCGCCGATGTAGCGAACACCTGTCTCAAAGTTAGCCCGATTCTGAGACCAGTAATCCATGTACTTGCTCGCCTGCGGCAGCGGTAGTTCGTCGGTTGGATCTTCGCCGAGGTCCGCGTCGAGATCGTCATCCTCAAACTCGGGAAGTGTTTGCTCGGCCGTCGGCTCTTCAGGATCGCGGTGGAAGGCGTCGTCATCTGCGTCGAGGCCAGTGATTGCACGGAAGGCTTCACCAGCTAAACGCGCGATTTTGTAATCTTCGCTTTCGATAAACGGCAAGATCGCTTCAACAACCTCAACGGTGCCAACAAACCCAAGTGTCCATAACGCCGTATGAACCGAGGTGTCGAGTAATTTGATCAATTCGGATTGGAAACAACGTTCCTCATTACACGAAAGGAGAAGCATCAATTCCCCCGACACACTGGGCATCTCATCAACGGCCTCATAACAGCGACGACTCCAAACGGGTGAGCCGAGAACCGCTGCCGTACGAATCACCCTCAATTCGAGGTCCTCCGGGAGCTGGCTTTCCTTTAATAACGACTCGACCAGTGGACGGGCCTCCACGTACCCAAACAAGCCGGTCACATCGAGCGCTGCCGCAAGTCGCTGCGGATCGTTGCTCTTATAAAAGTCTCGAACGCACCCAAACCCAGGATCGTGACCACGAAATCCAAGCAACCGCAGAGCGTCGGGATGCGAAGCTTTGAGCTCTGACGCCAAGATGCCTGCCACGTCGGCCTGCTCGCTCAGTAAAAGCGCTTGGTAGGCTGCTTTACGTTGTTGGGGTCCCCCGTTGTTCAATATCGATAGGACAGTTTGGAAGTTGGCCGGCCGCTCGCCGACAGAGAGCAGCGTCAAGAGTGCAACGACCACCCGCGCGTACTCCGCATATTCTTCTTCGACAACCGGAGCAATCAGCCTCGGAAGAACTGGCGGTCCCGCGACCCGCAGCCCATCGAGGTGTGCCTCGAGTCGCTCTTCCGGACCAGACACGAGCTCCTCGAGGGTATAGATCGCGGAGTTTGAGCTCGTTTCCCACTGCTCATACAAAAACTCCGCTTCGTCGAGGTGCTCTTCGACGACGTCCCAGAGAATCAATGACTCGGCAGTTTCAAGATAACGCTTCATAACACCCACTCAGTTGATCTGAACCGATCCACCCTTGATCCGGTTGGTCCCCTTGGCACGGGTCTCAACGTACGCGCCACGGATCACCACGCGACCGTTTCGGCGCAGCGTAATGCTCGCGTTCCCACATCGGAGGACGATTTCGTCGCTAGCTTCGAGGTGAATTCGACGCCCGTCGATCGTTGTATCGACACTGTCAAGAGATTCCTCATCGACGCGATCTTCAATCAGGTCGATGATGACTGGGTCCTGGCTGCTCCAGAGAAGGAGAACATCCTGGCCGATGTGCTCCTTTGAGAGGACGTTCTTGAGACGGCGACACAAGCGGGCGGACTTGACGGTTCCTGCGAGCTCAACTTGGGGTTGGCCGTCGATCAACCCGACGAGTTGCGCGAGGCATTGGCGACCCTCGCGCGGAGGTTTCGCAGCGTCCCGTTTGGACTCCGAGAGTACGGTTTCGATACTGAGCTCTTCGGTGGGGAGCGTTGAAGTATTAACGTTTGAAGGTCTTTCGGCCATCCTGCGAGAGGATATCGAATTCGGACAATCCTGCAAGAGTTCCTTTGTCCGATGGAAACAGAGGCCGTCACAGGGTGCCTTGGCTGCTGCCGGACAACTCGGCATTACGGAAGTGGTTCCCGAGCCGCGATTGTCCTCGCCTGCGAGCCCAATGAAACTTGTGGTGACGGCTTCATCGAGCAAGGCGTCGAACCCTGCGAGGAACTCCCAATCGATGTATAACCATCGAAAAGCGGGCCGGAAGCAACTCGATGTGTTACTCAAGGATATGGAGGATATGGAGAATATGGAAGCTCACCTTCCGCCTGAGCAGCGCTTCGATCACTCACAGCTGCGCTGGGAGCTGCTCGAGATGAGGTGACGTTCCAAAACCTTCGCTACTGCCCACGCACCTGCCAACGTCGGTCTAGTCTATCTCACTCAGGGCAGCCGCAACCTGCTCGCGGTGTTGTGAACATTTGAAGTTGAGGTCCGGTTCAGGTCCCCGGGTCGAGCCAAGGCGAAGGTATCCCGTGCCCCGTGATCAGCAACTCATCTCGCGCCCTTGTTGCTGATACATACATGAGCTTGCGCTCGCCCTCATCGTAGACTGCTTTTCGCACCTCGTCGCGGTTTTCGTAGTTCTTATCCACATAGGGATAGGTCTTTGCGTCGACTCCCGCGATCACCATATAGGGAAACTCGAGCCCCTTGACCCGGTGCATGGTTGCCACTCGTACTCCGCCGCGGCTTGCCTCATCGGAATCCGTCTGAATCTCCTGTGTATCGATTCCATGTAGCTTGAGGGATTTTGCGTAGTCATCGACTAGCTGATGGGTTCTGGCCACGAGGCAAATTAAGTTTGTCGTATCCGCCTCGTCGGGGAGACGAGCCTGCCACGCTTTGATCTGTGCCACGATCCCGGCCACTTCCTCTTCCAAGTTTTTGAACCTTCGCACGGTTGGTGCCGCGCCGGAGCGGAGGGAACGCTCGCCTTTGAGGTTGTCCTCGCCTTCGTCTAGATCGTCGATTGTCAGCCCCTTGAGCCTGGCTACCGCCCAGTTGCGGATCTCGTGGGTCGTGCGGTAGTTCAGTCGGAGTTTGCGGGAGCGTCGGCCTCGGATATTGATCCCACACCGGCTCAGCGACGCCTTGTGCCCGTAGATTCTCTGGTGTGGATCGCCGACGACAAACACATCGTTGGGCCCCTCGGGTACCAGTGCGCGGAGGAACTTGAGGTCTGCTGTGCGGAAGTCCTGGATCTCGTCGGCGATCACAGCTGTGTAACCGCTGTCGCTCGATTCAGATGACTCGAGGGCCAGCCTCGCTTCGCGGATCACATCGGCATGCTCCCACAACCCGGCCAAGTCGAGTTGTTCGCGGTAGCAGGCGAGCACCTTCCACACCTCGTTGCGTTGGCGCCGGGTCAGGCGTTTCCCTCGACCTGCCCTTCGGGCCTTGTAGTAGCCCGCCAGGTCGGTGACATCTTGTGCTTGTACAACTTTATCCCACTCCTCGGTGTAGAAGATCCGCTCGAAATCTCCGCCGACGATCCCGAGGGTGCGCTCCCAGGCCTTGTTTTGCTGGGTGGGCGTGGCTCGTCGCGGCAACTTGAGACCGATCCCTCGCAAAATATCGCTGGCGACCTTGCTGATGTGTTTGACTTCGATCCGCTCGCGTTCGGGCCCGCACAGGTGGTCCATGTTGTGGCGGATATCGGCGGCTAGGTTTTTGGTAAATGTCGTGATCAGGATGCGGTGTTCTGGTTTGGTGAACACTTTTTTGGCCAGGTAGCGGGCGCGGTGCATCGCCACCACGGTTTTACCTGTACCTGCCCCTCCGAGCACCCTCGCCTCTCCCTTGCTCTTCATCGTGATGAAGCTGGCTTGGCTCGGATGGAGGAATACTCGCCAATGCTCCAGCGGTGCTGCCAACATTGCGGCCAGCTCTTCGTCGTCTTCGAGCAACTTGAACTCGCGCAGGGACTGCTTGCGGTTGAGGGCCGCGGCAAAGTCATCCTGATCGACCGGCTCGCGCTCGCGGGCCTCGGCCACCGCGGTGGCGACTGGGGTGGTGTCCTCTTCGACCCGCACCAGGTCGTCGAAGGTTTGCTCGACGGTAAAACCGGCTGCGAGCATCGCCAGGGCATCGGCGGCCTCGGCCGGGAGATAGGCCACCAGGTTGTCCAAATCACGCTCGGTTCGCAAACTTCGGACCGCCGGGAGCAGCGGCTCGGGCACGCCTAAAAACAGCAGGTCTTCATCGCTGTGGCCCGCCAACAAAAATCCTTCGCGCACCTTCTCGCCGGTGACGACCGCTCCGACCTCGCTCGCAGCTGGTTGCGGCACCGTCTCGGTCGGCTCATAGACCTGGAATGTCCCGGTATAGCGATTGACCTCAAACACCTTGTTGCGC
>CAZUPD010000135.1:0-21436 GCA_964621785.1 uncultured Nannocystaceae bacterium
AGGGTGAAGTCAAGGCCAACATGCTGCCGGTGATGAACATTATGTTCCTGCTCATCCCGGCCCTGCTCATGGCAATGGAATTTGCCAGTATGGCCGCGATCAACGTCTCGCCGCCCAACTTTACCAACTCGCCGACCGAACCGCCCAAGGACCCGCCCAAGAAGGAACTCAAACTCAAGGTCGTGATCCACGAAGACGGGTTTGAGCTGTCGGCCAACGGGGGAACGCTCGACAAAAACGATGCTTGGATCGCACTCGCCAACCCGAGTAGCGACCGCCTCGACTACGACAAGTACGATTACGACGCACTCGAAAAACGAGCCGTGTTGTTCAAGCAAGCATTTCCCGAGGAGACCACGGTGAGCGTGACGGCCGAGGGCAATGTGCCGATGCAAACTCTTATTTCGACCATGGAGGCGCTGGCGGGAACGACTTGTAAAATCGGTCCGACCATCAGCAAGGGCGCCGAGCCACCCGACGACTGCCTGTTTTGGCAACCAGTCGTCGAAGGACAGGGGGCATAGCCATGACCGCCACAACCATGACACCCGAACAGGCGGCGTTTTTAGCCAAGAAGAAGGCCAAAAAACTCGCTCGCCGCAACCGCGAGGAGGCCGACGGAGAACTCGGCATGACGTCGCTGATGGACATCGTCTCGATCATCGTCGTCTACCTGCTCAAGAGCTATGCCTCGGATCCGGTGGTGATCAATCCAACCGCAGGGCAGCAAATCCCGATGTCGAGTGCCGACGCGGGGCTCCAAGACGGTCTACCGGTGTTTGTGTCCCCCCGCGGGATCACGTTTCAAGACCGCAAAGTAGCGACCCTGACCGAAGACGGTCGCGTCGATCCTGGTCTGGTCGAGCAACACCTAGTCGGCCCGCTGTTCGACGCCTTCGCCGAAGAAGTCGACCGCGCCCAAGCGATGGCGGCCCGCCGCAACGAGGAGTGGAACAGTCAAGTCATCCTAGTCGGAGACCAGCGCATCCCCTTCGATACGATCGTCGATGTGATGTACACAGCCGGCCGGGCCGGAATCTCGCGCTACTCGTTTTGTGTGATCCGAAATTCGTGAGCTCGTCCCACGACCGACCTAGCGCAGCAGTACGCCGTCGAACGGGGGCTCGCCGCCAGCACACCGGACCTTGAGTCGACCGGTCATGCTGGCATCGAGCCATTTTCGGACTTTGCCATAGCTGAAGATCTCGACCACTTCGATCTCGACACTCGCCAGTACGTCTTCTCGAGTCGTCCCCGTGCTCTCGTCAAACTCGACGAGGCATAGTTCCGTGAAGCGATGTCCAGGTCGCAGCGGGCCGGTGAAACAACGGCCATCGAGGACAAAATCCTCCGGCGTCGTACCAGCGTGGACGATATGAACGAAAAATGAACCACGCATGTTTCTCGGCTGTTGCATCGTAGGCAGCGTGTGTGGATGCACAGCGTAGCAAAGGCTCGAGACGACAAACCTCAACGATGTCGCTGCGTCGGACGTGCTCCGAAGAAATGGTCAATGACGCGCGCCTTGTGTTACTCATCGAGCGTGTTTGCCGATGCACACACCCGACTCGATCACGCGACGGCGAGTATCCGCGAGCGACTGTCGACGCCGGCGTTGGTCATCGACCTCGCGGCCGTCCGCCACAACATCGCGGCGATCGTCGCACGCACACGAGGTCGCTGGCGACCCCACATCAAGACCGTCAAGCAGGCGTTGATCATTGAACAGCTGCTTGCCGCCGATGTCTTTGCGAGCAAGTGTGCGACGTTTCCCGAACTCGAGTTGCTCGTTGCAACCGCGAGGCGTCTACGCCAACCCGCAGATGTGTTGTTTGCCTATCCGTTGCATCGACAAGCATTCCTCCAACTCGCGCGCTATCTCAGCGCTCCCGACCTGCGGCTACAGGTGCTCGCCGACTCTCCCGACCATCTCGCTGCGCTCTCGCGTTGGGTCGCCGAAGCCATCGGCGCGGGCAAACTCCCCGCGGAGTTTCGTCTGCATGTGTGCCTCGATGTCGACCTCGGCATGCACCGTACCGGCAGCCGACCACCTGTATGGCTGTCGGCACGCGAGCGATTCGGGTCGGTCCAACACATTTTGCTCTCCGGGCTTCACGGTTACGACGGACACCTCCACTGGGAGGACCGCCTCGAAGCCCACACAGGGTACGATGCGCTGTGTGAACTCGCCGCGGACCTGCCCGGAGATGTCCGGGGCGACACCTTCGAGCTGTGCACGTCCGGCACACATTCGTATGTACATGCACTTTCACATCCCGGTCTGCGCCAGGGCTTTTGGCACCACACCGTTTCGCCCGGAACCATCGTCCTCAGCGATCGCCGCAGCTACCGCGCCGCTGCCGACCTCGGCCTGCGGCAAGCGGCCTTTGTCGCCAGCCGGGTAATCAGTTGTGACGGCCATGCCCGGCTCACGCTCGACGCCGGTAGCAAGGGAATCGCCCCGGACTGCCCACCACCCACCTGTGCGATTCTCGGCTGGCCAAACCTGCACCCGGGTGGGCCCTCCGAGGAGCATCTGCCGGTGACCATCGGAGCGGGGCCAGCACCTCAGTTTGGCGAGCTCGTGTGGCTCGTCCCAGAACATGTATGCACAACGGTCAATCTCTACCGCCGCGCGCTGCTCCTCGACGGCGATCGGGTCGTCGGGGTCAGCGAGATCGACGCGGGCGGACACCCGCTGTGGATCGGTAGCGACGCACCCGGCGCGACCGACTGAATGAAAGACAATCCGATGTGGCACTCACGGATGCTTCCCCTGCTCGCTGTCTCGCTGCTGACGACCTCCGGCTGTGAATCGAGTACCCAGCTGCCCCTGCGGCTGGTGTTTCCCGAGGACACGACCGATCTCGAACGCGCCGACAATGTCGCGCTGGTCCTTTATCCCGACGGGCTCAATGTATCTGCACCTGTTGAAGGTACAACTTTTTCGGTCGAGGTCGAGCTCGAGCCCGATGGTCAGTACCGGGTCGTCGACCTCTATCTGGCCGATGGGGACGACCTACTCGCCTGGGGACGTAGCCCCGAATTTGCCCTCGAATGGGCCCCGGAGACAGTCTCGATGTTCGTCGGCCGCCCGGGTGCCCTGTCGACGTTCCCGGGTACACTCGAAAACGCCGACCCAAACGTGTTGGCCGCAACAGCTCTGGGACGGGGGTTTGTAGTCGTCGGCAGCGGCGGTGAGACGTTCTTGTTCAACCACACAACCCTCGAGCTTGTAGCCGGTGAAACACTCGAACCCGAGGGCGGGCTGCCGGATCCAAGCGACGGCGCTCTGGTGCCGGACGCCTCCGGTGGGATCGTTCGGCTCGCCTGGGCCGATGGCCTGCGGGCGTGGCGGTTTTCGCCAAGTGCAAATACATGGACCGAGCTCGAGTTCATCGGTGGAGATGTCGAGCTCGAGGTGCCACGGCCAGGTGCGGCGTTTTTACAGAACACGCCGCTGACGCGCGTACTCGTGCTCGGTGGAGGGGAGCGCCGCGAGGTTGTGGCCGTCGAACTCACCGCCGAAGATGAACCCGACACCCGGCGCGTGACGACGATCGAAGATACGCTGCTCGACGACCCGCGACAGGGCGCACAGGCGAGTTGGCTGATCCGTGAACGCGATGGGATCGACGAGTGGATCGTGTTGGCCGGTGGATCCGCCCCCGAACTCCCGGGTGTGTTGGCGATCCCGAGCGATGGCGGCACTCCGGTTGCCGTCGGACCGACTGGCACTTGGCACCACGCGCGATGCCAACAAATCGACCTCGACGCCACGGCAGCCTCAACCGTGCGCATGTTGTGTGCGGGAGGTATGCGCGACAACACCGCGACCGCCGGTGGACTCGAACTCGAGTTTTCCCCGGCAAGCGCACCGACGGCGGTGTGGCGGGACGATCTCCTGCCGCTAGCAATGGAGGACCCAATGTGGTTTACCGATGAGCGCGCCCTTTACGCACAAGGAGATAGCCACCTCGTGGTGATTGAACGCAATACTTTGTTGGCCACAGACAAACCGAGCCCGGTCGCGCGCACGCGAGGGGGTCATTCCGTTAACCTGTCGACTGGTGCTACGTTCCTGCTCGGCGGCGAAACCCTCGATGGGCGTGCCGTAGATCATTGGCACGTGTTTATGCCCGAGCCGCTTTGAGGCGAGTGTCCACCGAGCCCACAGCTGCAAGGCGACGACCCGCAACCGCGACAACCTGGAGGAATTGATGTCCGACACGATCACAGTCACCGACAACCGCACCGGCAAACAGTACGAACTTCCTATCTCTGACGGCACCGTCCGGGCCATGGACTTTCGCCAGATCAAAACCTCGGCCGACGACTTCGGGCTGATGGTCTACGACCCGGCCTTCAAAAACACCGCCTCCTGCCGCTCGGCCATTACCTTGATCGACGGTGAGCAGGGCATCCTCCGCTACCGCGGCTATCCCATCGAACAGCTGGCCGAGAAGTCGACATACCTAGAGGTCGCCTACCTCCTCCTCAACGGTGAGCTGCCGACCAAAGACGAACACGACGACTGGGTCAACGAGGTCACCCACCACACCTACATCCACGAGTTCCTCACCCGGGCGATGGAAGGCTTCAAGTACGACGCCCACCCGATGGCGATGATGGTCTCGTTTTTAGGTGCATTGTCAACGTTCTACAAAGAGGCAAAAAATGTCCGCGACGCCAAGATCCGCCGCGACCACATCATCAAGATCATCGCCAAAATGCCGACGCTGGCCGCCTGGTGCTACCGCCACGCCACCGGTCGCCCCTACATCTATCCCGACAACTCGCTGAGCTACACAGGCAACTTCCTCAACATGCTGTTCCGCATGGCCGAGCCGAAGTACGAGCCCCACCCCGTGCTCGAGCGGGTCCTCGACGTGCTGTTTATCCTCCACGCCGACCACGAGCAAAACTGTTCGGCCAACGCTGCGCGTGCAGTCGGATCCGCCGAAACCGATCCATATTGCAGCCTCGCCGCTGCCGCTGCCGCCCTCTACGGCCCACTTCACGGTGGTGCCAACGAGGCCGTGCTGCGAATGCTCCGCAAAATCGGCAGCGTCAAAAAAATCCCGGCATTCATCGAGGGCTGCAAAAAAGGCGAGCACCGGCTGATGGGCTTTGGCCACCGGGTCTACAAAAACTACGACCCACGCGCCCGCGTCATCAAAGGTCTGGCCCACCAGGTCTTTACCTTCACCGGCCGCAACCCGTTGCTCGACATCGCCTTGGAGCTCGAGAAGATCGCTCTCAGCGACGAGTACTTCGTCAAGCGCAAGCTCTACCCCAACGTCGACTTCTACTCCGGTCTGATCTACCAGTCGATGGGCTTCCCGGTCGAGATGTTCCCGGTCCTGTTTGCGATCCCGCGGGCCGCCGGGTGGCTGGCCCAATGGCAAGAAATGCTGGTCGACAAAGAGCAGAAAATCGCTCGTCCGCGCCAGATTTACACCGGTTCGGGGGCTCGCGACTACGTCGAATTCAGCGAGCGTGGCAAGGCTTCGGCCTCCTAGCAGCCCCATATGCTCTCCAGCAAAGGCCCGCCGCGTGCGGGCTTTTTTGTATACACATCTCTACCACCTGAACTCAGATTCCAATTGCAATTGACATCGCTGAGCTCGGACAATCGATCTATGGTCCAGGTCGGTTTGCGTCGGACAATCGCACTCGCCTTCGCAGCGATGCTCGCCTGCCAACCCTCGGGTGGCGCCCAGGATCCGGAGCCACAACCCCAGCAGGCGGCTGCACCAGCCCAAAAGGGAGCTCTCATCCCGCTGTCGTCCAATCTCTACGGACGCTACAAATGGGCTCAGGATGCGCCGAGCATCGGCGATACGGCCCCGGATTTCACCCTCCCGCTCGTCGACGGTTCGACATTTAACCTCGCCCAAGCGCGCGCGGCCGGCGATGTCGCGATCGTGTTTTACCGCGGCTTTTGGTGACCCGCCTGCAACTCGCAGCTCGGTGAGCTGCAACGCCACTATCAAGAATTTACCGAACGCGGTGCCCAGCTGGTGCTGATCAGTGTCGACCCGCTCGAGACCTCGAAGGAGTTCGCCGACAAACTCGGGCTCACATTTGCCGTCGCCAGCGATCCCGAAATGAAAGTCATCGACACCTACGGGGTCCGCAACAAAGACGTCCCTGAGCTCGCCCTACACGCGATCTTTCTGATCGACCAGGCTGGCAAGGTCTTCTACCGGAAGATCGCGCGGCGACGGGCCAAGTCGCAGGAGCTGCTGTACGCCCTCGACCGGGCGCCCGCAAAATGCTGCCCAGGTAGTTGTACCGACAAGATTTGCGAACTCGACGAGTAGCGGACTCAAAACGGTTGTGTCGACCTGGTTGTGCGCACTCAGGCCGACTCCCCCATATGTAGCCATTGGGCGAAAAACTGTGAACTGCGAGGTTGACGGTTGCATCGGCAACGGGTTTGATAGCCGCCGAGGTCTTCATGCCATACCGCCCCCTGTTGTCGCTTGCCCTTGTTACTTCTGCCATCGGACTCAGTGCCTGCGGCTCCGAGCTCGATACGTCTGCGAGCGACTCCGATACGTTCGGTGAATCCGAGGGAAGCGAAAGCGAGGGTACAACCGACGAGTTCACCACCGACGAGCCCACCGAAGGTCCGACTTCCGATGGGCCGACGACCGACGCGCCTACCACCGACGCGTCTACCACCGACGATCCTTCGGAAACGACCGACGATCCTTCGGAAACAACCGACGACCCTTCGGAAACAACCGACGACCCTTCGGAAACGACCGGCGACCCGTCGGAAACAACCGACGACCCCACCGATTCGACAACCGGCGACCCGGTCCCCGAGCCTGTGATTCCGGTCCCGACCGGCGACTGTCCGGTGATGGAACAGGGCACCCTCACGTTCAGCCCCGCAGGGCTCGACAAGACCCGTAACGCCCAGGTGTGGATGAACGCGTGGGCACTCGAAGTCGATGGTCCGGTCGTCTTTTACTGGCACGGTACCGGCAGCAACCCAAATGAAGCTCTTTATGGGCTCGGACAAGAAGGCATTGCCGAAATTGTGGACAAGGGGGGGATTGTCGTCGCGCCCTACCACGACCCGGATGCCGGCCAATTTCCTTGGTACTTGGTGCTCGGCCAACAGGAGGATGACCTCATCCTCGCCGACGAAATCCTGGGCTGTGCCCACGAACAGACCATCATCGACAGCCACCGCATCCACTCGATCGGCATGAGTGCCGGTGGCTTGCAGACCTCACAGATGAGTTACCGACGCTCGTCGTACATCTCCAGTGTTGTGACCTACTCGGGTGGCATCTTCGGCCAGGCACCGCCGTCGGAAAACCCCGACAACAAGTTTGGGGCCATGATCTACCACGGGGGCCCAACCGACATCGTGGTCATCAGCTTCCAAGACGCCGGCGAGATGTACCGCGACGACCTGCAACAAAACGATCACTTTGCATTTATCTGCGATCACGGAAACGGCCATACCATTCCCCAGGACGGTGTCCCCTCATCGGTCGACTTCCTGTTGGCGCACCCCTGGGGCCAGGTCCCCTCCCCCTACGAAAACGGACTGCCAGACTCGTTCCCGGATTACTGCGCGCTCTAACTTGGACGACACCTGGCGCACCGGCGGTGCGTCAAGGAAGGAACGCGAAGTCCGTTCCATGATTGTGTGTATTTGCAACCCGCAGCGGAAGCTGATTGCGGACAACGGCACGAGACGACTACATGCATGCACAACAGGTTGTGGCGTTGCAACCGCGCAGCACGAGCGGTAGTGTCCACCCATGGCCAAAGACTCCGCGTTCTCCCTCGAACAAGCACGACGCCTGTGGTGTCACAAACAGCGCATCCAAACCGCCGATGGAGATGGGCCACAGCGGGTTTTGGCGACCACGGGGTGGACCCGAACCCTCGGCGGTATCGACGTGTACTTGGCCCTACGCGCCCGCAATCCGTCGCTGTCCCGGAAACACATCGACGCTGCTGTGGCCACCGGTACCGTCCGCGTCGTACCTGCTGTCCGTGGGTGCATGTACCTCGCACCAGGTGAAGACGCGGAGCTCTCGCTCTCCCTCGCATGCGAACTCGACCAAAAGCGCACCGTACGTGAGCTCGACAAGGCCGGTGTCCTGCAAACCGAGGTCGATACGCTCGCCACCAAGGTGGCCAAAATCGTCGGTAACGGTCCCAAAACAACGGCTGAAGTGCGCAAGGCACTCCCCGACGGAGCCGTGCGCAGCCTCGGCGCGGCCGGTAAAAAAGTCGGCCTTTCCTCGCCGCTGCCAGTCGCGCTGCGACAACTCGAGTTCGCAGGAAAAATTATACGCACACCGGTTGGCGATACCCTCGACACCGAGGTCTACCGGTGGAGTGTCCCCGCGGGGGCCCAAAAAACCTTCGGCATCGACGCTTCGACATGTTTCCAACACAGCGTCGAACGCTTCCTCCAGTGGTTTGGCCCGGCCACGATCAAACACATGGCGACCTGGATCGGGATCGCCCAACGCGACGTACAGCAGGCACTCCATGTACTCCCTGTCCGTAGTTGTACGATCACAGGCCTTGCGGGTGAAGCGTATGTTCTCGCGTCCGAACACAGCCTACTCTCCGATCTACCCGCACCCAAACACGTCGCATTTTTGCCATTTGGCGACAATCTCATTCATCTCCACGGTGGACCTGCAGCGATGACAGACCCCGCCCATCACGAGCTCGAAGTCCGCGTCTGGGGCGGGCGTGGGCGTCGGATGACACTTGGTACATGCAACCATCTCGGGTACCGCTCGATCGTCGTCGGCGATCGTTTGGTCGGATTTTGGGAGTACGACCCCGAGGCCGATGAGGTGGTGACCGCGTATTTCGGAGGTCCTCCGCGGGGATACAAAACAGCTCTCGCACGGGCCATCACCGAACTCCGCACAGCGTTGCGCGACGACATCGGCCACGCCCGGAGCTTTCGTCTCGACACCGATGAGACGCTGCGTACTCGCGCCAACGAGCTCCGTACATTCGTCTAGTCGTTCCTGCCTCCCAAGACTCCCCGGGTCAAGACTCGCCACTCACAGCCCTACACGCGCCTTGCAACGTCACTCCGACTGCGAGCACGGCATCGGCCCGGACCGCGGTGTCGACCGAAGGGCGCATGCCCGTAACTTCGGTCGTCAGGGTCATCGAAGCCGAGACCGCGTATTCGGTCAGGTCGACCTCTTCGAGCTCGAGCGCAACCTCGGCCTGGCCCGCGGGAAAATCGTCCTGCGAAGCCACCAGCAGACGTGGCAAGTCGGGAGCTTCGACATACACCGAAAGCGAATCAAGAAACGCGAGGTCGGTCGCGGGCGAAGTTGCGATCAGCGTAAACGAAGCCAGCATCACGTCGCGGATATCACCGGGCTCCGCCCCTTGATTTTCAATCTCCTCAGCGGTCGTAATATCGAGCTGGGTAAACGCTTCAAATCCGATGTCACCGAGTAGTTGCTCGAGCAACGTTCCTTGGGTGATGACCGTTTCGGCAGAGCGCTCGAGCTCGATCGTGGTCAAGCGCGCCTGGCAACACACGAGTATCGTGAGCGGGGCCCCCACACACCACGCGAGCTTGTTTCGGAGATCTCGTATGCTGCCGCGGGCTCCAAACGTCGCCACGGTGACTAGATCCGAAACAACAGGCTAAAATCTTCGATCTCGATGACGTCTCCGATTTCGAGCTTGTGTTCCATGGTCTGCTCGCGATTCACCTTGGTCCCGTTGGCACTGTAGAGATCGCGAATCCACCAGTTACCCGCGGAGTCGAGGGCCAGCTCTGCGTGCTTGCGAGATACACCGTCGGACTCGAGGGTGATGTCGATCTTGAGCGAACGCCCGATGATCATCTTGTTGCCCTCGAGCGGTACATCTCGAATGTGCTCTTCACCCTTGTGAACTCGCAAGAAGACACCCGTATCTGTCGCCATTGTTCGCGCGCACTCCAGTAGAAAAGGCCACCAGCCAGGTGCGTCAGTATACGCCGGTCGCAGCCGACAAAGCTACGGTCGAAAAGATGCCGCTCGCGCGATAATCGACCGCTACATCGGCACGAACGGTGCACAGGTCGAGACGCCGGCACCGACGACCCGCAGGGGTCCCTCGGCGTTCACAATTTTGAGGTCCTGCATCCCGTTGTTGTCGCTGTCGTCGTAGTCGAAGTGGGTCACCTTGCTGTTGCTACCCGGCAAGCCACTCTCCGTGAAGAAATAGAAGTCGCCGGCGAAAAATGCAAATGCAAACGCATTGGTGAGATCGAGGCCGGGCAAATCTGTGACTTCGAGATACTGGCCATTGGTTTTGTCAACCTCCACCAACTTCGCTGGCACGCCGCCAAACATGAACGCACGACCCGAACCTGTCCCCGTGAGCTCAGCTCCGTTAAACGTCGTCGGCCCGAGGATCGTCGTCTGCAACACATCCGGGTCGATGGTTAAGAAGTCGCCGAAGTTGGGACCCTCGGAAAAACCACCCAGCCCATTATATGTATTACCATAGAGTTGATCGCACTGGTTGTTCGCATCCTCGGAGACAAACGCCATCCCAAACAGGGTCGCACCCATCTGCCCGGGAACATATCCAGGATCGGTGCAATCGATCGGGTTGGTCACATCGATCTGTCGGATCTGACCTGCTGGAGGATTGAACATCACCCAGGCATAGCCGGCGCGGTCGACCGCCATCGAGAATGTATTGGTCATCCCACACCCGAGGGGGCCGAGTTCGAGGAAGTCGTTGTCATCCGGGAGGTACTTCCACAACACGGCATCATCGGAGAGTAGGAAGATACCGTTGTCGAGCGGGACCTCGACATCTGCACATTCACACTCCGGCTCCCCGGTATCCGTGTCCGTGTCCGTGTCCGTATCGGTGTCTGTATCCGTGCCCGTGTCCGTATCTGTGTCGGTACCGGTGTCCGTACTTGTGTCTGAATCCGTATCTGTATCCGTATCTGTATCCGTAGTCGTCGTGCTCGGATTCTCCGTCGGATCCGACGTCGAGTCGGTCGGATCCGTTGTCGAGGGGTCGTCGGTCGTCGGGTCTGTCATCGAATCATCCGTCGTAACCTCGGCCGTCCCCTCGGTCGCAGAATCACTCATCGTGCCCGTCGGACTCGTCGGGCCTGCGGTATTGAGTGTGTCTGCCCCCGTCGTCGACTCGGTCGACTGCCCTGACGACGAGCCATCGCTATCCGAGCCATCAGCCTCTACAACTGCACCACTACAACCTGAGCCCCCGACGACGAGCAGGGCGCCCAAACAAAATCCACGATATCTAATGAACATGTCCTTATGTTAACAAACTCATTGAACCTTGCCGAGCCCTACACAGATTTGTCTGACCAGTCACCCGTGGGCCCGGTTCTTTCTGTTTTAGCGCCCTCGCGATCGAAGCGATCGCGAGTCGTCTCGCGGGGCTCATACACGATTCGCGGAAGGTCCTTGGCGCGAGGCGGCGCGCCGGAGCTCCGGGCTGCGAGGCCGAAAAAATTGAACACCGGCTAGATCGATCGCTGCACCTTCGCGTTTGGGCAGTCAACAAGCCGCCACAACCGCCCAGCGACCTCCCTGGAGATTTTCTAAAATGTCACGCCGCAGTTCCCCGTTTGAGATCGGTGCAGCCATCGCCGTCACGATTGTCTCGGCCGCCATGGTGATCATGTCGAGCCAACAGCCGCCGCCTCCCGCTAGCACGACTCCCGAGCCCACGACCGTCACTGAAGTCACAAATGTGCATCCAGTCGCCCCTGCCGAGCGTCCGCGGATCGACGTCGTCTTCGTCCTCGATACCACGGGCAGCATGTCAGGCCTGATCGAGGGGGCAAAACGCAAGATTTGGGCGATTGCCAACCGCCTCGCCTCGGGTCAGCCCCAGCCAGAAATCCGGATCGGCTTTGTCGCCTACCGCGACCGCGGCGATGAGTACGTCACCCGTTCGTACCAACTCACGAGCGACATCGACGAAGCCTACGCCAACCTTCTGTCCTTTCAAACAGCTGGTGGTGGCGACACGCCGGAGCACGTCAACCAGGCTCTTGCCGACGCGATCCGCACGATGCCGTGGAGCGCCGAGCAAAAAACCCTCAAACTCGTGTTCCTCGTCGGTGATGCCCCACCCCACGACGACTACGACGATGGCTTCAACTCGACTGAACTCGTCAAAGAGGCCAACTCCCGCGGCATCATCGTCAACACCGTCCGCTGTGGAACCGACCCCAACACCGAGACCTCCTGGCGCTCGCTCGCAAGTGTCGGCGGAGGCCAGTACACAAGCATCGTCCAAGACGGGGGCATGATCGCCATCGACACGCCCTACGACGCAAAACTCCGCGAGTTGGGCAACGCCCTCAACAGCACCGTGATGGCCTATGGGTCATCTACCGACAAGGCGAACTCCGCGTTCAAGATGTCCAACCGGGCAAGGATGGCAGCCCCCGCAGCCGCCGAAGCAGCCTCGTTTTCCGCCAAGTCCAAACGCATGAACAAAGAGGACCTCCTCGGAGCACTCGACGACGGAGTCGACATCGATTCGATCGCCGAGGAGGAGCTGCCCACCGAATTGCAAAACCTCGGCAAGGACGCGCGCAAGGGCTACGTCGCCAAGCAGCAGGCCGAACGCAAGCGCCTACAAGCCGAGATCCTCGAACTCACCAATCAACGCGATGCCTACCTCAGCGATAACGAAAAAGCTGATGGCTTCGATGGCCAAGTTGTCGAAATGTTGCGCGAGCAAGCTGCCGACATCGGTGTTGAGTACTAGCGCTTGCGCATCCTCCTCTGACTCAACACCACCCCGGGCACGCTCATTGATTTGAGCGTGCCCTTTTTGTCGATACACCTATTGTTGGACCTGATGCCGATACACGAATCGGCCGAGATCGCCTCGGCGATCGTCCCGAGACGGTGCCAGCCCGCGGCTTGCTGCTGGCAAATGTGGTTGGGGGGTGAACGTGCTTTGCGTTCTCGTCACCGCTTCATCGTCTACGGGTCAGGCTTTTCAGCCTAGCGTGAACGTGAATCCGGCCGATGTGCCGGTTTTGAATTAACAGTTGATCTCTCGCGCCCGTACCCGGATGCTCGGATTGATGACATCCATCGGCCGACCACAAACTCCTGTCCGTTCGCTCTGGCTCGTGGCGTTGGCACTTGTATCGACAACAGCCTGTCCCTCGAGTGAGACCACGACGACCGAGGATGCGACGACCGAGGAGGCCTCGACGGATCCCACAACTTCGGTCACGACCGATCCGGAGACGACCGCGGGTCCGGTGACGACCGATGCGACGGAGACCGATGATCTCACCGACAGCGATACCACTACGGACACGGATTCCGAATCCGAGAGCGAGACCGAAGCGGACACGGATTCCGACACGTCGGTTGCGGAGTGTGGAAATGGTGAAGTCGAGCCGCCCGAGGCCTGCGATGACGGAAACGATGATGAGACCGATGCGTGTTTGTCCACCTGTGAGCTGGCGAGCTGTGGCGATGGCTTTGTCCACCAAGATTTCGAAGAGTGCGATGACGCCAACACCATCGACACCGATATGTGTACGAACGAGTGTACCGAAGCCATTTGCGGTGACGGTGTGGTGCTCGAAGATGTCGAAGAGTGTGACGACGCCAACGACCTCGATACCGACGCATGCCTGCCCGACTGCACGCTCGCTACCTGTGGTGATGGCCTTGTCCACGAAGGTGTCGAAGAGTGTGACGACGCCAACGAAGAGCCGACCGACGAGTGTATCGACTGTATGCTTGCAATTTGCGGAGATTCCTGGCTCCACGAAGGTGTCGAAGAGTGCGAAGACGGCAACGTCGAACCGGGCGATGGATGCAGCGAGATTTGCACGATTGAACCGGCGGCCAGTTGCTTGCAGTTACATGTACTCGACCCCGAGCTCCCCAGCGATGTCTACATGATCGACCCGGATGGGATTGACGGCGAAGACCCGTTCGAGGTGTTCTGCGACATGACAACCGAAGACGGAGGCTGGACCCTGATCCTCAACCGCCACACCGACTCCGACAATTTTGGGCAAACCGATATCAACCTCAGCAACGGGATGTTTGACAATACACGGGCTACCAACTGGAACTACGATATCGACGTATTCTGGGCATCGACGACTGAAGTCGTGTTCGCCGATCGTGAAAACGATGATTGTGCAAATTGTGAGATCGCCGGTTACGACTCCGCCATTCTGGTCCCGAGGCCAGATTCGGACATGTGGTCCAAGACCTGCACGACCGCATCGACACCAGTGGCGGCGACCAAGATCGTCGGACCGATGGCGGGGATGATGGGCGAGGCCTACCAGTGTGGGGCCACCCTCGGCTGGGGCGATTGCAGCAATCAGGTCTGCCACTACGGGGTCCACCACAAAAACTCGAGTACCGACGGTAGTTGGGCGCAAAACGATTGGAACGAGCTCCACTTCCCCTCGCAGTACTCGTTTTATGCGTCATTCGGCGATGTTGACTTTTTCGATGGCGATGCCTCATGTCGCAGCTGTGGCGGAGGCCTCGACGACGCCCTCAACAACTCGAGTACCTGCTGTTCAGACAACAACTTCAATGCCAAGAGCCGGTGGACGATCTGGGTTCGTTGATGTGTGAACATACAAAAAGCCCGCACGAGGCGGGCGTTGTTTGCAGCAGATTCGATGCGAGCTCGAATGGCTAGTCGCAGTTCTCCAACACCTCGTACTCGTCCGAGCACGGGTACGGTGGCGTATCGCCATTCCAATACTCGAGTGCCTCCTCGCAGGTGAGCGTGGCGATGCAGATGTTCACTCCTGAATAGGCCTCCTGACACGACATCGGCAGGATTTCGTAGGTCTCCTCGCAGTCGGAGAGACACTGATCGTACGATTCGTACATGGCCTCGTCGGCGAGGCACTCAAAGGCGACCACGCAGTACCCCACACATTTCGCCGGACCGTCGCACTGGATGTTGACGTCGATCGTCTCGGTGTTGCACGGGGGTGGATCGCCAACGCTTCCCCACCAGTCGGTGATTCCCTCGCACTCGAGGCCGGCGATGCACTCGTTGATCGAGATCGAGGCATCGTCGCACTCGGAAGTTCCGACGATCTCTGAGTTGATCATACAATCATCGATGCAGTCCTGCTGGGTGTCGAAGCCGTGCTCTTCGACCGGGAGACAGGCCAACAATCCGTCGCAAAAATTCTGACAGCTCTCTTCGACCGTCTGTCCCTCGGTACCGGCACAACCCGCCGATGTCCCCGGACAGCCTGCTGACGTTCCGGGACAACCCGCCGATGTTCCTGGGCAACCTGCCGATGTTCCGGGACAGCCTGCCGACGTTCCAGGGCAACCTGCCGTCGTTCCGGTCGTACTCGGGTCCGAGTCCGTCTCTGTGGGACCCTCCGTCGAGGTGCCTGAGTCACTGGTCGATAACGAAGTTTCCCCGACTGTGACAGTACACGCGGTCGCGGTGAGTAGGCCAGAAGCGACAAGTGTCGCGGAAAGTACACAATCAAGGTTTCGCAGCATCAGTAGTTCTTTCTGAAACGGTGGTAGATGAGTGTTCGCCAAGGGGCTGGAGGAGCCTCGCTCACACGTTCACCAACTTGCAAGCCGCAACCCGAGCCAGCCTATGGACGTGCTCACACCTGTTTCATGCATCCGGTCTCAGGCCTGTCAAAACGGTCATGTGGCTTGTCACCCACGACCCCACAACGCCACGACAATAGGTTTCTCAGCCGATCAGCGAAACTGGACGCGGGAGTGAAGTCGCCACCGATTCGCGGTCACTTTGCCCCGGTCGAGCACCGCTGCACCCGGCCAAAAGAATTTTTTGAGAACGTCCTGTTTAGGTCTTGCGAAGGTTGTCCGACTCGGATAAACCTCTCCATCTATTGTGTTGGTGCGGATCGAATAGCGATCCGTCCGCTGCGCTATTGGGACGGCAGAAATACACTTTTAAAGGACAACTTTCTCCCTGAGAATCCGTTGAATCGGTGCCCATGCACCTGCGTCTGCGACGGCTTGTATTGGCACCTAGCGGCTGATGGAGGCTCGCTGACGAACACGGAACACGAGCGAAGCGGTACCGACGAAAGGGCGACGATCATGCTTAACCTCAAGAAAATCACGCAAACAGTACTGTTCCTGACGACCTGTGCGGCCGCCCTCGCCACCCCCGGCGATGGCCTTGCACGCATGTCCGATGAATTGGTCGCCGAGGGTACGCCCGCCGCAAATGTCGATGAGATTCGTCAGCTGATTTACGACATGGAGACCGCGTACGAAGGGGTCCATGACTACACAACGATTTTCTACAAAAAGGAGCGCATCCGCGGACGGATGATTCCGCAGGAGAAGATGCTGCTCAAGTTCCGCAAGCCGTTTTCGGTCTACCTCAAGTGGTTGTCCGGCAAGCGTAGTGGCCAAGAGACCTTGTTTGTACAGGGTTGGAACAGCGATAAGATCCTTGCACATCCCGGTTCTTTTCCGGATGTCACCGTCAGTCTGCGGCCGACGAGCTCGCTGGCCATGCGGGGCAACCGTCACGCAATCACCGAGGTCGGCATCGGCAACACGATCCGCCTGATCGTCCGTGACTTTCGCCTCGGGCAGATCCGTAAGGACGACGTCAAGTTGTATGATCATGGAATTTCCCAGATCTACGGCGAGCGAAGCCGCTGTGTCGAGGCCGTCACACCGGAGCGCAAGGTCGCAAAATTTTACGCTCCACGGGCGAAAATTTGCGTCAACCTCAAAACCGGACTTCCGAACAAGGTCCAGGTTTGGGACCGTCAAGGCAACCTAATTGAGGACTATGGGTTCTCAAACACCCAGCTCAACACAGGTCTTTCGAGCGGCGATTTCGACCCTTCGAACACGGAGTACGGTTTCTGACCACCGGCCCATCTCCGACAAACCGGCGCAGCAATTCGCGGTGCCGGTTTTTTCGTGGTTCACGACGCATTCGACCATCTGTTGTATAAACATATAAAATCAAATACGCGACGTCCTACAATCACGAGGTCGAAGTATCGATGTCTGAACTCACCACGAGGTCATAGGAGCACCCATTTAAATATGCATACGCATAAATATAATGCATCCTGCCGCCACGCGACCCATCGGCCGTGGCCCGCCTCACACGAAGCGTTGCATGCACTTGCAAAACCACATCCTGAAACGAATCGCAGTCTGACCTCCGGTCAGCAAAAGTTGCCGTGCGAGTCGACACACAACCCAACCTTTGACGCGACCTCTGTGTCAACGGAAAGACGCCCACCCACGCACAGCATCCGTGGTTTTTCTCCGTGTCGTCACGCTGTAGATCTTGTCGAGGTTGGCTTCTGTGAATTGCAACTGTAGTGGGGCTACCGTAAAATTCTCCGACATCAACCTCGACAACGGCAAGCGAGCCGACCCGTGGAGTACGTCCACGGCTGTCAGGATAGGAGACCTCGACGTGGCCAACGCCTATATCTCTGGTACCGGATTTTATGTTCCCCCGCGCGTCGTCACCAACGACGACCTCGTCAACCACTACGGCATCGGCACCGACCATGAGTGGATCGTCCAGCGAACCGGTATCGAAGCCCGGCGATTTGCTGAGGAAGGTGTCGGGACGTCCGAACTCGCAGAGCATGCGACCCGTGCCGCCCTCGAGTCCGCCGGACTCGTAGCGACCGACCTCGATATGATCCTGTTTGCGACCCTCTCGCCGGAGTACGCATTTCCCGGAAGTGGCGTGTTGTTGCAGCGAAGGCTCGGGGTCGCCGAGGCTGAAACACCACGCCTGATCCCCGCGATGGACATTCGCAACCAGTGCTCGGGATTTCTCTACGGGCTGTGTACGGCCAACGCGATGGTGCGTTCGGGCGCCGCCAAACATGTGTTGCTGGTCGGGGCAGAGACCCACTCCGCAGCCCTCGACCTGACCACCCGCGGACGTACGGTTTCCTCGTTGTTCGGCGACGGAGCGGGGGCAGTGGTTGTATCTGCAACCGAGGAAGACCGGGGCATCCGCGGCGTCCACCTAGGCGCTGACGGCCGCCATGCCGAGGTCCTGTGCCAAAAGGTCTGGGACATCACCAAACGCCCGTTTATCCCCCTCGACGAAGAAGGTCGTGGCCGCGTCGAGCCCGAGCACATGTGGGCGCACATGGATGGCCGCAAGGTGTTTCGCGCAGCAGTGATGGCGATGTCAGGCGCACTCATCGAGGCCTGTCAACACGCCGGGGTCGAGCTCGCCGAGGTCGATCTGTTTGTGTTTCACCAGGCCAATCTGAGGATCAATCAGTATGTGGCCGAACAACTCGGGATCCCGGGCGACAAAACGGTGCACAACATCCAGCGCTACGGCAACACCACCGCCGCGACCATCCCGATTTTGCTCGCCGAGGCCGAGGCTTCGGGCCGCCTCAAGCCCGGTATGACCGTCGCCCTCGCAGCCTTTGGATCCGGTTTTACATGGGGTTCAGCGCTTATCCGCTGGTGACGCGAAACATCGCATCCACAAGAAAACGACGGGCACAAAACTCGGCGCTCGTTGGGGCAATCTCATGCATCTACAACAAAAAGGTACATGTCGACGAACGACGCCGCCCGCGAAGACGCGACCCGTGCTTTCGCCCTCGGTATGGTCGTTTCGACCGTCGCACTTGGATCTGACGGCTCGTCCGGGGCATTGCACCCGTGTGTTTGATGTCGACAAATGCTCCACTCACCTGCTCGAGTTCACGGTGGTAGGCGCGGCGGGCCAGGGACGCCCGTGTGCATACAATAGATAGCAGGAGCACACTCGGCAACCAGGCCGCTGCATGCCCGCCGTTGACAAAATCGGCGCCGATCGAAAACAACTGCACAACGCCGTGGGCCCAACACAGGGCCGTAGCAACACACAGGATCCAAAGGATCCATCCGGTCCGCTGGCGGGCTCGCATCCGCGGCGGAGAGGCGACTGCACAATAGGTCGACGTCGGCATTGCCCACCGCCAAGGAGCCTGTGGTCCGAGGCCGTGGATGAGTTGGTAGATCCACAGTGGAACCACGACCCAAGTCGCCGCGATCACGACCGTACAGGGTGCATCCATCAACAAGGGAGTGATCAGGGCAACCGTGGCGAGGCAGAGTTCCATGACTCGCGATCGCCGGCGACGAAGATGCATCTGCAATGAACTAGCTGGCGGCGGTGCATCGCCTTGTGCTTCGGAAGAACGCCAAAGCCCGGCCCATTCGGCGAGACTGGGATCGGTATGGGGCTGTTCGACGTTCACCGCGCCGTCCCTCCGAGCGACTGTGCGAGTTTTTGCCGGGCCCGACTGAGCCGCACCGAGACGTTTTTTTCGCTAATCCCGACGACTTCGGCGATCTGGGCGTGGCGAAATCCTTCGAGCGCGAGGGTCAATACTTGGCGTTGCCCGACCGGAAGCTGGACGATCGCCTCCTGCAGACGACGGCGTTTTTCGGCGCGGTCGAGTGCCTGCTCAGGACTTGCATCTGCACTTGCCATGCGACAGGTGTCGGCTTGGGCAGGTGTAGGACGCCGCCGGGTGCTGTGGGTCACGGCCCGATTGTGAGCGACGCGATAGGCAAACGTGCGCAGGGAAGCCTCGCCGCGAAAGTTGGCGAGGGCACGCCACAGGGCGAGCGAAATGTCCTGAAACAGATCGTCGCGCTCGCTCGCGGTTCGCGTGTAGCTTCCGGCCACCCGACGCAGGCCCGGTCCGTGGAGGCGAATGAGTTGCTCATACACCTTTTTTCGCGCAACAACATCGGCGATCCCGGCCGAGGGTGTCGACGCCTTGGCCCGGACACCGGCATGTCCGCGGTAGTGGTCCCCCCGCGGAGCACACAGACGTTGGTCGAACACCCGCAGCATACCGATGAGAGCTCGAATTGCGGCGGGCTGATCACTGTCGGCCAACAGCCGCGTGCGAATCGCCTCGAGCGACAGCCCGAGCTCGGAAAAATCAAACTGTGATGCGACAGCCTCGGCTTGACCGACCCACTGCCAGATTTCGCGGCGGACATAGGCCGGCCCTTCCCGCCCGGCAACGTCCTCGAGATCCGACAACAACGTCCGGGTGGAGACCGCCAAGGTGCCGAGGTGCTCCGGGGCGTCGCGATACTGGCTGCGACCGTTGGCAACGGCCCACCCACGCATGCGCTGGACTCCGAGTCCCATCCACACGGTCAGGCACAAGCCCGCGAGGACGGCAAGTGTTTCGGGATAGCTCACCAGCGTCTGGAGGTCGAGACTGGCGAGAAGATGGGTCGTCGCGTTCATAGGGCTCGCCGGTGCATCTGCATGCAGTCCGGCCTTCCGCATTGCAAGACAATCAACCCGAACCGAAGTTCCGCGGGAACTCAGATGCGGGCAAAAAATGCATACGTGCGCGCCCGACCGCGGCGAGCTCGTGCGGTTGCGGTCGTCCGGTCGCGGTCAATGTAGAAGATGTCTCTCAGGACACCATTTATGCCAGCCGGAAGCCCGATGGGCTCGCCGCTAGATCGGATTTGGATTCCAGTCGACGTGCACCCCTTCGATATTAAAGTAGGCCCACACGCCGTCTTCGTCCTCGCCGAACAGCGTATGGTTATCGACGTCGGACGGTGGCATCGAAGGATGTGCGCAGGCCTCCGCACCCTGGATCATCGACCACAACGTGAGCTGCTGGCCAAATACGTCGTACTCGAGTGAACGCGCGGTCTGTTCGAGGATAAACCCGGCCACGTAACCGCTCACAATGCTCGACGGTTTTTTCGCATCATCGAACGAGCCCGTGAGGGTCGCGTCGTGGAGCACTGCATCGGCCCCTTGGCCGAGCAGCGACATCGAGAAGATACCCGGCTGTGTCGCGACACAGGTCGCACCCGGATTGCTGAGCTGACCGTAGTTCGCGGGATTGATCGTCGTGATGTCGACATCCTGGCAAGATCCCGAAATATGTGTATTGGCAACAAATATCGTCGGAGCGCCGTGGGGGCGACAAAGCGTCGGCGGATCGCCATTACACACAGACGGATAGATGTAGACGTACTGCTCCTCATCCTCGACCGCGTCGGGATTGTAGGCGGGAAACAACACAACCACGCTCTGGTTGGGGTCGTTCACCTGCTCCGGGAACACTGCATCGTTGACGATATCGGTGATATCACTACAGGGTTCTGGGATCGGTGCGTAAAGATGGGGATCGATGAGCTCGATGTGGTTGATTCGAAACGCCCGCGGCTCCAGCTCCAGCGGAAGGTCTGGATCGTCCATGGTCGTCACGCCGGCTGTCGTCGGGTCATCGGTTGTCTCGTTCGACGTCGATAACACTCCAGAATCTGATACCGAAATATTTGACGATACAACAGTAACGCCACTACTTGCTGTCGTCGAAGTCGAGCGACGTGGCGTAGCCCGGCTCGGCGCCGACCTT
>CAZUPD010000136.1:0-21328 GCA_964621785.1 uncultured Nannocystaceae bacterium
CTGGGCAAATCCATGGACCTCGATCAAGAGGTTGGCGTGGGCTTCGAGGGGATTGACACGGTCGACCCACTAGGCCCCGAGCGCACCTTTTTCCATCTTTTCAAACCCGATGACGAGGGCGCAGTCGATGCTGCCACCTTCGATCGCTTGGCGTGCGAGGTACAACGCGGTCGACCCGGTCGAACAGTTATTGTTGACGTTGAACACCGGGATCCCCGTGAGGCCGAGTTCGTAGACCACCCGCTGTCCACAGGTGCTGTCGCCGTAGACATACCCGGCGTAGGCCTGTTGCACCTCGCCGTAGTCGATCCCTGCATCTGCAAGTGCTTGCGTGGCCGCCTTGCGAGCCATGACATTGTAGTCCTCGCTCTTGCCTGGTTTGGCGAACTTGACCATGCCGACGCCGATGATGTTGACCTTGCCCTTGCCCATTAACTCGTTCCTTTTCGTCCGAAGATCTTTTTAGGATTTGGGATGTCGCCCGTAGCGAGGATACACCGTTTGGGCGGGTTGCGGAATCGAAGTGATGACCCGCGGGCTCGAGAACCACTGGGCGCCGTGGCCGATCGGGCGGAGGCTTCTTGCGAAGGACGAGCTTTCGGCTGCCGCTTGCAAATGCACGCAACACAGGAGCTGCGAACTGGCAGCGCAGCGTACGAAATTTTCGATTCGAGGGGGTACCTGCGCTCGCATCAAACGCTGGTGGACCATGCGAGTCGTCGAGTCCTCGCACATGCTCGTCGGCCGGCAGTTTCGACCGCCGTACGGCCACCTCCTTGGCGGCCGTTTCTATTTAGATGTGTTTACATTGATCGCGGAGCCGGCGATGGTTCCGTCCAGTCTCGGTGACGGTTAGCTCGCGGGCATCTGCTTGTTGAGCGATGACGTGAGCGCATCGAGGCGCTTGATGAGTGCGAGGTCCCCATCGACCCGCAGTTTGCCGCGCTGGAATAACTCACTGGCGCGCACATCCCCGCGGATCCAAGCTGCGAGATCGCTGGCGGTAACGGTGAGCCCGGCCTGTGCCCCGTCAGTCCCCTCGACAAGATGCGAGGCGGCTTCGGCCCGCAGATCGAGGGTCCATGCGCCGTCGCCCGCGGCATCGCGTACGCCGATCGTTGCCCCAACCTCGGCTGCGAGCGCAGGGTTTTGTGCAAGTACATGTTTGAGACCAGTCAACACCTCGTTGAAGCTCGGTCCCTGGGGCTTGGTCGGTTGGCTTGATGACGCGGCCTTGGGCACCCCGCCTTGGGCCTTGGCAGCCGCGACCGCGGCCTTCGCCTGCTCGGGGTCGATGTCCTTGAGGAAGGTCAGCTTTTGCGAAGCCATGACATCGCCGCTGATCTTTAATTTTCCGTCGAAGTACATCGACTGCGGATTGAGCTCGCCCCGGCTCATGGCCAAAAAGTCAGCTTCGGTCAGTTCGAGGGTACAATGTGGCTTGGTCGCTTCACCGGCTGTGACACCGCCTGGCGGGTTTTTGAGGTCGAGGGTCCACAGCGAGTCTGGAGCGGTCAGCTTCCATAAAAACACCTTGCCGATTTTTTCGACCAGCTCGGGATGGCGGGTGATGTGATCACCGATGCCGATGAACACTTCGCCAGGTCCCGCCTCGGCCGGTGCTGCCTCGGCCTCCGCTTGCACAGCCTCGCCACGACCGGCACGTGCACGCGCAGCCTCGGTCACGCGTTTGGGGTCGAGCTTTGCCAAGAAGGTCAGCTTTTGCGAGGCCATGACGTCGCCCGAGATCTTGAGGCGACCGTCGAAGTAGAGTTTTTGTGCATTCAACTTACCGGCACACATGGCCATAAAGTCAGCATCGGTCATCTCGAGCGTACAGTCGGCCGCCCCGGCCCCTTCACGGGCGTCCCCCGGGGCATTTTTGAGGTCGACGGTCCACGCGCTTTGGGGACCGGTGAGGTGAAACGCAAACACTTTGCCGATTTTTTGTACAAGCCCGGCATTTTGTCCGATGTGTTGTGCGATCGCAGAAAACACATCCGCGCTGATCGGTGTGTTGGAAGCGGCCTCGGCCGGCTTGGCTTGGACCTTTTGTTTACTGCGGTCGGGGGCCTTGGGAATCTCGGTGTAGAGCTCGACTGCCGCGTGCGAGATCACCAACTTGTCGCGTTCTTTGACTGTACATTGAAGGATGATCCGGGTGTCGGATGCCTTCCACATCTCGGTGACGAGGGTTTCGCCGGGGAACACACTGCCGGAAAACCGCACATCGATGTTCTTGAACAGCCGCGGATCGCCGTCGCAAAACGCATTGATGACGTGGCGGGCGACATGACCAAAGGTACACAAACCGTGGAGGATCGGCCGCTCAAATCCAAATGCGCGGGCGAAGTTGGGATCGGCGTGAAGTGGGTTGACATCGCCGCTGAGGCGATAGAGCAGGGCCTGGTTGGGTGACAACTGCTCGGTTGTCGTCGCATCGGGGTCGCGTTCGGGGGGGGTGTTGCGCTCGTCACTCGGACCGCGGTCACCACCCCAGCCACCGGCGCCTTTGATGAGGAGTGAGACGTCGTTGCGGATCAGCTCGTCGCCGTGTTCGTCGCGACTCGAACACTCGAGCACCACGACGGCGTGTTTGCCCTTGTCCCAGATGTCGCGGACTTTGATCGAATGGGTGAGTGTACAACTAGAAGGGAGCGGACGGGCGACTTCGAGGCGCTGCTCACCGTGGAGCAGACGCTCGACCCCGAAGTTGAGGCCGGGTGCCAGCTTGCCCTTGCTGGCCATCTCGACGATGGCGTTGAGCGGTGGGATCACGCCGTAGGTCGGAAGGCTGCGAAAACCATCGCCGTGCATCTCGTAGACCAGTTGCAAGTCCTTGGCGTCGAGCGGATCGCGGGCAGCCCCGACCCCGAGTGCATACAGGGACAGGTCGCGTTGGTCGTAACTCGTGGACGAGGTCGGAAACTCGTACCCGAGGGCCTCGTCGCAGTCGATATATTGATTGCCGCCGCGGCTCGGACCTTCGGCGATGTTGTCGAGCACCGGCTTGATCGCCGACATCGCGTCGTTGGGATAGGTCGCCCTGCCAAAGTCGACGACCGTGTCCCAGGCGTCGCGGATGCGTTCGGGGGAGATGTCGCGGCCGATCCGGAACATCTTGCCCTCGGTCCGTTGCCACCGCAGCTTGGCCACCATGCCGCCGCCGACCTCAAAAATGCCGCCGGTTTCCTCGCATGATTCATGGCACAGGTAGGCGACCAGCGGGCTGACGTATTCGGGTTTGAGCGCGGCGATAAGGTCGGGCGGGAGGATCGTCTCGGTCATACGCGAGCCGGCGACCGGAGCAATGGTATGTACATGGATTCCGCGCTTGCGGCCCTCGTGTGCGAGCGTGAGGCCAAAGCCCGCGAGCCCGAGTTTGGCGGTGCTGTAGTTGGCCTGGCCGAAGTTGCCGTAGAGGCCGGCGGCCGAGCTGGTCATGATGACACGCCCGTACTGCTGCTCTCGCATGTGCGGCCAGGCGGCGTGGGTGACCTTAAAGCTGCCCAACACGTGGACTTGGTAGATCAGGTCCCAGTCCTGTTGGGACATTTTGTGAAAGCTGACGTCGCGCAGGATTCCGGCGTTGTTGATGACGATGTCGACCTTGCCGAAGTTGTCGAGGGCGCATTGGATGATCTTTTCGCCGTCGGTGACCGAGTCGTAGTTGGCGATCGCCTCCCCCCCGGCCTCGCGGATCTCGGCGACCACCCGATCGGCAGCGTTTTGCGAGCTGCCCTGGCCATGGGCCGAGCCCCCCAGATCGTTGACGACGACCTTCGCACCGCGGCTGGCGAGGAGGTGGGCGTGGGACCGCCCGAGGCCGTTGCCGGCACCGGTGACGACGGCGACGCGTCCGTCAAAACGAAGATCTTTGCTACTCATGTCGTTACGCTCCTTGGTCGGACAAGCTGTTGCACGTACATGGGACCCGAGGCGGCGGGCCGGATGTAGGTGGTCTGGTCGATGGCCATTGGTATCCCGAATGCGCCTGTAAGTCGACGGAAAACGGCAAACGGATCTGCCCGAAGTCGCGCGTGTGAAGCGCGAGACGATGGGCCGGTTCTCGATGATGCTTGCATTTACACGGAGGTCCCGATGAACCACACACAAATGGGGAAGCTGCGGGCCAGACATTCGAGGTGGTGCAACCAAAGGTGCGTAACCATTGGACACGGGCACCGTTGACACGTCGCGGGCACACGTGCAGGCCGTGAACGTGGTGAAACGTCCGGTTACAATCGCCCGTCTTCGGGGCGTACGAGGGGATCCGAAGGGTCGACCGCGCAGATATTTGGATGGTGCTCGACGACGATCCGAGCGGGTTACGGCTCGACGCGAAACGGAAACACCCGCACCGTATAGCGTGCAGAGCGACTCGGTCCCCGGGTCGAACCGCGGGTGACAGGGCGCGGTTTGGGGAACACCTCGGATGCATCGCTTGCGCAGAGGGCTGCGTGCGGCCATGTGCCTGTGAGCAACGGGCGCAGGTCGACCCGCATATCGGTTACGACCACGACGATCGCTGCGCGTCGCGATTTTGTTGTGGGTACATCTTGTGACCATCCCACGGGGATTCCCTGGAGCTCTCCGAGGGCGTCGCTACCGAGCGTGTAGGGGGTGTCGACGAGGACTTCACGGCCCCGTGGCGTCGCCCGGCTGAGCAAAGAAATACTTGCATCAACACCGATTCCCAGAACGGACGCGAAGACCGGCAGTGCACTGCGGTTGCGAACTTGGACGTAGATGCGGCGACCGACTGCGAGGCGGGGAACATCGGTTGTGGTGGCAAATGTTTGTCCGCCGACGACACCCCACTCGACCGTGACCTGTCGCGTGAGTTGTTGGTTGCCGACGCCCGATTGAAACAGGCGTAGTGCTTCGGCTCGAGCGACGAGCTCGACCTTGGCGACGAGCTCGGCGGGCGAGGTTTGGGCCGCGGGTAGGGGGTGACACACTTGCTCGTGTTCGCGGTCCAACACCAGCCAGTTGGGACCTTCGCGCGCGACGGTGGCAAATGCGTCGCGACCGTGCTCGCGTGTGAGTTGCAACAGCGGCGAGCTCCGAAGTCGCTCCGGCAGATCGGTGTCTGTACATGTAACCGAATATTTTGCGGTCAGTCGTTTTGTCAAAAACCCCCGAGCTCCCAGCGGGATGGTTGCGTCGGGCGGGTATAGGCGGACCACAGCCAGCTGGGTCTGAACCTCCGTGACCACGGCTTCGGCCAATGAAACCCTGCGGTCGCCCGCGCCGGCTTCGAGTGGCATGAGGAGGTAGCGATCGCCGATGGCGACGGTTTGTAGCGAACCGCCGCGCAGCACCGGTCGCCCGCCGTCGATGGCGTAGCTCAGGATGCCGGGTGTATGTCGGCGCTCGAGTCCAAACACAGTTCGCGAGGTCGGGCCCACGACCTGTGGCTCTTGGATCGCTAGTTCTTGTTGCACGAGTTCTTGCACCCGGGCGCCGACCGCAGCCCAGGTTGTGGTGCTGTCGATCGAGTCCATGACTTCGAGCCATTTGGCCGTCAGGAGACCGTGGCGCGTACCCGATTTATCTGTATATTCAAACGCTTTTTGTCGCGCTTGGCAGGCGAGCAGCTGGATGATGTTTGGATTGCCCTCGGGACATAGCAGCGTGAGGTCGTAGCCCTGCTCACGCAGCCAGGTGATATGCTGCTCCACCCCGGCCCGCCACGGGCGCGCGATCGCCTTTGCCCGGTACCGCGGGTCGCGGACCATACCCGATGCATGGCAACAATCGAGCACGACCGTGATGTTGGATGTTTGTAGACTCAACTGACCGATCAGGGCGGACAGTTCGGCGCGGAAGATCCCGCGAAACGACTGGGGATCGGCCCGGATGTCGACGGGGGCGAGATATTGATACTCTGCGGGTTCGCGCCGCCCCTGGTAGCTGCGGTTGGGGTTGGGATTGACCGCGAGTCCTCCGTGTCCGGAGTAGTAGATGCAGATCGTGTCCCCGGGGGATGTTTCGTCGAGCAGGCGACGAAACTCGGCGAGAATATTGTCGCGGGTTGCGACCTCGCCGACACAAAATGTGCATACAAATTTGTGTTTTGAAAGACAGGCACCAACCGCTTGAACGTCGTGGTGGATACCCGAGAGGTCGCTGGCAGTACAGCCGATGAGGAGTGCCCGCTTCGCGGGATCAGTCGGGGTCGACATCGGGACAACCGCCGTCGGTGTTGAGAGGACGCTCGAGCTCGTGTACCCATTCGCGACACAGCCATTTGACATGTCGGTCGTCGCTTGTGATGCGAATCGGACGGGGAGCATCCGCCTCGAGACGAGAGTGGATTGTCATCGGTTGACTGCGGATCATCGCCATATCCTGTTTTGATTCGCGGTATGTAACCATTGGGCGCATGCATTTGCAAGTGTTGCACCACCCAACGTTAACGTGCAGCTTCAACACTCGCAGGTGGTTGTGTCACAAAACTCCTGTACCACGCGTGCAGGATATAGAGATTGTAGAGTTCCTCCTGTGCTCGTCGTCCGGTGTGGCTGCGATCGAGGAGGTTGCGGACCGCCTGTGGTCGAACCATGCCGGCTGCACGCACCGAGTCGTCGTTGAGCTCCGCAGTGAGGTGCTCTGGGGTCACAAACCACCGCGCGGGCGCCCGAAACGGAGCCTTTTTTGCGCGGATGACATCGTCGACCAACAACGGGCGCATGGACTCTCGCAGGAGGTACTTGTCGACATCCGGTGCGCGGCGGAGTCGATGCGGAATGGCGGCACACAACTCCTGGAGTTCGTAGTCCATAAACGGAGCCCGTGCCTCCACACTCCACGCCATACTCAGGCGGTCCAGCCGAGGATTGATGCGGTCGGGTAGTCGCAGTCGGGCTTCAAAGTGCAGCATCTGGCCCAACGGATCGAGGTGTTGTGCCTCCTCCTCGAGCTCCTGAAACCGATCGTCGTCGGGCTGCTGGCCGAGCAACTGCTCGCGCGCGGCCGGATCTGGAAATGTGAACTCTTCGTGGGCGAGGTAGCGCTCGAGCGGGGAACCGGTTGTCGGCCACTCGCAGCGGGGCGAAACCCAGGGGCAGGCGGAGGCGAACTTGCGGTATCCCGCCATGATCTCGTCGCTCCCCTCACCGGTCAAAACCGTCGTAAAGCCAGAGTCCGCGACCTGCTCAAACACCCGGGCCGTCGGCAGCAAAGCGTCGGTCGAAAGTGGTTCTTCCGCGAGAAACAGGACCCGATTGATGTTGAGTGACTCGCGCTCGCGCAGCTCCCGGAGTTGGTGGTTCGCACCCCATTTTTTGGCCATCTCCGCAGCGACGTTCGTCTCATCGATGGCATCGCCCGGGAAGCCGATCGTAAATGCCTGTACCGGGTTTTCTAGCGCCCGTGCCCCTAGGGCGAACACGGACGCAGAGTCGACTCCGCCGGACAGCAGGAATCCGAGTGGGACTTCGCTTTCGAGACGTCGCTCGACGGCCCGGGCAATCGCAACCTGTAAACGGTCACGCCACTGGTCAAACTCCCCCGGCCGAAGTTCTCGATCTGCATTCTCGGCGTATTGCAATTTCCAGTACCGCTCGACCCGAGGGGGACACCCCTGTTCGCACACCAACAAACACCCCGCCGGCAACTTGAACACGCCTTCGAACATTGTCAGCGGAGCGGGTACGTAGCCAAAGCGGAGGTAGTCGTTGACGGCCTGACTCGAAACCGGTGGGCGATGATCGCCGAGCAGGGCCTTGAGTTCGCTGGCCCAGCGCAACACACCGGCCGAAAATTGCCAGTACAACGGTTTTTGTCCCGCCCGGTCGCGACCGAGTATGACGCAGCGCTTGCGCTGGTCGTACAACGCGAAGGCAAACATCCCATTGACCCCATCGACGAGTCCCGAAGTACCGGACTCTTCGTACCGATGAACCAGGACCTCGGCATCCGAGCGACTGCGAAACGGGTGCGGGTGCCGAAGTTCGCGGCGGAGCGTACGGTGGTTGTAAATCTCGCCGTTGAGGGTCAGGACGACATCGCGACGGGCGTTGAAAAGTGGCTGCGCGCCGCCCGATACATCGATGATCGAGAGGCGACGAAATCCGAGTACGGCATGGCGGTCCTCAAACCATCCGTCATCGTCGGGGCCCCGGTGTTTCAGTCGCTCGAGGCTGGTGCGGTCGAGCGCCAAGTCCCCAAGTGGACCCGTACTGCAAAAGCTACCGATGAAGCCGCACATGGATCAGCGAACCTCGTCGATCATGACCTCACCGGCGGATACCGACATCCTAGGCGTTCTCAGTGGGCGGAGGCGGCGGGCGCCTGTGCAGGTGTAAATCGCGAGTGCCAATGGGGGACTGCTCCGTATTGGTTGAAGAGGAACGGGTACTGAACGCGCGAACGTCATTCCTCGATCGCCGATAGACCCTCCGGGCCAGGCAAGTTGTCGACTCGGCATACCTTACCGCAGGGGGAGGAGCCGGAGAGTCCGAGCTGAGGTCACGCGGATCAGTGAGTTGGCGGCAACCTAACACGGCTTGCGAGGCAAATGTTCGCCCCGACAGGTTGGAGCGGCCACACGCATGAGAGAAGTGACCCTGAACAACAGGATCACATCTCGACCAACGTCACCATAAGCACCTAAAATTTATGCAAGACTTTGATAGATGTCGTTGCAAGTATTTGGGTGACGCAGCTCACGATTCTTCACGCAAAATGGGGCCCGACCGTATCTGGACGTGCATCGCTGCTCTGGACAGAACGAGCGGAATCACAGACCCCTGCATGTGTTGCTCACACTGGCGAACAACAACGAAAAAAATGCAGATACATCAAAATATGTCGACGCGGCGCTCTTTGATCACGTCCCCTTCATGGGGCATCGCGTTCATCGTGTGCTCGGCCGCCGTGGGGTACCACTGTGGAAGCGGACCTCACGCGTGGACTGCGGTCAGCCGAAGTCGAGATCGGGGCGACCGGTGCCGTCGTTGAGAATGGGGAGTTCGGCTTGACCCCCGGCCTTGGTTTTGACGTAGATGTGCAGCTCGCCTAGCTGATCGATGGTGTGGAGAAAGCCGTCCTCACCCGCGCTCCACTTGACGAGGCCTTCATTGTTAAACGTCGACCTCACGGTTTCGGGGTCGAGCGCGGGGTCCCCGATGATGGGTACGCAGAAGGTGTGGAGTTTCCCCTTCTCGAGTTTGACTGTCCACTTGTTGTTGATCCGTTTGACACGAGCATCATCGATCGTGAGCTGGAGGTTTTTGGGGTCACCCGTTGCGTCGAGGCGGCAGAGGATCATGATTGGTTGAAGATTGCGGGTCATGGCTTTATCCTGTTGTGATTTGCGAACGTGGAGAGTGTGGTCAGAAGAAATTATGATGCAGAAAGACCGAGTGCAGCTCGTGCTTGATCGATGGTGGATTGGAGGCTATCACGGCTTTTTTGTGGGCAGATTAAAAGGACTTCATCGGCCCGTGCGAGGGCTTGGCGGGCCTGCTGCTTGTGCCCGAGCTCGTGCGAGGTATAGGCCATACTTATGAGTGCGGTAACAAAATACCGCCGGTTTTGTTGTGGCTGTGTGTCGACGATTTGCTCCCAAATTTCGATTGCCTGTTCGAACTCATCGGCGGCTGCGCGGGGATTTTTGAGATAGTAATACGCCAATCCGAGGTCCTTATGGGCTCGGGCCTGTTCATACTGTGAAGGATCGGGTTGTGTGCGCGTGAGGTCGACCACCTGTTGCCAATACTTGAAGGCTTCACGATGGTTTTCTCTGCGGGTATGGCATTTGGCGATCACCCGCAGTGTCTCGAGCAACAGTGGACTTTCAGGTGGTTGAAACGACCGCGATTGTTCGGCGCTGCGGAGGGCTTGTGTGTAGTTTTTTTGCGAAGCCTGAACCGTGGCGAGGTTGAGGTACAGCGCTGCCCGTTGCGAACGATAGCGGCCGTCGTGGACACTGGGCTCGCTGTTTAGGCTGTCCTCGAGTTCGAGCCCGCGGTTCAGATAGGCGGTTGCTTGCTCATACTCCCCGAGCTGGTGATGAACATTGCCGAGGTTGACAAGTGTATCGATTTCGTCGAGGGGGTTTTCTCCGGCGCGGTAGTTGTGGGCGAGGTGGAGGCTTTCGAGTGCCGCAGGATAGTTCCCACTTGTGTAGATCAACGACAGGCCCAGGTTGTTGTGGTAGGTCGCGCGCAGCGACGGTGGGTTGCGGCTCGCAGTGATGGCAGCGTCGGCCCACAGTGCGGCTTGCTGGGCCTTTTCGGTGTCTTGGAGGAGGAAGCCGAGGACCTTGAGGTCAAGTATCCGGGCAATGGCTTTGAGGTCATGGAGTTTCCCGGCTTCGGCGATCAGCATCGCTTGGTCGAGTGCTTGGTGGGCAGTGACTCCGTCGCCGAGGCGGATGGCGATCTCGGCCACATCGATCCACGCACGGGCGTGGATCGGGCGATAGTCCTTCGGGGCCTCCGAGGCGGCCGCCTGTGCGGTACCGAGGGCTGTTTGCAGGCGACCGACGCGCGCGTCAGTACGTGCTTGTGCAAGTTTTTCTTCGATGTGGGCGACCTCCTCGGCCAGCCCGGGGGGCGGGACGTGGGTGTCAAACTCCACGCAGGTGGCTGGCTCGGTCAGGCTGGCGACCGAGCGCGCGGCGTTGCGGACATTGTCGGGCGTCGGGTTTTCGAGCTGGTCGACGAGCAGCGCGACTTCGTTGCGCAACCCGTGGAGGCATTGCATTTGTCCCTCGAGCACCTGCTCAGACTGATCTTGATGGACCCGGGTTTTGCGGCACTGGTTGGTGTGGGTCTCGGTCCATTTGTCCGCATAGATGTCGAGTGCTTGGGCGACCTGATTCGCCCGCGTGTTCGCCTCGGGGATCGCAGTCGCTTGAAAACTGGTCAAAATACGTGCTTGTACATCGGGATTCCAGGCCTCGGCAAATGCCTGTTGGGCACCCGCGCACGGGGGCGAGGGCGGATCGGACTGCGAGACAACCAATCCGAAGGCGACGCCGGCCGCGATTAAAGTTGTACCAGCAATTCCCTGAAAAATTCGCCGGGCTTTCCATCTGTGGTCGAGGGCGGCGAGGAGCTCGGCCATCGATGGGTAGCGCTGCTCGGGCACACTGTGGAGGCCGCGGGCGAGGACGCGAAAGACCCATTGCGGGACCCGGGAGGTTTTTTTGGGGCGGTAGACAACGCCGGCGTCGAGGGCCGCGATCAGGTCGCCGTATTCCGATGGCGGCGTCCCTCCGGTGAGGGGATAGGTGCCGTAAAGCGCGAGGTAGAGGGAGACGCAGAAGCTGAATTGATCGCTGCGTTCGTCGGAGCGGCCCTGAAACAGGGACTCGCGGGCCATGTACAGAGGTGTCCCAGCGGCCTTGTGCGTGGCGGTGATCTGGATGTTGTCGACCCGGGGTTGGCTGGTCGGTGTGGCGAGCAACTGCGATGAATGCTCGGTGGTCGGCGCGACGAGTCCGAGCTGGCGCTTGACCAAACCGAAGTCGGCGACACACACACGGCCGGTCTCGCGTTCGACCAACGCGTTTTCGGGTTTGAAGTCGCGGTGGGCAAAACCCCGTTTGTGGGCGGCCAACAGACCGGCTCCCGCCTGGCGGTAGGCATCGAGAATTTGCTTCCACGTACGCGTCTCGTCGCGTTCCCACTCGCGCAACGTGCAGCCGTCGATGTGTTCCATGACCAGATAGACCTGGTCTTCATAATTGTCGGCATCGAAGACTTGGACGACGTTGGGGTGTTTGAGCTCGGCGAGGGCTTGGCCCTCTCGCAACAGTCGCGTCCGCTCTTCGCTATCGCCGTGTTCGTGGAGCAGTTTGATCGCCAACGTCCGGTGCAGGCGTTGGTCTTCGGCCAGGAAGACCGTGCCTTTCGCACCGCGACCGATCGCGTGGCGCAGGACATAGCGCTCGCCGATCAGCTCTGGCTCGAGCGGGCGGTTGAACATCCGAGCCGCGATGTTTTTGCGGATCAGCTCCTCTTCGAGACCGACCGCGAGGCCGGGGATGTGGGAAACCGTCACATCGTCGTCGCGGATGTCTCGGGTCGTGCCCGCGCGCAGAAGGACGCCGGGGAGGGCGTTGTGTGGTTCAGAGGAAGGCCGGGGCATACGTACAAGTGGGACAGTCGCGGTCAACTCGGACAACGAGTCGCCGGGGCACCGCGGGCCAGGGACAGATAGTAGGGCACTCGATGACATACTCTAAGCATCTAGTACCCTCCCCGCGCAATCCGATCTCTGTGTCGTTGCCCAAGCTCGTCGCACGAACGGAGTTGTTCGGCGAGTACTGGCTGGCCCTCACCCTTGGTTGGTATCTGTTTCGTCGGAATCGATTCGCTTGCGGATGTTCTCCGACCAGGTCGCCAAGGTGGTCTGTGTCTCCTTGAGTTCCTGTGGATCCGAGGGCAGCTCGGCGATGATGGTTCGCAGCCGCTCGCCCGCCCGCCGCAGCCGGCCGCGGACCGCGGGCACGCCGAGGCCCAGCACTGTCGCTACCTGGGGACCTGTCATCCCCTCAATATGGTAGAGCTCAAACACGATTTGGTCGTCGATCGGCAGTCGGCGCAGGCCCTCGAGCAACAGTCGGTACTGGTGCTTGGCCTCGACTTGGGCGGTCAACGAGGGCCCGAGGTCGTGCACACTCGTGACACTCATGTCGAGATCGCGGTGTTTGGATTTGTTGCGGTAGGCCTTGGCCAGTTGGTTGCGAGCGATCTGAAACAGGTATGTACGCACCTTGGCATCGCCGCGAAACCGGTCTTTCGCTTTGAGGAGACCCAGGAACGTCTTTTGTACGAGGTCTTCGATGCCCGAGTTGATCTTGTTACTAAAAAACCGAATGATCTTTTTGTAATAGCGCTCGAACAGCGTATTGCCGGCATCGAGATCACCGGCGGCCCAAGCCGCGAATAGCTCCTCGTCGGTGCGAGTATCGTCAGTCGCCATCGGCGGCGAGGGTATCACCGTCTCGCTCGGTCTTGCGACATCAATCGAGGAAACCCAACGAGGTATTCTCGCGGGGATGACGACGCTTCGCCAGGCGAGAGCTCAGTACTTTGCGGCGTCGGGATTCGACGAGGCAACCTATACAGACGACTGGGTCGATATCGAGTTTGGTCCGCTCCCACTGCGGATTCCCAACCTCGCGGCGCGTAGGCGGATTGTTCCTCTCCACGACCTGCACCACGCGCTCACCGGCTATCGGGCGGACCTACCGGGGGAGTCGGAGATCGCCGCTTGGGAGCTTGCCAGCGGGATAGGTCTTGGCAGCTGGGTCGCGTGGTACCTCGACCTACTCGCAATGGCATGGGCCGTGTTTGTGATGCCGCGACGTTTGTTTCGCGCTTTCATCCGTGGACGTCGAAGCTGCAATTTCTACGGTGGTCGCTTCGACCCGGCGGTACTCGACCACGACGTCGAACACCTGCGCGAGGCGATGGGGCTTGGACGGGTCCCCCGGGCGGGCGTCGGAGATGTATGGATGTACATCTTGTGTGTCCTGCTCGCGCTGGTCGTCGGACTGTTCAGCCTGTTTGTCACCGTGCCGGCGATGTTGGTGTTTGGGATCGCGGGCCGTATCGTGTCGCGCAGGTCGTGATGTCCGCATTCGCTAGGGCGAAGGAACGGGTGTGTAGGGCGGTAGGCTGACCTGCTGGGGGGTGGTGATTTTTTGTTCGGTTTCGGGGCCGAGGTTGGCGCCCCAGCACAGAACCTTCGCGTCCTTTGTACGTGCACATGTATGGTGGGTCGAAGCCTGGAGCTCGACGACGTCGGTCACACCGAGCGGGTGGACGGGGCCTTCGGTTTCGCGGGTCGTGCCGATCCCCAGCTGACCTTGGGTGTTTCGCCCCCAACAGCTGACGCGGCCCGCTTTGTCGAGGGTACAGACGTGGTACTCGCCGACGGCGACCGATTGCACATCCTTGATGTTGTCGATTCGCCACAGAGGGCCCCCGTAGAAAAACGCCTCCGGGTAACCACCGAGTTCGTCGTCGTAGTCGATCGCATCTTCGTCCTTGGCAAAGGCCGTACTGTTGCGGGCCACATCGCCACCGCACAGGAGTTTGTGATCGCTGTCGATCGTACAAAACGAAGTCCCGTTGGCCCACAGTCCGAGAAAACGACCCGATGCGAGTTTGGTCGGTCTGTCGAGGACCAGCTCTTGATCGGCCAGAGGATCGGGAACCAGCCCCCAACCGTAGATCCCCTGATCTGTGAGTGCCAGGCTATAGCCCATCCCGAGCGCGAGTCCCTTGACGTTGCCGGCAATTCCATCGACAGGCAGTGGTTTGTTGCTCTGGATCTCCTCGTCTTCATCCTCGTCTTCATCTTGATCTTCGGATGCGTTGTATTCAGATGCATAGCGGCCATCGCCCAACTGTCCACTGTCGCCGCCGCCCCAGCACAAGACACTGTTGTTGCGCAAAGCGGCACAGCTGTGATCCGCACCGACCGCGACAAATGTCGCATCGGACAGCCCGGTGACGCGGACGGCCCCCGAAGGTTCACCCGGCACACCCAACGCACCCCACAGGTTGTCGCCCCAACAACGCAGTTGCCCACCACCGACAATCGCACAGGCATGATCGGTCCCGACCGAAGCCGAGCGCACGCCGGCGACCCCGGGGTTTTGCCAAGGTTCCCCGTATTCGAGGCAATCGATCTCGTGGTCACCATGGATCACACAGGTGATCGCATCGCCCAGGGCGATGTTGGTTACATCTGTTGTACTTGCAAAAACGGGCGTCGCCGACGAGCGGTAGGGAACCACACCGGTGCCGCGTTCGCCGTAGCGGTTGTACCCCCAACACTCCACATTCCCGGAGGTCGTCCTCAGGCAGCGATTGTAGTAGTTACCGCTGAAATCCTGGGCTCGACTCGAATATTCCGGCGGCATTTTGGCTTGCCAAAGCGGACCCTTGATCGGCACGATCGCTTTGTAGGTGGTGACCCGTGCGCAGTGTTGCGTGCCGTCTTCTTGTTCGTAGCAATGCTCATCACCAGATGCGGCCGCGGCCACGACTCCGGTGGCGATGACTCCGGGGACGATGGTTTTTTGGGCGGTCGTGCGCACGTGTTCGGACCAGCAGACCAGCTCTTTGTTGGCCCGCAGCGCACACATCGACGTACTTCGTGCATCGAGTGCAATCGCGTCGTCGACCCCGGCGATCGTCAGAGGCTCAGCGGGCTCGGTCAGGAATTTTTTTGTGCATGCAACGGTTTGGTCCCGCCGGATCCCGCACAGAAGATGTCCGTAACTGCTCAGGACGAGGTCGACGACGTCTCCCAGGTCCCGTGAGCGCCACAGCGCCGGTTGGTCGCGGCCCCAGCAGATGGCTTCGCCGTCTCCGGTGCGGACGCAACTAACCTGGGTTTCGGTCAGGACTTGGACGGCGTTGCGGATACCCGGAACGATTTTTGGCGTGGGTTGATTCTCGGCGATCCCGGGCGCAATTTGGCCTTTTTGTCCGGCTCCCCAGCAGGCGACCTCGCCGGTTCCAGTGAGTGCACATACATGCTCTCGGTTGCTGGCGAGCGTACGCGGGCGGCTGACCGGCCCCGGTGGTGTTGCAACTTGGCCCGCGGTTGTCTCCTCGCCCGTGTCGACTTCGGTGGTGGCCGTCGTGGCTGCGGGCGCCGTTGTCTGCGGGCTGGCATCAACGTCCACAGCGGCAGGAGCCGGATCGGGTTTTGGTTGGGTTTTGGTTGTGCATGCAAGAACCGTAGCGACGATCACAGGCACACGTTTTAAAAAGCCCCAGGATTGCCGGTTGTCCACGAAACCAACTATATCGTTTCGGTGGGCAACGTAGCGAATCCAGAGCGGGCCTACGGATCGGGTGGTGACGACGAATCCCGGATTGGCTCGCAGATGTCCGGTAGCGAACCGTCGGATCAGTTGTGCAGGCGCGGGTCGCTGGGGGCGCTGCGGATCACCTCTGCTTCGTGGGCAGCGAGTTCAGCTAGACGTGTTCGCAACTCGGTTTCGGAGACGAGCGCGAGGTCGCGGACGAGGTCGACATAGGTCGCGTGGTGGCGGGCCTCGCAGGCCAATAGGCCGCGGTAGAGTTTGGTCAGCGGCCTTTCCCCAGCGGCTTCGAGCGCGGTGGCGAGGCACTGCATCCGTTCGCAGCTTCGCGCCTCGATCAGCCCGCAACACAAAAGTGTATCGATCAGTCGCTCGGGCTTCGTCTTGCGCACCGCTTCCATGAGACGGGCTGCGTAGGGGCTCGGGCGTTGACGCGAAAACTCGAGGCCGCGGGCGCGCAGGTGGCCGATCACTTCTTCAAAGTGGGCGAGCTCTTCACGGGCGAGGCGGGCGAGGGGGATGGCGAGCGAGGGGTATTCGGGGTAGCGAAAAATCAGCGAGATCGCCGTGCTGGCGGCCTTCTTTTCACAGTGGGCGTGGTCGAGGAGGATGTCGTCGAGGTGTGCGAGCGCTCGGTGGGTCCAGGCCGGGTCAGTGGTCGAGGCGAGGTTGAGCATGGGCGTGCGGAGTCTATCCGACCGGCGGCCCAAGTCTACCGATGTCCAGAGATCGGTCCTTCGCGTCTGGGGACGTTTGCGGGCGAGGCAGACCCGCGGGGGTAAAACCGCTATTCTCCGCGGCCGTGGGGCAGAAGCGAAGTGCTCGCCGGTTGTGGCCGATCGTGGCAGGTGTCGTGTTGGCGGCCTGTGTTCCTCCGGGTGTCGGGGAGACCGAACCGCCGCGCGAGCTCGTCAACCCGCGCACACCCACGCGCCCGATCCAGCACAGCGCGCAGGCGCATCAGATTGTCTCGGCCCAATGGGTCGTCGACGAAGTCGGGCCGCCCCACATCTACCTGGTGTTTTCGGCTCCGCTCGACGCCAGTAGTCTCGATCCGCGGCGGTTTGTTGTCGCCCTGAGCGATGGCACGCGGGCGTTGCCGGAGGCCGCGAGTTTTGCCCCGGCCAGCGAGGTCGATGAGTTACACACCGTTCGTTTGCGACTGCCGGCGGAGATTGTTGCTGCAGCATCGAACTCGACCCGTGACTCGCCGGTGTCCAACGCGTTCACGGGGTCCGGTCCAGATACGCACTCGGGCGGCGGCACAACGCCAGCCGATCGAGATACCCCGGGCGAGGGTAACGGGTCATCGACCCGGGAAGTGCTCGCGGTCCAAGAGGGCGACGCGGGCAGACAGCCGAACACGCAGGATGATCGACGGGTGGAGAAACCGGACACACAACCATCCGCTCCGGTCGACGCCCGTTTGCTTGTCACCCCGGTGAGTGTCACCCTCGCGGGAATCTTGCATACGCAATCAGGTGACGTCGTCGAAGGATTGTCGTCGACCGTTGCACCCGCGACAGCGATCGCGCGCCCGGTGTGGGCCCAGTGGATGTTGCCCGAGCCGGGTCGATGTGCCGGTCATGCCCAGGTCGTGCGGCTCTATTGGTCGCAGCCACTGCCCGCCGACGGACCCGTGTTTTTAGGTGAGGCCTCGGCCATGGCGGAGCATCTCGTGGCGACGTTGCAGACTGGAAAATCACATCGCCCGGCGGGGTTTGACGATGTCATCGGCGAGCGCGCGGCCACCGGTCACAGCCCTCGTGTCGACAATGTGCTCGACTTGTGTTTCGACCAGCCGGCGAAGGTGGCCGTTGTGGAGGTCCGAAGCGACGGGGTACACCGCTTCGATCCGGTGCGGATCGACGTCTACGATACAAACGTATTGCTGCCACCCGCCGTGGCGCTGCAAAAAAATTGTAGCATCAACGATTTCGGCGACCCGGACGGCGGGTGCAAATAGCGATGGCCTCCCGTCACAACCGTCGACGTTCGATCTCGCTGCCGGTCACCCTCTCGTCGGTCGCGGTCGCCCTCGCGGTCGCGATGGTCGCCGGCTGGACCCTGCTCATCGTCCGCAACCGCGACCTCACCGACAGCATCGTTTCCAACACCTGGTTGTTGATCGCCGGAATCGCCTCGCTGGTGGTGATCATCACCGTACTGGTACTGTTTTTGATTTTTCTGATCCGCGAGATCCGCGAGGTTCGCCGCCAGACCGGGTTTATCGACTCGGTGACCCATGAGCTCAAAAGTCCACTGGCTGCCCTTAAATTGTGTCTCGAGACCTTGGCCCGCGAGGGGTTGCCCGACGATCGGCGTGAGCAACTGCGACACATGATGATCGATGATGTTGAGCGGTTGTCGGTCTTCATCGACCGTGTGCTGGCGGCCACCCGTGTGGGGCAGGAGCCGGTGCATCGCCAGGTCAACGAGATCGTATTGGCGGAGGTGTGTGAACGCTGTGCCGAGCAGGTGTCCCGGCGCAACAAGTTGCCTGCCGATACGATTGTGATCGACGTTGATCCCGAAGTGGTCTACGTCACCGATGAAGTTGCATTTGCAACGGTCCTCGAGAACCTGCTCGACAATGCGGTCAAGTATTCCGATCCACCCGTGCGCGTCACGATTCGCGCCCACGCGGAGAAGGGTCGCCTGCTGCTCGACGTCGTCGACAACGGTATCGGGATCCCACGCAATCAGCTCAAACGCATTTTTGATCGTTTTTACCGGGTGCCCGAAGAGAATGTGCGCGCGCGCCGAGGGACGGGACTCGGGCTGTATGTGGTCTCAGCTCTGGTCCGCTCGCTCGGCGGCAAGATCGAGGCCCACAGCGAAGGGATTGGCACGGGGACGACCTTTCGCGTGGGTCTGCCGCTGGATCGTCGAATCTAAGTGTGTGTACATGTAATGGGCATCCGTGCGAACCGATGCATGTACGGAGCGCGAACGGATGGGAAGGCCAGAGTGGTGACTACTCGAGCGGGACCACCACATCCGTCAGGGCAAACGCATTCCCACCCGCGGGGTAGGCATAGGAGGAATAGCTGTCGAGACCCCATACCGTCAGCCCAAATGGTCCTTCGCTCTCGGCCACGTGCAGGCCATTTTCGCAGCCGTTGACGCCGATGTCCGCCCGCATCAGATCCGCGGTTGCGACCTCGAACAACCCGCTGTCGCCGGCAGGTTGCCACCCTGTGATCTCGCCGAGGCAGTCGACCGAGACCTCGTGAAACCCGTCGCCGGGGTCGACCCGCGTCAACACGAGGTTGGTGGTCGCATAGGTCGGATCGGTGAAGAACACATAACGATCCATAAACTGGGCATGGGGCAGGACCATCACCCATTCTTCGTCGCCTAGCATCGGCGCGAAGCCCTGGGCGGTGGCACCGGGCCGCGTCCCGCCGGGGAGGTTCGAGGTGGTCATGAGTTGCGTGAAGATAAACGGGTGTGAATCACCCTGGCTTTGCACACGAAACGGCAACTCGGTCATGAAGTCGACAACTTGCCCACTAGACAGGTCTGTTGGGGCACCTGCGATCGGAGGGTCGTAGGTGAGTTGGGTGCCGTCGACCACCCCGACGATGCGGTAGGAAATCTCCTCGGGCTCGAGGTCGGCGCGGCGCGTCTCATAGGGCGATCCGATGTAGTCGTACCCCAGTGCAGACACAGCACTGTTTTGCTGATGGGTCGCCTCGCCGCCGGGGGCCGGCATCGGTTGTAGACGCAAGAATCGACTCCCCGAGAATAGCGCCACCGGATGATCACTCTGCAACACGGTACCCGTGGCTTCGGCAGCATTGGCAATTTGCCACTGCACGTATTCACCGGCTTCGAGCGAGAACTCGGTGGGCTCTCCAATCGCAGCGCCCATCAGTCCGTTGCCCCCCTGCAGCGTGGCGGTGGCATTGACGGTCAGGGTGGTGCTGTCCTCGAGAGCAACAACTTGGATCCACAGGGGTCCGGGCACACTGTGGGTTCCGGCCGGTGGCATGACGGTGAGGTAGTTTTCCCCCCAGACGTTGGTCGGGTACAGCAGCTCGGCGCTCGGGAAGTGGGAACGGGCCCCGCCAAACGGGAGAATGTCGTAGGCGGTGACCGGAATATCGGAAAAAATTTCAAACGCCGCACCGCGCCCGGAGCCGGGGACATATGTACTTGCATCGACTGCTGGGGTCACTGGACAGTTGAGCGGGACCTGGTTTTCCGGCATGATCGCGGTCGGATCACTCGATAAAAACAGTACCGCGGCCCCCCCCTCGGGAATGCCGGTGTCGGGGATCGGAGGCCACTGGTCGGGGTCGAGGCCAGGGGTGACGAGGCGGCCGAACAGGTTGACATCGAGGTCGACACCGTCACGCGAGACGTCGATCACCGCCGGGTGGCCCCAGGAGTTGGTCAAAAATGCGGCAAAACACGGCGGCTTGGCGGGCGGATAGGACGGTGGTGTCGGGGCCATGAACATACAACCAAAGTTGGCATCGCTCTGATCGGCGGCCTCGCAGGCGGGCACACAGGTGGCATCGAGGCACCCTTCGTGCGGTTCGCAGGTCTCGACGAGTTCGTTGTCTTGATTGACGATCCCGTGGAGGTCGGCGCTGCAAAAAAACTGGTCCATACTTGTATCCGAGTCGGTGGTGTCGGTCGGATCGTCGGTCGGATCGTCGGTGGTGGTGGTGTCGGTCGGTCCGTCGGTGGTGTCGGTGGTGGGGCCCTCGGTGATATCAGTGGTGGGGCCCTCGGTCGGTTCTGTTGCGTCGCTGGTCTCCACCGTTTCGCTGCCAGACGGATCGGTTTCGGAGATCGTGGCGTCGGTCTGTGTCGCGGTCTCGCCGGTCACACCGGTCGGCGCAGTTGTGGTCGGCGGCGTTGTGTCGGAGTTGCTATCGGTCTCCTCGGAGTTCTCGCCACCGCAGCCCGGGATGAGGAAGGTCGAAAGCAGAAGTGGGAACAGCGGTCCCGCGAATTGTATTTTTCCTGTCTGAATGGACATGTCCTTTGGGGATTGTATCGCTGCAGCTTGCGGTCTCGTCCGGACTTCTCACCAACGTCGGCGCGACCACCACACGCACCCCGTTGACCGTGTTCCCCCTCGCTTTCGGGCACCTCCCTCCACGGAGACACACCTTGGGGGGTCGCCTCGTACACCGTCACAGGCCCGCAGGACGGTTGGCTGGGGGGCGGTATCTGTGCACGTACAATCGGTGCTGCAACGACGATTCCAGACACGAAAAACGCCCGCGAGGCCGGAGCTTCGCGGGCGCGTTTGGTGGTGCGAGGTTGCTATTTGGTCTCGCCGTCCTTGGGTTTTTGGAAATACCCGGAGTCGTAGGCCCCGGCCCCTGTCGGACGCGGGCGCGGTGTGACTGTGCCGGCGCCCTTGGTTTTGGCGGCGTCGTAGCGGTTGCGCACGATTTCACCGGCGACCTCGCGCGAGCCGAGCCCGAAGGCGAGGGCCATGGCCAGGCACAGTGCTCCGAACATCAGGCCAAAGGTCAGCAGGACAAAGTCCTCGGCAAC
>CAZUPD010000137.1:0-21195 GCA_964621785.1 uncultured Nannocystaceae bacterium
CCGATGGGGTGCATGTGTTTGACGGTGGGTTCGAGAAGATCTCGGTGATCATCGTCGGCTATGACTCGTACGACAGCTACGCCTATCTCGGTGGCACGGGAACGGGGATCATCAACCCCAATCCCCAGTAGCACGCACGTATCGTTCGGTCCGCACAAGCTGCGGACCGAAGCCTGGCCCGGCCTGTTCGCGCACGCCGGGCTTTTTGTATCTACATTTTTTACATGCATCGGGCTGGGCAATGACGCCCCATCCCATGTACGGACTTGCTGCGCGAAGCCTCAACAGGCGTCAGATAGTCTCGCCCGCCCGGTATGCGCGCCACGATTGCGAATACAGCGTGACACAGATTCCGCCCGTACGACTGGGAGTCGTTGATCACGCGGAGCACCATCAGTCGACGGCCCAAGTGTTCGCAGGACCAGGTTATTGTACCTTCATCTTGTAGGACACCTGCGATGCGGTGCCGGGTCCGAAGCGAAACTTGCGTACCACCCGGGCCACGCATCCGCCGAGTGCCCGCGCAGACGTGGTATTCCGGACGATATCGACATCGTCGACCGAGCCGTCGGTGGCGATCGCAAACGCGACCTCGATTGTTCCCGAGAGCTCCGTGCGCAGGCGTTTGGCCCGGTCTTGGCACGTGCGCAGGGCCGGGGCGTGATTGTTGGCCACCCGTTCGATCTGCGACTGTTTGCGGTCACCCGACTTGACGGCCACGGTGGGACCTGGCTTGTGTTGTTGCAGAAGCTTCTCCCGGGCGTCGCCGCTGCGGTAACCCGGCTTGAAGTCCTTAAACTTTGTCCGCTCATCCCCGATATGTCGCCCGACTGCTCGATTGCCGCCCATACCTGTACTTGCAAGTAGATTCTCCCGGCGGACATCGACCACACCGCTGGCATCGCCACCGCCGCCGCGACCAGTTGATTTGAGATCGAGGATCATCCCGCCGGACGTGTCGATGGGACTGGACTGAACCTCTGTCCACAGCTCGGCATCATCGATATTGCGGTAGACCTTCCGACTCTCTTCGCTGGTGGCGTTCATCGCCGTCACGGTCTCGTCCCAGACCTCTTGAACCGAAAGGATGCCGGATTTGCGAGCCTCGTCGAGGCCGAGCGAATCACCACGGCGACGTTTTTTGATCGCCTTAGCGAGTTTGGGACCGACCGGTGGGGTGACCTCCGGCTCGGGCTTTTGCGGTTGTACTTTGGGAGTACGGGGTTTTTGGCGTGGCTTCGGAGCCTGGCGAGCCTGTTTGACGCGGTCTTCGACCCGCCGCTGCACCGCGGTTTTGACCGGTGGCGCTTCGAGCTTGCTCACGATCATCGTTGTATATTCATCATGACTCAGCGCTTCGAGATCGATCGTCGCGTGGAGCTCGGCCGACGCGACGGATACAAACAGGGAGCCCAAGATCGCGAGTGAACACACCTGACTCCACAGTGCGGGGCGATCGATCGTCCGCCGCGAAGCTGCAAGGGGCTCGCGGATCGTCGGGCGTACGGTGAACTGTAGATCCCCTGCCTCGAAGGTCGCCTGACCCCCGGCCCGCAGGGGGATGGAGGTCCGGTGACGCGCGCGCAAACCAGCAACGGTTTCGCGCCCGAGCGAGGTATCGATCGTCCCGGTCATATCCGGTGTAAATGCAACAATGATGTCGTCCCCCAAAAGACGTACAAGCGGGAGCTCATCGTCTGAGTCGAGCGCGACGGGAAATGAACATCCGTGGGCCTGGCCGATGGTGTAGCGCATGCGCGAAGGTTGCCCGCGCAGATTCCATCCGGCGACGAGCGGGACCAGGCCGAGCAGCGCCAAGGCGGCACCGAGTGCACCAAAATCGAACCCCCGAGGGGCCGAGCGTAGATCCTCCTCCAAACGCTCGACCCCCCGTTGGTCCGGCTTCCCTTCGACCTGGGTTGCCAAAACGGCGGAACGCTCGTGGGCTGCATGCACGGAATGTGCAAACAACCCGAGACCGACCACGCTGATGAGCGTGCCCGCCGTGATCCAAGTCGTCGAAAAGGAACGCCGGCCAGCTGCCAACTGTTGCACGTCGAGGACGGTGCCGCGATAGGAGGCGACGACCTCGACCACTGCCTGGCCACCACGGGGGGGGACGTGTGACCAGCCCTCTTGGTCATGTGTGGAAGTCCCGTTGCGGAGCGGTGCGGTGGCAGGTTGCATGGCAGGAGCGACAGCGGCAGCGCCGGCATTCGTCCGCTTTGTTTGCAATCTACGGGACAACCAAGAAGTCGAGTGATTTCAACGGAGGTGGCGAGAGGTGGTCCGAATCCACGGTGTCGGCTGCCACCCAGTGGCAAGTTGTTTTGCCAGTTGGTCGCAACTTCTTTAAACCGACGCGAGCGATCGTTGGCAATTCATTGATGATACAATGATCATTGTACGGGTAGGCAGGCAGGGCTCCGTCCCGAGCGCGGGGCAGGATTGAGACTCGCCCGTACTCGTTCGGAGTGGGCTCGGGGCCCGGCGCCGAACGAGTCGGTTCTATCGGAGAGGATGTCGAGCGCTGGTTACCCGACCCGCACCCCGCTCCAGACCAAGAGATCAGCCAGGGCTTCTTGATCGGCCAAAAACGCGTCATGCCCATATTTAGATGGTAGTACAAGTAGTTGGCCTGGGATCTTGGACTTGCGAAGCTCGCGGTCGAGCTCGAGCTGAAGATCGAGCGGAAACAGGAGATCGTCCGGGACGCCGACGACATCGACACGGCCTGAGTACGCCTCGATTTCCCGCCGCAGGCGCTGCGGATCACGACCGAGCTCGCAGCGGTCGATCGCCTCGCTGAGTAGCAAGAACGCGTGTGGCGAAAACGTGTCGGCGAATTTGCGGCCGTTGTACTGCAGGTAGGACGCGACCTCGGGTGCATCCTGGCTCGGCTCGAAGGGGCCAAACCGCTGACACAGCTCCGTCCGTCCGCGGTAGGTCAGCATCCCGAGTTGGCGAGCCCGGTTCATCGCCTGGCGAACATCTCCGCGGGCGATGCCATCGCGCACCAGCTGGCGCTGTAGGTGGCGCACACCCGTGCCCCAGCCATCGGGCCCCAGGCCGGCTGAGACCGAGATCAGATGGCCGACACGCCCCGGGTGACGCAGGGCCAAGGCGAGCCCGATAAAACCTCCGAGCGAGGCGCCGATGAACGTCACCGGACGGTCGCAGCCGAGGCCCTCGAGCCAGATGTCGACACAGGCCGCAAGGTCGCACACCCGCAGCTGTGGCAGCTCGAACGGTCGCAGCCAACTGGCGCGTTCAATCGCCTGCCAGCCACTTCCATTACCCACCATCGCAGGACACAGGATGGTTTGCCGCGAGGGATCGAGCAGGCCCGCGTCACGCAGGGCGGACCACCAGCCGGGCCCTGAACCGTCGCCGAGGGCATGCGGGCGCGAGGTGATACCACCCATGACCACAACAATTGGAGCCTGACCGATCGGGCAGCCGTACTGCAGGCCTCGGAGGGTTACTTCGCGCAGCGGCTGGCCACACAGGTTGAGGGCGTTGAGGTGAACGCTCCTGGTTTGTGGCCGGAGCCTCCGTGAACGCGGTTTGAGGGAGGGGATGCTCGCCGTTTGGGTCGGCGAGACAGAGACGACAGGACTGGAAAACATGGGAAAAACTCGATGGGTACGTGCACAACGCGTGCGCCAGAATCACTGGGGACTTGGAGCTTTGCCGGGTGTGGACGCCGTGAACTGCTACACGCGAGCGGCCTCGACACCCGGCTTGGGCATCAGGCGCATCAGCATGTGCGACATGTTCAGGGCGGTAACCATGAGTTGCAAATAGCCTGACGCCGATGGCTAGGCGTTGTCAAGAGGGAAACAACCAAAAACAAACAGCCCGGATCGCCGGGCTGCTTGCATAGGGAGTCTCGGTTAGCGGGCGATGGCGACGCTCGGTTGCTCGCCGCGCAGATGACCTGCTTTTTTGACCAGATTCAAGAACTCGCGCCGGTACCCCTTCGGGTCGTTGCCGAGAGCACTTTGGGCCAGGCCGTGAAGTTGGTGGAAACTGGTCTCCCCGGCGTGCTCGGAGTTGCGGAGCAACATCCCAAACCCGGCCACGGCGGCGGAGAAGCGGAAGTTTTGCGAGCTCTGGGCCAGCGTGTGGTCCGACTCGAGAATCGGGTAGGTCACCAGGGTGCTGCGCGAGCCGGAGGGCTTTTTGTAGCGGAGCTTGAGGTACATCATCTCGCCCGAGTTGGCGGCCGAGGTCAGTGTATGATCACCTTCTTGTTGGTAGCGCAGCGGATCCACGCCGGTGCCACCGTTGCCGCGGGGGACGACTTCGTACAGGGCGGTAACCGTGTGTCCGGCACCGATCTCACCCGCATCTTTGCGGTCGTCGTTGAAGTCGCGGTCGGCCAAGGCCCGGTTTTCGTAACCGATCAGACGGTACGACTTGACCATGCTGGGATTGAACTCGACCTGGATCTTCACATCCTTGGCGATGGTGACCAGGGTCGAGCCGAGCTCTTCGACCAGGACCTTGTGGGCCTCGCGGCTCGAGTCGATGTAGGCGTAGTTGCCGTTGCCCTTGTCGGCCAGCATTTCCATCTGCGAGTCCTTGATGTTGCCCGTGCCAAATCCGAGGACCGAGAGGAACACACCGCTTTGACGCTTTTGCTCGATCAGACGCTCGAGTTGGTTGCGCGAGGTGACACCGACATTGAAGTCGCCGTCGGTCGCCAGAATCACGCGGTTGATACCGCCACGGACGAATGACTGTTGGGCCAGTTTGTAGGCGAGTTCAATGCCCTGACCGCCGTTGGTCGAACCGCCCGCGGACAGCCGGTTGAGCGCACCCATGATTTGGTCGTGGAGGTTGCCGGCCGTCGGATTGAGGACCACGCCGGAGGCTCCTGCATAGACAACGATCGAGACGCGGTCGCGGGCATCGAGTTGTTTGACGACCATCCCCAGGGCCTGCTTGAGTAGCGGGAGTTTGTCGTGGCTATTCATCGACCCGGAGACGTCGAGCAGGAACACGAGGTTGCGCGGCGGGATCTGGGCGCGGGAGAGTTCCTTGCCTTTGAGACCGATGTGTACGAGCCGGTGGCTCTGGTCCCAGGGACAGTCGGCGACTTCGGTCGTCACCGAAAACGGACGGTCGCCGCGGGGCTGGGGATAGTTGTAGGAGAAGTAGTTGACCATCTCCTCGATACGGACGGCATCGACCGGGGGCAGGCTACCACTTTGGAGGTAGCGGCGGACGTTGCTATAAGAAGCTGTATCTACATCAATCGAGAAGGTCGACAGCGGCTTTTGGGCGACAGCGGTAAAGTTCTGCTCGGTGATTCGGTCGTACCCCTCGTTGCTGTTGTCCTTGCGCTCGGTCTGCGGCGGCGCTTGAATCGGTTGTTGGGCGGTTGAGGTGGCAGCAGTCGGAGTGGAGGCGGTCGGGGTGGCAGCAATCGCCTTCGAGCCGTTCGACTTTTTCGCCTTGGTGCGAGCTTGACGACGGGCTTGGCGTTCGGCCCGGCGAGAGGCGATCCGTGAAACTTTGCCCGAGGACGTGCCGGCGACGCTCATCTCGCGTGCGGGGGCATCCATCGGCATCGCCGGAGCTTCCGCTTCCGCGAGATCGGCAACTACGGGTGATCCGGCGTCGTCACCTTCCATCATCGCTTCGTCTTCGCTCACACTCGCGTCGGCATAGTCGTAGTCGTAATCGGCAGCGGGGGCTGACATCGCGATCGAATCTGCTGTGATCGCATCGGGGGGTGCGGAGGTATCTTTTTTCGGGGCAGCGCAGCCGACAAGCGGGAGGCAAAGCAGGGACATGACAGTGAGGGTGGTGCGAATGGGGGTCTTCATCGTCGGGATTCCTTGGCGAGTTCACCGGCGAAACGCGGGCCACTTCGGGGCGCTTACAGGGGCAGGCAAAAAAACATGAAACCTGTTTTCGCGCATCGGTTGGGGGAACCGCCCGCACGGGTTCGCAAAAACCGGTGGGCACCACGACCCTCGAGGTAAAATCGACCGGTGAGTCAGGCAAAGAGGCCAGGAAAGGCTCCCGAAGGGGATAATCCGCCACCGGCGGAGCCGTATCCCTCAGAGACATTCACCACCAGCGGGTCGTTGGTCGGCCCCGAAGCCCGCCCAGACGCCGGTTTGATCGGCGAGAGTCTACGTGAGGCCCTGCCCTCGGACGGCCTCGGCTTGCAATCGGAACTGATACCGGCGACGCAGGATGGGCCGACCAAGACTTCGCCCGATGCCGATAAAAATGTAGATACAAAAAAAACCGAAACCCAGGCCCCAGCAGAGGATCCCAAACAAGCAGACGCCGACAAGGGCGACTCGTCCCAGCACAAAGGCCGGATCACCCTGATTGTCGGGGTTTCGCTCCTGCTCATCGTCATCCTATTTACGATCCTGCTGCCCAACCCCAACCGCTACCAGTGGCTCGTGTTTGGCATGCTCTCCGCACTCGGGGGCGCCTGCATCGCCACGGTGCTGTCGGGGTTTTTGGAAGTCGAGTCCAAAGGGGTCAAGGCCGGTGGTGCACTCGCGGTTTTCGCCGTTGTGTTTTACGTCTTCTACAGCGAGATTCCCGAGCGCAGCGGTCCGAGTGTGGCGATCTCCGGGGGCGAGCGCATGGTCGACTCCCTGTTGAACAGCCCGCCAGCGCCGTCCGCTCCCATGGGTGTGCAACCGGGGACCACCGGCGACCTACCGGAGGAAGACACCGAGGAAGATACATCGGCGACGGCCGGTCCCCGGACCAAACCGACCGCTGAGCTCGATGCCGATACCGACGCTCTGTTTGCGGCGATCGACGAACCGGCGGGGGGGCGATGAACCGCGAAAACCGGAGATTTGCCGCCGACCTCGGGTGGATAGTCGCCGGTTTGCTGATCCCGGTCGTCATTTTGGTGATCGTCCCCGAGCCAACCAAGTTGCAGATGATGATCCTCCGCTTGGTCTCGGCAATCGCAGTCAGCAGTGTCGCGGCCCATGCCGTCAACCGGTTGTTTCGCAGCTCGGTTGGCAACAACATGCGTCTCGCCATCCGGTTTGTGTTTTTGGCGGTCGGGTTTTTCTCCCTCGACCTGTGGGTGATCCCGGCGTTGCAATGGACAGCCCGCGGGAGCGACCGACCGCAGATACACTACCGAGATGTGCTCGCAAAAGGGGCCGAGCTGATGCGGGCCGGCGATTACGAAGGTGCCCAGGCCTTTTACGCAGCGCAGTGCCCCGGACTTGTCACCGATGGCGGTATCAATGAGTATACATATTGTATCCTGCAGCAGTCCGAGGCAGCCCTGCGTGGAGCACAACTCGAGACAGCCCGGGAGGCGCTGGTCCGGGCTGCTTCACGCCTTCCCGAGGATTCATCGCTGCAGGGGACGCTCCAGGAGATGCGCGCCCGCATCGAGTTGACCGCCGCGCGTACGGGCGATGATACCAACGCCCGCAAAGCTGCAGCAGCCGCGTTAGATCAGGCATTCGCCGTCTATACCCAAGCCGAGGACCCCATCGGCCGGGCGAACATTTGGCTGCGACGCGCCGATCTTCAGTTGTTGACCGAGGACCTCGAACAGGCCGAGCAGTGTCTGGTCAAAGCAGCGGACCTCTACCGCGAGCATGGTCAACAGGCCGGGCTCGCGGCGACCGAGCAACTTCACGGGGACCTCGCCACTCAACAACAGCGCTACGACGTCGCGCAAGAGCACTATCAACAGGCGCTCACACTCTACCAAGAACTCGGCGATCAAACCGCCGAGGCAGGGGTCACCGCGGCTCTGGGACGTCTTCTCCTCGCCAAGGGAGAGCACGACGCCGCCGGCCAGCGGCTCGAAAAAGCGTCCAAGATCTTTGCCGAGGCGGGAAATTCAGACCTCGAAAAAATTTTGCAGGTACAACAAAAGACGGTCGAAGCCAACAAGCCCCCTAAAAAGCTGACGTTCGACGAACAGGTCGCGTCTGCCCGCAGTGCCCTCGCGGCAAAGGAATTCGAGCGTGCCGAACAACTTCTGCGCCAGGCGACCGACGACCGACCTGGGGATGTCGATGCGCTCACGCTGCTCGCACGCGTGTTGATGCAGGACGATAAATGGGCCGAGGCCGAGGCCGTCTTAATCCGGGTGCTGGCCTTGGAGCCCGATCACCCGGTGGCGAACAACAACCTCGGTTTATGCGAGATGAAACAGGGGGAGTACAAACAGGCCAAAAAACGATTTGAGCGGGCACTCGTAGGGGACGACACGTTCGCCCCCGCGGTCTACAACCTGGCTCTGGTCAACAAGAAGCTCGGGCAAAAGCGGCAGGCCAAACAGGTCGCCAAGAAATTTAAAAAGATCCGTCCCGAGTCGAAGCAGTCGCGCGCGCTCCATCAAGCGGGTTTGTGACCATTTTGATGTGGATACATATGATTTGCCAGGTGGCGTTTCGGTGATGTCCTTTCGCACATGGGTGGAGGCTCTCGCCAGCGACCCCGGCGCGCGTCGGGAACTCACGGAGCGATTGGCAGCAAGTCCACATCCCGCATTTTATTGGGAGACGGCCCCGGTATGCGCGGCGACGGCATCGTGTGAATATACAGATATCATCCTCGAGAGCAGGGCGCTCGCCAGGGTGCAAGCCGATCCACGACCGTTTGCCAATTGCTTTACAGACCAGCCTGTCGCCGTGTTCGACAACCGCGGCCGCGATGCCCGGCTCGTGGTTCCCTGTCCGCGCGCGAACGGCCCGGGGTATCCCCATCTCGCAGCGTTCGTTCGCACGGCTCCAGCCGACCAAATCGATGCGTTGTGGTCGGCAGTCGCCCGCGAGATGCACGCGTGGTGGCGGCGAACCTCCGCTCCGGTGTGGCTGAGCACCGCTGGACTCGGGGTATATTGGTTGCATATACGCCTCGACAGCCGACCGAAGTACTACCGGCATGTCCCGTTTCGTCGGTCACCGCCACTGGCGTGACTGTTGGACTACGAGATGCAAAACCCGTTGAGGGGATTGCAAAAGCCGGTACAGCAGTCATCCGACTCAAAACACCACATTTGTTGGTCACCCGGTTGGATACACATCGGATGGCAACTCTGTTCGGTCGGGATCGGAAAGTTTTCGTTGACTTCGCTGTAGCAGTAGCCGCTCTCACACTCGCCATCGCTGTCACACTTCGCTCCGTCGGGCAACTTCGGTTGTCCGGTCGTCGAGCTGTCGCCAGTATCGTCGGTGGTGCTGTCGTCGGTGGTGGTGTCGTCGGTGGTGCTGTCGTCGGTCCCACCATCGCTCGTGGGTTCGTCCGTGGTCATGATTTCGGTTGTGATCCCGACGGTTGTGCTGTCGCCAGTTTCGGACATACCCCCCGAGAAATCGGTTTCATCGCCCGTGCCGGTGGATGTCTCGTCGCCACAGGTGGCGGTGTCGGGGGGCGCATCATCGTTGCACATGCATTGAGCATCGCCGTCGACGAGTTCGCAAAGACCCATCGTCGGACAGTCGGCCTCGGAGCAGGGATCACTGTTACTGGCGGACGTGATGTTGGTTGTACTGCCGAGCCCGGAGGCGTCGAAGGCACAGCCAAAGAGCATGGCGAACAAGATCAGACTGCGCGATTTCATTACATTATATCCTATCGGAAAAAAGTGCCTGTGTGGTCCGGTGTGGGTCTGATTCGTTGAAATACAAGTTTCGTCGGAGCCGTTTCCGGTAGGTCACAAACGCAGCCGTATGAATACCCAGGTATTCCGGTTTATCCTCGGATCGAACATGTTTCACAGACCTCATGTGTATGCATCTTGCTGTTTGGCCCTTGCGCTCGCCGCGGCCCCAACCTCCGCATATGCGGCATCCTGCTTCGCGCCAGGCCAGCTGACAGCGAGCATCCCCGGATCCGGCGGGACGTTGGCACGCAACGACGCGATTTATCTGACCGGTCGCAATCTCTCCCTCGATAGCGTGTCGGCGATGAATCAACTGGGGTCTTCCTATCAACTCGTGACCATCGCGACACTTGGGCCACGTCTGGGTGAAGATGGTGAGACCGTGGTGGTGGTGCTCGAGCCACAGCCGGAGATCGGCGAGCAGATCACGGTGGCCGGCAACTTTTGTAGCGACGGCGACGAGGCCTGCGACTTTGACTTGCGGGTGACGATCGCAGACGACGATCCCGAAGTCCTGCTGCCACCGACAGATCTGCCGGCGGAGTCGGCATGGACTTCGACCGAGCTAGGCAGTGCGTCCGATTGTCCAGGCGATGAGGCGGCAGGGGGTTGTGCGATCGATGGTCCTTCGTCGATCGGCGGGGTGCTGGGCATGGTGCTACTCGGGCTTCGCCGACGCCGGCGCTGAGAAGCACCTTTTCACTGCCAACGTCCGCGACTTCGATGACCTCGGGAGACTTTGCGTATCGACGTTGGGTTTCAGATAGATATGTTCGATGGGACATGTGAAATGAGTGTGTCGAGCGTTCTCAAATCGTGGACCGCGCACAGAGATCACTCCCGTCGTTGGTGGAAATCTGGAGCTTGTTTGCCGTACACAACCAATTTCGTCGTAGATGGCAACACAACACCGGCGCATACTCGCAGCCATGGCGGAAACCATTTTTTCACGGATCCTTCGCGGAGAGCTCCCTTGTCACCGACTGTACGAGGATGAGCATGTCCTGGCGTTCTTGGACATTTTTCCGCTGAGCCCCGGCCACACCCTGGTGATTCCCAAACAGGAAGTTGCCACCCTCGACCAACTCAGTGACGATGCAAGTGCTGCAATCGGGCGTGTCCTGCCGCGTCTTTGTCGTGCGGTGATGGCTGCGACGGGCGTGCCCGACTACAACATTTTGCAAAACAACGGGGCTGCTGCCCATCAGGCTGTGCTTCACGTGCATTTTCATATCATTCCCAAACCCGATGCCGCGCAGGGACTCGGGGTCGGGTGGCCCGCGCAAAAACTCGAGGATTCGCAGGGGGAGACAATTGCCGCACAAATCCGGGCCGAGTTGCGGACCCTCCGCTATGAGCATCGCTCCTAGTGGGGAGACGTCGCTACCACGCGCATCCTCCGAATCTTGCTACGATCCGCTCGTTTCGAACGGTAGATACATGAGATGTGGCGCATGCTGCCCTCGCGATGATCAGCATTCGAAAGCGAGGTGCGTGCGATGTCCCGCGGTGAGCAACGTGCAACCTTCACTGTGATCAGCTCGCATGTGGATACACGTTATGTGCTGCGGTGCGTACACCACCTCCGCACCTGTTCGTGGTCGGAGAACGCGACGGTCTGGCCGGCGATGAGCTGACCGGTTTCGTGGCCCTTGCCGGCGATCACCACGACATCGTGCGGTGTTGCCAGGTCCAGCGCTCGGGCGATGGCCTGTTCGCGGCTGAGTATGACCTCGACCTGGGGGCAATCGACCCGGCGGCAGGCGTCGGCGAGTATTGTTGCAATTGCAAGTGGATCCTCATCGCGCGGGTTGTCCGAGGTGACGATCGCTACATCTGCTCCGCGCCCGACGGCTTCCCCCATCGGTACCCGCTTGCTCGGGTCAGTATTGCCACCGGCACCGAATACGAGGAGCACGCGGCCGCGCTCGTGGGTCCCGATATTTTGGTCGTGTTGGGCATCGCGTTGGTCTCGGGCCCCTGCACTGGTGTCGGCGCTCGGGCCCTCACCGCGGTCACCTCGATGCGTGAGTGTGCGTGCTGTTTTGCAGGTGTGGTGTAGGGCTTGGGCGCAGTGAGCGTAGTCGATGGCGACGAGCGGCTGTTGCCCGACAACCTCGAACCGACCTGGCACAACGGGCATCTCGGCGAGTCCGCGGACGATCGCTTCACCGGGTAGCCCCATCGCATAGGCCGCGAGGCAGGCCGCGAGCGCATTTTCGGCGAAGATGTGGCCCACCAGTGGGAGGTTGATTCGGCGACCCACCACAGCGGCGACATCGCCTGAGAGCTCGACTTCGGTACCCGTTGCAGATACATGGACGAAGCGCGCCCCAAGGTCTTCGGGGTGGTGACTCTCGCCCCGGGTTGGGACGCCGTACCACAGGCGTTCGACATCCGCTGGAATCGCGCGGTCGAGGTGCGCGGCGGCCGGATCTCGAGCGTTGAGGACCGCCGTCTTGCCGGGCCCTAAAAACACAAACAGCTGGGCCTTGGCGGCGAGGTAGGCTTCGGGGCTGCCGTGGACGTTGAGGTGGTCGCGCGATAGATTTGTAAATACACCAATGTCGAAGCGAAATCGCTGGGCGTGGCCACGGGCCAGGGCGAGACTCGTGATTTCGACGACGCCGCGGCGGCAACCCTGGGCATGGGCATGCGAGGCGTTGGCCAAAAACCCATCCCACGTCGACGTTGTGGGCAGGGGCGAGCCGTCGAGTGTCTGTCCGAGGGTCGTCGCCGCAAACACATGTTCCCCAGCCGCCTGGACCATGGCCGCCAGCATCAGCGCGGTCGAGGTTTTGCCATTGGTCCCGGTAATCCCGCAGGTGTGCCAGTGTTCCGCCCAGGGGGCTGCTGCAGGGACCGGCCGTTGAAGATGAGGATGCATGTGATTGGTCCGCGAGGAGCCCGTGGTAACTTCCGCGAATCTTACGGCAGCGCCACGACAGTTTCAATTCGCCCAGGCAAGAGTATGTAGTTGCAACGACTCGTCGCCGGAAACCGACGATTCAGAGATGCGAAGTCACGACAGTTCGCTGGCGAGGTGCTCGTCGTCGACCGCGAGTTCACTGCTTTGCGAGTGCTCAAACCCGACGGCAGTGTGACTTCCGGTGGTTCCGGAGCGGCCAAACGGAGCTGCTTCGTACCAGGGGAGTCCGGCGTCCGCACTGTGTTGGAGCTCGGCGATGACTTGGCCCGAGAGCAGGACAATGATCGCGGCGATCTCGAGGGTCAACAACACAATGATGACAGCCGCGAGTGAGCCGTAGACGACGCTGACGAGGCTCATCCGGGCAAACCACCACACCAGTCCGCGGCGCACCACTTCCCACAGGGCCGTGGCGATCACTCCCCCGATCAGCGCTCGGCGAAACCGGACCTTGGACACGGGCATGACCCGATACAGCGACGAGAACAGGACAACTTCGCCGACGATGCCACTGACATAGAGGATGATGCCGGGAATGTTGCCAACCGCGATGCCGAGGATTTCGGTCTCGGTTCCCGCCAGCGCCTCGATTCCGACGACGACGACCGTGAGGGCCAGGAGCACAGCGCCGACAACGGCCACATAGATGTAGGGGAGGGCGACCGACAGCCAAAAAGAGCGCTGTTTGATCCGCGCCTTGGGTCGGGCAAACACGACTTCCAAAGCGTCTTGCAGCATCCGAAACGCCAGCGAGCTGAAAAACAACAGGACGATCAGGCCGATCCCGCCAAATAGGTTGGGATGGTTGAGGAACGAGCTGATGTCGTCGGTCAGGCGCTCGGCTTGGCCAGGCACAAACAACTCGAGCTCAGTGGCGATGATGCCCAACAGCTTGTCGCGGTCGATGACCCGCGAGACCCAGGCCAAAAACACTGCTAGCAGGGGCACCAGCGACAAAAGCATGTTGTAGGCGATGCCGCTGGCCAGCAAAAACCCCTTGTTGCGGGAGAAGTGGGAAAACACCCGCAGCAGAAAATGCCACAGCCGCGAAACCCCACTCGGCTCGGAAGTTTGCTTCGGCGACTGTATGAGGTTGTGGGGCATCCGCGAGTCGATGGGAAGACCGTGCCGACGACAGGGCCGACATCGTGGTAGCAACCGCAATAGGTAGGGCGCAAGGCGCCTCAACTCACCAGGGTGCGCCGAAACCTGGATACCTCACCAGGATTGCGCGGGTGCTACATGTTTTCGACAACCTGCGCGTCGCCGTCCGGCGCCCGAAAATGAGTACGCAGGGTGTATGTTGTCGTCCACGTTCCGGCGACGCGAGAAAAACCACGGGCAGCAAGACGAAACGGACGCGGGACAATGGCAGATCAAACGAGCAAACCTTTTGCGTGGATCCTCGGTTGTGCGGCAGCAGTTGGGTTTATCGTCGGAATCGTTACCGACGTGTACTGGCTGCGGATGGTGTGTAAACCGTTGCCGGTTTTGCTGATGATCCTCGCGTGCCGGGGGGCAACGGCCTACAACCGCCAGCTGCGCCGAGGACTGATGGCCTGTCTCCTCGGCGATGTTCTCCTCGAAGTGAGTCCGAGCACGTTTACCGCGGGACTGGTCGCCTTTCTCATCGGACATGTTTTTTACAGCCTCGCCTATGTCACGCGCGGGCGTCGCTTCGCCCCCGGATGGGCCGTGGGATGTGCGGCCTACGGTGTCGGCATGGTGTGGTTTTTGCTCCCGTCGCTCGGCGCGATGTTGGTACCTGTCGTTTTGTACAGCCTCGCCATCTGCGTGATGCTGTGGCGTGCGGGTGCAGTTTTCAGGACTTCAGGGCTCGCCCGCCTTGCGTTTTTCGGAGCGGTGGCCTTTGCCGTCAGTGACAGTTTGATCGCGATCAACAAGTTTCACGCCCCGATCGCGTTTGTTCGCTATCCGATCATTTTACTCTACTGGATCGGCCAGCTTGGGATCACGGCGTCGCGCGACCGAGTCGCGTAACAGATGTATACACAATTGGCTTCGACACGGGTCGAACTTCAGTGTGTACACGTTTTGTTGACGGATTTTGCCGCGGCTCAAGAGCCTTGCTCGGCCTTCATCGCTTCGCGTTCGCGTTCGGCAGCGGCGACCAACTTGATGTAATGGCGCGCACCTTGGCGGACGAGGGCTTTGAGATCCTCGGTGTTCCACGGCTTGGTCACGTACTTCCACATCAGGCCGTCGTTGAGGCCGCGAATGACAACGTTTATGTCCGAATAGCCAGTCAAGAGGATCCGTACCGGGAGGGGGTTGATCGCCTTGAGGATGGCGAACAACTCCACGCCGGACATGACCGGCATCCGCTGGTCACTGAGGACGATTTGCACGTCCTTCTCCTTGAAGATCCGGAGCGCCTTCTCGCCTGAGTCGGCGGTGTAGACGTTGAACAACCCGCGGAAGCTCTCGGCCAGGGTTTTTAGGATCCCCTGTTCGTCGTCGACAATCAGCAGGTTCATGTCGCTGAACATGCTGTCTGTTTGGACCTGACCGGTCTTTTTGAAATCCTTCCATCCCATGGGTGCGGGTCCCCTCGTTGGAGCAACAGTATACGCAGGGGTTCGACCGGTTGAAATGCCAGATTCAGGTCACGGATCGGCCACGCTCCTCACGCTCGGGCGTCCTACCTTTCGTTACGACTCTGGCGCGAACCTGAACTCGTTGGGAGCCTTCGCGGCGCCACAGCGGATCCACACCACACAACGAGTCGTAGCGACGAAGGCGCGGAGATCGAGGCCCTGCGGATGTGTGCAGTTGCAAGCCTTCGCTCGCCCGTGGGTACGCACTTTTTTCTGTAGCGTTTGGAAACACCGTCGGGTGGGTAGATCTCTGAATGCCCGCGGTGCTTGCGGTGCACGGACCGGTGTAACCCGCTTATCCCGAGGAATCGACCCGGCCCGAGGTCCCGGAAAAACGCTCGCCAGACGCGGCCGATTGCAGTCGCCGTAGCGGAACTTTTAGACAGATGATTGTACGTACACCTTCGAGTTGTTCGAGCACGAGGGCGCCGCCGAGTTGACGTGCGAGACGGTGGCAGACGGTACCTGCGAGTAACTCGTCGAGCCCCTCACTCGAGCTCGCGGGACGGTCGATCGCAATTTCGATTTGACCCCTGACTTCGCGCGAGCTGACGAGGACTTCGCTGCCGAGCGGGACCGCTTCGATCACGCGGGTGAGCACCGCCGAGACGATATGGGCGATGGTTGTGCTGTCGCAGGGGTAGTGCTGATGTAGTCGCGGTTTGACCCGAAGGGTGATCTGCCGTGCTCGCGCCCGGTCTCGCAGGACCGCGAGGGTTTCCCGGATCGTGCGATCGATGTCGACGGGAAACTCGCCCGGGAGGTGGGGTCGGTTGAGTCGGCGGACACCGGCGACGATCTCGGTCATCCGCTCGAGTCCGCGGATGCTGTCGTGGAGCAGGGGTTCGGCCGATTTTAGTGCATCTACAACCGTACCCACGCACTCCTGTTCGTGGGCTTCGAGGTAGGTGAGAAAGTCCGTGACCAATTCGACGCGACCGGAAGCAGGCGTTTGGGCCAGCTCCCGTCGCAACTCCGCGACATCGGAGGCGCGCGACGGCAGGCGGTCGAGGTGTTGCAAGAGTTCGGTGATGGCCTCCGGACCCGAGCCCGCTGTCGACCACGCGGTGGCCAACAGGCGCAAGACTCCGGCGGCGAGACGCTCGCGCACCAACATGAGGTTGTTCCGGCTAAACGCCAGCGGGTTGTTGAGCTCGTGGATGATCCCGCCGGCAAGTCGTCCAAGCTCGGCAAACCGGGCATCGGCGATCGTGTTGTCTTCGGACTGGGCGAGCGACGCGGTCACAGCTTCGACCTGTCGCACGGCAAGGACGAGCGCACGGTTGTGCTCTCCGACCGTATACGGCGTCCAAAAAGGTGTGCATACATCCGGGAGGTCGCGATCGAAGGACGCGAGCAGCCGCAGGGGATGGCGATAGGACATCTCCCCGACGTGTGCGGCGACCAAGGCCTCGGGGGAGAGTTGTTCGTCGATGACGACCACAGTCGGCACGCCGTAACGCGCTGGCGCGAGGGTCTCGAGCAACATGTCGGCGCCAGCGATCCGCAGGCAAAGCGAACTGGGAAGCTGCCAGCCCGTCGGGTCAAATTGCGGCGAAATGATCAACTGGGTCGGCGCAGGAGAGTGTTCCCGGCCGGTGTCGTCCCGCAGCATGGGCCGAATATCGCACTGCTGGCCGACCTGTGAAACCCTCTTTCACACAAGTTGTGACACGCAGTCACGTCGAAACGGCGCAGTCGAGAAACACGTGCGAAGCCGCCAAGCAGGATGAGGGCTCCCCCTTCCAGGACGTCCGTAGAATTCCCACCTAGCGAGAAACCATGGGATGCCTAGATCAGCACGCGTTTGACGGCGCGTAGATCCTCGAGCTCCCGCGGGCGCGACCACAAAAATCCCTGGGCCCGGCGGATACCGATGGCTCGTAGCAGCGTGGCATCCCGCGGATCTTCGACCCCCTCGGCGACGAGTTCACAGCCGAGGACATCGGACAGGCTGACCAATCGCCGCAGCAGTCGTTCCTTGCGCATATCTTCGAACGCCCCGTGGACCAGGTCCCGATCGATTTTGACGACATCGGGCTCGAGCAGGATGACGCTATCCAATGTACCTGTCCCTTTGCCCACGTCATCGACGGCGATCGCAACCCCGACCTCGCGCAGCGCAGCGATGCGTTCGACGAGCTCTTCGGGATCGCCAACAAATTGTTCTTCGCTCAACTCGACGCAGACCCGGGCCCCTCGATCGACGGCAAACAACTGTTGCAACTCCTCGATCGACACGTCGAGCAGGGTTGTTGGAAATACATTGACGTGGACCTGCATATCCGCTGGAAGCCCGGCTGCAGCCGTCAGACAGGTCTTGAGGCATTGCAGATCGATCATCGTCAGGACGTGTTGCTCGCGCGCCAGCTGCAAAAATTGGTAGGGCTTGCTCAGGGGGCCCCGGGGCCCCCGCGCCAGGAGTTCGTAGCCTTCGATGTGTTCGTCTTCGAGGTCGATGATCGGTTGTCCGACCGCCCGCAGTCCGGTTCCGAGCATGAGGTCGCGAAAAAGTTCGGAAACCTCGTCGCCGTCTTCGCGCGGGCCGTCGAGCGCTCGGCTGTCCTGAAGGGCAAGTCGCGTGCGGGCGACTAGTTCCGCCAGGGAGCTGGTGTCCCACGGCAACGAGGCGACACCGATTCGGACGCGCACTTCGACGGAGCCCGGCGCGAGCAGGATAGGACCTGTTCCAACGGACAGTCTCGCCTGTTCGGCGAGCACGTGGGCCTGGGCCAAACGGGTCTGGGGAAACAGGGCCAAAAACTCATCGCCACCGATCCGGCCGAGCGTATCGCTTGCGCGCAGGGCCCCCTCGATGCGACGCGCGACGGTCCGCAACACCATATCGCCGGCGCCGTGACCATAGGCAGAATTGATGGCCCGGAAATTTTCACAGTTGATGATACAAGCTGTCAGGCCGGCGCCGACCCGCCGGGCGACCATCAACTGGCGCTGGAGCTCCGCCTCTAACCCGCGCCGGTTGTAGAGTCCAGTGAGCGGATCGATGACCCCGAGTCGGGCGAGTTGGCGGTTGGCGTCTGCCAAGCGTCGCAAAGCAGCCTCGAGGGCGCGTTTGTTGCGATCAAGTTCGAGAAACACCCGGACTTTGCTGCGCAGGACCTCGCGCTCAACCGGTTTGAACAGGTAGTCGACCGCCCCCGCATCGTATCCCTCGAACCTGCTTGATCGGTCATCTTCGAGGCCCGTCACAAAAATCAGGGGGACGTAGCGGGTGGCCTCTTGTGCGCGCATCGCTTGCGCCGTCTCGATCCCGTTCATGCCGGCCATTTCAACATCGAGCAACACGACGGCGAACCGGTGCTTCTGCATCAACTCGAGGGCGCGTTCTCCCGAGCCCACGCGGAACAGATCGGCCCCGAGGTCGGCCAACATCCGAGTCAGGAGAATCTGGCTAGACCCCTGATCGTCGACGACCAGCACCTTGCTGTTCTGGTCGGATGAATCACGTGCTGACATAAGGTACCGGCTGCGTTCGCACAACACATGCTTGGATCACACAGGACTGGCCTATCGTACAGCCGTCGGCAGCTCTGTGCCGCCATTTTCTCGCACAATCCATGCGGGCCCGCACCGCGTACAGCGAAAAGTTCGACTGGATATCCCATTTGGCGGCTTCGCACACACACTTCGTGGGGCTACGCGAGGGTCCCGACCGTCGCTGTGTGATCGCAAGTTTCCGTTGGTCAGTGTGTCGCGAAATCCATCGAGGAATAGCTACATGCTCGTATGGTCATCAGGCGCAGACCCGGTGGCTACGGGGTGGGCGGTCGATACAAAGATCGATAGCATCGCGGTGGCGGGATCATCTTCGACAAGGACTTTCGGTCCCGAAAGACGGTAGGTCACGACCGTTCCGCGCTGCGCGACCGGTCCTCCGTATTTGGCTTGGAGCGTCCGTAACAGAGTTTGTTTACGGGCCTCATCGCCGAGGTAGGGGAGCTTGAGGTGTACGCGAGTCACGCGACCCCGATCGATTCGCAGGTCGACATAGGTCGGCTCGCGCGAGCACTCGACTGGCGGAAGCATCAGAACAGCCCGCAGAGGCGTCACTTCGGCACTGTCGATGAGGTAGTCGGGATAGGTCGACTCGATATCGGCGAGCTCGCGTCCTAGCAGCGGTGTCGTGGCAAACCCAAATTTCTCCCCGTCCCCGAGCAACACCTGTGAAGGTCGGTACGCATGTACGAGCGCGGTATCGTCAGAGCCGACGGTGACCTGAAGGCCAGCCTGTTCGTTTAGCCAGCAGTCGAGATCGTCGCGGACGCGCATCGGCTCACCCCATAGTTGTGTCAGCAACGATCTCGCCCCTCCGGGTACCTCGACTTGGATGAGGCGGATCTGCCGCGAACGCGTGAAAAATTGCAGCCTCAGGGTGACGTCGGCGAAGCCCTCGGGGGAAAACGCGTTGGTGGAGGCCAGAGCCTCGACCCGCTTGCGGACCTCCTGTTCACCCATCCGCAGGTCGATCTGGCGCAGACCTTCGGGCAACGAGGCCGCGCCCCGGGAGAACAGATCTGTCAGCGGGCGTTGGACAACGGATTTTACCTGTGGCGTCGGTGTCTGGGGCACTGCGCGCGGCGTACCGCCCGGGTCACACCCGCAGCCACATGCGAGGGTCAAAACAAGCGCGTGTATGACCGGGAACTGCACGTCCCGGAGTCTACCGCAGCTGGGACTGTCTGCGGACGGTCTCCCGACTTGACTATACAAGCGCCTGTCGAGGTCACGGACCAGCGGTCAGCGGCTGAGATCGTCGACGAGCTCTTGCGCAGCCTCGAGATCGTGGTCCTCCTGGTGTGCCCGGCGGGCCCAGAACAGTGCGCGTTTGGTATCGCCTTGTCGCCGGCAGATGTATCCCTGGCGCAGATAGGCCTCTGCCCGGGTAATCGGGCAATCCCCCTCCATGAGGGCAATCGTGCGCAGAACTTTCGTTGCGACATCCCAGTTTTCGAGCTCTTCTGCGAGGTCGGCGAGTTCGGCTGCGACCGATCCATTGTTCTTGTCACACGAGAACGCGGTCTGAAGGTGTTCGAGCTCTGCCTGCCGATCTCCGCGCGCGCTGGCGACCCTCGCCTTACAGTGGTGGAAAAACGCGATTTCGGGGGAGCGTTTTTTGCGGAAGCTGGCGATGACTTGGTCGAGCAGTGCATCGGCCTTGTCGAGGTTGCCCGTCATCATGTGTGCATCTGCAAGTATTACAACCGTATCATGATCGGTCGGGTCGAGTTTGTAGACCTCCTCGAGCACCGGGATCGCGGCTTCGGTATCTTCGACATTCAACAAAAGTTCCCCGGCGCGGCGCAAAAAGTCGAGCCGGAGTTCGTCCTCGGCGGCGAACTGTGCATCATCAAGTAAAATGTCTGCGAGCTCTCGATCGGCTTCGAGAGCCACGTAGATATCGCGCAGTGCGTGGCGCAACTCGCCCGCCTGCTCTGGTTGAGCTCGCCGGGCAATTTCCAGTCCCTCGCGCGCATCCTCGGGGTGCCCCAGCTCGCTGCAGGCTTGCAGCAACGACAGGGCGGCCGCGATTTGGTTGGGCCCCTGGTCGACCTCGGCCAGCTGGCGGCAGACCTCGGCGACTCCTTCCCAGTTTTCATCGGCGGTGTCGAGGGTGCGCAGTCGGTGCAGGACATCGAGATCGTCCGGCGTCCGCTCGGCAAGCTCAGTGAGGATATCGCGGGCGTCGGCACGGTCTCCACGTTCGAGCCGAACTTCGCACAGGCGTAGGCTCAGGTTGCGCTCGCGGTCGGCCTCGCCAGCTTCAGCGGCAAGGGCCCGAATATCGATCAGTGCGTTTTCGAGTTCACTCGATACCACCTCCGGATCGATTTTGTAGGCGGCCTCGAGATCGGCGAGGCCACCCTCGTGGTCACCGCCTTCTTGGCGGACCGAAGCCCGTCGCTGGAGTACCTCGAGGATGGGTTTATCGGCTTCTTGGAGGGCCTCCATGCAGCGGCCGAGGGCTTCGCTTGCCAGGTTGGACTTCCCATTTTGCAGGT
>CAZUPD010000138.1:0-17566 GCA_964621785.1 uncultured Nannocystaceae bacterium
ACTTCGCCCACCCCATACCCAGTCAACGAGACCACGCATGCCCAACGACTTCGCCCACCCCATACCCAGTCAACGAGACCACGCATGCCCAACGACTTCGCCAACCCCATACCCAGTCAACGAGACCACGCATGCCCAACGATTCGCGGAGGAATTTTGGCCGAGGAGCGAGTCCAGAGAGGCAACGCTGTAGTCATCTACTGCTAAGCCTCTCTGGGCCGGTCCTCGGCCAAAATAACCCGCGCGTACGCTATCTGCGATTCGGAATGTGAATGGCTTCTCCGAGCGCATGCTTGGCAGCTTCCATCACCGCCTCGCCCAGCGTCGGATGTGGGTGTACCGTCAACGAAATATCCTCTGCGAACGCACCCATCTCGATTGCCAATGCCGCCTCGCTGATCAGGTCGCTCGCCTCGGGCCCGACGATGTGGATCCCGAGCACGCGGGCATCCTTCGCATCGGTAATCACCTTGACGAACCCTGTCGTCTCATTGATCGACATTGCTCGGCCACTTGCTGAAAACGGGAACTTGCCCACCCTCACCTCGTAGCCCTCGGCCTCCGCCTCATCCGCATCGAGACCCGCAGATGCAATTTCAGGTTCCGTGAACACCACATTGGGGATCGCTCGCGCGTCGTTGATCGTCTTTTTACCGGCGATCACCTCGGCTACCACCTCTCCCTCGTGGCTTGCCTTGTGTGCGAGCATCGGCTGGCCCACCACATCTCCGACGGCGTAGATCCCCGGTACATTGGTCTGTTGGCGGTGATCGACCTTGATGAACCCTCGCTCGGAGAGCTCGACCCCGGTTTTCTCGATCGCCATCCCGGACGTCACCGGGCGCCGACCCACTGCGACCAAAATGACATCGCAGGGGAACTCTTGGACCTTGCCTCCGACCTCGGCCTTGACCACAGCCTCGCCATCGCGTTCTTTCCAACCGACGGCACGTGCTCCTGTGAAGATCTTGCCGCCGTCTTTTTTGATCCGCTTGGCCACCACCTTTGCGCACTCGGGATCGCAGTTGCCCAGGATCCGGTCGAGCCCCTCCAACACCGTGATCTCGGTGCCGAGGCGTTGGTAGGTCTGTCCGAGCTCTAGGCCGATGATCCCCCCGCCGACGATCACCATCCGCTTGGGCACCTCGGTCAGCGACAGTGCCCCGGTGCTGTGGATCACCCGTTTGTCGTCGTAGCGAAATCCCGGGATCTCGATCGGTACAGAACCCGTGGCAATCACAATGTGCTCGGCCTCGACCTCGTCGGCTGGCTTGTCACCGGGATAGTGTATACGCACCTTTTTTGGCCCCAAAAACTCGGCCGTCCCGGTCACGTACTCCGTACCGCTTCCCTTGACCAACCCCTTGACCCCACCCGTCAGCTTTTTGACGATCCCCGCCTTCCACGCCTGCATCTTGCCGACATCGACCGACGGGGCCCCAAACGAGATCCCCATCGACTCGGAGTGTTGGGCCTTGTGATACAGCTTGGTGGCGTTGATCAGCGCCTTCGACGGGATGCAACCGACGTTGAGGCACACACCGCCTGGCTTGTCTTTTTCGACCAGCATGGCATCGACGCCCAGCTGCCCGAGGCGGATGGCACAGGGGTACCCGCCGGTCCCCGCACCGATGATGAGAGCCTTCTTTTTGATCGTCGCCATGGTTCGCCTCACACAGTTGATTGCTGTTACAACAATATTGACTCAAATGCCCGCGAGCAACAAAAGGTTGGGATCTTCGAGGAAACGGCGGACCTCTTGTAAAAAGCTCGCCCCCTCGAAACCGTCGACCACCCGGTGATCCAACGAAACTGACAAGTTCATCAGGTGTCCCACGGTGATGTTATCGTCGTCGTCGACGATCGGGGTCTTGCGGATTGCATGTACACCCAACACACCGACCTCGGGAAAGTTGATGATCGGCGTCGCCAACACCCCGCCGATGGTGCCCAGCGAAGAAATCGTAAAGGTACTTCCGGTCAGCTCGTGACGCGTCGCCTTGCCCGTGCGTGCCGCCTCGCCGACGCGGGCGACTTCCCGGGCGGTGTCGAGGATGCTCAGGCGATCAGCGTGGTGGATCACCGGCACCAACAACCCCTGGGGCGTCGCCGTAGCAATCCCGATGCAGTAGCGTTTTTTGACGATGATCCGCGCCCCCGCCTCGTCGAGTTCGGCATTGACGATCGGATATTTCTTGAGCGCGTGGATCACCGCCTTGACGATGAACGGCAAGAACGTGAGCTTGACGCCCTGCTCGGCCGCCGCCGCCTTCGCGCTCTTGCGCAGCGCGACCAACTTGGTGACATTGATCTGCTCGACGTAGGTGTAGTGAACAGCAGTTGTATAGGAACGGACCAACCCCTCGGCGATCCGGCGACGCATCCCGCGAAACGGTACGATTTCGTCTTCGGCTGTCGGTGTGGCGCTGTGGGCCGGCGCGGCTGGGCGTGGCGCGGGTTGTTGTTTGCTCGCCACGGGTGCGACCGGGGTCGGAGCCACGGCGGCCGGCGTTTGTTGTACCTGCACTTCGGCTTGCAGGACATCGCGCTTGGTCAAACGCCCGCGGTCGTCGACCGGCAGGGTGCTCAGGTCGATGCCCTTTTCGCGGGCGAGGGCACGGGCGGCTGGGGTGGCCAGCACCGGACCCGTACTCGCGGGAGCGTTCGGACTCGTGCTCGTGGATACGGACGGTGCAGGGGTCACCGGAGCAGAACTCGGTGCATGTGCATTTGTTTCCGCGCGCGGAGCAGGAGACGCTTCGGCGGGGCGAGATTCAGGTTGGGTCCCGCCACCGTCCACGTCGAGCTCGGCGATCACCTGTCCAACTTCGCAAATTTCACCCACTTCGGCCCGAAGCCCCACCACCACGCCGGCGACCGGCGACGGCACCTCGATCGTGGCCTTGTCGGTCATCACCTCGACCAGCGCCTCGTTTTGCTCGATCGCCTCGCCCGGCTGCTTGAGCCACTGAACGATCTCGCCTTCGACAACGCCTTCGCCGATCTCTGGTAACTTGAACTCCATAGTGCTTCGCTCGTGGGTGGTTGTGGTCCGCGACGTTGATTCTCAGTAGTGGACGACCCGCGCAATCGCCTCGTGGATCGCTTCGACACTCGGGAGTGCCGCCTGTTCGTCGACCCGCGGCCAGGGCCCCGGGGTTCCGGTAACACGGATGACTGGGGCATCGAGATGCAAGATCGCCTCGTCGGCAAACACCGCTGCTAACTCGCCGCCGATGCCTTGGGTCCGCCCGCCGGCATGGGCGATCACCAACTTGCCCGAACCCGCGGCCGCAGCCACAAGCTCCTCGCGGGCAAGCGGTGCGAGGGAGACCACATCGACGAGACCGACATCGAGCCCCTGGGAACGTGCATCTACAACGGCCCGGCGCGCGTGGGCCAGCGCCGGACCCCAACTGAACACTGTCGCCTGGGCACCCTCTTGCAGCACGCGGGGCTTGAGCGTCGCCTCCCCCTCACTGGCACCGGCGTGACACAACAGCGCTTGCCGGGCCAGCAACAACACGGTGGGTTCTTCCTCTTGGGCGGCCAGACGGACGCTGGCACACACCTGATCAGGATCGCCACAACTCAACACGCGCAGGCCCGGCAACGCGGTGAGGGCAACTTCGAGGGTCTCGGCACTGTCGCCACCGAGACCAAATCCCGGACCACAGGGCGCCAAGATCAACACCGGTGCCTGGCGCTCGCCCGCAGTGCTTGCATGTACACGAGAGAGCTCGCGCAAACCGGCGTATCCCTCGATCAGGGCGCTCGACGACGGCAGGAGCACAAGCGGACGCATCCCGCCGACCGCCAACCCGGCCGCGTGGACAAAACAAGCCGCCGGTGTGAGCGGCGTGGCAACGATCCGCGACGCGAGTTGTTCGTCGCCGCGGGCCTTTCGCGACAGCCCCAGCATCCCGCCATCCAAGACATCTTCGCCGAGCAACACCCGGCGCTCGTCGGACCGCAAACACTCGGCCACAAGATCGGCTACGTCGGCGAGGACGGTCTGCTCAGCCATGGTTTCCCCCTGCAAGTCCGACCGCTTCGCATGCGCGTTCCAACTGCCCGCGGGCCTCGGCTTCGACCACATCTTGGAACGTCGGTGTCCATCCGCCCTGCAGATCGAGGTACCGCCGTAGGCGTTCGACGGGATCGCGATGGGCCGGGGCATCTTTGCAGTGACTCAGCTGGGTGACGACAACTTCGACCACACCGGGACCGCGGCGCTCACGGGCGCGGGCGAGGGCTTGATCGACGGCTCGCATGACCCCAACCACATCGGCACCATCCGTGCGACGGGCCCAAATGCCGAGCGCGCGCACACGGTCGGCGACACTATCCCCGAGTACACCCGCTTCGGCCGGCGCACCGTCGGGCCAGATCTGGCTTTTAATGACGAGGACCAACGGCAGATCACAGGCGGCCGCGAGTGCAAGGGTTTCGCGATAGAGCCCGACCGTGGTCATCCCCTCGCCGAGCGTGGCAATGACAGCTCGCCCGGTCCGACGCAAAAGCTCGGCATGGGCCTGCCCCGCTGCCAAAGCGAGGTGCGCTCCGAGGGTCTCGGGCGCGTGGGCGATCCACACGTCGGGCGCCGAAATACCGCCAGGACGCCCGTTGTACCCACTGCTGTCGACGGTTTGGTGTCCAGCGAGTTGGCGCAAAAACTCGTCGAGGTCGTAGCCCCGAAGTGGATAGGCCGCGAGATCGCGCGATCCCGGGTACAACCACTCACCCGTCTTGAGCAATTGGCTACACGCGAGCGGGACAACTTCTTCGCCAGCCGAAGAAACCCACATCGGCACACCGACACGGGCGAGTCGCAGGTCGAGGCACCGCGCGGCGACCAATCGTTTGTAGAGTGCCCGGAGATCCATCCCCGCAGCGAGCTTCGGATCGGCGAGCTCACCGGCAGGTTGCAGGCAAATTTCAACGCCTTCGGGGTCCCAGGGTGATTCCATTACGATCGCCACCGAAGCCTCCAAAATTTGTCTACAGCCCCGGCGTGCCGGTTGTATCGACGAGGCATATCTGCGTCAAGCTCGGCCGGCGTGCTCTGGGCACGCGTCGCAGCGTGCACAGGGAGATCTCTTCTTTGATTGTGAAAAATCGCGTCCCAAGCGACGGGGCGGGTGACGCGTCCTCGAGCGAGGCGAACACATCAGTCCTGAGCGAGGTTGCCGGCCGCCGCCGAGTGCGCGCGTTTTTGTACCCAGTTGGCCAACTCGTGCAACGGCTGTGCCCGAGCTCCTTGACGCTCGGCCAGCTCGTGACACTCGGCAACTAATTCATCGACCCGAGCCAGCGCCTTCGGCCGCAATGCGACCTGATCATCATCGAGGACATCGTCCGCGTGTTGAAATGCGATCCCAAACTTGAGGCCCCAGGTGCGCATGGCCTGGACCGTCGCGGGATCTACACCCGCCAGCAACGCACCCATCGCCCCGCCGGCGGCGAACAACGCCCCGGTCTTGCGCGCGTGGACCTTCTCCAACAGCTCGAGCTCGCTGATCTTTTGCCCGAGGGTGATGTCGAGGGCCTGGCCTGCGACCATGCCATCGATTCCGGATTCTCGCGCAAGCACCGCGACAGCTTGGGCAAGAGCCTTTCCATCTGCCTCGCTGGTGACCAAGACTTCAAACGCCCGCGAGAGCAACGCATCGCCGATCAAAATCGCCGGCGCCACGCCAAACGCGATATGGACCGTAGGCTTGCCGCGGCGCTCGCTGTCGTTGTCCATCTCCGGCAGGTCGTCATGTACCAACGAGTAGGCGTGGACCATCTCGAGCGCACAACAACCGGGCAGGGCTTGCCTCGCCTGACCACCACAGGCCTCGCAGGTGGCGATTGTCACGACCGGCCGGATGCGCTTGCCGCCGCTGAGAACCGCGTAGCGCATCCCCTCTCGCAGACGTCCCGGATCCCCGTTGTCGCCGATCGCCAGCGCTTGGTCGAGCGCGGCGTCCGTCAACTCGCGACAGGTCGTGAGGTAGCGTGTGAGATCAAATTTGGACATTTTTAGGCATCTTCCAGTTGTTCGTCGAAAGCGACCGGTTGGGCCTGTTCGGCGAGGAGGACCTCGACCCGTTGCTCGACGGCATCGAGCATCGCCCCGGCGCGTCGAGCGTGGCGGACCCCGACTTCAAACCGCTCGAGCGCCTGTTCGAGCGGGAGGTCTCCACCTTCGAGCTCGCCGACGATTTCTTCGAGCGCTGTCAGGACCGCATCGAGCGGCAAATTCTCCTCGGAGTGCTTGCCTTTCCCCTTACTCGCCGCCTTTTTCGCCCGTGCCATTGGCCGCGCAGTATACGGACCGACTCTCCGGGCGACAACGCTTGCTGTGTGCAATGGGCCACGCTACGGTTGCGCCCGATGCAGGAGCGTACCCCGGAGGGACCGGACGTCGACAACCTGATGGAGCAGTTTCACGCCTATTTGGTGAAGAACCAGCTCAAGTCGACGCGGCAGCGAGATCTGATCGCCGAGACTTTTTTTTCGTCGACCGGGCACCTGAGCATCGAGGAATTGCTGGCGTTGATCCGCGAGCAAAACCCTCGCATCGGCTACGCCACCGTCTACCGCACCCTCAAGTTGCTGACCGAATGTGGTCTCGCAGCGCTGCGGCGGTTTGGCGACGGGCAGACAAAATATGAAACGGCTGGCGACACCGCCCACCACGACCATCTGATCTGCATCGAGTGCGGGCATGTACTCGAGTTTCAAAACAACCAGATCGAGCAGGAGCAGGAGCGGGTCGCCCGTTCGTTTGGTTTCAGTTTGGTGCGCCACCGCCTCGAGCTCTATGGGCTTTGCCCCAAGGCGCGCGGGATCAAAGGAGGCTCGTGCCCTCACGACGACGCCGCTCGCAATTCCCGGACATCCGGGCACACTAGCTAGCGAAGATGCCGGAGTGGGCCCAAATCGCAGTCGTGTTTGTCGCGGTCGCCGGGGCATCGAGCTGGCTCACCGTCTACTGGCTGCGAAAGCGCCGAAATCCGTGTAGCGGATGTGCCACGCCATGCGCCGGCAAGACACTCGGACGCTCTGCCTGTACATCCCACGGCATTCGTTCCTCTGCACTTGCGGTTGTGCAGGAGTCCCGCGAATAGCAGTTGACCGCGCGCAACCGGATTCGCACCCGACATGCGACGAATGATCGACACACGCTCACGTCTCATGCGCCCAGCCACCAACCGATTGAGTACCACCATGCACAAACTCGTTGTCTCCATCTCTATTTTGTCCCTCGCCATCCTACCCGCCTGCGGCGGTGGCCTCTCCGGCATGTTCAAGGGTAAAGGCACCGGCCAGCCGGTGGCAGCAAAGGACGTCAAGACCTATCAATCCGCCGAGCTCGTCACCGGGAGCTACACCGAAATCGGTGTCGCCCGCGGCCAAGGTCCGAGCGCCCAACAGGCCGTCGATATGGCCGCGTTCCACTGCGGGAAAAACGGTGGCAATACACTGATCATGAACACCGACCCGTTCCAATCCGGCGGCGGATGGCGAGCCGACGCAACCTGCGCTGTTCAATAGGACATCTACCCGACCACACGAGGCCACCACAATCGGTGGCCTCTCGCTTTTAATGCTCTGCCCGTACCGCGGTTCATTTTATGTAACTACATACGGTAGGGGTTACTCGAACACGATCGAAGGCTCCGCCCGTAACTCCCGCGGCTGGTTTTGTGTATGCACATACGGTAGAAGGATATCGATCGCCACCGCGTCGTAGCGACCAACTTTGATCGAGCCACGCACCAACTGCCGCCCGAGCGATGGGCCTTCGGACGAGGGGTTGGGTCCGCGGTGGTCCACAACCGCTGCCCCGGATGTTGCCACACCTGCACGAACCTCTTGCGAGCCAGCTTCCTGGGGGCCCTCGGGCGCAGACTTCGATCTTTGCGTGTCCAGCAAATGCTCCGGCGTGGGTAGTTGTACCTGCACATGTCCATCGGCATCCGTCATCGCCGTGTGTCGCCAGGTACCGAGCACAAGCGTCGCCGAGATCCCGCTGGCAACGGCCCTCTCCGGGTCACAACCAGTCGCCGGGCCATCGCGCAGGACAAACGTCTCCTCGGTCTCAATGCTGTCCCGGATCTGGATGACATCGTGGATCCCAGCAATCAATGCAAGTGCACCGATCCCCGTAAACAGCCCTCCGATCGTATAGCCTGCCGAAGCCTCGCGGTAGAGTTTGCCGGTTTCGTCGATCGCCGCCGAAGACCACGCCTCGGGTTTCATAAAAGCGACGGTAGCGATGGCGGCAGCGACCGCGGCGATGCCAAACTCCCAGTACAAGCCCGCGTCGGCGGTGCGAATCGTCCGCGTCTCGCGGATCACCGGCACGCGATAGACGACTTGACAGGTGCGCCACTGCGTCAGCCAAAGGTCGAGCAAAGGCCCCTGTTGCCGCCAGCGCGCCCCAAACCTGCGCGAGGTGATCCGGCGTCCCGCGCCATCGCCGGCACTCCCGGCAAAAAATGCTTCCTGGACCGGTTTTTCGCTATCGGCGTGGATTTTTGTCTCGGTCCGGGTCCGGATCTCGGCACACGACGCACAGGCGAGCAAAACCCCGAGTCCACAGAGCTTCGGCCGCGACATTCGCAGGAGCCTTGCGCCGATCGCCCGCACGCAACGAGTTTCGCATCGCCATCAACCGTGGCAAACCGGTCTTCACCCGCCGTTTGGTCAGGTCCGCACGCCCATCAACCTGGTGGCGTTAGGTCCGCGAACGCAGGGGAGAACCCTCGTTAGCGTGCTCCTACAAATCGACTCAAATCGGCCAACTGGAGGCATCCGAGCGGGAAATCCATACATTGAGACAAGGTTGTGCACCCAACGAAGTTGACTTTGACCCGGGGTGGCACAGTAAACTAGCTGGCAGAAGTCCCAGGGGGGAACTATGCGCAAGGCCGAAGGGGGCGTCGCCCTGTTGCCAGAAGAGTTCAGTGTCGATCCAGAGGCTGTCGAGCAGGCCTGCCGCGCCGCCCGCGAAGCGATCCGGGCCGTTCCGATACGAACGCGGAGAAGGATTTCGCAACCCTCGGCCCACGCGGCCATTCAGGACAAACGGGTCGAAGCCCACTGAGGCTCCCCGCTCTGATCCGCGAGGCGATCTAAAAAACTCGGATCGACCTCGAAAACATCCCATCTCCCCGGTTGCCAGCGATCGTTTTGGCGGAATTGCACTGCGAAACGCCGCATTTTGGGTGAACAACTGCTGCGCCGCGTTGTCTCATGCCCGTGGGCCGGTTTACGGGCCAGGCAAATCGCCATGCGCGATTTGCGTAAACCCTCATTGTTTTCCATCTTTGCGTCCCCACCACGGCATAGGTTAAAAACATTCGAATATCAGATAGTTGTAGCTTCATGAGGTGAGCCTCGTTCGCGTGGTCGGTCGCACCCAAGACCTTCTTTTCTTATGACCCAAATGTGCCATTTTATTTGTTGGTACAACCAAATTTCGAGGCCGAAAACATTGCTTTTTGCCGCGCCAACGTTCACTGTGGCCGGGTTCAAATCCCGCAAAACCTGAGTTTCTGCTCAACCTCTCCCCTCGTCAGCCCACATGCGCATTCTCCATCTTTCCGACCTCCACAAGGACGACGCCCACGACAGTTTGCACGCCATTTGGAATGCGCCCCAAGGTGCGCTGCGCCTACTTCCCGACAACGACCAACGGTTCGACTTCATCATTGTCAGCGGCGACCTGTCTTCACGAGCAGGTCCTGGTGAGTACGACGAGTTGCGCGGGTTTGCCGAGGATGTCCTGCTCGGCCTGCTCACCCACCCTGATCAGCGGCGGCGCGTGATCTTTGTTCCCGGTAACCACGATGTCGACTGGAGTGCGGACCTCGGAACGGCGGTCGGCATCTCCGAAGTCCTCTCGCTTCAAGGCGGAGAAAAAGTCCTTTCGGACATGGTCAAAAGTTACCATCAAGATCCCGCCCGTTCCGGGATCCGCCGCTCGATCAGCCGGTTTGGCCACATCGAGTGGATCCGCCTCGACGAGGCCAAACAGGCCAATCGGTTTGCCAACGTCCAAAAATTTTTGGACGACTTCTACGGCGACAGCATCGCGGCACCGGACAAACACTTCGACCTCAGCTGTCACCACCGCGAGGGGAGCGACTGGTCGGCCCACCTGTTTCCCGAGCAAAGGATCGCGTTTTACGGGTTCAATTCCTGCTTTTTAAATGATCGCTACTGGACCGGAGCCGCGATCTCCCACGAGTCGATCGCCCGCGCGACCACCCACGCCAATGAATATGCACGGGATTTTTTGCGCATCGCGGTGTGGCACCACGGGATCCACACCGACAGCTACCGACCCGACTACCTCAACCAGGCCGATGTTGGCGAGTTGATCGTTTCTGGTTTTCAAGTCGGATTTCACGGCCATACCCACCGGGCCGCCGGCGATCTGCTGAGCTGGATCGGTGGGCGGTTTGTTCTGGTCAGTACCGGCTCGCTGGGCGCCAACCAAGAGCATCGGCCCGACGCGGTCGGTCGTCAGTTTTCGATCGTTCACTTGTATCCGCATCAAGCCAATGTCCAGGTCTACGAACGGACCAATAGCTCGACGGCCTACAGCCCGCATCCCTCGCGGACCTACTCACTGCTGAGCCCGATCGAACAGGATCTTCGCCAGCCGAGTGCCGGGGTCCACCGCCGTCACTACCACCTCGACCCCCACGGGATCTCGGTGGTCCAAGTCGATCTACACAACCTCCTGACCCCGCGTCCGGTGCCGCTTGCCGAAGTTGGACCGCCCGTGTGTGACGCCCGCAGTGTTGACCGCCCCGAAGTCAGTCCGGGATTCGAGGTCCGGCGCACGGCCACCAGCGACGGCGGGATCCGATTTAAGGTGTATCCACATGAATATCGCCCGATCGATGTATCGTGGCGCTACGAGGCCTCGAACTTTGTCCCCCTGACCAAGGCCGAACTCCCGCTGTACAACAAGGCCCGTGGGCGCTCGCGCGACACCGGCGACGACGAATCGGTCCTGCGCCCGCACACCGTGCGTTTTGCCTGCACAAGCCTCGAGCTCCGGTTTACGTTCGACGCTCCATTGTTCGATCGGGACAGCGTCGAGCCCCGTGTGCAACGTCCGACGAGTGCCAACTTCGAGCGCCACTGGGTCCGGGTCGCAAGCGAGGAGCGTCGCTGCAACGTCAAGGTCGTCAGTGACACCGAAATTTGTCTGTACATCGAGGCCCCGATCGTCGGCAACCGCTACGCCATCGCCTACCGCCCGGCGCAGACCGGAGGGCGACTCGACTACACCGCGGGCCGGATCGCCAAACGCCTGCTCGGCCGCTGTCTGGGCGACCGAACGATCGGACCCCAGGTCTCGCTGCAACTCGCCGACGCCATCACCCGGGCCGTGCGAGCGGTGTTCGAGCAAAATCTCAACTCGGTCCAATGGACGGGGTTTTTGTGGAACGAAGAGCTGCGCGCACTGATGACGAGTTTTGGCAATTTTCCCAATTGCCAATGGGGCTCGCGCCACGACTGCGGGGCCGGGATCGCCGGACATGCGTTTCGCTTCAACCGCACCGTGGCCTGGTCGCGTTCGGCCACCCACACCCGCGATGCCCTGGTGTACCAACGCCCGCCGCACCGTCACTGGCAGGCCGAGCTCGACTGGATCGTGTGTCTACCACTCGTTGCAGATACAGATAAAAATCCGATCGGTGTGATCCAATTTGAAGGCCAGTCGACCGACCCGCACTTCGGCGACCGTCTGTACGAATTTGCCGAGGCCGCGCTCAACAGTCGGGTGAGCAAAAACTCGGATTGGAGCGTATTTCAAAAGCGTCTGAGCACCGCCGTCAACACCGGGTTTTGGCAGGCCTGTGCGGTCCTCGACTGTCTCGAAGACTACCGGCGATCGATCTACGACCTGATCGAAACCCTCGGCCTCGGAAGCGTTCCGGGAGCCGATTGACCACCCACAGGTGCGAGCGGCGTAGCGGGACCATCGAATCGATGCTGTAAAGGTGCGTAACCATTGGACGCGCGAACGAGCGAGCGACGAAGGCGCACTCATGGTGCGTCGTCAAGTGAGCGCGAAGCGTTCAATGGTTGCGTGCATTTGCAAGTCGCAGCCGAAAGCTTGGTGAGAAACCTAGGCTAGTGGACGGGCTGTGATTTTGGGAGTATGGCTGCCCCCGGCCCGTGCAGCCAATCCTGCGATTTCTCCGGCGCTACGCCGTTCCAAACCTCCCCCAGTATGTGCTGGGCCTGGTGATGTTGTTCGTCACCAACTACGCGATCGTCCGGATTCCGACGCTGGTCGGCAATGCCCTGACCCTGCTCGAAGGTGGTCGTCCCCAAGCTGCCGAGATTGGACGGTCGATCGCCCTCGAGTTGATGGCTTGGGCGGTGACCGTTGTCGTCGCCCGCACCCTGTCGCGGGTGCTTTTTTTCAACCCCGGACGCACCGTCGAGTTTCGTCTCGGCGTCGACCTATTTCGCAAGCTCCTCTCGCTACAAAGCCCGTTCTACCTGCGCCGCAAAGTCGGCGAACTCGTCAGCATCGCCACCAACGACACCTCGTCGGTACGCCTTCTAATCGGGTTTGCCGGGCTACAGGTGTGCAACGTCGCGGTCGCGATCCCCTTGCATATCCATCAGATGTGGGAGACCGATTCCGTACTCACACTGTGGGTCCTGGCCCCGGTCTCGATCGGCGCCGTGTACATGCATCGAACTGTGCGCATGTTCTACGGAATGATCCGACAGTCCCTCGAGTTGTTGGCCAAACTGTCCGACCGCATCCTCGAGAGCTACGCTGGCATCGGGACCTCGCGCGCGCATGTCAGCGAGGAGGCCATGGTCCGTCGATTCGACGAGCGCAACCTCGCCTACCTCGACCTGCAACTTCGGATCGCCAAAATCCGTGCGTTCTCCATGCCGGCACTCTCGTTTTCGGGACTTGTCGGCGCCGGTCTGGTCCTGTGGATCGGCGGCGACCGGGTCATCTCCGGGCAGATGGAAATCGGCGAGTTGGCGACATTTACCTCGCTGCTGCTGAGCTTGGTCGGTCTGCTGATGGCGCTGGCCTGGGTGCTGGCGGCAATCTCCCGCGGGATTGTCTCCCTCGGGCGGATCGATGCAGTCGTCGAGACCCCAGACGAGTTGCCGGCGGTCGAAGGTTCATTGAACATACAAGGTCCCCCAGCCCTGAGCCTGCGCGACCTAAACTTTACCTACCCCGAAACCGAGGACCCCGCACTTCAGGGGTTGTCGCTCGAACTCGGTAGTGGACAGACCCTGGGGATCTTCGGCCGCACAGGCTCTGGAAAGACGACGCTCGTCAACCTCCTCGCCCGGGTCTACACCGCACCGCCGGGCACCATCTTGCTCGACGGGCAGGACATCACCAAGGTCTCGCTTCAGGAGTTCCGCACACACCTCGCGGTCGTGCCCCAGGACCCGTTCTTATTCTCGACAACCCTGCGCGACAACATTCGCCTCAAGGGCGAACGCACTGGCCACGCCCGCACCCGCGATGCACAGGAGAGCTCGCGCGACAGCGGCGTTCATGCACATACACCCAAAATAAATGACCCGATGCTCGACCGTGTGCTGGCCGAGGCATGCTTGGTCGAAGACATCGATAACCTCGCCGAAGGGCTCGATACCATCGTCGGCGAGCGCGGGGTGATGCTCTCCGGCGGTCAACGTCAACGCACCGCCCTCGCCCGCGCACTGTACCAGGCCCCGCCGCTATTGCTGCTCGACGACATCCTCAGCGCCGTCGACCAAGGCACCGAAGCCCGTCTGGTGGCCGCGATTCGCGGATTGTCGGACCACGCCGATGACAGCCCGCCGCCGACCACGGTCATCGTCTCCCACCGCACCAGCGTGCTCGAACACGCCGACGAGATCCTCGTCCTCGAGCAGGGCAAAATCGTTGAGCGGGGCACCCACGCCGAACTCATTGCGATGGGCGGACACTATGCCGACGCCCACACCCACCAGCGGACGGAGACCGGCGATGCCTAAGCCCAAAGGTTCGTTTCGCGAACGCACCGTCGAGCCCCTCCTGCGGTTTTGGGTGTATGTCGCCCCGCACAAACGCTGGTTGGTCTTCGGCCTGATGATGATCCCGGTGGTCGCAGCCATGTCGACCCTGCGCCCGCTGCTCGTCAAAGAAGCCGTCGATGTCGACATCCCAAACGCCGACATCCTGGCCCTGCGATTTACCGCGCTGTTGTTTATGGGCGCAGTCGTATCGGAGTTTTTGGCCCAAGCGACCCAGATCTACGCCCTCCAACGCGCCGGGCACACCGTGATCTGTGATGTCCGAAGAGCCATCTACCGCCACGTCTTGCGCCTGCCGGCCAAGTTTTACGATCAAAACCCGGTCGGTTCCCTACTCGCGCGCTCGACCAGCGATGTCGAGGCCCTCAGTGAGACCCTCTCATTTGGTGTATTTACAATCCTTACCGACATCGTCGTGATCCTCACCACCCTCGGGGCGATGTTTTGGCTCGACGCCCGACTCACCCTGATCTCGCTGGCCGTCGCCCCGGTGCTGGCGGTGATCGTGCGGTTTTTCTCGGGCAAGTTACGCGGACTGCAACTCGAAGTCCGCAAGGCACAGAGCGTGCAAAGTGGCTACCTGACCGAGCAGCTCGCCGGCGTCACCGTGGTCCAATTGTTTCGCCGCGAAGAAGCGGCTGCCAAAGAATTCGAGCGCCTCGGCGGCCGCTACCTGCGGGCGACCAAATCGGCCAACATCTACGACGCCCTGCTCTACTCGCTGATGGACGGGATCAGTGCGATGTGTATCGCCCTGCTGATCTACTTCGGAGCCCCAGGTGTCAGCGAATCCCACGGACCGATCACCATCGGACTGTTATTTGCATTTATCGATTACCTGCAGCGGGTGTTTATCCCGATCCGCGAGTTCTCCGGCAAGTTGGCGACGATTCAACGCGCCCTCGCGTCGCTCGAGCGGATCTACGGCCTGCTCGACGAAACTGCCGAACGCCGCAGCGAGCTCACAGCCCCCGATCCACTCGCGGGATGGCGCGGCGGACTCAAGGTCCGTGACCTGCGGTTTGGCTACCGCGACGAAGGTCCCGAGATCCTCAAGGGTCTCACCTTCGACATCGCCCCCGGCGAAGTTGTGGCGGTGGTCGGACGCACAGGTTCCGGCAAATCGAGCCTGGGTCGGGTCCTCACCCGCACCTATCAAGGCTACCAGGGCTCGATCACACTCGACATGCCCGAAGGGACACGCGAACTTTCAACCATCCTACCGGACGCCCTGCGACGCCACGTGTTGATGGTCCAGCAGGACGTGTTTTTGTTCGCCGACGACGTCCGATTCAACGTCAGCCTCGGGGAAGAGGGGATCATCGACGACCCGGCACGGATCGACCGTGCACTCGAAGCTGTCCAAGCGGCCGACTTCGTCGGCGAGCGCGGGGGCCATGGGATGCGGATCGAAGAACGCGGACGCAACCTGTCCGCTGGGGAAGCTCAGTTGCTCGCGTTTGCCCGCGTCGCCGCCCGCGAACCCTCCCTGCTGATCCTCGACGAGGCGACGGCAAGCGTCGACAGCATGACCGAGCACCGGGTCCAGCGAGCGATCGAGACCCTACTCGAAGGACGAAGTGTGTTGGTGATCGCCCACCGTCTGAGCACGATCCGCCGCGCCGACAAGATCCTTGTACTCAGCGGAGGGGAGCTTGCCGAAATGGGTTCACACGACCAACTGATGGCAAACAATGGCCTCTACGCGGACCTCTACCGCCAGGGCTTTGCCGAGCAAGCCGACTGCGATCCCAAATCCTGAAGCCGTAACCGGCCATCCGAACCGAACCTGTGCGAACAACGAAGTCGGCCTGTGCCTCCAGGAGTATCGATCGTCCGGGAATAGCACCCGCGGCCGTCGAGTTGGCCTCGGCATGATGCGCGAGAGAGTTCCTTCTGTCCGGCGCCGCCGACTGCGATCCCCGGTGGCGCTTCTGGGTTTTGTGGCAACCATTGGCGGTGGAGCGACGGCGGCCGTGCTCGGGTGCGCGAGCCAAGCCGAAGCCCGCGGCGAGCAGATCTGGCGCGAGGGTGGGACGACCATGCCCGACCTCGACCCGCGCAAGAGCCTGGCCCCGCTGGTCAAAAAAATCAGCCCGGCGGTCGTCAGCGTACGCGCCAAGGTCAAGGTGCCGCAGCAACAGTTGCAACAGCAACTACCATACTTCGATTTCAACCTCCCGGGCGGCAACCAACCGTTCGCCAGCGGCCAAGGCTCGGGTTTTGTCATCTCTGCCGATGGCCTCGTCGTCACCAACCATCACGTCGTCGATAGCAGCCAAGAGCTCGAGGTCAAGTTGTCCGACGGTCGTCGGTTCAAGGCCAAAGTTCTCGGCTCCGATCCACACACCGACGTCGCGCTGTTGCAACTCGAAAATGCCAAAGATCTGCCGACTGTCCCGCTCGGCGCAAGCGACGACCTCGCGGTCGGCGATTGGGTCTTGGCCCTCGGCTCACCGATGGGTCTCGAGCAGTCAGCCACCACCGGAATTGTATCTGCAAAGGGTCGTGGCAGCCTCGGGCTGTACCGCAACAGCTATGTCGACTTCCTCCAAACCGATGCCGCGATTTCCCAGGGCAACAGTGGCGGACCGCTGTTCAACCTCCGCGGCGAAGTCGTCGGCATCAACACAGCGATCCACGCCCTCGGCCGCGGCATCGGGTTCGCCGTCCCGATCGACCAAGTCAAGCACGTCCTCCCGCAACTGAAGAAACATGGCAAGGTCACCCGCGGCTGGCTCGGAATTTCGGGACGCGACATCGAACCGGCGATCGGTCAAGAACCTGTCCCTGGGGCCATCGTCGGCGAAGTCCACCAAGGCACGCCGGCGAGCAAAGGCGGTGTGCAAACCGGCGATCGGATCACCGCCATCGACAGCAAAAGCGTGGAGAGTTTCGCCGACCTACGCGGGCGGATCGCCGAGAAACAACCTGGCCAAAAGGTCAAGCTCACGGTCGACCGCAACGGGAGCTCGAAGACACTCCACGTGACCCTGGGCAAACTCCCGTCCGACGACGAACTCGCACAGATCGGCAAAGGCCCCGCTCAGAATAGCGGCAAGGGCCTGTACGGTGGAAGCAAGCCACGACTCGGTGTCGAAGTGGCGCCCGGACAAAATGGCCTCGAGGTCAAACGCGTCGCCCCGGGATCGGTCGGACAGCGGCTCGGCCTGCGGACCGGCGATATCTTGCAATCGATCAACGGACAGCCGATCAGCCAGGTCGAGGACGTCAGCCGGGCCCTGGCGCGCGACCGTCACCGCGTCGAGGTCGAAGTCCAGCGCGGAGCGGCGACCCACAGCGCGGTGATTGACCAGCGCTAGTCGAACTTTCGAGGGACCGATGAGCAACCTCTAGCTGCAACGTTAGCGGTTGCTCATACAAACTAGCTCCCTGGACGGTGACCAAAAATCGCGCTGAGCAACCTCTAGCTGCAACGTTAGTGGTTGCTCATACAAACTAGCTCCCTGGACGGTGACCAAAAATCGCGCTGAGCAAC
>CAZUPD010000138.1:17666-20523 GCA_964621785.1 uncultured Nannocystaceae bacterium
CTCTAGCTGCAACGCCAGCGGTTACGCATACAAACTAGCTCCCTGGACGGTGGCCAAAAATCGCGCTGTGCAACCTCTAGCTGCAACGCTAGCGGTTGCTCATACAAACTAGGTCCCGGGGCGGTGGCCAAAAATCGCAATGTGCAACCGCTCGCCGAGGCGAAACCCGCGTTCGAGACACACTGGCACCAAGCGTGCGTAGTGCTCCGGCAACGCTTTTGGATCGGTCGTCTCAGGCATCAACAGCACCCGTGTGCGCGCCTTGTCGGCCACACCGAGGGTTTGCAAGATTCCTTCGATCTCGACGAGATCTTCGGCGAGCTCGAATTTCGATGTACGAACAACGAATTTGAGTTGCCAAGCAAACGTCTGCATGTAACGCCGCAACACCTCGGGCGCTGATCGACGGCGTGCGTGCACGGTCGCCAATTTGACCTCGCGCGGCGAGCTGTGATCGAGCTTCGGACTCAGCGACATCAGGTCGGCAACAACACCTTCGCACCACACCGTACCCGCGGACTCGATCGTGATGTGATGCCCCTGGCGGCGCAGCGCCTGGCTCAGCTCGGCCATGGCGGGAAACAGCAGGGGTTCACCACCGGTCAGCACAACATGCTGCGGGCCTGCTGCACACCACTGCACGAGTTCGTCGACGGAAGTCATCTCGCCTTCGGGCGCCCACGAGGTTTTGGGTGAGTCACACCAAGCACAACGCAGGTTGCAGCCGGCGACACGAACAAATGCCGAGGGTACGCCGACGAGTAAGCCTTCCCCCTGCAGGGAGACAAACCGCTCCTGGATGCGGAGCTTCGATGCGGTCGGCGGAGTCACGGTTGCGTGATGCCACAGCCCGCGGGCATGTGCCATCGATCAGCAGTCGCTCATGTGCCAATCGCGAAGCCACACCCGACCAAAACCGCACACTATGCGCTATCACGATCTGAATGCGCGAACACATGATTGCTTGTGTGCATTGCAAATCACATGTGAACAGCTGATCCGTAGTGCGTGCACGATGAACGATAAACTGCATATACAATTTCGAGCATAGATTATCCTTTGTCTTGAACAACGATCGTCATAGCGCACAATGGGCGGTTTTAACCTGTATCAGATACGAGTGAAAACTGTGTATGGCGGATTACGTACACAATTTCGATCATAAAGTTTGTTCAGTGCCACATGCCTCGGAAGGCAATACCGTTTCTCGGATGTGGCCTCCCTATTCGCAAACTACCGCGAATTAAAGAAGCTATACCAACTAAAAATACTTGACACAGCAAGCGTATCCTGTTGATGATTGTATCACACACTAAATTCAATACTCACAGGCGAATACTGCCTACAAGGATTTTTCGTGCTGTTACAAGTTGCATTCTTGGTATTCAGCTTCACGTCGATAGAGGCGAGTCCAGAGCGAACTTGCGATGACGGCTCGAGCCCGTGGAGTGATAGCGGCGAGCCCAACTGGGGCTGCACGCGTGACGGTTGTTCCTCCTCGGAAGACGTCTGTTGGCCCGAACAGCTCACCCTCGAGATTTGCAGCGAGGATGGGGTCGTCTGCGAAGATAAAGAAGAGTCCTGCGAAGGGTGGTGGGCCTGCCATCTTTTGTGGTGGAACTGCGATGGAAAGTACACCTGCAATGGTAGCGAGCCACGTGTCTGTACGTGCACGTCACAGTTTGTAGTCGATCCTCCCGGCAAAGAATCCGCGAATGCGCATCACATTTCGGGCGCGGGTCATCACCACGATTGGATGTTTTCGCAAGCCTTCCAGTCGGATTCACCACATGCAGACAACGGATTCGCTCGTGAACGGCTGTTCTGAGACCCTGCTCGGTACCCAACGTCGTTTCGTTCTCGCGTTACGCCAGCGAATTGGCGTATTAATTTCCTTTCAGGAGTAATTACATGGCTGGCGATAGAAGAAAATTTGGTTTTCGCGATTCTCGTGGCCGATTTATCCTGACCAAACGCCGTGCATGGGTGATCCTGACGCTGAGCTACCTCGTCATAGCGTGTATGTTCATGTTTATCGTCTCGCAAGTCACCGTCGAAGGCGATATCCGCGCTCCTGTGGTTTTGGATGTACTTCTCGCAATCACACTTGTGGCTTGGCTTGTTTCGCTGGTAAAAGTTCGGCATCTTTAGTGTACAAACAACGAAGTCAGCTATGGACGAGGACGCGACTGGCGAGAAAAAACCGAAGAAGAACGAGGGTGGTAGAGCTGGATCGATTGTAGAAGCAATTGTCGCTACAAAGAAGGTTCTGCCCGAACCAGCTCACGCGACCTCGGCTGGTCTCGGCAACGCTATCCGCAAAGCGCAAGAGTCGAGTGGTGGGACCGTTCGTTTCGGCGTGGGTGCTGCACTGGGGCTTGCCTTCTTCGGTATTCTGTTCACGCTCCCGTGGGTCCCGATGAACCCGCCGACGATCGGCGTCTTTTCCATCGCCTTCGCCGTAGGCATCGGGCTGATTTTCTCGCAGAGCAACCGTTTCCGTAGGCACCTGGTAACTCCGAAGACACTGCTTCTCGAGGAGCGCAAGCAAGACCGACAAGCCGCACTCGAGGAGAAACAAGCCGCACTCGAGGAACGCCAGCACCAGAGAGAAACTGAAATCGAGGCGGCTCGAGAACACAGACAACGCCGTATCGAGCACGGGGTTCCAGTCGAAGATGCAGATCGAGAATTCCTCGAGGAAACCGACAGAATCGAGAAGTGGTACGCGGCCGAACTCGAGTCGCTCCGCCCCGCACCGCTTCGTCCACGCATCACGCAGCTTGAAACGGAGCCCCCTGGTGCAGCGAACCTCAGGCAACAACCCCGGCTTCCGCGTGCCTCCGACGAAGGCGAA
>CAZUPD010000139.1:0-20347 GCA_964621785.1 uncultured Nannocystaceae bacterium
GCACTGCTTCTGCGAGGGGTGTTCTACGCCCTACAACTGCTGTCGGCGACCGTCTACAACAAGGGCAAGCTCGGTGAGATTCCGACCATTCACTTCGCCCGCTGGGTGCTGATCAACGATGGCAGCGACGCCCTGTTTTTCAGCAACTTCGACAGTTCGTGGCAGAGTTATTTGGGGGACTTTATCGACAAGGCCAGCAGTGGGTTGACCGCGGTGTGGAGCAACACGGTCGGCTACCCGCGTACCCACAACCTGCTGTACGCCGGCTCCGAGGATGCCGATCGGTTCAAGGCCTGGGCGCGTCATGTCCAGATCCCCACGCACGTCTGGTACTCCGCCTACCCCGGCCTTTCGATCCGCAATATCAATGACAATACAATCATTCGCCGCGGACTTGCGGCCCCCGATCAGGTGCCCGGTCCACAGTGGCTCGACGCACTGCATGGGAGGCAGTCATGAATCGACAACCACCCGCCGAGCTCCCGCTGCACGACATCCAGGGGGCGATCCTCGACACCTACTTCGACAAATACGTCGGATACTATTTACTGTTGCGGATCAAAGACGCTGCCCGCACGCGGCAGTGGCTGCTCGACAACCACCCGCGGATCACCAGCGCAAAGCAGGCCCTGGAGTCGAAGCAGGCCGCCTTGCGGACCGCCAACGAGGCGTTTTACAACATCGCGTTTAGCTACAACGGGCTGAGGGCGTTGGGCGTCGAACCGGGATTGATCAACGCCTTCCCGCCGGCGTTCGTCGAGGACTCGGACACTCCGTTTCGCGCCCGTGTCCTCGGCGATGTGGACCAAAATGCCTCCACCCACTGGAACTGGGGTTCGCAGAAAAACGGCACCCACGTCCACCTGATCCTGCTCGCCCACTTCAACGATGACAACTGGCGCGAACATGTCGAGCCGAGTCCGGAGGGGTTTATCGAACAGGCCGAGCGCGAGTACGGCATGGAACTCGTCGCGTTCCTCGACACCAGCCTGCTGGCAGGCAACAAGGAGCATTTCGGTTTTCGCGACGGGATCGGGCAACCGAAAGTCGGGGAGGTCGGTGGAAAGTACGAGGGCAACACCCTCGCCCCCGGCGAGTTTATCCTCGGCTACGAAAATGGATATGGGGCGGGCCGGACGTCGTTGGTGCCCTCATTCATGCCACCGGGTGAACAACGCGAACCACTCGAGCTGGGACGAAACGGCAGCTACCTGGTGTTTCGCCAACTCGAGCAGGATGTGCTCGGATTTTGGCAGTACTGCTGCGAGCACGCCAAAGGGGGCGAGCATCAGGAAATCCCGTATGGTCCGGTGGCGCTGGCCAGCAAGATGGTCGGGCGCTGGCCCAGCGGACATCCGTTGGCAAAATACTGGGACGAGCACGCCGAACACAACGGCGACCCGACGTTGACGCCGGGCTCCAAACCGCTTGGGCCGCTCGACCGCATGCTCCAAACCTATCGGGCGCTGCTCGGGAAGTTTCATGACGAGCTCGATACCTTCGACTACATCGAAGATGCCAAGGGAGAAGGTTGCCCGTTCGGCTCGCACATCCGCCGCAGTAACCCGCGAAGCTGGGAGCTGGGAACCACGCCCACGGAGTCGCTGCGCCTGTCCAACCTCCACCGGATCCTGCGTCGGGGGCGAACCTACGGGCCGCCGATGATGGACCCAAAGATGGACACCTACCGGTTTCCCGAAGCAGCGCGAGACCTGTCAAAAATTGCAGATGCAATGATTGAACAGGTGCGAGATAAAATCGTCGCCAAGCTCGGGCACGACGATGTCGAGAAGCATCTGCTGCGCGAGGTCGACAAGGACGTCGCGGCCGAGGCCCTCCAGCAGGAGCTCGGCCTTGACGAGCAAGAGCGCCGAACCTTCCGGATCTTCTTCGTGAAACGTGGGGTGCACTTCATGTGTTTCAACTCCGACATCGAGCGTCAATTCGAGTTTGTGCAGCAACAGTGGTGCAACAACTCAAAGTTCGCCGGGCTCGACACCGATGCCGATCCGCTGTTCGGCCAGCACGAGGGCCCGGGCAAAAGCGGCGTCGCGGCGCCGACGTTCACAATCCCAGCACCACCACTGCGTCACCGCTGCACAGGGATGAAACGCTTCGCCACGGTCAAAGGCAGCGGCTACTTCTTGATGCCGTCGATCTCAGACGTCTTGCGACTGGCCCGGGGTGATTTTTGTAAGTAGTTGCTTGTACACACCATATACTCCTGCGCAGCTCGCTTGGCAAATTATTGCCTATGCAATCGGATTGTTTGTATGAACAATAATGGAGAAGGAGTCAGTCGAACGTCACCACGAAGTTACTGGGAAACGGTCCCTCGTACAGACCTCGGCCCGCACGACCTGGGCCGCGGCGCAGATTTTTGAGCTTCAAGACCGCCGCGCAGACTTCCGGGATCACAACCGCGTTGATGCGGCGACCGAAGCACTCGTGAAATCCGTAGCCAAAGTGCAGGTAGGACTTCAGCTCACGGGTGGGATCGAATTTCTTGGGCTCGGGGAACTGCTCGGGGTCGAACATCGCCGGGGTCACGCCAACAAACAACTTGCTTTTGGCCTTGATCGTGCGCGCCTTCCCATCCGCGCCGCTGACGGTCTGGGCCTCCTCGGCGAATCGCAGGACCACGGGGTTGTGCGGGTTGAAGCGAAGTGCCTCGAAGGCGTAGTGATGCACGGTATCGATGTCATCGCGAAGCGCGGCCGCCGAAGCCTCGCGCAGCACCTCGGGACGGTCGAGTAACTCGTCGAGCACCAAGACGACGGACCTCGCGTTGGTCGAGAGAGCACCGACGATCAACCCGGAGATGTTTCTTCGGACAGTGTCGTTGTCGAGCCACTCGTTGCCGGGCTGCTCCTGTGCACGGATCATTCGGTTGAGCAGGTTGTCGGGCAGCGCGTCGAGGTTGCCTCCCCGCCGGCGATTTTCGATCTCACAGGCGAGGTGCCGCTCGAGTTCATCTGCAGCCTTCAACGCGGATTGGTGCACCGTACTGTCGTCGCTGGGGTTGAGAAACAGGTCCCAAAACATCGCCCGCATCCACCGTTTCATCGCCGCCTCGTTCGGTCCAGCGACCCCGAAGTAGTCGTCTAATACCCTCACCATGACGACTTCCGCGAGGCTGGTCACCACGTCGATCCGGCCGAACGCTCGCGCCAGCTCAACTTGTGCATGTGCAAGCGTACGAACGAATGCTCGGATCCTCTCGAGGTCGCCTTTGTGGACGGTACCCATGGTCATCGAAAATTCCCGCTCGTGTTGCGAGGACCTATCCATGCCCAGGAAAAACGTGACCGACAGCTTCGCCATCTTGTTGCGGTTGATCTCTTTGATCGTAAAGTCGACGTCGCGGTAGAGCACGGCGGTGACCAGCTCGTGCTTGTTGACGAGTACCCGGCGACCGAGCCTGGTCATCGGCACATGCTTGCCGCCGAAGGCGTACAGCCGAGCCCAGAACTTCCGACCAAACAGCGCGCTGATGATCCGCCCCCAGATCCGGGCCAAGAGCCCTGGCTCTTTGGGCAAGTCTTTCTGGTCACATAACGCAGGGCGATGCTCGCGGAAGATCCTCGCGGCAAACTGGCCGGCGGGACAGTCTTGGAACTCGAGGACCTGTCGGCGCAGCTCGTCGGGGAGTTTGTCGATACTCGCAACCGAACCGCGAAACTCCGGTGGCAACACAACAGGCGCGGCGTTGGTGGCAAACATCAGGTCCGCGACCGTCACGGTGTCGCCGGTCAGGTAGCGTCGACCGTCGCTGAGGAGCTCTTCGACACGGGCAAAGACTCGCTTGATCTTCTCGAGTTCTCCCTGTGGCGGGTACTTGTCGAGCTCGAGACCCTTGGCGATCTGCTTGGCGAGGTAGCCGTAGAGCAGCGTGACGATAATTTTCTCCCACCAGGGCACGCACTCACGCATCATCGGAGCGGTACACGAGCGACTGGGCAAGATAAGAGAGTAGACATAGCGACCCACCGGGCGCCACAGCTCCTGCCAAAAATACGTGAACAGCTCCTCGGCCAACTCGCGTCGCCCGGGGTCTTCAGGATAGAGACGGCGGTCGGGCGCACAGCGGGCCTCCATGTAATTCAACACACCATCCTTTTGCGAAACAACGGCATCTGTGGCGACCAGGACCGGGTTGTTGGCGATCCCGTCGTCGACCCCCGCGGCCTTGTTCGAGGGCCCGACATGTAGACCCGGGGCGTGACGCTGGTCGATGTACCGAATGCCGTGCCAGTCGAGGATCCAACGCGAGAGCTCGTCGGCGTTGCTCACGGTGTTGGAAACGAGCGTGGGCACCTTCTTGCTGTAACGAGTCATCGGGTTCTCCAAGTGACGGGCGGCGCCCGAGCGGCCCCAGTATAGGCCGAGTCCCTGGGGCGAATCTACGAATTGAGCATACTCTGTCTTGCTCCCAAAGGTCGTATGTGCGCTGGATCGAGCGACTGAGGCCGAGTGTTTGTGAACACATTACATTCAAAAACGCGCCATGCAAGTCCGTACATCAGAACAACCCATGCCGCCAGGAGAAGAGCACTGGTGAGCCGGGGCGAAGTCTCGTTCGCCTTTTCAACGGCTTCAGGCTCCAGTACTCTCGTCCGATGAGCGGCCCGACCCGATCCATCTTCGCACGATTCGTCATCTTCGGCGTGGGAGCAGCCCTGTGGATGGTCGGCATCCTGATGGCAGCACTCAACAACACGTGGGTCGAGTGGCTACTCCCCTCCCCGCTTGTTGCACTCGAGCTTGTCGCACTCTTTCACCCGCACCGCCGCGGTTGGCCACGTCGATTCGCAATGGGAACTCTGGGCCTATTCACCACCGCACTCGTGGCCCTTTTCACCATCGATACGCTGCGCAAGTGGACCGATTGGTACGACTACCCCGCCGACCAAGGCGCCCTGCTCTACTTCGCTATCCTCGTGGCGCTCGCCGCCTTGCCGGGTGCAATTGCGGCCTCGTGCACCAACCTCCGCCGTGGAATCGCACTCGCAGGCTCATTCTCAGCCACACTTTGTCTGATCCTCCTCGCCCTGATGCTCGCCAATCCCGGGCGTGGGCAGCCGTGGGGCGTGGTCGTCCTGTTGCTCCTCGGGCCCACGGTCGGTGCAGTCGTCGGTTCGCTCGGGGCACGTCTACGCGCAGGCGACTAAAAGATGAACCCGAATGCACCGCCCACCATCCAACGCCACGCCCCGGGGTACTTGGCGGCACCCGCGATTGTACGATCATTGAGGAAGTAACCGCTTTTTGTTATCCCGCCGCCTAGCCGCATATCCATCCGATCGGTAAAACGGATGTGGAGTTGTGCATCGCCCCCGAAGGTTCCTGCGAGACCGATCGCCCGCTCTGTATTCCCGCCATCGATCAGTTCACTATCTTTTGTCCACGCAAGTCCTCCGCCGACCCAGGCGTTGAGCGACGGACGCACTCGCCAATCACGGGGCATCCCGAGTGCATCAACTCCGACCACGACCTCCAAACTGGCGACTTTGGATTCGCTCGCGGTACTGCTGCCATCAGCCCCGATATCCCACATCGAGCGGTAGTAGGAAAGACCGGCGATCCACCGCGGGGCCACGTTGACGAGGAGGTCCACACCAAAACCGTGACGCTGGGAAACCGTTTGGCCATTGTGCGGATCGACGGAAATCGGGGCGCTGTAACTGCCACCGATGTAGAGAATCGGATCGCGGGGAGGATTTCTCCAGTAGTCACGTACCCGGCCACGACTTTTGCTCGGCGAGTTCGAGGTGCTCGATGGGCGACCTGGCTCTAACGCCATCGTTCCCCACGCACCCGACGGGATAAACGCTGCCCAGTAGTACGGATGGGTATGTCCGTCCTGTTTGCGGATAGCCGCTTGCGCCTCCCGCAGCGCATCGCCACGTTGTTTGCCTTTTTTGAGCTGTTGATAAAATGCAACCATTAAGTCGCGGGTAGCCGTGTCGTCGACCTTCCACAAGCTCATCACCTGAGACTTTGTACCTGCAATTGAAAGTGCACGCCGCAAGCCATACACCCCCTCGCCGGCCTCGACGTCCCCCACCCCGGTCTCGCAGGCAGAAAGTACCACGAGTTCGGTCCCCCGCAGGTCCATCGATGCAACTTCGAGTGCGGTCAAGATTCCATCGTCGCCACCGACACGGGTGTTCGCGCCAGCAAGTGCCACACCGGAGCGCAACAACGGGTTTTCGGGTACCGCCCACGACGGCTCGGCCTCGGCCGTCTCGCTCGACTCCGATGTACCTGCATCGAATACGAGCGCACGCGAGCCCGCCAGTGCCTCGGCCTTCTCCGCCAGGAAAAACCCATGGGTTGCGACATGTAAAATCACCGGCCGGTCGAGCCCCTTGAGCTTTGGCTCGGTGGCCTCGGTACCAGTGACAATCTCCGCATGGGGCACAACCTGCTGGAGAGCTTCAATTTCTTGGGCAGTCCCAGGGAGCTTGGAAAACTTGAGCGCCTTTTTGCTCCCCGCCGGGGCCTGGGCACCGTCGCCCGGTTCGTCGAACGCAGGCGCGCCCACCAAAACCGGTTGCGACAGACTTGCCATTTCACTGTTCGAGCGCTTGAGGTCACGCCCGCTCGCCACATAGGTCATTGTGAAACGGTCGAGTAAAAACTTGCCATCGCCATCTTGCAACGCGGCAAATGGCACGAGGTTGAGTTGACTTGCCGGAGCGATCACCAGGTGCTTGGCCCCGCCGAGATGCGGGATGATATCTGCCATGATCGCGTCGTAGAGGCCACGGGCTGGATCCTTGTATTTCCCCTTGGGTGTTGCCAATGACTTGCGCAGCGTTGCCACCCGCCCGTCGATCTCCTCGACCGACCGAAGCGGGACCGCGACCACAGGACCGGACTTGGGCAGGACAAATGCAGCATACCGCAGACCTGCTTTTTGATCCTTCCCCGACAGTTTGGGATCGTGGGGACGGTAAACTGCAAACTCGATGAGTACACCATTGTCGGGCAACGCTGCCCGCAACTCGTCGAGCGTGACCGGCTTGGCGGGTGTTGTGCCCTGGGCCTGTTTGGCCAGTCCGCGCTCCACCGCATCGATCTCGGTGAGAAGCCCCTGGAGTTCAGTCTGATCGTAGTATTGATCGGGCGCCGGGTGATAGACGACCGAGGCTAGGCGTTCGCGCAGTTGTTGCTGCTGTTCGAGCAGGTGCTTGCCGGACTCGGAATCCTGTGCACGTACAACTTCACCCGTGCGCGTGAGGGCATCGAGCACAACCGCCTTGCGGCGTACCAATGTCCGCAAGGCGACTTCGGCCGCGGGCCCGTTGCGCGGAAACCCGTCGATACTCAGTGACACCAATGCATGGTTTTGCAGGCTGGCAAATAGGAGTTGCTGGCGTTTTTCCGAATCGGTTCCACTCACCAACAACGTCGGCAGATGGTCATCCATCGCCGCCCCAGCGCGGTCGGCTGCCGCCACGGCGTCATCGTTTCTGCCCGCTGCCCAGTACATCATGGCGGCATTTTCAAACATCCCAGACGTGACGGCTTCGACGACACTCCCCACTTCGCCGGCTTGCAAAAAGTGGCGCGCTGCAGTCGGAAACTCACCGGCCTTTTGACTGTGCTCGGCCGCGGTGCGGTGAAACAGAAATGTAGACGCCCGATCGTCGATACTGCTGGCGAGTGACTCCACTTCGGCAATACGCTTGCTCGCCTCGGCGGGTTTCCCCTGCTCGTCGAGTAACGCAACTTGTACACACACCAAACGCAGACGAACATCGGCACCGACCTCGCCGATCGTCTTGATCCGACCTTCGACCTCGGCAATGATTTTACTGGCCACGTCGAGTTGGCGACGGGAGACCATCGTATCTGCATATGCAATGAGGTCGCGGAGTACAGACGGGTCTTTAGATGGAGCTTTACGTGCGAGTTCCCAGCCTTTTTGGCGGTAGAGATTGGCTCGGGCGACATCTCCACGGAACATAAAATGGCTGGCCACCTGCTGGTAAAACTCCCGTGCCTGCGCACTTGTGGCGCCATAATGCGTCATCACCAGCTTCTCGGCGCGGGCGAGAATTACCTCGGCCTCATCGACACGTCCCGCTGCTCCGTAGTAGAGAGCTAGATCGCTGTACCATTTGATCAGCTCCTCGGCGTCCCTTCCGAGCTCCCGCTCGAGCAGGGCGACGAGCTTTTCCTGGTTGGCTGCCGCCGCCTGCCAATCGCGTTTGTTGGCCGCGGCATCGGCCTGCTCGTAGAGCGTTTTCATGTCCATCGAAAGCAAGATCTGTGGAATCAACCCCGGTGGTACATCGCCATCTTCAATCCCTTCGGCGCGAGCCTCCTGTCCGAGGTTGCGATAGGCCGTACTCAGGGTACCGGAGTACTCGGCGACGATTTTGGAGAGCGGATCGCGGACACCAAAGAGGACGTAGAGATAGGCCTGCTCGAGTTGTTTGATCCCGGTTTTGTCTCCACTCTTGAGCGCATCCTCGCCCGCTTGCTTGTGCTTTCGCGCCAATGTAATCGCCCATACACTCGTCATCTTGGGACCGGTTGGGGTTGTATTTTCGATCGCGAGCTTGAGTTTGACCGAGCGAACTTGAAACCGCGCCATCAACAGGGCAGCACTCGCCTGTTTGGTGGTTGGATGATCGGAGCCGAGCGCCGCCTCGATATCTGCAAACGCTTTCTTGGCCACGGCGAGTCCGTTGATATCGCCCCCCCGCATCATCGTAAGACCTCGATTAAACTCGTCGGTCGCTCGGCGTCCCGCTTCGTCCCCCATCCCGTGGGCAACACGGGGAACAAGCGCCATACCACCGAGGAGCGAAAGTGTCATCAACAGGGGAAAGCCCACGCACCAAAACCGTTTCATAGGAGACCGACTATAGACGACTCCCATGCCGACTACCCAGAGAAATCGTGAGGGAATGGGCTTCGACCCGCACGCACCGATCTCGCGCCACGACTTTTAGACATGTTGTAAGGGTCAAGTCGCTTGACAGCGACGACCGCAGCCGAGAGCATCTAGCGGTATGCATGCGCTCCTTCCCGTGACCGTTCTTGCGCTCGTTGCAACCTCCTGCAAGCCCGGGATTGAGCCCGGTAAAATCGATTGCGATACCGAGATCGAGTATCAGGGCCGTGTCGTCGAGGGTCAGGTAAGTGCAGGTAAATTCGCCGCACAAGGCAAAACCGAGATTGCTGCGGTACGCCAGATCGATGAGGTTGTTGAGCGATATCTAACGCGGTGGCGCGGTATGTGCCGTGAGTACAATGCAGGAATTTACTCGAAGGACGAATATCGAGTCGAGAGTCGATCGCTGCGCGAAAAGATGGAACAGCTCGACGCCATGCTGATGCAACTTGCCAACGCCCCCGACTCAGAGGCGTATCAGGCAGCGCTTTCGGGAATGTATCAGAAGATCGTTCCCGACACCGAACGCACAACCCTCGAGATACAATTCTCGGTTCGCGCACAAAAGCCCGATGCATCCGAACCGATCACCATACGCGGTGGGGAACAATTACCCACAGGTTCCAAGCTTTCGTTTACCTTTCAGACCTCGCAAACGGCCTACGTGTATCTTTATCAAGAATCGCCGAGTGGCCAGATCTCGGTGCTGTTCCCGTTTGCGCAGATCAAACTGCAAAACCCCCTGCCCGCCAGTACGAATCTAGAAATTCCACCCCCGCCAGGTACGTTTCGCCTCAACGCCGAAGACATCGGCAAAGAAACTGTTCATATTGTCGCCTCGAAGCAACCACTCAGCCAGTTGGAGGCTGTTTTAAAGGGCGAGAGCATCTCCGTTGCCGAGGCTGAGTGCTCGTCACGCGGACTCGAGTATGACGCTGGTACTCCGGATGAATGTGCGGGCTCCCGTGGCCTTGAGTACGATAGCGGTACTTCGACATCCCTGAGCGCAATGACCGAGTTGGGCGGCGATCGAATCATCCAAGTGTTTTCATTCGAACATGTCCCATAGGGAAGCCGGACTCGACGGGCAAGTCACCATAGGCGGTCAAAACGCCAAGCCGAAACACCGCACTCCGCACCGCATCTTTCGCCCGCGTACCGAAAAGCTCTTCACTCCAGAGCGCTGCCGTGGCAGCGACAGAGCGTACCACGCCCAACACCCGGGAACGAGCACCTCGGGGTTGAGACAACATGGCGATACACGCAGGCACACGCAGCTGCCCGTTGGGCATTCGCGTGCGCCTACGTACCACCGCATTCGGGTCAGGGTTGCATGCCATCGTCCATGCAAACTTGGAAGTCAGCCTCGCAAACTTCGGGGGACTCGCCCCCTTCGAGACACTCCGCGAACGCGAGATTACAGGTCTCGGGCCACGGGAGCGGCTCTCCGATACACTCTTGGTATTGAGCATCACAGATGTGGGGTAAATCGCCGCCCTCGACACACTCTTGATGGGCAACCTCGCATTCGTTGGGTTCGCCGATACACTCGCTGTAATGCTGCTCGCAAATCTCCGGCGGGTCACCATTTTCGAGGCACTCGTGGAGGTTCGCTTCGCAATCGTCGGGCCATGGTTCGCCGATGCACTCCTGGTAGTGCTCATCACAAATATGGGGTAGCTCGCCGCCCTCTAGACACTCGTGAAGCACGGCTTCGCATTCATCGGGCCACGGCTCGCCGATGCACTCCTGGTAGTGCTGCTCGCAAACCTCGGCGGGCTCGCCGTTTTCGAGGCACTCGTGAAGGACTCCTTCGCATTCATCGGGCCACGGTTCGCCGATGCACTGGTTGAGCTGCTGCTCACAGAAATAGGGGTCAAGTCCGTCCTCTAGGCATTCGTGAAAAGCCGTCTCGCATTCGTCGGGATTGGGGTCGGGGCACGGCTCAGGATCGGGATCCTCGCCGAGACACTCGTAAAAGATTTGCTCGCAAAGATCGGGGGGCTCACCGCCTTGGAGACACTCGTGGAACAACCATTCACATTGGTCGGGTTCGGGGTCGGGCTCGGGACAGGGCTCGGAGGGACCCTGGTCGAGACACTGGTGAAAGAGGTCTTCGCACAGTGCCGGGTCTTCACCGTTTTGCAGGCACTCGTGGAAGACCCACTCACAGTCATCTGGATCGGGGTCGGGGCCCGGACAGGGCTCAGGCTCAGGCTCAGGCTCGGGACATGGCTCGGGATCGGGCTCGTGGCATTCGAACAGGATTTGCTCGCATAGATCCGGGGGCAGGCCGTTTTGTAGACACTCGTGAAAGTTGGCTTCGCATGCGTCGGGCCACGGCTCGTCGGGGTCGGGACAGGGCTCAGGGTCGTGCCCGTGGCACTCGTAGAGGAGCTGTTCACACAGATCCGGGGGTTCACCATTTTGCAGGCACTCGTGGAAGCTCGCCTCACAATCATCAGGCGGGATGTCCGGTTGATCGCCGCCACACTCCCAGAGCTGTTGCTCGCAGTACTCCGGAGGAGCATCGAGATCGAGGCACGTTTGGTACTGCCAAAGACACTCGTCGCCGGGCTCTGGATCGGGCTGGGGACAGTCGAGGTTGTCTTGGCACATCCCGTGCTCGTCTTCATCGACCTCGATGGTACAGGCTCCTATTGCGAGCAAGAAGCCCACGAGTGGCAGAGAAAAGAGGGTACGAGGGTGGCGAAATTTCATGTTCGATAGACTCCTGCGTGATCCTCCGCAGGTTGTGCGCGGATCACTGGATGTGTGGTGTGGACGAGTTCAACGCGCATCCAACACGCGTTCACAAGTCATTACCGCCACCGGCCTTCGCGTTACACTCGATTTGATTTTTTTTCGGAGAGATACGGAGTCGTCTCGCACGCAAAAAAGCCCCAGTGGGACCACCGGGGCTCGTCGCACGCAAAGGTTTGTGGCTACTTCTTCACAAACTTGGCTGCGTAGGGACCCTTGAAGGATGCCGTTTTTGTCTTGACTTCCATCTCGCCGCAGATCCACGTGTCGTCGAGATAGGTGATACTGGTGGTCCCAGGAGACACACCTTCGAGGCTCAGCGAGGCCATGACCCCGCCGCCCGACTTATGGGTCGCCGAGGTTGCGACCTTGCGTTCTTCTTTCAGACCGAGGACGTAGTCACCGAGATCGACTTTTTTGGCCTCTTTCTTTTTGAGGTCGACCTTGCCAAACCGGAGGTTGAGCTTGAACTGGTTGCCGCGCGGGGGGTCCCACGATTTTTCCGGATCCATCTTGAAGTTCGCCATATCGACACCGATCGTCTTGCCTTCGCCAGTGGAGCTGGCGTAGGCAGACACGACGTTGAACGCCCCCTTGAGCTTGGGGTGTTTGGCCTCGAGGCTCTCGGGCTTTTTGCATTTGTCGGGGAGCCCCGTCCAGTCCATCTCGATATCGGACTCCTGCGCTTTGTCGGCACCATCACTTGCATCGGCGAGTTTCTTTTGTGTGATCCCTGCCACCGCAACCGGGGCCGGACGGTCGATAAGTGTACCATCACCGAGTTGGCCCCGCTGGTTGTACCCCCAACACTGGACCCCACCGTCAGCTAGGGCTGCGCAGGAGGTCTGGTTGCCGGCATCGATGTGCACAGCATTGGTGATCCCCTTGACTTTTTGCGGCTTGTATTGGGAACTACTGACCTCGCCGTACCCGAGCTGCCCGCGACTGTTGCTCCCCCAACAGTGCACCTCGCCCGCGCCGACGAGTGCACACATATGTGTCCGTCCACGGACCATCTTCACGTCGGCGAGCCCTTCGACTTGCTTGGGTGTTTGGCTCGCCCCCCAACAGTGGACGGTGTTGTCCTTTTTGATTGCACAGGTATCCGACCCGCCGGAGCCCGCGGCAATCGAGGTGACATCGGTGAGGCCTTCGATCGCCTTGGGTGCCTGTTTGGGGGTCACATAGCCCCAGCACTTGACCGTACTGTCTGCGAGTAATGCACATGCATGATTTTGGCCAGCAGCGAGGGCCTTGGCGTCGGCAATGTCCGGGATTTTGGTGAGGGGCTTGTCAAACGAGCTGGTGTCTCCGGTACCAAAGGCGTTGAATGCTGGGCTCCCCCACCCGACGACCGAACCGTCGGGCAAAATTGCGTACTGGGTTCCGCCCCCGAGGGCGAGGTCTTTGATACCGGCCAACGCAGGGATCGCCTCGGGTGTCTCCGCCCACTTCTCATCGCTTTTCTCGTCGGTTTGAGGCTTAAGACTTTTGGCCCCCCAGCAGGTGATACCGCCACCTTCGAGACGTGCGCACACCATGTCGCCCGAGGCCCCCGTATCGCCACCCATCCACAGGTCCTTGGCCTTGGCCACGCCTGGAACGGCGACAGGTGTAGCTGCATCGGTATCACTGGAAGCACTTCCGAGTTCACCGAGGTTGTTGCGTCCCCAGCAGCGGACGCCACCGTCTTCCATCAAGGCACACGATGCACTGAGACCGGCGGCGACTTGCAGCGCTTGGACCGTCGCGCTTTCAGGAGCTTCGGTGGTGGGTGTCTCGGGCTTGGTGGCAGGGTCAGCTGTGGTGTTGTCTTTTTTGTCACCGCCACAGGCTGCGACAGCCAGGACGAGGAGCACAGGAAGCGAACGATATCGGGACATCGATTCCCCTTTCATGAATCAACGGAGGGGACCACAGGCAACTCGATGCCGTCAAGGAGCGTTTATCGGTCGATTCCTGTCGATTTCGGACGATGACATGCCCACTTGAGTGACTGAATTGTCGGATGATTCAGGAAGGCACATACATGCCCTTGGGGCAGTGTGGCGACTCGATGCTGTAGAACTTATCGAAAAACATGTCTCTTCAGACACATACAAAATTTCGCCCGTCTCCCGCCTTCGTCTCAGCTTTTGTCGAGCGAAATCCACAGTGTCAGATCGAGTCCGAGCGCGAGCTCAAAACCGCCGAGTACGAGTGTCGGGGTCACTTCGGTCGCCCGGCGGATCTCGGGCACGCGGCCCGAAGAGAGGGCACTGCCCGCAAATTCGAGACGACCACCAACCCGCACAGCAAGCCGCTTGCGCGCCTGCGTGTGGTACCCCAACGCGAGGCTAGCAAATCCCCCGAGCAGCGGACTTGCGCCCAAGGAGACGGGATCCCCGGCTTCGCGTAGGCGCCACGGCTCGACGCTGACCCCGACGAGTCCGGCGAGCTCGAGGTGACCGTCGCGGTGGATGTAGCCGGTGGCAATCCCTACACGTGTACGCATGATCCGAAGGTCGTTGCGCTCGTGTCCCAAAATGCGAACACCGAGGTCGAGGCCGAGTCCGCGGGGGAAGCGAAGACTTCCGTGGAGGGCACCGCCGAACCCCGAACCCCCCTGAAGTTGCCCAGGAGCGAGTAACAACACACCCACGGGTGCGAGCGCCACCCCGAGCTCAGGACGTTTCTTTTGAGACATGTTTGCCACGTCATGTCCTAAAGAATTTGATTTGGATGACGGTGGTTTCTCTGGGTCGCGTATTGGCTCAGGCTCGGGCTGTATGGTTGGCGTAGGCGTGCGTATTGTTTGGGGTTGGGTGGCAACCGTCGCTTCAGGTTCCGCCGGGAGCTCGACGGGCTCGGGCTCGGGCACGATTGCGGCATCTTCGATTGCAGCGATCGTGTTGGCGATCGCGCTGGCGAGTTCGCGTATATCACTTTCCCCACCCACGACATCTCGCTGGTAGGCACGTCCATCACCGAGGATAAACGTCGTCGAATATCCCGGTGCACGCGCGACGATGTCGACAAATACACGTCGCCCCGGAGTATCACCCGTCGGCGATGGGGAGCCCGGCGCACCGAATGTGTATAGTTGGATCCACGGGTTTCGAGCCGACAAGGCCCGCTTCAATGCCTGCCCATCGACGGGTCCCGGACGCACAATCACGACTTCGACGGCTACACGCTCTCGGGTTTCGGGGAGCGGCCGTTGCTCGGCTGGCGCAGATCGGCCAACAGTGAGAACAGTCGTCAGTAAAAACGCAACTGTACTCATATTCCGAGGGGGAGAAAACAGCACACACCGTCACCGAGCGGTGCGCAACATCCAGGCTCGCGGCCAAAACAGCAGGGGTCCGGTGCGAGGGCTTCCTCGAGACAACACGGGTGCGCTGGTTCGATGCAACACGGATGCCGAGAATCGATGCAACAGGGGTCGTCCGGAGTGGCGCAGCACGGACCTTCAGGGTTTTCGCAGCACGGGTCTTCGGGATGTTCGCAGCAAATGGGGTTTTGACAACAGGGCGTGTCGGGCTCGAGGCAGCACAGGTCGTCCGGGTCGCAGCAACTTTCGGGATCGAGGCAACAGGGGTCCTCAGGATGTTCGCAACAGGGATCCTCAGGATGTTGGCAACACAGGTTCCAGGGATCACAACACGGGTCGTCGGGCTGGAGGCAGCACGGATCTTCGGGACTCGCACAACAGGGGTCTTCAGGGTTTTGGCAACACGGGTGATTGGGCTCGAGACAACAGATATGCTCAGGACTTTGGCAGCACAAATCTTCAGGGTTTTGGCAACACGGGTGACCCGGATCGAAACAACACAGGCTCTCGGGATCGAGGCAACACAGATCAGCCAACCCGTCGATGCAACAGGGATGTTCGGGCTCGACGCAACAGACCGAGAGGGGCTCGAGACAGCACGGATCTTCGGGGTTTTGGCAACACGGGTCTTCGGGGTTTTGGCAACACGGATCTTCGGGACTCGCACAACACGGATCTTCGGGGTTTTCGCAGCAGGGCCCTCCTGGATCGAGGCAACAGGGGTCCTCCGGCTGTTCGCAGCAGGGCCCTCCTGGATCGAGGCAACAGGGATCCTCCGGCTGTTGACAGCAATTTCCCATCGGGTCCTGGCAACAGGGGTCTTCGGGATGCGCGCAGCACGGGTCTTCGGGTCGATAACAGCAGGGGTCGTCAAGTGCGGTGCAGCAGACTCCGGTCGAACTGATCCCGCAGACTGGAAGGAATTCGTCCGCAGGTTGTGTGGGTTCGTCGTAGTCCTCGCAGGGGTCGGGACAACCTTCGCTCGGACATTGTGGCTCCGGCTCGGGTTCCGGTTCCGGGTCTCGCTCACAGTCGTCGCCGCTCACGTGCGCACAGGGATCGGAGTCCGTGACGACGAACACCTCGGTTGCGCAGGCGAGGAAAAACGAGGTGAAAGCCAGGAAGAATCGTCGAGGTCCCGATGTGCTCACAAAGTCCCCTCATCGTTCTCTTTGAGGTCGTCAAGCGCGAGCGCCCGGCGGGCTTGACTGGCGTACACCCCGTGGGGGAAGCGCTCGAGCAAGTTTTGCCAGCACGCGTGGGCCGGTTTCACCAGCCGTCGTTGCTCCTCTTGGCACAGGCCGGCGAGCGCATCTTCGGCAAACCGTCCACGCGGGAACACCCGCAGGTACTCGCGCCAGAGCACAGCCCGCCCGGCGGGCTTTCGCAAACGCCGTGCGATCGTAAACCGATCGCCGTAGGCCCGATCGGCGCGACGACTGTGCCCTCCCCGACGGATGATCTCGCGGTAGAGCTCGTCGGCAGCTTGGAGCTCACCACGTGCGAGTGCGGCTTCGGCAAGGTCGTCGAGTTCACGCAACTTGTCGCCTATGGGCACCTTCGCAGCGGATTCAGGTTGAATCTTGTGGTCGCGATCTGGAGGTCTACGCGCCTTCGCCGATATCGGGGAATCCTCGATACGTTGCGAGTTGCCTGGGGGCGACGGAACGTCTTCGACGTCGGGTTGCAAACTGCCCTCAGTCAGTTGCAGGACATCTTCGTCAGTGAGTTGCAAACGGTCCTCGGTCGCTGGTTGTTCGAGGCAAACCAAGTCATCGGGCTCCGGATCTTCCGCGGATGGTACCGCTGGCGACTTGTCTGGCCGCGGGCGCTTGCGCCACTTGGGTGCAGGTACACGTTCGACTTCGGTCTCGTGCTCCTGCGTCGATTGGTCGACCACCGATTGGTAAAAGTTGCGCTCGTGGGTGGTACGCGCGGCCGAGGGGGCGGTTGGAAATCCCTTGAACACAAACCACAAAACCGCTGCTGCGGCCGCTGCTACGAAGAAACCCAGACGCGGAGGTTTGCGGGCGAACAGCGACGCTGCCGGTTTCGGATCGTTGCCGACCTCGGCAATGTGGGAGCGAACATCGGCTTCGGCTTCGACCCGTGCAGCGCGAACAAATCGGGCGAGTGGGTCGATATCCCCGTCCGATCGGCCAGTGCTCGCCTCGGCTGCCCAGGTCTCCCGGATGAGTGACGGACCGACCTGACTCGGGTCCAAGCGTCGAGCCCGTGCGACCACAGACGAAAACGCAGGGATATCGATCGGATCCTCGAGTTCACACGCGATGAGCTCGCTCGCCTGTCCGACAACCGTGTCGAGCACGTCTTGTGTGTCTTTGTCATCACCGGCCATGGCTTCCTCCATCGGGAATCCAACCGTGGTCGGTCAGCAAAGTGCGCAGGCGACTGCGGGCCCGCGTCACACGGACCGCGAGATTGTTGGGCGTGATGCCGAGTAACTCGGCGGCCTCGGTCCGCGAAAGTCCCTGAATCTCGCGCAGGATAAAGGCCTCACGCAGGCGGTGGGGTAACTCGTCGAGCGCGGTGTAAAGGGCCCGACTGTGCTCCTTGCGCATGAATCGGCGATCGGGATCTTCGGGGTTGCTGCGGATCGGTGCCCGCAGGCGCTGAAGTGTCTCGAGGCGTTCACTCGCACGGGCCGCATTTTTCCGCTTCCGCCAGTGCTTGCGGGCAATGTTCAGGGCGATGCCGTGCAACCACGAGCGAAATCCCCGGCGTCCGTCGTAACGGCTACGGCTGATCAGAGCTTGGGCAAAGGCCTCTTGGGCGAGTTCCTCGGCGATCGTCCGATCGCCCGTCAAATACCGCAGCTGGCGGTAGAGCCCGATGTAGCAGCGACGGTAGAGAAACGCCCAGGTCTCCGGATCTCCTTCCCGGGTGAGGGCAACCATGTCCTGCGAGCGGCTCGTTTCGAGCAAATCGTCGGTCGGCTCGGGCGCGGATTCGGACGAAGGGACTGGAAGACGGCGGATCTCAGGAGATGTGAGCATCAGGGGCCACCGGGACAGTACCGCGAGCGCCGGATTCGTTACACGCGTCCTCGCCGACCGTGAAATATCGGCTCGAAGCCAGCTCAACTCGAGCTCGCGTCTCTCTCTTTACACATCGCCGGGTGCGAAGTCTCCGGGACCGACAGCCGTGCAGCTCATCGGTCCCGCTTGGTCTCCCCCATCGCAATCGCGGGCACTCCAACTTCATGTAAGTACAATATTTAGCAAGGGCATGAGCCCTTCATCCAATCGACCGTCCCTTCGCAGGAACTCACGAGGCCCGAGCGATGCTCCGGCCCGCGAGTTGCTCGCGCAACACGGTCATCTGAGCAGGTGCATCGTTGAGCTTGTTTGCCTCGTCGAGCAACGCGCGCAGCAACGGTTCCTCGTGGAGTTCGATCGAGGTTATAAGAATAGCCCCCGCATCGGGGTTCCTGGCGAGTGGTCGCAGCACGTTGATGAGCGCGTCCTTGTCGCTGACGACGACCCAGTGGGAAAAGGCTTCGGACAACTCGATGCGCAGCTCGTGGGCGTGTGCGCTGTCTTGGGTGGTCAACAGCACCAGGCTGCGGCCATCACCGCTGAGCGTTGCACCGCGGGCTGCCGCGCGGCTGAGGGTGTCGAGGACCATCGCCGCGGCCTCGACATCGACGGCGTGGCGGAAGTTGTCGAGCAGCGGCGAACGATGGCACATGCGTGCGATGTGGGCGAGGGTCCGTAGATGCTCTGCGGTGTCCTCGGTCGGTGATAGGAGGACAAAGAAGACATCCGTCCGCTGGCCCCCGATCATGATGGGATCGGTGGTCGTCACCACGACAACTTCGCTTTGCTCGATACCCGCAATCGCGGCATGAGGCAGACTCACACCATCGCCCAAGGGGACATGCCCCTCGCTGCTTAGACTCAACGCGTCGCCCACCGCATCAGGATCGGCCCCGGTCAGCTCGGCCAGACGCGGGATGGCGAGCTCGAGTACCTCCTCGAGCGTTGTCGCCGAGCTGCGCAACTGGATACTCTCGGCCGGGATCCAGTTGTCCCAGCGGGCGAGCTCGTCACGCGCCTCCGCCTCGACCTCTGCATGTACACGCTTCCACTCGGCCCACACCATCCGGACGATGCTCGGGGAGCGCTGCGACTCGCCCGCGCCGGTCCCGACCAAGGCCTTGCGGTAGCGATCGCTGAGTTCCTGCCACTCGACGTGGACAGCCGGTTTCCCGGCGCTCTCGCGTTGCCGTTGCATACTCGACAACAGTTGCAGGCAAGCGTGATCGATATGGTCGAGGCGATCGATGTGGACGTGGAGCTCCTTGTCGCTGGGGATCGACTCGAGCGCCCGGGCGAAGCGTGGCAGTTGCACGAAGGTGGCCGAGCCGACGAGGTGGAGGTGGAGGACACCCGGGCTCGGGCCCTCCTCTTTGTGGATCTCGAGGTGCGAGAAGGTCCACACGAGTTTGAGCACGGCCGCGGCAAGGCCCGCTAAAATCCCGATGAAGAGGTCGATAAACACAACCCCGACGAAGGTCACGCCGAAGATCACAAACTCGCTGCGGCCCTGGTTCCACAGCCGGCCCATCGCACCGACATCGACCAGTTTGATCCCCGTGTACACGAGGATTGCGCCGAGGGCGGCCTTGGGGATCAGGCCGAGAAGTTCGGGAGCCAGCGAGCAAAACGCCAGCAGCCAGATCGCGTGGAAAATCGTCGAGCGTTTGGTCTGGGCGCCGGCAGCGACGTTGACCGAACTGCGGACGATAACCCCGGTCATTGGCAGGCCGCCCAACAGCCCCGAGAAGAGATTGCCGACGCCCTGCGCCTTCATCTCCTTGTCGTAGTCGGTTTTGACGATGCTCTGGCGCTCGTCGATGGCGTTGGCTGTCAGCAACGTCGCCGCGCTCGCGATGAAGGCGAACATGGCCGAGCGCCCGATAAGCACTGGGTCGGTGAGGATCGAAAAGTCGCCCACCTCGGGCACCCCGAGCCCCTCAAAAAAGTTGTGCGAGATTTTCAGAGCACGCACATCGAGCGTCAAGAAGTAGGTCGCCGCCGTGACCGACAACAGCGCGACCAAGTGACCGGGGACAATCGAGAGGAACTTGGGCCGGTAGTACGTCCAGCCGACGATCAGTGCGACCGTCGCCACCGAGATCCAAAACGGGGCCGACGAGTGATGGGCCGACGACGTCGCTGTCTCGTAGAGGGCAAGCGGCACCGCGGAGATGTTCAGGAGGAACGTGGCTTGGGGATCGTAGTCGAGCGCGACCAGAGCCTGGGAACCGATGATCAGAACACCGATCCCGGTGAGCATGCCGGTGATGACCGCCGGTGCGACGGCGCGAAACCACT
>CAZUPD010000140.1:0-20305 GCA_964621785.1 uncultured Nannocystaceae bacterium
ACCGTCACAGTCTCCCTCACCATCAAAGCATCCTTCGCCCTCTCCGTCTCCTTCGCCGTCGCCATCGCCGTCACCATCGCCATCGCCATCGCCATCGCCATCTCCGTCACCATCGCCGTCTCCGTCACCATCGCCATCACCATCGCCATCTCCGTCACCATCGCCGTCGCCATCCCCGTCACCATCGCCGTCGCCATCGCCATCACCATCGCCATCGCCATCGCCATCTCCATCACCGTCGCCATCCCCGTCGCCGTCACCGGTCGAACCAGAGTCGGTGTTGCTTTCTGAGCCGCTGGGAGACGTATTCCCGCTACTACCCGCCGTCGTCGCTACCGTGTCCTCGGTCGTCCCTGCCGAGGTCGTGGTTCCCGAACTGGTTTCAGACTCGCTCGATCCACCTTCCTCACCTCCGTTACCGCAGCCAGTGAGGGCGAAGCAGAGTGCCAACGCAAAAGTCGGGCGCGCCGATGCACGTACAAGGCGAGAGTGCTCTCCAAGGAAAAAACTTTCTGTCTCTTGGGACATACTAAAAAGTATACAGCGTTGGCGTGTGGATGCATACTCGTATCGAGCGGGTCATCCCTGGTCGCGCAAACCATGATCGCGCCGTGCTCGTCGCGTTGGAGCTCGGGTGCTCGATTATGGTGGAAGGAATGGTCAAGGTGACAACGATGAGCGTCCTGTTCTCCACAAACTCGGATGGAAACGGTCAGGGCGGTCTCCTCATTCCGGCCTGTGGCCCGGTTGTACCCGCCCGTAAATTATGTGCGTACCTTGTCGATGGACGCCCGAGTCCGAGCCTTTCCTTACACTGTGATGGCAGTCGTACGCGAACGCCGGCATGATCCATATGTGGGCTTTCGGTGAGATCGTCCGTTGGCCTCAACCGAATTCCAATTTGTATATAAATATATACAATATTTCCAAATGTATGTCTCATCAACAGGACGAGCGTCAGCTATGGATTGAATCCACATGCTCTCGGATGTTCCTCACCGGTCACGCATGCGCGCAGCCCAACCTGGACCCGTTGGCCTCACAACGAACCGCGATGATTGCTGTGTTCGCAACACTCGCGGTGGCGTGCCGACCTCCAAGAATCCTCAAATGCTCAAAAATTCGTCATTGGGCCGCGTGATTGTCACCTCGCCGGGGTCAACCTGACGCGGTGAGAGCCGCCGCAAGCTGGTAGGATGTCAGAAATGAGGCGAACAATTAGCCATGGCGTTTTGCTCACCTTCCTCGCGTCGGGCTGCGGCAGCTCAGGCACAGAAACATCGCATACAGACTCTGCGACCACCGGTCCGAGCGAGACCGGAGAGACAACCCAACTGCCGACGACTGGGCTCGAGACGACCACATCGCCCTCAACCTCGAGCAATTCGGAGACGCTCGACTCGAGCTCGAGCGACTCCGACACCACCGAAGGGCCTGCCTGTGGTTCCGATATCGATCCCGAAGGAGAGCTTGTACCCACACAGTTTGGCCCGATCCAAGGGAGTCTTGTCGACGGTGTATACACCTTCCTCGGCGTGCCGTATGCGGCACCACCCGTCGGCGAACTCCGTCTTCGACCCCCCGAAGATCCGACGTGTTGGGACGAGCCCCTGCAAACGACAACGCCTGGAAACATGTGCACACAACTTATTGGTGATCAGGGCGGTCAAATTACTGGCGTCACTGGCGACGAGGACTGCCTGACGCTTAACATCTGGACCCCCGAGACCGGTGACATGGAGCAGGTCGCCACCCACCCCGTGATGGTGTACATACATGGAGGTGGCAACGCCATCGGCTCGGGGAGCGACCCTCTGTTCGACGGTGCCCACCTCGCAGCCACGGGTGATGTCGTGGTTGTGACGCTAAACTACCGACTCGCCGCGCTCGGATACCTGACCCACGAGGCACTCGCAGCCGAAAATCCGGATGGAGTCGCGGGCAACTACGCAACCCGCGATCAGATCAAAGCACTTCAGTGGGTTCAAACAAATATCGGTGTGTTTGGGGGCGACAAAGACAACGTCACGATCTTCGGCGAATCGGCCGGAGCCGTCAACACCTGTACCCTCGTCGGCTCGCCACTGGCCGCCGGTCTGTTCGACCAGGCGATCATTCAAAGCGGTGGCTGCGGTGCTCGCAATCTATCAAACTACAAACAGCAGGTAAGTGATCCATGGATTCAAGCTTCTGGTTGTGCAGACGAGGTCGACGTCGCAGCTTGCCTACGGAGTCTGCCGGCCGAGGAACTCGTACAAATCGAACCCAATGGCTATCCAAATGTCGCGGGGTTTACCCAGGGCTTCGGTCCACATATCGATGGCCACATCCTCACCCAGAGTCCGCTGGCGGCGATGGAAGCAGGTGAACACAACCATGTGCCACTGATCATCGGAGCGAATGCTGACGAGACTGCCCGCTCAGTCCCGCCCTTGACCGAATCGACCTACACTGCACTTGTCAACGCGACCTTCGGTATCTTGGGAATGGATGTTGTCGATCAAATTCTCGAACTCTACTCAATCGATGCCTACGGAGACGCGACGTCGGCCTATATTGCTCTCACCAGTGACATCAAGTTCATCTGCGCCGCGCGGACAGCTGCACGGGCGGCCGCCTCTGGTCAGCCCGAGCCTGTGTACCGCTACCATTTCGCCTTCGACGACTACACTTCATTCCAAGAGCGGTACGCTTTTCACGGACTCGAACTGTTCTATATCTTCGGAAACTTCAACGCCCTCATGCTCGGGATGAACGAGTACATGCCAAACCCCGACGACCTAGCGATGGCGGCCATCATGCAAGCGACCTGGCTGAGCTTTGCGGTCGACGGCAATCCCGACAATACCGACTTGGGCGAGGCGTGGCCCACCTACGACTCCGGTTCTGACCCCTACATGTTACTCGACCTCCCGCCCGGGGCAGGAGACGGTGTACGCACAGTTGAGTGTGATTTCTGGGATTCACTCCTCCCCTAACCTTATAAATACATTTCATTGGATGGTACGACCGGTTGTATCTCTCGCGGTCGCGTCTGTAGCTGGCGTCTTCACGGGTGCATTAGGGCAGACGTACTCACACTCAGCACCCAATCCGAGATGTCGCAAGGGCCACATCATCAAACCAAATATCCCCGCTTCCCAGCTCCCAGCCAAAGCGAACAGACTCGAACTGCGGGGCCCAGTCTGGAATGGGGTTGTTGGGATTATTGCCCTCACCTCCGGGTGGAATCGTCCAATCGGTCACGGTCAACCCCGGAACTTCTTCGCCTTCAAACCAGATGTGCATCTCGTGATGTTCGCCGTCATATAGAAATTCCAGGCAATGCCATGTGTCGGGTTGCATCGGTACATCGGCCCGTTGCTCCTCATCACCTGGCCAATGGTTGACGTCAAGCTGTCCGATGTTTGCACCAATTCGCGCCTCGTCAACGTCGTTTGCCGCAACACCGGCCTCGATCCAGGTCACATGCCCCTGGGTCAGCCCGCCGGCGACTCGCATGTAGACACGGCCATAAAACGTGTTGTTTTCCACCGGAAAAATCCCGTTGGCGGCCATGAAGGTTGAAAACCCTTCATGATGTATGTGCACTGATTTTTGTCCCCCGTAGGCCTGGCTATCATCGACGGTAATCGTTCCATTGCTCCCAACCAGTGCCATCGTCCATAACCCCGGATCTGGTGGTGAACCCACGGAAATGCTCTCAAAGTCGTCAAACAGGAGGTCTGCGTCACCTCCCGCGGTCGTCCCGTCGGTGTCCGGATCGGTCTCACTCGTATCTGGTTCCGTTGTCGACGGTCCAGTCGTCGTCGGGTCGTCTGTCGTCGACTCCGTCACAGTCGGGTCCGTGGCATCTTCCGTCGTCGGATCCGTCGCAGTCGGACCCTCGGTCGGTTCGCCCGAAGAACTTTCAGACGGGTCGGTGGACATCTCAGTGTCGGTTGGGATCGTCGGCGAACTCGTCGACCCGGTCGGCTCGGTACTCGAATCCTCTCCGCCCGAGCACCCAGGCACCAGCGTCAAAACAAGGATCGCTACGAGAACGGGTCGGCATAACGGGGCGGAGCTGTTCACTCGTTCACGAGAACACGATTTTTATGTGTCTTCAAGTACAGGTCAACGGTTGTGTCTCCGGGCCTCTCCCCGTGACACAAGTCCGGGAGCTATCCCGACGGTTCCTGTGCTATGTGTGGAGTCGCTCCTCATGCACTGTTCCAACACCTACGCCCAATTACCGGATCGTTTCTACCAACGCGTCGAGCCTACACCTGTTCGGGAGCCTCGCCTGTTGTTGTTCAACACCGAGCTCGCCGACGAGCTCGGGCTGGACCCAAACCTGCGCAACCGGCCAGATGAACTCGCCAACCTCTTCGGCGGCAACCAAAAACTGCCGGGTTCTGACCCACTCGCCCTCGCCTATGCCGGACATCAATTCGGCAACTTCGTCCCCCAGCTCGGAGACGGGCGTGCGCATTTGCTGGGGGAGATCGTGGACCGACAGGGCACCCTCCGCGATCTCCAACTCAAGGGGTCGGGGCCGACCGCATTCTCGCGTGGTGGGGACGGTCGCTGTGCGCTCGGCCCAGCTGTCCGCGAGTACATCATGAGTGAGGCGATGCACGCCCTCAACATCTCCACCACCCGTAGTCTCGCGGTGGTTATGACCGGCGAGCCGGTAATTCGCCACGGTATGTTGCCTGGAGCGGTGGTCACCCGGGTCGCCCGCAGTCATATTCGCGTAGGCACGTTTCAATACTTTGCTGTCCGTGGGGACACACAAGGCTTGCAGCTCCTCGCCGACTACACAATTAATCGTTTGTACCCACAACTCAAACACCAAGCGAACCACTACCTCGGGTTGCTCAACGCCGTCATCGCCTCCCAAATCGAGGTTGTGACCGATTGGCTACGGGTGGGATTCATCCACGGGGTGATGAACACGGACAACACGACGATCTCGGGCGAAACGATCGACTACGGCCCCTGCGCGATGATGGGCCGCTACGACCCGGCGACTGTTTTCAGCTCGATCGACCATCGTGGACGCTACGCCTATGGCAACCAACCGGCGATCATCGCCTGGAACATGGCTCGTCTCGCCGAGGCCATGCTCCCGCTTTTTTCCGCCGACCAAGACGAAGCCATCGAGCGAGCCCAGGCCTGTATCGAGACCGTTCCCGAACGCCTCGACAACGCCTGGCAAACCATGATGGCCGGCAAACTCGGACTGCCGAACGCCGACGCGGACGAGGATCGGCTACTGGTGACCGAGCTGTTGCAGCACATGCACCGCAAGAAACTCGACTATACAATTACTTTCGATCGCTTGACCCGGTCGCACCCACCCGACGAGCTCGACCCGGCGTGGGTACAGACTTGGCACCGGCGCCTGGCCGCCCATCACCTCGACGTGGTCGATGCGAAGCAATCGATGCAACAGCAAAACCCGGTTGTGATTCCGCGAAACCACCACGTCGAGGCTGTGCTCAGCGAGACCCAGACAACAGGCGATGCCTCGCGGGTCGAGGCGTTTGTCGAGGTACTGCGATCTCCCTACCAGCAGTTGCCGACGACCGAACACTACCAGGACCCGCCCGTAGATGGCGACCAAAACTACGTCACGTACTGTGGTACCTAAATTTTAATCTTGCACGTACAATGGTTGTACAGACCTCGCTCGGGACCTCTCCGGCACGGTGCGAGGCCTTGTACGTGCACGAAGTTCAGCGACCTCCACAAACTCCTTGGGTCGACCACGGATGCGCGCTATGGTCGGCCCACCATGGCCACCTCTGAGCGCATCATTTTAGTCGACGGGAGCTCGCTGATTTATCGAGCTTACTTCGCTATCCCCGGTAACTTCACAACCTCGAGCGGTCTGCACACCAACGCGATCTACGGGTTTGCAAATATGTTCCGCAAGATCCTCGGTGGGCGTCAGCCCGAGCGTGCGGCGGTGGTTTTTGATCCACCTGGTCCGACGTTCCGGGCCAAAAAATATCCCGCCTACAAAGCTCAGCGTCCGCCGATGCCGGCTGAGTTGCGCGAGCAATTGCCCTGGATCGACAAAGTCGTGCAATCGCATCTGTTTCCGCTCCTGCGTGTACCCGGCTACGAAGCTGACGATGTGATCGGCACCCTCACCCGCCAGGCCGTCGCCGCCGGAATGGAGGTTCACATCATCTCGGGTGACAAGGACTTTGCTCAGCTCTTGGGGGACAGCGTAGTCATGGTCGACACACTTCAGGGGGTCACCTACGACCCCGAGCTCGCACGAAAAAAATGGGGTGTCGCGCCGGCAAAGTTTATCGACTACCTCGCACTCGTCGGCGACAAGGCAGACAACATCCCGGGGGTGCCGGGGATCGGCAAAAAGGGAGCATCGACCCTGCTCGACACATACGGAACACTCGACGGCATACTTGCACATACAGATGAGCTCAAAGGGCGGCAGCAAAAAAATCTCATCGAGTTCCGCAAACAAGCTCTCCTCTCGCGTGAACTGGCGACAATCGACCAACACGTCAAACTCCCGCTCGGGCTCGATGATCTCAAGGTCGTGCCCCCCGATACCGCTGCTGTCAACGCACTGTTTCGCGAACTCGAGTTTTACTCGCTGCTCTCCGAAGACACGGTCACCGAAGACACAACTCCCGACGGTGAGTACAAGGTCTGCGGCGATATCGAGACGATCGTAAAGCTGCTCGCCAGTCTCTCCAGCGACACACCGACGTGCGTACTCCCGATCTTCGACTACCCCTCACCGGTCACTGGCGAGCTCGCGGCCATCGCCCTCGCGCCAGCAAGTGACAAAGCCTGGCTCATCCCGATTGCATGTACAAAGGGATTGGGCCAACCGGGAATCGATGCGCTACGCCCGTGGCTCGAAGATCCGAAGCGAGCGAAAATCACGTTCAACGCCAAGGAGTTGTGGATCACGTGCCAGCGGATCGGCATCAACCTCGCTGGGATCTCTGGCGATGCGATGCTCGAGTCGTTTCTGGTCGACCCCACCAAAATTATCCCCCACCGGGTCGACCAAGTGATCAAAGAGTTTCTCCACCGCACCGTACCCCCGGCCAAACGTGTGATCGGCAGTGGTAAAAAAGAGCGTAAGTTTTCCAAGCTCGGTGCCGACGATCTGCTCAATTGGTGTTGTGTACACGCATGTGCGGTGTTTGAAGCGTGGCCGAAGATCCGCGGCAAAGTCGTCGAAGCCGAGCAACTCGCCCACCTCCACGATGTCGACCTCCCACTCGCCTGGGTTCTCGGACAGATGGAGTGCGACGGGATTGCGGTCGACCCCGCATCGCTGTCGACCATGGGCGACGAATTCTCGACCCGTCTCAAGGGCTACGAGGCCAAAATCTACAGTCTCGCGGGCAAAAAATTCAATATCGCTTCGCCCAAGCAGCTCAGTAAAGTACTGTTTGAAGACCTCAAATTGCCGGTGATCAAAAAAACGAAAAGCGGGTACTCGACCAATGCCGAGGTGCTCACGCGGCTCAAGCCCAAACACGAAATTGCCGAGGTGTTGTTGCATTACCGCAAACTGGCGAAGCTTATCAACACCTATACCGACGTCCTGCAAAATGCTGTCAATCCGGCAACTGGCCGCATCCACGCCACATTTCAACAAACCGTCGGTGCAACCGGGCGACTCATCACAACCGATCCAGATCTCCAGCGAACACCGGTCAAGACCCCGGAGGGCAAACGGATTCGGCAAACGTTTGTGGCACCGCCGGGCCACAAGCTCCTCTCCGCCGACTGGAGTCAGATCGAGTTGCGACTATTGGCGCATTTTACCCACGATGCAAACCTAGTCGAAGCCTTTCAAAAGGGGCTCGATGTCCACCGCCGAACCGCCGGTCAATTGTTCGATTGCCCTCCTGATACCGTCACCAAAAAACAGCGCGACGTCGGTAAACTCGTCAATTTTGCGACCATCTACGGCCAAGGAGCGACCGCACTCGCACAGATTCTCGGGGTCCCGCGCAAGGATGCCCAGCGGTATATCAGCAGCTATTTTAAGGCCTATCAGGGCGTGCGCACTTGGCTCGACGAAACCATCGAAATGGCCCATCAACACGGCTATGTGACAACATTGCTCGGTCGCCGACGCCTGATCCCGGAATTGTCGAGCAACTCCAAATCCGACCGCCAAGCTGGCGAACGAATCGCTGCAAATACACCGATTCAAGGTTCGGCCGCCGATCTGTGCAAGTTGGCGATGTTGGCGATCAACACCGAGCTGTGCACACACAAGCTCAAAGCCCGAATGCTGCTACAGATCCACGACGAGCTCGTGTTTGAGGTCCCAACCGCCGAGGTCGATGACGTCCGCGCGCTGGTCCGGGAAAAAATGGAAAACGCCTATCCACTACGCGTCCCACTACGCGTGGATGTGGGGGTCGGCGAGAGTTGGGCCGATGCTCACTGATGACCTTTATCGCCAAATGCACGTGGCCACCCGCCATGCGCGTCAATGAGCTTGTCAACTGCATGCATCAGCACCATTGTTTGTGTACACACATGAACAAGGCGACAAAAATGTTGAATGTCAGCATCGTTGAGCTCGTAGTGAACTTTTCTGCGGTTTGCGAGCCACTTGTAAAGTAGCTGATAGCCACCGACCTGGAACGACCACGCGTCCACGGGGAGCTCTTCAAACCGGGAGACCCCATTGACCCAAACCGCACCTCGCCCCGCGACCGCGCCCGGAGAGAGTTTTCGACCCTGTTGGCCAACCCTGCGGATCACGCGATCCCCACCGTCGACAAACCGCACGCCATCGTCACGCGGGATATATGTTTCCTCAAACAAATGAAGGTCTCGCAACGCGCGGCCAATTATTGTAAGTTCATCAAACAGTTGCCCCTGCCCAGATGGTAGCACCGGGATAGCTGGAAAGTCGTACCGCAACCCCTCTGCGTAGCGTCGCCGATAGCTCGGGCTGTGAAGCACAGCATAGATGTACTCAAACGCGGCCTCGGCCGCGACCTCTCGCCCGAGAGCCTCGGCAAACACCGATGGTTCAACCCCGCCAGGAAAAGAATAGCAATTGACCGAACTTGTACTCGACAAGAAGATGACGTCTGCCAAGCCCCGCGTGACCCAGACGTGGGAGAAGCTCGAGTCCTTGACAATCTTGGTCGTCAGCAGGACCGGTGTGCCATCGAGTCGGGAGGTCAGTTGCGAGACACCTCGTGTCCAGATCTCGGGGTCGTAGTAGGTCCAGCGCGAGTCCCCCGGACGGTACGCGTAGCGACACACTCGCTGGGGATCGAACGCGAGTTTTTCGGGGCGCTTGCCCAGCTTTCGCTCGGTTTCCGTCGGATGCTTCACGCGCCCGCGGGCGAGTTGCTCGCGTCGTCGGGCGAGCTTCGCAATGACGTCATCTCGGCAAAACGACACGAGTAACTCGTCTTTTCCCGGCTTCCCGGAGACACTGTAAAACGCGAACAGTTTGGGGAGCGGGAGAAACGAGGCGTACTCGTGGGGTACTGCTTCTGCCGTTGTCAAAACGTACATCGGGGCAGTGGGCTCGATCTTTGTATATCCCTCAAACCGACCGCACTTCTGAGAAAATGACCTTTCAGACATCCAATTGAGTTTATCGGTTCTTGTACCGATGAGGTCATGGACTGCGACGAGCTCCCCCCGCCTCCGGGCGGCGGCCCCTCCCCTTCGTTCGGCATGGAGGACTGCGACTCCCTGCTGAATCTCAAACACGTTTTCGTCAAGGGCGCTGAGCTTTTTCTCGTGCCCGAGTCTGTCCGCGAGCGGCACTTTGAGACTCCCGTGTAAATCCGTCACCCCAACGAGGTCGTACTCCCGCACAAGATGTTCACGGATCCCTCGGTGCAATCGCCCCGAGAGGTAGGTGCTGTTGGTGACCAGCGCCAAGATTCCGAACCTGGCCTGTTGCACAAGTCGATCGCCGAGGCTGAGGAACGTGATGTAGTCATCGGACAACGGCTGAATGTTGCGTTCGCTACGAACCGCATCTTTGAACGGCTTGACGAGCTGCTCGGCAAAGTCACTCCGCGAACGTGTACCGCGGCGATAGGGGGGATTTCCGAGGACGATACTCGCAGGCGGCGAAGTCTCGTAACTCGCCCGCGCCCGGTCCCCCAGCGCATCGCCGAGTACGAGCCGAAGGCGGTCGTGTTGCCCAAATAAAAATCCCGTCTGCTGCAGCGCAAAGCCCAGACGCAAGTGAGAGACGATGTAGGGCGCCATCATCAACTCAACGCCACGAACGCGCGGCAACAGCTGAGAGCGGACGTATTGCACCCACGCTCGCTGCGAGGACAATGCATCGAGGCCTCGATCAGCGTAGGTCGCCATCATCGTTTCGTGAACAACTTTGATGATATGGAGGAGGAAGGTGCCCGTACCTGCTGCGGGGTCGAGAATGTGGATAAAAGATGTATCACCATCGATACCATCGGGAACGCTGACGCCAGCCGTGGCCGCAAACTCGGTCCAACATGCGGTGTCGGCAAGGCCTAGGGGCAAACCAAAGCGTTGCTGGAGCGCCCTGTGTACCGTCCGAACGACAAATGAAACCACTTCGTCGGGCGTGTAGTACACCCCCCGTTGCCGGCGCTGCTGCGGGTCATATGCGTCGAGAAAATGCTGATACAGGTGAATTACAGGGTCCTGCTGATCGCGAAACAACGCCTCGACATCGGTGCGCGCCAGGTGCTCGGTGATGCCGTCAACCTGAGCCGACAGTTTCGGGCCGAGTTGTGCGTGGACCATTCGTCCGAACAACTCGCGGACGAAGCGGCTGGTCGACGGAAGTAGCGTGTTGAGATGTTCCCGTGCAAACGGAGTGCTCCGGCAACTCGACAGCCACCGCGCTGCGAGTAGTCCGTAGGTCACAGTCTGTGCATAGGCATCAAAAAAATGCTCCGGGTCAGACGGACCTTCACCACGCCGAAGCTCCGCAGCCAGCGCATGCAAGGGCCTCCGTAGCTCCGGCATCGAACATTCGTCGCGCATCTGGTCGCGCGCGTGCTGCTTCAACTGTTGTGCGAAGCCCGCGAGTTTCGTGGCGAATTGACCTGTTGTGGTGACGGGGTAGTGCTTCACAACGAACCCGTGTCAGCGTACCAAACGGCAGGCGATTTGTGAGTGTGAGTATCCCACAATTGGAGGTACGTACAACGACACCTCGAGACATTTCCTATGTATAATCATCAAGTGACGCTCGACGATCTCCTCAAGGGCAAACCTCTCACCGCGTTTTCGGCCGAACAGCTGAGTGCCAAGGCTTTTTGGCGACTCGACCGAAACCAGTATTTCGCCGCCTATCTGCTGTTTGAAGCGGCAAACCGTCGCGCGAAACAAACGGGTGTCGATGGACGACCTGACCGCACGTGCAGCTGCACTACAAGGACGCCCGAGCCCGTGGATCCATCCGTACCAACAGGAGCTCGTCGAGTACGCAAAAAAACTCGGATGCCGTGAAATTGTCCGTAAACTCGTAGCCGTGATGTCCGAACGCAGACCCATGCCACGTACTCTCAAGGCGCGTTTGCGGGAGCTGCGAGCGTGGTTGGACGCGGTACCATCCTGACCTGACGAACGCAGACGGTCCCACAACTGCTTTCGTTTTCGAATAATTTGGATCTCGCTGTGAATGCGTTCTCGCATCGCCATCGCGTGATACGTTGTATTTACAAATTTACTAGACAATGGAGGACGACAAAACTCCGGTGAGAATCTCTGCGCGCCGTGGCGAAATTCCATCCCGACAACTGCTCGCCCATGACCACGAACTTCCGCTACACTCGGGAGGCATGGGCTCGACTTGGGAAGTCTTGGAAGCGGCTGGGCGCATCGCCCTCCTCACGGTGTCGACCTCCTGTGCCCGCGACAGTGTTGACCCGATGCCTCGACAGCCCACCGAAGTCGCCCCACCGACACAGGTGCTCCCTCCAAGCCACGGAGTGACTGCTGCACCAACCAACGTGCAAACACCAACACGCTCTGCGCTGGCCGTGTTTCAGGTTGAGGATGCAATTGTTGCGGGCGACAGGATCATCTCCCTCCACCGCGATGGCAGTGTCGTTGCACGTACATTTGATGCCGCAGAACTTTGGCGGACAGGACTCGGCGAGGCGCCGCCAGGGTCGCAACTCCTCCAGCGGCTACCGGCGGCCAACCGGGTGTTGTTGCGTCGCCAGAACGGATTGACTGCGCTCGAGCTCGCCGATGGCCACGTCGTGGCGACCCATCCGGTTCAACTGGATGATCGGCTGTTCCTATGGTCACGTGATGGTGCCTGTGGGTTGCGCGGAGAGTGCAGCATGCAGCTCATCGACTGTGCCGATGGCCGCCCGCTCGGACCCTCTCTCCAGGGTAATTTTCGCAGCATGCTTGATCCCGATGGTGAGTACAGCAGTGGTTGCTGGGGTTTTGATGCAGACCTCATCGGGCGCGCGGGCGAGGTCGTGGTGTACCTGTCCCGTGATTCTCGCGGCGAGGGTGGCTACGGTGTGCGTGCGAGCGACGGTGCACCGGTTTGGCAAAATCCGAGTTTTGCCTGTTCCTATTGTCCAGCCGAGCGGATCGGCATGGATCCTAGCGGGCATCATTGTTTCTTCGCTACCGATGACGACCTCACACTTTTTAACTGTCGAAATGGACAGGTTCGCAAGAAAGTCCCGATTCCCGGGGTTGTCCACGCACTGTGGGCAGGGGATCAAACCGGTGGCGTCTTTGTCAGCAATGCCACCGTGGCCCGCCTCCTCGACCCTGTGCGAGGATCCAAGCGCTGGCAGGTCAACCTTCCGAAGGGGGCCCTCGTCGTCCCCGAGAACGCGCGTTTGACCGACCTCGCGGATATCGGGCTGCGGGTTGACAAACAGACCCCCTATCTCCTGCTCGCGGTGGCGACAGGTCAGATCGCCACACGTGGGACACTCGCTGCCGATGCATCTCTCTCGACCAATTCACAGGGTCGCGTGATCGTACAAGCATCTTCCGCCACCCGCGACCACACCGGTCAAGTGATCACAAAAACACCCCCACCGATCACGGTCGAACGCTCCCATCAACCGGCGGGTGAATCAGGCGCTCCCAACCACGCCGTGCTCACAGACCAACTCGGAGCCACGATCGATGTGCTCGACCACGACGCTTGGCTGATCGGATGGCGACCAAACTACGCAGCCCTCCTCGTCGACAGTGAGCCGCGAACCGTGGCGATCTATCACCTACCGTAGACCCGAACTGACGCACCACATGCTCATCGTTCTTTACATCGCGGTCGCGCTGGTCTCGACAGCCGTCATCTGGAAAGGCAGTGAACTGCTCGAGTCCTCTGCCGAACAGCTTTCGCGCTACTATGGCTTGCCTGATGTCGTGCAGGGAGCGATCGTCGTCGCCGTCGGATCGAGTTTCCCCGAACTCTCGACCACCGTGTTATCGACGTTGATCCACGGCGAGTTTGAGCTCGGTGTGTCCGCAATCGTCGGATCGGCGATCTTCAATATCCTTGTGATCCCTGGATGTGCAGGGCTTTGGGCCCGTGAGCCTCTCCACGTCAATCGCGACATTGTCTACAAAGAGGCTCAATTCTATATTATTTCCGTAGCTGTACTCCTGTTAACATTCTCGTTTGCAGCCATCTATCTGCCCCTCCCCAGTGGACCCAGCGGGCCCATCCTCGGCCAACTCGATCGCCGCCTGGCACTGATTCCAGTCGCTGTCTACGGACTCTATCTATTTCTCCAATATGAGGACACAAAGGAGTATCATCCGCCATCCCAGACCGAGGAGATTCGCCCGGGAAAACAGTGGTTGTTCTTATTGACGAGTCTCGCGATTATCCTCGTGGGTGTCGAAGGTTTGGTGCGTGCCGCAATCGCGTTTGGAGATGCGTTTGGTACGCCCAGTTTTCTCTGGGGCTTGACCGTGGTCGCAGCCGGGACTTCGGTCCCGGACGCGTTTGTCAGCGTGCGAGCAGCACGGGCGGGCAATGCAACAACTTGTATCGCCAACGTTCTCGGCAGTAATGTCTTTGACCTCCTGATCGCCATCCCGGCAGGGGTCCTGATCGCCGGTGCGGCGACGGTCAACTTTTCCGTCGCCGGTCCGATGATGGGCGTGCTGACACTGGCCACGGTCGTCTTGTTTGTGGCGATGCGCACCGGGATGGAACTCAGCAGGCGCGAATCCGTGGTCCTCCTCGTCCTCTACGCCTGCTTTGTTGTGTGGATCTCACTCGAGTGTTTTGCCGTTGTCGACCTCATCCCGAGCCTTCCTCCCGATCCCGGTCAGGCTGGCTAACTCGTAAACTGGATCTACACACTAGACTCGCGGAAGGCGAATTGTTCTCGTACACGCCTCGGGACGTCAGGTCGCTAGAAAAGTACGATGAAAGCCGCGACCGCTGCGGCGATGAAGCCTGACACGAGCACCAGCCACGGACCGGTTCGTGCTGCGTGGTACTTCCCGCGCTCGAGCATGTCCATCACCCGTCGGTAGCGGACGAACGCATAGATGAGGATACATGCTCCCCAGACCACGAACGCGAGACCCCCGATCTGCGTGCGGGACCCCTCCTCCACCCACTTGGCGAGCACCACACCGACGCCGATGAGGCCGAGACCCGTGCGCACCCACGCGAGAAATGTACGCTCGTTGGCGAGTTGGTCGCGAGCTGTCGAGCCGACGTTCTCGATTTCGTTCTTCATCGTGGGCGCGAGTATAAACCGGTTCGGCCGAGCAGCTCGGGTTCCGCTGCGATGGGCTGCCGGACGTTAGGGCTGCGACAGATGCTTGTCTCTCCAACGCAGGAGCGTCTCGAGACGAGCTGTGTAGCTCGACTCAGTGCGATAATACGCTTCTGCCTCGCTCACGAGAGCGCGTGCACGCTCCTTCACGGGAGACGCTTGCAATCTCAGTGCATGTACAACTGATGCGGAACCTCCGTCACGGCGTGCAACCGCGGCGCGCTGGGCTTCGGCGGCGATGAGCGCCTCGGCCAGGGCAACTTGAGCCCGGGCAAGGCCGTACTTCGGAAGGTCGTCAAACGCCTGCTGGCGCAGGGGATCAAATGCCTCGACTGCGGCCTCCAAAGGTTGGATCGCTGCCTGAGCATCACCGATGGCGAGCAGACGACGGCCGTCGGCGAGATCGATATCGGCGAGCAAAAGGGCGATCCACCAGCGTTCGCGATAGGGCTCAAAGATCTTCCGCGCTTCGGCGAGAGGCCGTTCGCTTTCGCTGTACTCACCGGCGTAGAGGTGCGTACGTCCCCGCAAAATCTCCCGATAACCTTCTACCTTTTGGCGGTCTTGCTCAGCGATCGGGTGATCGAAGCAGGCGAGGCCAGCCTCGGATACGGCCGCGGCATCTTCGCTACGACCGAGTTCGATGAGGACATGACCGAGGCGGTGGTAGCATTCAAAGCAGTTTTCGTAGGCGGTTGAGGACGACTTGAGAAGCCTCGGACAGGTTGGCGAAAAAAAGGCCTCTGCTTGCTGGGGATCGCCGGCTAGCATGCCCGCACGTTGGCGACTGGTCATTGCGACAGGATGCTGCGGACCGAGAACGCCGTCGAGGATCGTCAATGCTTGTTGATACAACCGAATTCGTTCGTCGGGATCGTCGCTCAACATTGCGAGATTGAGGATGTATCCGGACGCCAAGTCGATGGGGCGTACACCCGGGTTACCGGTGGCGAGATCGAGGGCTTTTTGAACCCGGACACGGGCACCGAAGCGGTCCCCACCCATGGCCATGACAGCTCCGAGGTTGTTTTGTAAAAGAGCTTGTAGATCTTCACGACCCTCGAGACGTGTCACCAGAGCCTCTGCATGTGCCACCTCGGCGAGGGCGTCCTCGGGGTTGTTCATGCCGGCCACGAATAGGTATCGAGCCTTAGCCTCCGCGGCAACGTCATCCATCCCCGTGGCGGTCGCGTCGATGAACGCCCTTGCGAGTGCGGGCAAGGAACGGTCCCAGATCTTGGCCTCGAGCGCAAGCCGACCCGTATGAAGATCAATCTCAGCGAGCAATGGCCGGTACTCGAGTTCGACCGCTTCGCCGCGCAGTGCATGGAGCTCGTCGAGAACGTGCAGCAAGTCGCCTGCACTTGCATCTACATCGAGCTCGACGAGACGGCCGCGAATCCCTGCCACTGCTGCGAGATCGGGATCGGAAGGTGGTGGAACATCGGCGAGCAGGGCGCTGCGATCATCACAGGAGGCGATCGGCGGAAGCTTGGCGACAATCATCGTTGCTTCGCGCAGTGTCGCGTCATCGCCCTGTGAGATCCGTGTAACAGCACGGGCAAGTGCCCGGCGGCGCAGGTCCATACACTGCCCCTGGGCATCGAACAACTTGTCCGTTCGCTCACCGTGGTGGTGGCCGAGACACGCTGCGCGCTCCTGCTCTTCCCATTTTATTGCATAAGCATCGAGTCCCTCAATCACCCGAGGCTCGATCGTTTGCCGGGTACTTTCGGGAAGAGTTGCGAGTTGCTTATGCACGTCGGCTCGGGCCTTTGGACCCCAAACAGCTGCGATTGTTTGGGCTCCCGCGGTACAAACTTCGGGCGAGGATTGAGCCTGCAAAACCCCCCCAAAAACCGTGGCACACAGCGCAAGCGCACCGGCTCCGAGGTATTGCCGACGACGACGTCGCGCGTCGGCAGCCAAGGCCTCGAGGTAGCAGTCAAAGTTGGGCCACCGCTCATCCGGCGCCACCATCAGACCGCGGCGAACCACGGCATCGAGCCATGAGGGAACTGAACGGTCCCCGGGAGGTTTGGTGATTTCACCGTTGAGCACGCGGTGGGTGAGGTTGGCCATGGTGTCCGCGTGAAATGGACGGATCCCGTACAGACCCTCAAACAGAGCTACGGAGAACGAAAAAATGTCACTTTTGATCCCGGTTTTCTCACCCAAATGTTGCTCGGGGGACATGTACATTGGGGTACCCATCACGACCCCGGTCGTCGTCAGGGTATTGGCGAGCAGTGGACGGGCACCGGGGTTGTCGTCGCGCGTGACCAGCATTTCCTGGGCAATGGCGAGGTCCTCGCGCGCGAGACCAAAGTCGGCAACACACACACGTCCATCCTCACCGATCAGCACATTGTCGGGTTTGAAGTCGCGATGCACCACACCCGCGCGGTGGGCCGCCGCGAGCCCGCGCCCGGCCTCGATAAACCGGGCCAAGACTTCTTGCCACGGCCGAGGCTGGGCCTCGAGCCACTGCGCGAGCGTCTGCCCGACGACCAACTCCATGGCCAAAAAGACCTGTTCGCCGAGCATCCCGACATCGTAGACATGCACGACATTGGCATGGGAAACACGGGCCATCGCCTGGGCCTCGCGCAACAGACGAGCCTGTGATTGCGAGCGCCCGCGATGTGTCCGCAGGATCTTGATCGCGACTTTGCGATCGAGTTCTGGGTCGTAGGCCTCGACGACGAGTCCCATGCCGCCGGAACCGAGTTTGCCGAGCACCAAAAACCGGCCGATTTTATGGGGCAGCTTGTGGTTGGTTCCGGACGGAGCCTCCTCACTGTGCAGCGTCGCCCCCGAGACCAGCGAATCGTTGTCGCTGCCGTCGCGCTGAGCCGCAGTGGTCTTGGCAAGCCCGAGCCCACGTGCTGCCGGCACCTGGGCTCGGGGGAGCGGTTCGCTGGCGATTGCCGTCTCGGCAGCGCTGATTTCTCGCTCGTGGATAGGCATCGAAACAGTCCCTTCCACCGGGGTTACGGAAGCATGGTCCGCCAGACCTCGCCGTCGAACTCCTGCAAACCCTCGCAGGAGGGAATATCACAGTGGACCAGATCGCGGTCGGTCAGGCGTGGTGTGTCGAGACAGCGGGCACCGTCTTTTGTCCACATGGCCTCGAGTACATGTTCATCGGTTGGAGGCTCGACTAGCCCATCGCCATCGCGCCAGGCCACCTGGACTCCCGAGGCTGTATAGGGTGTACCATCTCCACAGTAATCGGCGGTGATCATCCGCAGCGTCGCCAGTCGATCGTCGGTCGTCGCCCCGCGATTTCCCTGGGGGTGAAAGTCCATCAGCTTCATCTTGGAGGCCGCTTCGCCGACACAGGCGATCGACACAGAGCGGGCCGAAGGTGTGATCAAATGATTGCTGCGATCGTAGATCTCGCCGGAGATCAGGGTAAACCATTGGTTTTCTGGGCTCGTGGAAGGGCACAGTGATTGGTAGGCGCCTCCGCTGAGGTATTGTGCACGATAGGCGACAATCGGAGCCCCCCCGGCTGCCCATGATTCGACGCCGATGTCGATATCGGTGATCACAAGCGTAACCGTGCCGCCCCCGTTTGGCATCTCGAGGGCAATCTTGGCCCCGACAAAGTCGCTTCCTTCAAACAGGACAAGGTCATGTTCGTCCGGGTCGAGCGCACGGAACGTCTCGGTGACTGGATCGACGTCGAGGACAAACTGCGAGGCATTCGGAAGCGGCCCGGTCCCGAGGCGGAGCTTGACGCCCGAGGTGTTCATCGCATCGAGGTGGATATCGGACAGGTCCGCACCGTTAATCGTGGGAGAATTACCGAGACCAATACCACAATGGGCACAACCGAAGCCGCTGCCCGATCGCAGGGTCGGTACCTGTGGGGAGTCGAAAGCCTCCCCATCACAGGCGCTGGAGAGTAGGCCGATACCGAGAATCGCGGCTGCGAGCGGTGTATGGTGGATAGCGTGGAAGATGTTTGAGGTCAGCATAGTCAGTCTCCTTACCGTGCTCGGGCGAACGCACGTGCAATGCGTCTTCATTCCCGCACGATTGAGTCGCTCGCATGTCTTGCAGCTCGGGGGCCAAGTTGATTTTTCGAATCATCACATGCGGTTGAAAAACGGAACTCGATGCGGGTGCGCGGGTGTGACCACAGATGGTCCCACGGCATCTTTTTTCACAGTGAGTGTCCCATAAGACAGGTATCTGTCCCAGGACAATTGTCCCGGGTGTCCCGGTACACATGGGTGGTATCGCGTGGTTGACTAGATGCTGCGATTTTCATCACGCAATCCAGGCATGTTGTTGAGACCTTGTCGTGGCTGTAGGGCCAGGTAAGAGATTGTCTCGAGACCTTTGTCCCAGTATTGTATGTAGCACTTTTGATGTTCCCGCCGAATACCGTGTCCTGCGAAAGCGAACCAGGAACCCGCGACCGGTCGTGGGTGTGCCGGTTGACGGTCGTCCATCCCCACAAATGTCGCGGAGTGATCGAACTCGACCAAGCTCCAAGGGTCATCGGCCGCCTCGGCGAACCGCCACTCGGCTCCCAGATCGGCCATCGCACGGTCTCCCGCCAACATCTCGAACTTCGCTGGGACCAGAGTTCCTCCCGCCATCTCGTCCGTGACCTCGGTTCGCGCAACGGGTCGGCACTGTTCGACCGCTCGCTCGGAATCGTGCCGCGTGTCCTCGAGGACAATGCTGTTCTTCGCCTCGGCGATGTGGTGGCCGTGTATGAGCGCCGTCGCGGGCCGCTCCCACTCGATGAAGTCTCGCTGCGTCAGGCGCTACCCGGTGATGCGTTGGCGATGATTGAGTTGCGGGCGGCGATCACCCGGGCCGCTCCAGACCCCTCCCCTGCCCTACTCATCGGCGAAAGTGGTAGCGGCAAGGAACGATGCGCAGGAGCCCTGCACCGGCTGTCCCAGCGAGCAGGTTCATATGTCACGATCAATTGCGCAGCCCTTTCACCACAGTTGATCGAGAGTCAGCTATTTGGCCACCAGCGCGGAGCCTTTACCGGTGCGACGCAGGCCCAGGCCGGGCTGTTTCGAACGGCCCATCACGGCACCCTCTTCCTCGACGAGATCGGCGAGCTCCCACTCGAGCTCCAGCCAAAACTGCTGCGGGCGATCGAGTCCGGAGAGGTGATGCCCCTTGGGACAGCTACGTCACAACATGTCGATGTCCGCGTGGTTGCGGCAACCAATCGCGACCTCGCGGCCGATGTCGAAGCTGGCCGGTTTCGGCGCGACCTCTACGCCCGCCTCGCGCTGTGGCAGATCGAAGTGCCACCACTCGCACGTCGGCGGGTGGACATTCTCGAGTGGCTCCATCGACTGAGTTGCAGCTGGGCACACGAACGCGGGCGCGAGGATCCGAGGATTCATCTGAGTCCCGCAGCCGCTGCGAGTGTGGTCGGACATCGCTGGGCCGACAATCTGCGCGGGGTCCATCGCCTGATCCACGAGCTTGCACATCTCGGAGGCGGCGAGCCCATCGGTGAAGAAAAACTCCCCAATTGGGTGCAACAAACGTTGTCAGCGCCCCCG
>CAZUPD010000141.1:0-20219 GCA_964621785.1 uncultured Nannocystaceae bacterium
CTGAGTTGACTGAGTTGACTGAGTTGACTGAGTTGACTGAGTTGACTGAGTTGACCGAGCAGTAGCCAGCCTGACCTTGCGGGACGACGACTTTGTCGGAGTGTTCGTGAGGTCCGAGTTGTCCGAGGTGCCACCTGGTCCGAGTGATTTGCGCGGCCGTGGGCCTATTTCTGGATGCGCAAATTCGGCGATGTGACGTTCGCACGACCAACTTTCTACATGTCGATATAGACAGGAACGATCGGACATTGCGTTTCCATGGCTCGGTCGAATTCGGCTCGGCAGCTCCGTGACTTCAACTCGGTCAACTCGGTCAACTCGGGCGCGAATCACTCGGACCGAGGTCTGGCGCCGGGACGAGAACTTGCGCGCCACGAGCATGTGAAGTCTCGGGCCTCATGACTTCGTTCGAGATCCGCGGCCAACCTTGCCACTCGATCCACCCGATCCACTTGATCCACCCGATCCAGCTAGACCGCCACAAAAGCTCTCTGCAAGCCGTTAAACGTGTTTCTCCGGTCGATCCACCCGATCCACCCGATCCACTTGATCCACCCGATCCACTCGACCACCTACTGACCTCGAAGCGTCACCAGCATTCCATCCTTGCACCGATGGCTCGGAGGCTCCTTCGGATCGACCGGTCCGAACACGATCCCCGCATCCTCGAGTGCCCGCTTCAGATCTCGCAGCGTCCGCGCGTGTGCCCGGTTGCCGCGCTCGAAACGAGCGACCGTATCTAGGTGCACACCACTCGCCTCCGACAGGTCCACCAACCGCCACCCGAGCAGCGACCGCGCTTGCCGGCAATGTTCGGGCCTGAAGTCTTGGCTCGGATCGGCCACACCGTCCCTTACTGCCCTCATCCGATCACAACCAAAATTCTGATCGACAGCGACCGAGTTCACTTGCCCAGGTCCCCAAGCAATTCGACGACCTCATCCACACGGCACTCGCCAAGGATCCTCGAGATCGCTTTCAAACTGTGGGCGAGTTCGACACGGCCCTCCTCGATATTTTAGGTCCCGAAACGCAACTCGATATCGTGCCCGTAGCAGGTCTCGGCGAAGTTTTCCGAGCACTCGACGCGTGGGAACATCACGCGAGCTCTCACCGAAATCGGGCTCGCCGTCCACCACGACCGTCGCTGGAGCCGACTGCGGGAACTGTTTGAGGTCGTGCGCAAGCGAGGTTCCCGTCGCTGCCGAAGAGAAGCTGGCCGACGAGCCGAAGTTGCTACTACAAAAATCGAGCCGCGCACATTCGGGAACCATTATACCTGTCCTGAAGGACACTGCGGACGTACCATGGATCCATGACAACGTGTCATGAGCTCGAGTGCCTTCTGGACTACAAGCACGCCTGTGCCAACGGGCTGCAGTGTCACGTCCCCTTCCCCGACCTCGAAGATGCGATCGCATTGGGCGAGCGTCCCGGCCTCGAACTCGCTCAACGGTTGATCCGCGAAGGCTCCATCCCGCCAGGTGAGCCAAACGAAATCATAGTACTTCAATTCAAGCATCTCGCCCGATCGATGCGTGAGCAGAACCTGAGTATCCGGAAGCTCTCTCAAGTCGTCGATGCATCCCGGGGAACCCTCAATCGGATGTTTCGCGACCACCCTCCGGGCATAAAAAGCCGTGTGATGGCCTCTGTCGCAGCACACCTCGGCGTGCCGCTATTCGCAGTGCAACCCCCGACAACCTCGGCATCCGAAGACAAGACCGTTCGAAGCAACCCCGATCACTCGCACACGAGTCGCCCGGATGTGCATCGAAGGAGAAAACGGCAGCCGGCAAAACGTCAAGACCAGCATCACACCCACAAGCGGATACCCGAACAACCGGAGTCGGCTCCCACGAAGCTCCAAGACCACTCGTATGATTGGGTGCCAGGCGAACAACCCACTGCAAATCGCCAGCACCCGCAAGACCAACAGCAGCGCGCGCACAGTGGTAACCCGCACTCACAACATCCTGAAACCGGGGTTCAGGACACCGAGGATGCCTACACTTATATGTATCATCACGCCCAACGAGACTCGCCGCCTTCCAGTGCATCCGCTCAAACCGAGCAAACAGCTCAGAGTGAGCAGAGCACATATTTTCGTATGAGTCGTGAGAATCGGCGGCTCACAAGAGAGCTCTCGCAGTCACAACGCGAGGTAGGAGCTCTCCACGAGCAAATCGAGCAAGTCCAAAAAGATGCCACTCGAGACAAGCTTTACATCGCTGGTGGGGCGATCATGGGTGGAGTTGTCTCGTCAGTGGTCCACAATCACGTTGGACAGTCTCGTGAGGGTGCGGTCATCAGTGGTGCGATCGCACTTTCGTGCATTGCAGGTGGGAGCGCGCTCAAATCACACAATCGGAGTGTTAGCACTGGCCTCCAAGTCGCGGGAGCAACCATGCTCTTGAGTTATGCCGGCATGTGGGCATACAATCGGTGGAAACGGATGAGGGGGAACCCGCAACCTGTAGAGTCGACCTCGCCGGGAGAAGAAGCCGCGCCCGGAGCTTCAATCGAAGGAGAACGCACCGATAGAGCGTCAATCGAGGGACAAAGCAATACCGATAAAATAACGGCGACCGCGGGCAATACCGCGGAGGCACCCAAAGAAAAGCGGAGCGAACGCGACGACCCACCGGAGCGTAAACGTTGGCCAGGCGATCCTCACCCGGGGATAGACCTCTCGCCACAGGCAGTCTGGCCGTATATGCCAGCATTGTGGACCTGTGAGACCGTCCCACAATATTACCTATTTGGATGGCACTACTGGCATAACGTCGAGCTCGCGTACTGGAGAGCAGGCTTTGGCGGAGACGCCGAGTCTTCATCTACGTGCAACGATCTGCCTGGAACGGGCGGTGCGAAGGTCTACTAACCGGGTAGGCGCTGCACACCGAGGATGCCCGTGGTTTTTCTCGCGTTTCGCCTCGCACAGGACTTTTGACGCGGTGGGAGCTTCGTGAAACACAGCTGCACTGGCGGCCGCAAGTTTTACGAAGCTCCCGCGTCGAAAGACCAGCGCGGCGGCGCGTCGAGAAATCCACGGACTCCTAGGATGCCGTGGGACCCCCATTGGCCCACGACCCCATCCGATCTACACTCGGCCTACATGACCGCGACCGGGCAAAAAATTCTCACCGACGCACTCGCGCTCCCGGAGCTCGAGCGCCGCGAGCTTGCCGAAGCACTGTTCGACAGTCTCGCCGCCGACGAAGCCGCGAGCGAGCGCGCGTGGGCCGAAGAGATCAAGCGCCGCGTCGACCAAGTCCGCCGCGGAGAGGTTGAGCTCGAGTCCTGGGAACAGGTCAAACAAGCGGGCCGTGAGGCCCTCGCGCGGCACTCGTGAAAACACGTTTTCACCCGGAAGCCCGCGTCGAGTACGTCGAGGCCCTCGTGTATTTGGAGGAGCGGCGCAGCGGTTACGGCGAGAAGTTCGAGGGAGAGGTGTTTGCGGCGCTGGAACAAGCGCAGTTGTTTCCGGAGAGCGGGGCCCGAATGCCGGGCTGTCTCGATCTACCTGTACGAAAGTTCTCCCTCCGGGCCTTCCGCTACGATCTTATGGTCGGGATGGAGGGCGACGAGATGGTTGTATATGCGGTGGTTCACCGGCATCGCAAACCGGGGTACTGGCGCGGCCGGTTGGACTAGCGCGAGCTCCTCGCCGAGGCCCAACACGCAGGGGAGCTTGCGCGAGCGCGTGGGTGGCTTGATTGGGGTTTTGGCGCCGGTTAGCGGACAAACAAATTGAGTGCATAGTTGTTGTTGTTCAGGCCGTCCGAGCCGTCGAACCCAAAATCGTCTTCCTGTCCCTCGTTGACAAAACTCGCCCCCGCAGCTTCGGTGATGCCGATGCCATGATCGGCCCCGTTGCAGCTTCCGCCGCCTCCGCCAATCATCATCACGGCCCCGTCGCCAACACCCCAGTCTGCCCAGAATGATACCGACGAGGGAGCCCCGATATCTCCGCTACACAGGGCTTCTTGAAACCCATTAGTCTCGTTCCAACTCCCGCCGAGAAGGCCACTACATGTCCCCAGAGTCTCATTGCTGGCCCACGTGACGCCATTTTGGAAGTCGCCGAAACTCGTGATGTGTTCGCGGAAAGTTTGCCCTCCGAGACATCCACCTGTCGTGAGAAACAGGTCTCCAATTTGATCCGTTCGGCTGAGTTTGAATTCATCCGCGACCACCTGATGAAAAGCTGGTGAGTATGCATCTGAGATGTCGTTATAGACTGTGTGGTTTCCCGCAGCGTCCGTACGCGTGTACCACCATTCTCCAGAGTCTTCCATCCAGTTGCGGTCGTCATTATTGCTGAAGCGAGCGACGAGCGTCCACCCGCCAAAGTTCGAACTCATATCACAGTATACACTGAAGTGTCCATTGCCGGTCTCGAGAGTGTAGAGTCCATTAGGGGCCATTGGATCGATTGTTTTGATTTCTTTGCAACTCTCCGGGGCTTTGCATGTGGTGAGACAAGGGTCGAGGTTACTTGTGTTGCCGTCATCACAATCTTCAACCCCTAGGTATACGTGCCCGTCACCGCAGGTCGCTGCGACGCATGTATTGAGGCACGCATCGTTGTTCAATTCGTTGCCATCGTCGCAGTCTTCGACGCCCTCTTCGACATACGAGTCACCGCAACTTGCATGTTCACAAGAGGTCAGGCACGCATCTGTGTTGTCGTCGTTGCCATCATCACATTCCTCAAATCCTAGATGAACTGCCCCATCTCCACACGTTGCCAATTTGCAGTTGCTGAGGCACTCGTCATTGTCGTTGTTATCGCCGTCGTCACACTCTTCGCCGAACTCGACGTGAACGATCCCATCACCGCAGGCCGGTTCGGTGCACGAATTGGTGCAACTATCGTCCTCTACCTGATTTCCATCGTCGCAGACCTCGACACCAGCCTGGATGATTCCATCGCCACACATAGCGGGAACACAGTCTCCGAGACAGTCATCGGTGTCGTCGGAGTTTCCGTCGTCGCAGCCTTCGCTCGCTTGCTGGATGCCATCGCCGCAGTACGGGAGACGACAGGTGTTGGTACACCCATCGGTGTCGTCGGAGTTTCCGTCGTCGCACTCTTCGCCAGTTTGGAGCCGCCCGTCGCCACACGATGGCAGCGAGCAAGCGTTGGAGCACGCATCGTTGTCGACCTGGTTGCCGTCGTCGCAGGTTTCGATGCCATCCAAGATGAAACCGTCGCCGCATGTCGCCACGACACAGGTGCTGAGGCACTCGTCCGTGTCAATGTCGTTGCCATCGTCGCATGCTTCACCCGGGTCGACGACACCGTCTCCGCACGACGAAGGCCCCGCGGTCTCCGATGTTTCGGAAGATGTGTCGCTGTCTATTTCGCTCGGAGTCCCGCCGCCACAAGCGCTGGCGGCGAGGAATGATCCGAGGATGTACACGGGTGTTTGAGGGTGATAGGTCATTTTATTCTCCGATGATGGGCGCTGTCAGGGCCGGTGTCTAGTTTGTTTTGGGTTCAAGCCTGGTTTAGGACATCTCTCTAAACAGCTTATACATGCCGGCCGGCACGCATACGCGTCCTACATACTGCGAAGCGCCATTTCGAGGGCGACTGATTCAACCTGCACTTCCGAGTCGCCAGCTTCGACGCGCAACTTCCATGGCTGGTCGCTGTTCTCGAAACACTCTTGGAGGAACCCGCATATATTCCAATTTTGCTCGCCCGACGGTTGGCGATTGCACTCACCGTTCATCAAGTTACATGCGAAACAGCTCGATGCTCCAGTCGTCTGGAAGATTGCGTCGAAGACCCCAGGTACAACTGCGCAGTCCTCTGAGCATCCGTCAGGACTTGTAAGCTCCAGCTCACTACCGGCAGGACAAACAAGACTCATACGCATCGACCACATGCAAGCATCTTTCAGTCGTACGCGGGCGACGAAGCCCGCGGCTGCGCGGGTGCCATCACCACACTCGGAGATCGGAAGGTCAATGTCGACCGTTGTGTTTGGCGCGACGGTTTCGCCAGGTACTTCAATGAAAAGACTGTCGACACTCTCGGGGTCACACTTGAAGTTGAGGGAAAGTGAGTCCCCTTCGCAGATTTCCGGTAGGTCGTTTGTGTCGTCGGAGTCAGTTCCTGCATCTGTCGGGTCTTCTGAATCCGTACTGGTGGTATCCTCAGACTCTGTGGTTCCCGTTGGGTCTCCGGTGCCCTCAGTTTCGCCACTCTGGGTTGTTGTACCGCTTGTAGTGGTGCTGCCCGCAGTCGTATTGTCCGTTGTTGTGGGTAATGTATCCGCGGTCGTTGAGACCGGTTCGGCATCCGACTCACTCCCGTCCGTGGTTGATGGGACGATTGATGTGCTGCCGGAAGAGTCTGTCCACGAGTCGGAAGCCGAGACGCCGGTGTCACCTTCCGTTGTTTCTCCCGCGGTCCATCCTCCCCCGCCAAAATCACAACAGAAGAGTGCCATGAGCGATAGTGGTATGAAAAAGAAACGTTTTTCAAGCATTGTTCTACTCCAATCAGTTGACGCTCGCGCATGTTGGGCTGACGATTTGGTCTAAACCGTTAGCTAGTTGAGGAACGAGCTGTTCCAGTTCGAGACCACAGAGGTCAAAGAAGCCTCCCTGGCTTCCGAGGAGCTGCGAGAAGTCCAACAAACGCTGGCCGTCGTAGACATCGCACCCGTACATGTCGCAGCCACAGCTGCCTGAACGCCCACATCCGTCGCTTGCGTCACTTCCAGAGGGATCTCCCGCAATCACGACGGATGCGACCAGTTCGGGATCGCCTTTGATGTCCACTAGGCGCCCGTAGAGGGTCTCGACGGTATCGGGATCGACCTGCATGCCGCACCCACCACAGGAGTTGTTGAGGTCCGTTTCTCCATAGTCATCCTCGTCCGCAAGGATGAGGGTGGTGAGGAGTGCATCATTGCGAATGAAACCCGTGTCTGCTTCGAGGAGGTTGACCGCACTCGTTAAAGGGTGCTCGCAGAATTGTGGTGCTGCGAGGTCAGATGCACCGAAAGCCGAAAACGCGCATGCGACCGCCTGCAGCATCTCGGCCTGGCTCATGGTCGAGGAGTCGACCCAAGGGTCGGGATGAGTCCAGCAATCTGGAGCGATGAATCCGCCGTCGTGGTCGTGTGTGACCCCGAGACGGAAGTCCACTCCTTGGTGAATGCTCGCCATACTCGTGAGCAAGTCACCAATCTTTTCCCCCACCGCAATGCGTTCTGCATGCATCGATTGTGAGCCGTCGACGACAAGCAAAATGTCCACTTTCTGGCACCCGGCAGGAGGCTCTTCTGTGCCACTCGTTTGCTCGGTGTCGGTGTCGGTTGACTCAGAACCTTCGGACTCGTTCGTCGTCATTTCAAGCGTCGTCTCATCCCCCGTGTCTGTGGGGTCGGGTGACGTTGAGGAGACCGTGTCGTCGCTTGGGTCACTTCCGACTTCCGTGGTGGTGTGTGGGAGTCCGGTTGTAAAACCACTTGTTCCGTCCGTGGTGTCTGTGCTGCTCTCCGTGGTGCCTGTGGTGCTCTCCGTAGCATTCGTGGTGCTCTCGCCCCATCCGCCCCAGCCGAAGTCACAGCCTGGGATTGTGAGGATGAAAAGAAACATGGTAGCGGTGAGTGAGGTTCGTTGGTTGCGGTTCATGATCAATTCGTCCTACAGGGGAGTGACAGGCATGATGGCATAGCCACACTGTCCGTTTTGGCCGAGCCCGGGCATCCCTTCAATCGTTTCATTGTTGAGTTCGATCGCGTTTTGATGGTGCCCGCACAGTGCGACTCGCATCTTCGGGTCGTTGCTCTGATAGCCCGACACCGAGATTTGCGACACGATTTGATTATCGAGCCCGCCGAGATGGTACTGCTCTGGTAGGCAACTGCTCTGAGCGATGTCACCCGTACTTTCGTACTTGATGAGGGCGATCCAGCCGTCAAAACTCTCTCCACCGCTAGGATTGACAATCTCGAAGCACTCATTGACAGTAAAGAGTGGGCTCATCGAAGCTCCTGAGATCAAAAGTGCATCGTGTGTGGTAAAGGGTGACTCCTGCTCGTGGTAGTTTACCCATGTGATGGACTGTCCGTAGTCAGCGTAATCAGTGTCGTCGTTGTCATTCGGATCCGGGTCAAAACCTTTCCCTGTCAGGAGCGTGCCCCGGTCACCTGGCTGGAGTGGGTCCGCTACGAGTACCAGAACATCGGTGTCGTTTTGGCCAGCGTCGAGCGTGTTCGCGGTAAACGCGGTGACGGTACCACTGTAGTGGCCAATGATGGCTGCGCGGTTGGATGTCGTGAGCGCGATATCCAGCGGCATGATACTATTGCCCGGGCCACTGTAGTCCGCGATTGGACCATCTAGTTGCCAGTTACCTTGTAGTGACACAAGGTCTTCGGTGAAGACACGCACCCATAGCTTTTCCGTGGCATCATTGGTGGTTACGCCACCTACAGTCCCGTTGTCGTTGACCGTGTTAACTGTGATCGCTGCGATTTCCTCTCCAACGTAGGCAGCACTATTGATGCATTTCAGCTGGTCGTTCTCGATACGAAGCCGGACGAAGAAGGAACGGTCGTTGCCGATCCCGTCCGCAAAGTTACAATCGTTGAGCATGTTTGGTGGATGGTTGACACCTGCGGGGACATGGACCGCCGCAAAGACGTCCGAGTCATTCACACCCACTGCGACATCCTGTACGGTATAGTCGCTCGTTGGGAACTGAAACCGGTACCGGCAAACGCCGTTATTTGACAGGAGTTCGACGAAAGACCTCTCGTCGGTAACCGCCGTGTTACACCCCTGAGATGTGGATATATCCGGAAGTATTCCTTCAGGTTCAATCCCATCCATATCTGCTTTCCCAGCAACTGCAACTCCGAGAGGTTGGGCATCCGCAGACGTTTCGAGAGCCTTCAACTCGCCTTCGATTCGACCGGGGGCCCACATGATTTGGGAACACTGTTGAGGAGTCGGTTCGGCGATATCAACATCCGTGTTGATCGTGTAAACGGTAACTCCTTCGAAACTTTGGCTGAGCTCACCGCAGTTCCCGTAGTTCTTAAGATCACCGTCCACTTGTGACACGATGGTGATTGCCGGTGTCTCGTTGTACTTGGCAGCGTGTACGGCGAGCACGCCGTGTTTGCCGTTTTCGCCTTCTGAGTCCCACCATAGAGGATCGAAGGTACAGGGGTTTGCAGTGCAGCTTTCGATGAAGTTCATGTTGTCGACATCGATAACGCAGTCCTCCTTCTCGAGTTGGGGCGTGACATCATCGACGCAAGGGCCCCATGTGTTGAAGTTCGAGCATGTTTGCTTGCCGGGCTTACAAGCAGTGTTCGGTACATCGAGGTCTTCTTGGTTTCCAGTGTAGCACTCCTTCACTTGATTTGGTGTACAGTTGCATCCCATACCATCTTCGTTGACATCCCCATCACAGTCTTCGTCGAGTTGGACGTCTTGGGAGGTACACTCTTCGACATCGGGGAGAACGGGGTCGTGACACTGACTCCACTCGGTCCCATTCTCGCAGACCTGATACGAGCCTTTACAGATACCAACTCCGTCGAGTTCATCAGGAAGTGCGGACTCACATGCCCACTCTGACCCCGGGATGCAGGTTTGGGCGTCGGAGATCACGATGGTGTACTCGATGCAGTCTCCGTGCGTATGGTTTGCATAAAAGCTTCGGTTGTTATCGGCACATACAGAAACCGGATCACCAGGATCCAACATGATATCAAGCACCTTATTATCCGGAACCACTGTGATGGTAGCTGAGGGGGTCTCGGGCATTTGCTCGTAGCAAATGGTTCCGTCGGCACTCGTGTTGACAGTTCGCCAACTGTTGTTCGCCGCAATTTGAACCTCTTTCCCCTGAAGCGGATTGCCCAATCCGTCTTCGACTCGAATGACGTAGCATCGCGGGTCGTCGACTTTCAGATCAAAGTTGATCCAGGAAAACTCGGTGACGGCGTATGTCGTTGCTACGATTTCCCCTTCTTCGTCCTTGTCGAGGAGGAACACACCGATTTCGTTCCAACGAACATCTCCGCGTTTTGGGCTCGCATGCCAAGCCGGGATCGCGCTGAGTTCGAGGTTGTCGATCACTTCGGTTTGGTCGGCGTCGAGGTGGATGGCGAGCTTGGCCGAGGTCGAGCCATTGAGTTCGAGTGCGTCTCCAGACTCGGGGTCCGTCAGTTCCACACCGACCATTCCGAAGCTGTAGAGGTCGCTTGTGAGGCCGTCGAGCCCCTCGCCGACGAGAGGAACAACTGGAGCATCTTCGTTACCGGTCGTCGGGTGGATGACCGTAATCGTTGCTTCAACGGGTCCGTTGTGTTGCTCCCCGGTGCGTTGATTCACCATATGGCCCGCCGGAAACCGGATATCGACGTTGTCGTAGGTAACGTCATGGGGCTTGTCGGTCGAGATCATGAACGTCTTACCGACTCGGGTCATTCTGACCTTCATACTCCCATGCGTACCCTCGTCGACGGAAAAGGATTCGGTGCGCGTGATGAACCCCGGTGCACCAAGGATCCACCGTTGCTCTCCGTACCTCATCCCTTCGACTAAGATATGTCCGCCTGAGTCTGCGGTGTGTATTTTCTCGATCTCGGTTTCGGAGGTGTTGGGGATCGCCCCCGGGCCCACTGGACCAGGGTCGTCAGCCGGTAGTTCTTTGATCCAAGCCCCCGGTACCGGGTTGCCATCCGGATCGACAAACGTGACCAACACACTATTGGCAATGGGAATCCGTGGCCCGGGTTCCGATTGACTTCCGGTATCCTCGGTATCCGACTCGGCGCCCGTGGTTGCGGTCGTCTCCGAAGCTGTGTCTGTTGTTTCATCGTCGGACGCGGAACAACCGAGAGCGAGGACGAGGGGGATGATCGCTACTGAGGGGGGGGTGCGCATGGGTTTCTCCTGCGGTCCCGTCAAGCGGTCCGCACTTCCTCAGTGCCGTCGTCATTGAAAAAGATCGGAAATTGTCAAACTTTTTTTCTTGGTTGCAGTCGTCGCAATGCGGTTTGGTTCGCTGCGAACGCTCCGGTATGCCTCGCCGTGGAGGGGACCTCCTCAGGTGCAGGTAGCAATCCAGCTTCGATTTCCTTTAATTAAGAATGGGTGTGCATCGTCGTGCACTGCGTCCACGCGAAAAAATCTTGTCGGCCGGCGGATCGTTTCGTACCAGACGTGGGACTACATGCAGGAGTTTTCAAAAAAGTGGCCGACGGGGCGAATACACCACGGGGTATCGGAGCTGATGTGTCAGCGTTAGTTGGGCGTGTGCTCAGTGGTCGCTACCGCGTTGTCCGCCCGATCGGCAGTGGTGGCATGAGCGACATTTTCGAAGCGCTCGACCTCGACAACGAGGAGATGCGGGTCGCCATCAAGTTGATGCGGGCGACCAATCCCAAGGCCCTCGTCCGGCTCAAACGCGAGTATCGGCGCATGGATCGGCTTCAGCATCGCAACCTTGTGCGCTACTTTAGCCTCGAAGAGCACGCCGGTCGTCCGTTTATTGCGATGGAGTTGATCCGGGGCGCGGAGTTTTACAACGCCCTTGTCCGTGGTGGGAGCTCACGTCTCATCGAGCGGCTGCGTGGGTTTGTACAACAGCTCGCGCTCGGAGTCATGTATCTGCATCACGCCGGTCGTGTTCACCGCGACCTCAAGGGGTCCAACGTCATGACCGACCGCGACGGCCGGTTGGTGATCCTTGACTTTGGTCTCGTCGATGATGTTGAACGACGGACGAGCATCACCGGATCGTTTGGCGGCGTCGTCGGGACCATGATGTACATGTCGCCCGAGCAGGCCAGTGGGCATCTGTCGTTGCCTCCCAGTGATTGGTACGCCGTCGGGGTCATGCTCTACCGGGCTCTGGCCGGGTCGTATCCGTTTCCGGGCAACAACCCGTTTGCTGTGTTGAACGCCAAGATGCGGGGGGTGGCGCCGCGTGTGCGCACGGTGTCCCCGTGGGTCCCCGTGGCCCTCGACGAGCTCATCGCCCGGTTACTTCACCGCGAGCCGGGCAGTCGGGCATCTGGGCAGGACATCTTGGCTTGGTGTTCGATGGGTGTGTCCGGGCGCCGAGGTATCGCCGGTAAGGTGCCGCCTCCGGTTCCTCCGCCACAGTTGATCGGGCGCGGAGCCGAGTCCAACCTCCTGACCGCTACACTTCAGCGCTTCGTCACCCACCCGCAGTTTACCAAGGTCATGATCAGTGGGCCGGCGGGCGTCGGCAAGAGTGCGTTGCTGCGAAAATTTCTCTCGCCCCTGCAACGCGACAAGCGTTTTGTCGTCATCAAGGGCTATTGCTATGAGTCGGACAATGTGGCGTTCAATGCTGTCGATCATCTGATCGAGCGCTTGGGTCACTTCTTGCGCCAACAACCCGACGAGGTGCGCGATGCCCTTTTGGGCGAGAACTTCCGTGCACTTACAGATGTTTTTCCGACCCTGCGGCAGGTCAGTCGAGCGTTTGCCGGAAGTGGGCTGGTGCAGGCTCTCGGGTTAGAAGTTGAAGCCAGTCCCTCCGAGCGTCGCAGTCAGGCGTTTGCTGCGTTGCGCGGGTTGCTTCACCGAATCGCCGCTGGCAGACGGTTTGTCCTCGCGATCGAAGATCTCCACTGGGTTGACCTCGACAGTGCGCAGCAACTCAACAGTGTCCTGCGTGTGGCGGGTGCTCCTCCGCTGATGTTTCTCGGCACCTACCGCTATGAGCACAGCACGGACTCACCGGTGTTGCAGGCCCTCGAGCGCAGTGGGTTTGCGACCAATGGCATTCACGTGTGTCTCGACTCGCTGTCGGGCTCGGATGCTGTCGAGCTCGCACGGCGGATGTTGAAGCATCCAGTCGCGTCCGCCGAGGCCAGACGGATTGCGCGGGACTCCTCCGGCAATCCCTTGCTCATCGAGGCGATGGCACAGTCGCCGATCGGACTGCCTGACCAGTCGCGCCCCGCTCACTCCGGACGTTTTCTCGAACACTTGGTCGAACACAATTTGGGGTTGGTCAGTCGCGACGCCCGTGCGCTCGTCGAAGTTGTCGCCGCGGCCGGACGCCCGCTGCGGGTGGATATCGCCGGGGCGGTCGCCGGCGTCGATGTCAAAGACCTGCTCGCCCAGCTCCGTGCGAGCCGTCTCATTCGCGCCGTCACGTTCCGACGAGGGTTGTGTTTAGAGGCCTTCGACGAGCGCGTGAGTGAGGTTGTCCGACGCGGCCTCAATGAGCGCGACGCCCAACAGATCCATTTGCGGATTGCCCAGGCACGGTTGACGCTAGCTGACGACGACGGCGACGACGAGAGCCTCGCCTATCACTGGTATCGGGGTGGACGCCTCGACAAGGCCCGCGAAGCTGCGACTACCGCGGCACAGCGGCTGTTGCGAGGGGGGGTCACGGATTCCGCCATTCGCCTCCTCAAGTTGGCACGCACATGTTCACCCGACGATCCTGCGCTGCGCAGGCGGTTGATTGAAACGCTGATCGAAGGCGGAAAAAGTGGAGAAGCGGCACCGCTTTTGCTCGAGGCTGCACAGGACGCCACATCGCCGTTGCAACGCCGTCAACTGTATATGGAGGCGGGCGTACATTTTATGCACGCAGGTCACTTCGCCTGGGGGTTGCGGGCGTTTGAGCCCCTGTTTCGCGGCTTGGGTGTCGTCTATCCAACATCGGAGCGCGACGCCAGTGAACGTCTCGATACGTCCTTGACCCAATTGATCAGGCGAGGGATTGCGTGGAAGGAGCATTGCAGCGACAAGTTGGCGGAGCGCCACGCGTTTTTGTGGACCTTAGCCAAAGGGCTGATGTTTCACGATCCGGTCAGGGGAGGTTTCTACGCGGTAAAAAGCGCACTTCTGGCACTGGAGATGGGCGACGCCACACGGATCTGTCGCAGCCTTGCGCTCGCCGGAGTGGTGGCGGTCGAGCGGGGGTATCCAGAGGGTCTTACGTGGCTCGAAGTCGTCGAAGCCAAGGCTGAAGCCATGTCCGAGCGTAGCGAACTCGGCCTTGTCTCGATTTGCTCGGGGTGGGCCTACCTGCTGCAAGGAGATTTGATCCGCGCACATGAGCTGCTGGACTACGGGCTCCATCTCATACCGGCGAACGCGAATTTCGATCAAAGTGTCGGTGCTCGGGCACTGTTTGATACGCTCATGAAACTCGGTGAAGTTGGCGAGCTCGCGAGTCAAAGTCAGGCATACGCCCAGCAGGCACGCGAGCGAGGAGATATCGGTCTGTACCGCACTGCGTTGCTCGCGAGTGTGTGGCCAGCGCTCGCCCAGGACCTACCGAAGCGCGCTCGTAAGGTGTTGACCGAGGTTGCCGAGATCGAAGTGGAGTTGACCTCCACGCCTGACTTTCGTTTCGCCACCGCCGAGTTGGACGACGCGCTGTACTGCGGGGAGCCGGGTCGCGGGTGGCTCGGGATCTCGACATGGTGGTACGAGTTCGAACGTTCAAATCTCCCGTTATTACCCTCGTTTCGGCAAAGGGCACTTGCGCTGCGAGCACGGGCAGCGCTTGCGTGCTGGGCCGACCCGGGCGCGGGCAATGCAAACGTCTGGCGGATCGCCGAGCAGGACATCGCATTCCTCGTCGACTCGCACGCGCCCGGTGCCCACATGCTCATTGCCTCCCACGCAGCACTCCGTGGCGATCGTACCGCCGCTGTGAGGGCACTAGAGCAAGCGGTCGCCGAGTACGACTCGGCATCGATGGCACTGCATGCAACGATGTGCCGGTATGCCGTTGCCTTGGCATATGGCACCGATGTGAACAGCGCGAAGAACTTTTTACAGCTCCAAGGGGTGGCGAGGCCAGAATTGTGGCTAGACCTGGCTGCCCCCGGGCTGCGACAATCCCTGGGGAGGTAACGGACATGACCCGCCGAGTACAACATCACCGGTTTGAGACCAGACACAAACAAGCTCGCGGGCTGATTTCGATCGCCCTCGGGGTGATGGTTGCCATGCCACCTTCGGCCGCGAAGGCCGAGGATCCCACGATGGTGTTCGACAAGAGCTTTAAAGCGATCGAGGGGTACATCCAAGAGGACTCATGCGATGCCGCGATGAAAGAGCTCGATTCGGGGCTAGCCACCTTCTTAAACGCGCTGGAGAGCCAGGAGAGTCAAGCACTCGAGCCCGCCGAAAACTACGACCTCTATGCGATGTGTACAAGCATCAATACGGTTGCCGAAGGCTGTAGTTGTGCCGAGACATTTGGGAGTTATCAGAAGGTCCAGACGATCTATGGCCAATGTGCTGATACGGGTGCTGGCAAGTATGTGATTGAAAAACCCCGACCGTGTCTTAACTCCTCCATTCCCGGTACCGGCGAAATCCCCGATAGCGGTGAGGTCCACTCGACGACTCCGCCAACGATCGTCGAGCCGCCGCCGGGTACCGGCAATCCCCCGGGCACTGAGCCGCCACCGGGTGGTGGTGGTGTATCCCCGCCTGGCGGTAGCTACGTCACGCCTACTGGTAGTGTGCAACCGGGACAATCGGATTCGTCGAAACCTACCAAGCCTCTACTAGGTTGGGCCATCGGTACAGGTGTGCTGAGTCTGGCGACATTTGCGAGCATGGGCGCTATGGCAGCAGTCGCTCGCCGGAATGATCCGACGGATTGTGCAAACACCTATGGAAGTTATTGCCGGGTGTATGAGTCCGCAGTGAGCCAAGGAGTGCCTTCGGGCGATGACGACAACCTATGTGGCCCCGATGTCGACGGAGAGCTAAAACAGGCGTGTAGCCAGCGAAGTGGCTTGATTTCAGGTGTTTATACAAGTGCAGCCATCGGCGGTGCACTGGCCGCTACGTCGGTCACACTCGCTATCGTGTTTTTGGTGCGCAAGAAAAAAGCAACGAAACGGCCGGACCTTTCCTTCGGTATCGGCAGAAATCGGTCGTTGGTCTTGGGTGCGCGGTGGCGGTTTTAGCTTCGCTCGTCAACAGACCTCCGCGTACCGGCAATGGCTTCTAATCACAGTCGCCCTTGATTTTTGACCCGCGAAAGTGTAGCTTTTTTGTGTTTTCTTTGACGCACATCACCACATTGTGATCCTCGTAAAAAGATGGCACTTCGATCTGCACCCGTCCCGGGATGATGCGAACCTTGAGTTGACGGGGTGGCTTACCACAGGAATTGATCGCGCTCGCAACCTTGCGACAAATTTTTTCCTTCGTCCACTTTGGCGGCTTGGGCTTGGGCTTGGGTTCGGGTTCGGGCTCGGGTTCGGGTTCGGGCTCGGGCTCCTCGGTCTCTGTGGTCGGCGATGGATCCGCTGTCGTGGCGTCGGTTGTCTCTACTGTGGCCGTGGACTCGCCGGTCGCCGAAGTCGACTCCACGTCTGTGCTAGTCGCCGCGATGGGTACGGTGGTGACAGCCTCCACAGGATCGTCATCGCCACCACTCATGTAGATGATGACCAGCACTGCCGCGATCACGAGGGTGAGCCCTCCGATGAGAACCGGGTTGACTGGTTCCGAAACGGAACCGGTATCCTCTTCAGGAGTCTTTACAGCATCCGTCTCGGAAATGGCCGAATGGACGATCCCCGCGACGGGTGGCAGCCCGGGGTCGGGTGGATCACAGGTGATGACGCTGGCAGGATCTAACTCTGTCTGCCCGACCGGTGAGGGTGTTTCGGGGGGGGCTCGTTCAAACGTGCGGGTTTTTGGCGGCAGTGTTGGGGCTGCGCGGAGGTTCTTCTCCGCATGGGCGGCGGTCGAGCTTGCGACTTCCGGTAGAGACTCGAGAGCCTTGCGAAACGCCTCCATCGACTGAAACCGTTCGTTGCGATCCTTGGCGAGCGACTTCTCGATCACCTCGGACAGCCCCTCGGGGATGGCCCCTGGGGGGACGCTCGCCGTCAGGGGAATCGGCGGGGACTCGAGGATAGCCTGAAAGCGCGCGTAGAGTGTGTTTCCCCCACCGCGAAACGGCAAAAACCCACTGACGAGCTCGTAGACCAAGACCCCGGCGGACCAGACATCGGCACGGTAGTCCACCTCTTCGCCATTGGCCTGCTCGTAGGCCATGTAGTCGATCGTCCCGAGTGGCGTATTGGCGGCAGTCAGCTTTGTTTGGCCATTTTCCTCGAGCACTTTGGCGATGCCGAAGTCGACGAGTTTGATGAAGTCGTCGCTTCCGTCGACTGTCATCCGCACGCAGTTACTCGGCTTGAGGTCGCGGTGGACGACCTCGCACTTGTGTGAAGCTTCGAGAGCACGGCAGACTTGGAGGACGATCTTCCGAGCCCGTTTCCACGGCAAGGGGCCCCGCTCGAGCGTGGTGTCGAGGCTTTCCCCCTCGAGGTATTCCATCGCTATGTAGGGGAACCCCGTCTGTTTGTCGGTGCCTTGGGCAAAGATTTTAACGACCCCGGGGTGGCTAATTTTTGCGGTAAATTTTGCCTCGTTGACAAATCGGCGTTTGGCTTGAGAGGTCGCCTTGGTGATGAGCAGCTTGACAGCACAGCGGCGCTCGAGTTCGAGCTCGAGTGCCTCAAAGACTGCACCCATCCCCCCTTGGCCAATGAGTCGTAGAAGCTTAAAGCGACCTCCAATCGTCGATCCGACAAGGTGCTCCACGTCGGGGAGTGTACAGCAGGCACGCCTCGCTGCGAAGGTTTAGTCACTCCCCCAGCCTTCCACCCAAGCTTCCAGCGAAGTTCGGGCCAGGAGATATCCTCAAATGAGAGCACCCTCGGCGGTCGCTCTCACGGCTCGACTGTGAACCCGAGCTCGGCCAAGGCTTGTTCGCGCTCTTGGTCGTCGGAGAAGAGCTCGCGCAGACCCTCTCGATCGAAAAGCTCAAGCTCGTGCAACGCGATTAGTGCGGCCCGAGGTGTCAGGCGCAATTCCCCGAACTGCCCCCGCAACTCATGGATCGCTTGGCGTTTCCAAGTCTTGCACGTGTTGACATTTTCCCCGAGGATCTCGGCGATCTCGCGCATGACAAAGCCTTTCAACACGAGCTCGACGACGTCGTGATACTTGATTCGGAGCGATTGAAGCGCTGTCAGTAGCTTTTGGACCTCAGCGCGTCCGCGGATGATCGTCGAAACGCCGGGCCCGGTTGCCTCGAGAAGACTTTGGTCCAACACTTCTTGCAGGTGGCGACCGCGGTAGCGAAATGCACCGAGGAGTTTGTACCGGGCGACGCCATAGAAGTAGGCGCGAAGGTTGTCGCTTTGGACCCGTTGAGGTGCTTTGACGTAGACCTCAAACACGGCCTGTGCAAGGTCATCGGCTTCGTTGGGGAGCCGTCGCTGAAAGAAGCCCAATATTTCGTTGTAGTGTCGTTGAATGAGTCTGCTCCCGGCAGCTTTCTCGCCGCCGAGAAACCGATTGTGCAGGTCTAAATCGCTTGGATCAGGTTTGTCCAGCATGTCAGTACGCCGATGTAACCACACAAAACAGCGTTTAGGATAGGTTACAATACCCGAGTCGTACGTGATGATTCTGGCGCGTCGAGCAAATCTTGGCGAAGCCGAAATTTGGGAAGCAACGGTTTCGTTTATGTCGGCGAGCAAAACGGTAGATACGCGCACAAAATGCATATGCACTGGCGAGCCTCGTTGTGCTGGGACTCCGCCTCCCGCACGCGCGTTCGCCTCGTCGACCCTGGCTGACGCAGGCTTCATTGCCGTGGTCATCGCCGTGGCAAGCCTCACCCCCCTCGACATACCATCTCCGCAGATCGGCGCGTCACTGGAGTCGCTGGAGTCAGTCGCACCCAAACGAAATCAAAGCACCCTACCGAACCCGCACGCGAGTAATCTCCAGCCGCTCCGCCCCTTCCCGGGCCGCATCCGCACTCCCGTGAATATACCGCAACGTCGTCTCCATTGACGAGTGGCCCAGCAGTCGCTGGATATGCGAAACCGGCAGCCCCTTCTCTTCGAGCAACGTCGCGTAGGTATGGCGAATACAGTGAATCGTTGGCACTGACCCATCTCGCGTGCGGATCCCGTGTCTCCCGCAAAGCGACTTTAGAAACAGCGCCAATGCACCGTACTTGATCGGCTGCGACGGGTCGTTGCGATTCGGGAAATAGTATCCTCCGTCCTTGGGATGAATCGACTTTAAAAAACTTACCATATACGAAGAAATCGGTATTTTCTTCACCTGGTCTCGCTTGCGCGCCTTCGTGATACACATCTGGCGATAGTTCACCTCACGCGTATGCAACTGCGCTGCTGCGGTCGCTCGCTCCCCTGTATTGAGGATTGCAATAATTGCATTTGGGTTTGAATGAAAGCAATCTTCTCGGAGCATGTCCTCTAGTACATCTACCAACTTGCACACTGCATCCGCCGACATCGGCTCTCGCACCTTTGCCTTTGCATAGCGAATTTTGAACACTGGCAGTGACTCGACCAACCCTTGCTCGTGCCCGAGCTTGAGCAGATAGATCACCTTTTGTGTCGCCGTCACCCCGTACTGCGGTGCTGTCTCGGCGAACGACTTGTACCATTCGGTCAGGTTGCCTGGTTGGATCTCATCGACGGGCGTCTTTCCCCATTTTGGCAACACTCGTGACTCGAACACCCACCGCAGATTCTTTGCGGTGCTCGGCTTGACGCTCGCCAGCCAACCTGGCCCGACTTTTTCCCACAACTCGCCGAACGTCAGCCTCGGCTTTTTCTCTTCCTCAACACGCGGCCGCAGGAGCGCTAGCAGCTCATCGATTCGCGGGTCGTGCACCACCACGGTCTGCGCTGGCACCTGCAACATCGGCGCCGGTTGGAGGCTCTCAGGGCCTTGTGCTGCCTGCTCGATCGCGATGATCTGCAACCTCGCCTGCCTCCTTGCTTCCTTGACCGACATAGTCGGATGTGTCCCTAGGGTCACCCGGCTGTCCTTCCCTCGAATCGACCTTCGCACGAAGAACACGACCTTTTTTGTCTTGGCTGTTTTGCGCGCTCCGAAGCCTAGGAGCTCCTCGCACATCAGTCGCCCTCCTGCCCGCAACCCGCGGACCGCTTTTTCTGTGATCCGTTTTTTCACTTGTCCCCACCCTTGCCAAAACGCGCGACGTTTTCAAGTTCAGAATCGACATGTTCGTTCGGACATAAATTGCTTGTTTCCCGCTGTATTAGGGGTTTTCGCCCGCCTACGCAGCTTGGCGAAAGTTGTTGAGCCGATCGTTGAGCCAGTTGTGTTCGGGATTTGCCGGA
>CAZUPD010000142.1:0-20006 GCA_964621785.1 uncultured Nannocystaceae bacterium
TTCCTGCCCAGCACGCGCTTCAGCACCTGCTTGCAGCTCGACTGTCGCTCCTCGTCGTCGCCCGCCACCATCGCCACCAGCTCGCCCAGCACTCGTTTGCTGACGAGCCCGTGCGGGATCACGTGCCGCTTGATCAGCTCGCGCGACTCGTCCGTCAGTGGTGGCATGCTTGCGCGCGTCAGCTCCGCATCGAGTGTGTGCCACAGCGCCGCTCTCGCCTCGGCGTAGATCGTCGACGGGCACTCGCGCATCATGTGCTCCTGCGTCTCCTCGTCGTGTCCGCAGAACGGACAGCTCGCCGGCACCGTACCGCGCATGTCGTGCACCTGCGCCATCGTCGGCAAGAGCCTGTGCAACACCCGCGTCGCCATCAGCGCCGCCTGGCACACTGTGCGGTAGTACGACCACGCGCGCCGCGTCGCCTCGTCCAGCGCCTCCGATGCAAGCATCGTCGACGCCGTCAGCACCGTCATGCTGCTCTCGCCGTCGAGCGTCGCCATCTCGTCCGGTCGCACGCCCGCCAGCAGCGCCTGGTGCATCGCCCGCGAGAGATAGTACGGAATGCTCGGCAGCAGCTCCGTCGTGTCGTCCTTGTGCTTGGCCGACTTGGGCATCACTCGCACCTGCACGCGCTGGCGGATGCTGTTCGCGTACAGCGCCTCCCACGGCGGTCGTCCGTCGGAGCGTCGGCACTTCTCGTCGCACTCGCACAGCTCGCGGATGTACTGTCCTTGCCACTCGCTCCGTGCGCGGCGTCGCCACGCCGCCCACCGCTCCGCCTCGGCGTACAGCGCCGTCGGGAGGCCGTTGACCAGTGCACTCGTCGTGTTGCTCGCCGTGCGATTGTCGTCCTCGCTTTCGTCCTCGTCGTCGTCGTCGTCGTCGTCGCCGTCGTCGTCGTCGTCGTCGTCTTCGCAGTCGTCGTCGTCGCCGTCGTCGTCGTCGTCGTCGTCGTCGTCGCCTTCGTCGTCGTCGTCGTCGCAGTCGCAGTCGTCGCCTCCTACGTCGTCGTCTTCGCCGTCGTCGTCGTCGTCTTCGCCTTCGTCGTCGTCGTCTTCGCAGCTACAGCTGTTGTCCTGATTCCCGCGGAAATTCTCGGTATCGCAGGCAGTGCTGAGTCCGAGGATCAGGAGGAGAGTAGAGAGCAGGGAAATGTTGCGGATTGTATGCATCGGGTACCTGTTTGGTTGGGAACATTGATGAGGGACCCGAGTCCGCAATCCCTTACAGACATTTTTTGAAGAAAGAATGTGCGATCGTGTCGTCACCGGCGCGAGGCGCGAGTTTGGACGGGGTTGGAGCTATTCGTTGTATCAACAATGAATTGATGCGTACGGGTCGCATACTTGAAGATGTATGAGCAACTCGACTGGCGCGGAGCGGGTCCGCCGACTCGCAGGCTTCCGCGCGGCTCTTGTTGCAGTCCGCGTATGCGAACTGTGGGAGATCAGCCGCTACGGCGGACGCTGGGAGTCTCGTACTGCGCGATCTCCGAGGTGTTTCGCGCTTGCAAGTCGGCCCGAGCTTGGCTACACATGCCCCCCGCCGATGAGCGCGTGTAGCTCAGCTGGATAGAGTGTCGGCCTCCGGAGCCGAAGGTCAGAGGTTCGAATCCTCTCACGCGCGCACCCACAGCCAGAAACCGAGTGTCGGTCTCTGGCTGTTTTTTGTATGCCCGAGTTCTGCGAAGTCGCTCGCCGGCTACTCGCAGTACGAACCGGTGAGAGCATCGAGGTTGCCGCCCATCAGGTCGATAGTGGCCTCGACACAGGTTCCACCTTGGCAGTCGGCATCGGTGAGGCATTCGCCGCAGATCCCGACTTCGACCACACTCATGACGTTGGCCGCACTGCAGATCCCGGTCTCACACACCGCGTCGAGCTGGCCCGGCTTTTGGCAGGCGCCATCTTGGGCGACCGAAGCGTCGGCCTTGCAGGTGAGGATGCCGGTGAACATCTCAACGTCGAGGTCGGGGGCACAGTGCGGGGTGTCGCCACCGCAGTCGGCATCGGTCGCACACTCGCCACAGGTTTTGATCGCGAGGATCCCGGCGGCTTCTAAGATGGTGCCGCAGATGGCGAAGTCGGGGTCGGAACAAACGGCGTCGGTCTCACAGCCCTTGCCTGGTTCGCCCATATTGCAGCTGGCGCCCTCCATGCCGTAGGGGTTGGGCAGGGTGCAGCCGCCATCGGGACAGTCGGCGTCGACCTTGCACTCGCCACAGCTCCCGCCGATCAAGGGGACGAGGTAGCAACTGCCCGAGAAGCACTGGCAGTCCATCATGCAGATCTCACCGTCGTCGAGGCTGGGATCGCAGACCGGGCCCTCGGTGGTTTCGGTATCGGTATCCGACTCGGTTTCGGTATCCGACTCGGTTTCGGTTTCGCCTGCAGTCGTGGTCTCGCCCTCGCTCCCGGAGGGGGTGTCGGTTGTCGACGTGTCGGTGGTCTCCGACTGTGTGGTCGAGGAGCTGGATTCCGAACCAGATTCCGTACCAGTTGCCGTGTCGTCGCCACAGCCGGCGAGGGGAAGCGAAATCAGAATACCTACGATCAAACCCAAACGTGACATGTGCATGGCAAACTTTCGCCGCCATGGTACGGCGACGAAGGGCGCGCTGCCAACCTCACGAGTTCAGGCGGTCCGGTGAACCGGGCCCCGCGACGACCTCGGCGAATCGGTCGTCGCAACACAGTCACCGGCTCGGGGGCTCGGGTGGACCTCGGCGAATCGGTCGTCGCAACACAGTCACCGGCTCGGGGGCTCGGGCGGTCCTCGGCGAGTCGGCCGTCGCAACACAGTCACCGGCTCACCGGCTCGGGCGGTCAAGTGGTGAGCCGGCCTCGTCACCTGCGTTCAGACGCTACTCACTGGCGAACGGGTCGTCGATCCCTGGGAAGGTGACACCGAACACGGTCACCGCGTAGATCAGCGGTTCGCCGGCTCGGGCGGTAAAGTGGTGTTGCGAGCCGGGGGCCAACACGACCTCGTCACCTGCGTGCAGCACATCGCCCGAACTGTCGTCGAGGCTTCCCTGAAGGATGAGGACACACTCGCGCCCGTGGTGGCGATGTTCGGGAAACAGTTGACCGGGCGGTACGCGGACAAATCCGACGTCCGCCTGGGCGAGTCGCGGGCCCGCGTCGAGGTGGATGAGTGCGATTCCCCGGCCCAACTTGGGTGCCAATTCCCAAGCCGAGGGATCGGCGATCTTGGCGAGCATGGCGGCCGCGCGTTCGGCTGTGACATCGACCATCTCGGCCAGGCGATCGAGAAACGGGGCGAATCGATTCGTCGGCGCGGCGACCGATGCCAGCAAGCGGGCGCGCAGCGATGCGGGGGCCGGTTCTCGCGGGAGTGCGAGGGCAAGTCCGGTGAGTGCGTGTTGGAGTTCGGCGACCTGTGGGTCGTCCGCCAACACGTCGGCTTCGAGGCTGTGCGCGATGACCTCGTCGTCGGGTCGAGAAGGGTCACGCATCGTGTGTTCCTTTCGACTCAAATACATCCATGGCGCAGCGGAGTTTGTTCAGGCCGGCTGCGGTGCGCGACTTGACCGTACCGAGTGGTATCTCGAGTCGAGCCGCGATTTCTCGCATCGACAGACCGCCGAAGTAGGAGAGTTCGAGGACGTCGCGTTGCGGTGGCGGGAGGTCGTCGATCGCCTGTCGCATGCGCCCGTACTCGGTTGCGCGAGCCGGGTCTGCTTCGGGTCGAAGGTCGGCCCCAGGTTGCTCGAGGGGGGTCGTCGGGTGGCGGGCACGGCGGCGCAAGAGGTCGAGTGCTCGGCTGCGCAAGCGAACCAACAGCCAGGTCCGAACCGTGCCGCGCTCGCGTGTGTAGGAGGCTGACTTGCGCCAAGCTTCGACCAAGACATCGTGGACGAGGTCTTCGCTTTCGCGGCGGTTATGGAGGATGCGGGTGGCGGCGGCGAGCATCACGGGGGCGTAGCGGTCGTACAAGACGCCGAGGGCTTCGCTCTGCCCAGAGGCGAGCGCTCGCAGGAGTTGGCAATCGGTACGCGGATCGGGCACGTCAAACGCTCGCATCCGCGTGAAGTACAGCGAACTGTACGGGTGAACTCGGAAACTGCCAAACACGGTACATGGTCGATACGTCAGATGAAGCCAGGTAGATCGGTGAGGATCTGTAAACCCGATACGTCGCCCGGGAGACCCGCGTTACGCTCGTTGACGACCTGCCACGGGTTGCGGCGTTTGGCACGTCAGATTTTCACGTCGGCGCAGCATTCCTGTGTATTTGCAACCGAGGCGTAGCGAGAAGTCGTCGCTTCGGAACCTTGGTGAGATGTCGGGCTAGCCACTCGGTGTCATCACGACGTTGCCAAACGAGACGGCAGCGCTCGGATCGCCTGCGTTTGCCGTCGCGCAACTGTCGGAGGTGTCGTCGAGGTACACACTCGAGCGGGCACCGTGGATGTACAACACGCCGCATCCACCTTCACCGACGGCCTTCGATGGGTCGCAGACCTTGCACCGCGGGTTGTCGCTCGAACGGTCGCAGACAAAACTCTCGTCACAGAAAAACGATTGGCAGTATTGGTCGAGTACGTCTTGTCCGGCGGGATCGGTCAACGCGTTGGGCGGGTAGGCCGGAAACAGCGAGCTCGGGTCGGGGCACAGCAGCATTTCGCCAAACATCTCGGGAGCTGCTCCGTTGTTGCACCCGGTACCCGACGGCGGGCAGCCCGGCAAGCCGAACTCTTCGGACGTGCACGACACGTACACTTGGTCTTGGCTGATGGCGAGGGTGTAGGTGTCGAACAGCGGGTGACCTGCACTTTTGGTCATCGGGTCGCAGCCGACGTCGGTAAACGACACCGAGCACACGAGGTCCTTGGCGGTCTCGCTGATGTCCGTGCCGACCCCACCGGCGCCAGAACACACCGGATCAAATCGGTTGTCGGCCACAATCTCGGAGAAGGCGGGGTCGTTTTCACAGTCGGTCGGGTTGGAGCAACGGACGACATCGTCACTGTTCTCCGGATTGAGGATGAAGTTACAACCTCCGGTGAACACAAGGGCGGCGGCGAGCAGGGACAGACGTGCGTGGACCATAATGTGAAGACCTCGAGGTTCCTTTGGACAGGGATGGGGGAGATCACGCGCTTGGCAGCGAACCGGGCGAGGATACGGACAGGGATGGGGGATCGCAAGCAGGTAGGGAGATCTCAAATGTCGTCCCCGACGGGCCTGTCGCCGCGACGCGCACGGTGCCGTCGTGGTCGCCGACGATCTGCTGCACAATCGACAACCCGAGCCCGGTGCCGTGGGTTTTGCGGGTAAAAAATGCTTCGAAAATGTCATCGTGATCGCCGTCGGGTCCCGCGAGCCCGGGCCCATTGTCGGCGACTTCGATCGAGATCTTTTCGGCGACGCGGCCCATACGTACCGTGATCATCGGATCGGGTGTCGCTGCGGCGGCGTCGTCGGGATCGGGGTTGAGGGCTTCCCGAGCGTTGCGCAGGAGGTTGAGTAGTGCTTGGCGCAGCTGGTTGGCATCACCGAGGACCCACAGCGGCTCCTCGGGAAACTCGCGCACGACCCGGATTCGCGACTGCAGGTGTTCCTCTTCGGTGAAGTCGAGGAGGTTGTGGACCTCGGCCGTCAGATCGACCGGGTCGAGTTCTGGTTGTTGGCGGCGAGCGAACCCCAGGTACTCCTCTGTGATCGACGTCAGGCGATCGAGCTCATTGGTAATCTGGCTGAGCAACTGCCGCGCCTCGGGACTTGCGCTCGCCATCTCATCCTCGAGCAGCTCGACATTGAGGGCCACACTCGACAGTGGATTGCGGATCTCGTGGGTCACCTGGGCCGCGAGTTTGCCGACCGCCGCCATGCGTTCGCCGCGGATCAATCGGCGTTCACGTTCTTGCAGAGCTTCGGCCATGAGGTTGAACTCGTGGGCGAGTTGGCGGACTTCGTCGGCGGATCGCGGACTCAGGTGGATGCGTTGCTCCCAATCACCGCGCCCGAGTTGGCGGACATTGGACGTGAGCTTTCGCAGCGGTCGCAGCGTCAAGATCACCCCTGCGATCGTCATGACGGCGACGGCGAGGGCAGCGAGCGTCAGGATGATGGCGAGGTTTTCGGTCCGGCGTTCGGCCGCCCGGACCTTGTCGGACAACAGGTTGATCGCGCGGGCGGTTTGGTCGTCGAGGCTGTTGAACAGCATCGTGATCTCGGCTTGGGTGCGGACATCCTGTAGGACCTCGGCCGGCGACTTGCCCTCGTTGGTCAGCAGGGCCGCCTCGAGTTGTTGCACGCCCTCCCGCACCTTTTGGAGATCCTCGAGCGCGGCGGCTCCCCCGAGGCGTTCGGGATGGGCAAACGCCTCGTCGATCACGCGCCGGGCCTGCAGCACCATACGCAGGCGGTTGGCCATGGCGTCGACAAACTGGGCTTCGACCCCGACCGACATTTTTTGCACCGCATCGCGTTGCTCGCTACTGAGCGTGTGGATGATCCCAATGCGGATGCCTTGGAGATGGGCTGCGCGCAGTCTCGCGTTGAACGGGACATAGACACCCGTAAGCAGATCGAAGCTCGACTGTTGATTTCGCAACTGGTCGACTAGCAGAAGCGACGACACGCCGAACGCGACTAACACGAGGGCGACCAGGGCCGTGATTTGGGCCGCGAGGCTGCGGTGAATTCGCAGTCCGGCGCCCGGCGGAGGACGATCGTTCGGGGCCACCGGGGTCACCATATCACCCCATTCTCGCAAGATTTCTCACTATTTTAACCAGCTGCTTCGGGAACTCGCGTGCATCTGCACGGGTCGCGTTTGCACGTGCACGCATCCGGGTCTGTTGCCAATGGTTCCGCACCTTTGCAAGCCTGGTCGGACCGATTTAGCTGCGATAATCGCGCACTCAGGAAACCGAGTCACCTCCTCGCAGATGTTCTCGAGACTGGGCTCGGCGAGCTGGGTCGAGAAACTCCACGGATGACGGGCTAGCTGCAGGCTGAAGGTTGGTGAGGTACCAGGTTGGAATTGGGCGGACCTGCGAATCGAGATTCGGGTTTGACTTTGCGTAAACCGGCCGACCCATGCGAATGTTGCCGGGCGCACATCCCGTGCGATCCGTCTCACCTGCAAGTCGTCCATGTCGCGCATGTTTGTTCGCCCGCACCAAACCTTCCTCGCCAGCCTCGCCGCTTTCTCGATGGCTCTCCCGGTTGCACCGGTTGTGCATGCGGCGTCCCACAGTCAGCCGACTGCGTTGCCACTGCTCGCACCCGAAGTCGACGGAGCGACCTCGGTGCTCGGCCTCGAGGGCGCCGACGAGGTTCGCACACGTGAACTCTCCAACGCGCTGCGGGCCAAGTTTGAGTCCCGCGGCGTTGGCGGCGGCAAAGTCATGTCGCTAGTCGAACTCAAGCTCACCATGGGTTGCGAGGATCCACCCTCCGCGGCCTGTATGAGCAACGGTGGCAAGACCCTGGGTGTCAATCGGTTGATCTACGGCTCGCTCTACGGCGATGAGCTCGCGGGCTACAAACTCGAAGTTCACGTGCTCGACGTCAATGCGGGGGCCGAGACGCAAAAAGTCGAGTTTGCCCTCGGCGCCGACGGACTGACCGGTGCTGGACTCGACGCCACGGTCAAGCGCGTGGTCGACGAAGTTGTCGGACCGGAGCCGGTCGAGGCGGAGCCCGAGCCCGAGCCCGAGCCCGAGCCCGAGCCCGAGCCCGAAACAACTGCCGATTCGTCGGCACTGATTTGGGGCAAGGACCCCAGCCCGCCGGGGTGGAAGAAAGTCGGCCTCGGGATCTCGGCCGGACTCGCGGTCGCCTCGTTAGGCACCGCCATCGCCATGACCCTGATGATCCGCGAAAACGGTCCGGTCCATCAAGATCTCCTCGATGCAGCGGCCGAGAGCCTCGAAGACGATAAGTCGGCCAACGACATCAACCCCAATATGGAGGGAGACCTGTGTGTGGCCGCCCGAGAAGAGCCCAACGGTGAGTCGGGCAAGGTCACCAACGCGTCGGTCACGACCGTGTGCAACCGCGGCGATACGTTTGCCACCGTCGCCACCGCGACCTGGATCGGCACCGGCGTCTTCCTCGCCTCGACCGTTGCATTTACAACACTTTTGTTTGTCCGCAAGCGCGACCGGGCCACCGCCGGGCTGCGCCGCCGTGGCGTCAACTTCGGCGTCTCACCGACCGGCAACCGCGGCTGGATGGTCGGCGGAGGCTTCCGCTTCTAGCGTGTAGCCGGGGATGTCCTCGACGCGCCCGGCTGCCACGCACGTTGTATCAGCATGAATCCGATCAACGCCTGGCTGTGGATCGGACGCTACCGCGACACACGGAATCTCGAAGCCCTGCGGGCGGCGGGCATTGACGCGGTGTTGCAACTCGCCGAACACGTGCCCCAGCCAGGGATCGAAACCGACTACCTCGCGGTCGAGGACGGCGAGCCGCTCCCGCCCGGGCTGTTGACACGTGGGCTCCTGTTTGTCCGCCGGGCGAAGACCCGAGGCGCCACCATCATGATCGCCTGTGGTGCCGGCATGAGTCGCTCCGTTGTATTTGCAGCAGCAGTCCTGCGTGACATCGAGGGTGTGAACCTGTCCGAGGCGTTGCAGATAATCCGCAGCCGGCATCCGCCCGCCATGCCGCACCCGGTGTTGTGGCGCTCCCTGTGTGAAGCCTGTGGCGAACCTTTTCGTCGCGCCGATCTGTGCTGACCCGGGATGGTTGCCTATACAGATCCACCAAAGTTTGCGAAGCTCGTGGAAGTTCTCGCCGCGCCGCCTCGCAGGTTGTTTCGACGCGGGTCTCGAACCGAGAAGGCGACACGAGAAAACCGCGAAAAGGGAAACCATGAAACTCCGACATTCCCTCGTATGGCTCGGCCTCTCGCTCACGGCGTGTAGCGGATCCGAAGCCTCGACGGACACCACGGCAACCTCCCAGGCGAGCACTGGAACGACGACCGCCGCAACTTCCGGCGAGACCTCGACTACGTCGCCGGTGTCGTCCTCTGGCACCCAGACAAGCAGCGAAACCACCGACGGCACCACCGGCGACCCGGACACCACCGGCAGCACCACCGTCAAACTCGACGTCGGCGAGGCCCCCGACTTCGGCGGGAGCGACAGCGACACCGAAGGCGAGCCACTCGAGCCTACCTGTGACAACATTCATGAATTTACGGCCACCAGTGTCGGCTGTGAGTTTTGGGGCGCCCAGGTGCCGAGCAGCGCCAGCGGTCTGCCCTACGGGATCAGCGTCGGCAACCCCAGCGAAGAGCTCATCGCCCACATCGTCATCGAGGACATGCGCGGTCCCGGGGGAGTGCTGCGGGAAATCACGAGTTTTGACCTGCCCCCGAAGTCGAGTGAACTGACCAAGATCAACGGTGAAGGCGGGCTGTTGGCCGAGCAGCATATGTTGTCGACGGTCGGGCTCAATGAGCATGCATCCTTTCGCGTGACCTCCGATGTCCCCGTCACTGCGATGCAGATCTTCCCCGTCGGCGGCGGACCTTCACATGTCTCCGAGGCCAGCTTGTTGCTTCCTGTCAACGCCCTTGACACCGCGTATATCGGTATCGGGTGGCCCGACCTCTCCCCTGACGGAGGTTGGATCGCCGTACTGGCCGTCGAAGATGGTACCACCCTTTCCACCACCCAGGGTCAGGCGAGTCTCGATGCTTTCGACGTCCAGCTGTATCAACAAGGTGCAGATGCAAGTGGGTTCTTCGTCGGCGCAGATGCTCCTGTGGCGGTATTTTCCGGCTCGCGTTGTACCCTGATTCCTGGGCTTCCGCAGTACGCCTGTGACCATTTAGAGGAGCAACTCGTGCCGCTTTCGAGTTGGGGCAATCACTATGTCGCCGCCCGTCACCCGCATCGCGTCCCCGCCATCAATCCCCAGCCCGAGGATGTATATTGGCGGGTCATCGCTGCAGTTGATAATACAACCATCAACCTCGTGCCCGAGGTACCCGGGGTCGGCGACTCGGTTTCGCTCGCCAATGTTGGTGACTACGTCGATTTTCCGGCGGTCGAGAGTTTTACCGCCCAGAGTGACAACCCGTTCATGCTCGTGCAGTTTATGTCCGGTTGTTACAACGTCATTGCCCAGACCGGGAATCCGGGCAACTGCAACCAGGGTCCCACCGGTGATCCCTACATGATCCAAATGCCGCCGGTTGAACAGTGGTTGACCGCACTACCGTTTTTGACCGACGTCTCCTACCCCCGCGACTATGTCACGATCATGCGCGAGGTCGGGACCGAGGTCTCTCTCGATTGTCTCGGAGTGGTGAGCGGCGATCACTTCACCGCGATCCCCGGGACGAACTTTGAATACGGCCACGTGACCCTCGACATGGACGGTGTGGGGGGCGAGGGGAATTGCATGGACGGCGAGCAGTTCATCACCGCCAGTGAGCCCGTCGGGATCATGGTGATGGGACTCGACTGGGCCACGTCCTACGGCTACCCCGGCGGTCTCAACTTGGAGGGATTGTGGGTCCCGCCGCAGGAGCCTCCCGGGTAGGTTGACCACGGCAGCGAGACATGATTGCTCATGCATCATCCTGCGAAGCATCGCAGCGCCCCGGTCTGCTAGGTTTGGTCATACAACGCGATCGGTTATGATTGCCCATACACCTACTTTTGCACGGCGGCCAGCGCCATGCCCTCGTACAACAGATGCGCCGCTAGATGCAGCGTAATCTCCGCGTGGTCGAGCGCCGGAGCAACTTCCACCAGGTCCATGCCGACGATGTGCAGCCCGGCCAGACCCCGCAACAGGCGGATGGCCTCACGGGCAGTCAGGCCGCCAGGGACCGGTGTCCCCGTACCCGGTGCATATGCAGGGTCGACACCGTCGATATCGAACGAAATATACACCGGGCGCTCACCGACGGCATCGACGATCGCTGTGGCCACGGGGACGATGCCACCATCGTCGATCCGATCCATCTCGTAGATCGTCGCCCCGTGTGCATGCACCAAATCACCCTCGTCGGCAGCTCCCCAGGTCGCCCGGATCCCGACTTGGTGCAGCCCGTTGGCGGCGATGAGTCCCTGGGTCAGCGCGTGGCGAAACGGTGTGCCGTGGTGATGGCGCTCGCCCCAGACTTCGGCCGTACTCGTATCCAAGTGGGCATCGACGTGGACCACACACACCGGCCCGTGGACCCGATGGATCGCCTGCAGGCTCGGCAGGGCGATCGAGTGGTCCCCGCCGACGACAAACGGGATCGCCCCGGCCTCGGCGATATGCCCGACTTCGACGGCGATACACTCGCGCACTGTCGATGGCGAAAACGGGGGAAACGCCACATTGCCACCGTCGCGCACATCGATGGTTTGAAATACATCGAGTTTGTGCACCGGGTGGTAGGTCTGTACCATCGCGCTGACCCGGCGCAGTTCGTAGGGGGCAAATCGTGTACCTGGCCGATAGGTCACGCCACCATCCCACGGCACACCGAGCACGATCGCATCGGCACCGCGGTAGGCCGAAGGACCAGGTTGTTGGACATCGACCGTCGGCAGGCGAAAAAACGGGGTCTGACCCCGACGGATGTAGGCAGCTGCGGGAAGTTGAGCCATGGTTTTGGTTCACCGTGCACGCGCGGTGAGGGCGATTTGGGTCTCGATTTGTTGCTGGGCTGCGGCCGCGAGTTCATCGGCCGTGTCGAACGATGCTGGATGTAAAGATGCGCATACATTTACTCGAATGCGGGAGTATTTGCGCTGGGAGAAGTCGAGAAAGTGGGGCACGAACTCATCGTCGCCCACCCAGCAAAGCCGTCGATCGGCGACGGCCACATGTAACGGCACCACCGGGACGCCGGCGATTTGCGCGGCGCCAAAGATTCCACGACAAAATGTATACACACTATCTCCAAACGAAGTTGTTCCCTCGGGGAAGTTGAGCACCGAGACCCCGGCCCGCAGGGCCGCGATCGCCTGGCGCAACACCCTGGCACCGCTGTGGGGATTGCCGCGATCGACAAACATGACCCCGCTACGGTCGCCACAATTTCCGATCAATGGCCAGTTCGAGACCTCGCGTTTGGCCACCGGCAGCAATGGGTGCAGCGAGCACAGCACCAGTGGATCGAGGTACCCGAGATGATTCGACACGACCACCGACGGGGTGTGGGGGAACGTGCCGACGACCTCGATTTCGATGCCGTGGCGGCGGCAGGCCGATCGGCAAAATGCGTGGATCCACCCGGCCTGTCGGTGGTACTGCAACGAAGTTGGAACCCGTATCTGATCGGCAGTTCGCATGCGTGCGGCCAGACTTCCCAGCGAACCGACATCGCCGACGATTCGCTTGGCCAACGGCCACAGGCGACCGACACGCACACCATTTCGTGGCATCAACGAGCGGCCACTCGAGAAAAACTCCCCCGAGCGATTCGTCCACTCAGGCGCACCTGCGTGGGTGCGCGTGATACGTGTGGATACAATCTTTTCGGCCGCGGCAGTCACTGGAGCACCTCGGCGGTGCGCACATAGGGGGGCTCGGAATCCCGGGGAACGATCCCCAAGCGGGCCAACCGCGGCCACGCGCGGGCAAATCCCGCACGATCGATCTTCGACACGATGCGGGCATTGCCGCGGCCATAGAAATCCTCGCGGACTTCCTGTTCGTCGGCACCCAAAATCGCATGCAATGCCCGCACAGCTTTGCTTTCTTCTTCGACCGTAAACCAGCAGGCATCGACACAGTCGATGATGCGGGTGACAAATGCCCGCAGCAGGTGAACGATTGCCCGACTGCCCTGACCACCGGGCAGCAGGGCCAGGGTCGTGCAGTAGGCTTCGCGCCCGCGCAGGAATGACAGCAAGTAGCCCTGGGGCACGCCATCGGTTTCGAGAAGGAAGCAACTATCGCCAAAAAACTCGCAACACAGACGTACGTAGTACGGGCCGAGTTCTCCCTCGCGACAGTGGCCAAACAGGGCGGACTCCATACCCATCAGGGTGTTGAAGTCATCGCTTCTCAGGGTTCGCACCATGTATCGGCTCATCACCACTCCTATGCACACGGGTGACAGGTTCGCGACTCGAGTTTTCTGCCCCGCGTCTACCCCAAACTTGGCAGGTCAATACGACGACTGCGAGTTGCTCTCGCGACGCTTCGCGACAACTGCGAGACACGGTGTACACGCCTCGAGTGCATCCACACAGTATGTGGTCGGCAGCGAGACATGACGAGCAATCACACGCCAAATGTCAAACAAACCCCTCGTATCGCTGGATGGGTTGCCCTACGTTCCCGGAAACGGGTGCATACACATGAAAGCGAATCACGTCCCTCACATCCTCCTCCAAGGTTCTCTGTGTTTCGGTCTCGCAACTTTCGGGTGCTCCGACCCCGACGATGGTGAACAGAACGATCCCAAGCCGTTGACCCTGCGTATTGTCCATATCAACGACCACCACTCCCATCTCAATCCCGGGAGTGTCGGACTCATGCTCGGGGGCGCAGAGACCGACGTCGAACTCGGTGGATTTACCCGGGTCGTCACCAAGTTCGCTGAGCTCACGGCCGGCGCCGACCATGTCCTCAAACTCCACGCCGGCGATGCGATCACCGGAGACCTCTATTACACCCTGTTCAAAGGGGCAGCCGACGCGGCACTGATGAATGAGGTCTGCTTTGATGCATTTGCCCTCGGCAACCACGAGTTCGACGATGGCGATGCTGGCCTTAAATACTTCTTAGATGAACTGCGCAGCGGCAGCTGCCAGACCGATGTGCTCGCGGCCAACGTCGTCCCCGAGGTCGGTGTGTCCCCCCTCGCTCCGCAGTCCGAGACCGACTCGTTTCAACCCTATGTCATCCGCGAATTTGAGGGCGAGCAGGTGGGGCTCATTGGGATCGATATCGCATCCAAGACCAAGGCGTCCTCCAACCCCGACCCGACCACCGCGTTTTTGGACGAAACCGAGACCGCCCAGCACTACATCGACGAGCTCACCGCACAGGGGGTCAACAAGATTGTGTTGATGACCCACTACCAATACCGCAACGACCTCGAGCTTGCAGCGGCCCTCGACGGCGTCGATGTGATCGTCGGCGGTGATTCGCACACCCTGCTCGGAAATGTATTTACAAATTACGGTCTCAACCCCGGGGGCGAGTACCCGACCGAAGTGACCGACAAGTCCGGCAATCCGGTATGTATCGTCCAAGCGTGGCAATATTCCAACGTCGTCGGCGAGCTCAACCTCGAGTTTGATGCCGACGGAGTTGTGCGTACATGCGAGGGGACGCCCCACCTGTTGTTAGGCGACGTCTTCACCCGTGCGGACGAAATGGGCGAGGGTGTCGAAGTGGTCGGGGAGGCGCGTGATGCCATCGTGGCCGAGATCGAGGCGGCTCCCGAGCTCTCGGTCGTGACGCCCGACCCCGATGCCGAGGCGGTGCTGGCCAACTACGCGGATCAGGTCGACGCGCTGTCACACGAAGTCATCGGAACCGCCGAGGTCGATCTGTGCCTCGACCGGGTCCCGGGCCAGGGCTACAGCGAAATCTGTGCGCTCGAAGACACCTACACCCACGGCAGCGACATCACCAACCTCGTCGCCCGGGCATTTTTGGAGATGAGCAATACGTCCGACATCTCGATCCAAAACGCCGGCGGGGTCCGGGTCGATGTCCCGGCGGGCGACATCACAATCGGAACGGCCTACACATTGTTACCGTTTGCAAATACACTGATTGAGATCGACATGAGCGGTGCTGAGGTCGTGGCGGTGTTGGAGGATGCCTACGCGTTCACGAGCGAGGGGTCGACCGGGGCGTTTCCCTACGCGGCTGGTCTGCGCTGGCACCTCGATGCCTCCAAGCCCTACGGAGAACGTTTTTCCCAGGTCGAGGTCAATCCTCGGGCGACCGGCAGCTGGCAACCGCTCGAGGCGGCCGCCCGCTACCGGGTGGTGACCAACGACTTTATCGGCGGCGGGAAGGATGGCTATACAACATTTGGCCAGGTCGCCGAGGCGAACAAGGTCGATACCTTCCTCGATTACGCGCAGTCGTTTGTCGACTACGTCAAGCGCGAACAGGCGCAGGGACGCGCCATCACCAAGCTGCCGCTCGAGCACTACAGCACCCAGAGTTTTATCGACGCCGACGGCGTGCAGCACTGAGTGTATCGGCAACGAGTCGGGCAGGTCACGCGCGCCAGGTTTAAGTCCCTTCGCGCGCCGCAACCGGGACCCCGCCCGAGTCCAATGGTTACAAGCCTCACTTGGAAACCTTGGCGAGAAGGCGGGGGGAGGGCTTGTGCCCGGGCATCCCGAGATGCGCAATCGTCCCGAGTTGTGGTTCAGACCATCGTTCCACGAGGAGACCAGAGTCGGCTGCGACACGAGAAAAACCACGGACTGCCCGCGGCAAAGCCTGTTAGCTTCGCGTTCATGAATCAACCTGCTCAACTCGAAATCGAAGACTTGGTCGCCGGCACCGGAACCGAGGCGACCACGGGACGCTCGGTCGATGTCCACTACACCGGTTGGCTGACAAACGGAACCAAGTTCGATTCGTCGCACGATCGCGGACGTCCGTTCACATTCCGCTTGGGCGGTCGCCAGGTGATCCAGGGGTGGGACGAGGGCGTGGCCGGGATGAAGGTCGGTGGCAAGCGCAAGCTGACCATTCCGCCACATCTGGGCTATGGAGCCCGCGGAGCGGCCGGGGTCATTCCGCCAAACGCGACGCTGATTTTTGAGGTCGAGCTGATCGCGGTCGGCTAGCAGTCGGTGGAAGTTCTCGACTCGACGCCTCGTTTCCGATTGTGCCGGGTTTGGGCAGGAGCAGGACCTCGGGTTAGCGCCCGGTTTTTTCGCCTGTTCGCAGCGTCAGGCCACGCCCGTCGGCCAAGTGAAGTTCGACGTTTGTCCCCGCAGCGACCTTTGTCAGCGGCTCGTGAAGGTACGAGCTGCGGCCGGCCACCGAGTGCTTACCGACGCTGAGAATCACGTCCCCGACCGCCAAACCAGCCTCGGCAGCCGGGCTGTCGCGCCGCACTCGAGTCACGCGTAGCGATTGCGCCAAAGGATCGAGGTTTGGCTTGAGCGGGGCGACGGTGTACCCGAGTGAGACAGGCGAGTCTGTCGCTCGGGCGGCCACGCGAAGCCACTGCATGGCATTGGGCTCGGCACGGACGGCGACGTACTGACGCTGGACGGGATAGTGCTGCCCATCGACCGTACACGGACCGACGCTTATCCAAGTTGGGCCCGCGGGCACATCCTCAAAATACACCCACCCTTCGTCGTCGGTCGTCTGCTTGGGCCGCGGCCGACTGCCGACTAACTGGGTTTGCACGTCACACCCCGCGAGGTCCTGGCCATCGAGGTTTTCGAGGGTCAACGCCATGGTCGAGGCCACACCAGCAACCTTCAACGGACCCACCTGGGTGAGCTTGCCCTGACGTACCGCGACATTTTTGCCGGTCACCCCCAGGGGTGTATGGATGCCCAACGAGTAGGATGTACTTTCGACCAGACCCGGGATTTCGAACTGGCCATTTGGTGTAAATACAAATTTTGGCCGCGCGCGGCCGGGTTCGAGGTCGACCCCAAAATGTGGCACCGGCCGCTTGAAGCGATCGCGTACGGTCCCGACAATCGAACCAAGCGGGGCGGTGCGAATGGTTGCCGGTTGGTCGAGATTTTCGAGGTCCCACACGCCCACATCTCCGCCAGGGACAAACGCCAACAACAAAAACGGTTCTTCGTCGTCCGGGTCGCGCGGCACGACTTTCACCGTAAATCCGCCATCGACATCGCTGCGCACCGGAGGTTTTTCAACCCACGTAGTGGTCAGCCGGTCCAACGCTTGGTGTCGCCGCCGAACGGTGCGCGCAACGACAACCGCCCCAAAAACCGGGCGCCCGCGCGGGTCGACAACCTTGCCGTGGACGTCCACCGTGCCCGGTTCAGGCGTTTGCCGCGGGTCATCTGCATAGGATTCCCAGGGCGAACCAACCACTTTGATCACCACATCCGACGCATCGTCCTCTTCGAGGTCAACCGAGACTTCCCCTTTGTAGTAGATATCGACCGGATCGGCCGATTCGGCCTCGAGGAAGTAGGTGTCGGCGACCAGGCCTGCGACCTCAAACCGGCCATCGTCATCGGTCTCGACCGAACGCGTCGAGTTGTCTTCGTGCAGCTCTTCGGTGCCGAGCAGCACCTCGATGTTGGGGACACCCCGACCGTGTTTGTCGACCACCCGTCCGCGAATGGAACGACCGCGCGATGCATCCCAGTGCAATCCTTCGAGTGGCGGGCCGACGACAAACAGAGGGCTGGGGTACTCGACGATCGCATACTCGCAAGCGACTTCAGGTGCGTACAAAAGCCCCGGTGGAACTTCGATACGAAACTGTCCATCGCTGCCGATCGCTGTCGAGAGCGTGTCATCCGAACCGCCACAAATCGGGCAGACCGAGCTTCCGCCCTCGACGCCGACGGCGAATGAAACCTGACCACCGGGACATGTTTTTCCGTCGACGGTCACGCGTCCAGCAATCGCTGTGGTCGGGTGGACGACAAAGTCGAGTGCCTGCGACTGGCCCATTCCCACGGCCGCAAACCGGGTCCCCAACACTCCTGGCCCCTTGGCCGTCAACAACATCCGGCCGGGGGCAAGTCCATCGAGCCGCACCGTACCGGTGGCATCTGTGACACCGACTTCGAGCGGACCGCGGCTGACCGAGACACCTGCGAGCGGTTTTTTTGTACCTGCATCGATGATCCGGACCTCCATGTCGGAGGCTGGTAGCAGGTATACCGAGATTGCCTGTCGCCCGCCTGGGAGCCGGGGAGTCGTGCGGATGTAACCGGCTGCGTTCACGGTCACCGACGCGCCGGCTGGCACGGAAGCCAGACCGTTGGAGTCGGTCGTCATTGTCCGCTGCGCGAGGGTCAAGCCGTCCTGGTCGTGGATGACCGCGGCACCGGAAACCGGCTGTCCGTCGAGGTTCAATACCGTGAGCGCAACCGGGGGGAGCTCGACCGCGGGGGGCGATGGCTCGGGGGGCGTGTGCGTGTCTTGGGCATCCGCGGGTGCTGCTGTGTCGCTGGTGGTATCCACGGCGGAACCTGTGGGCGACACATCGGGCTGCGCGATCGCTCCTGGTCCGTTCGTCGTCAGATGGTCATGCACCACAACGCCAGCCGTCGTGTGGTTGTCGTTCACCGCCGCGCCCGTATTTGCCTGGGTGTCGACTGCGATTTTAGATGTGTCTACATGCTTTCGAGATGCCTCTGTACCCCCGCAGGCCCCGACAATCACCACACTCAGTGCCGCACAAGTCATGGCCAAACGCCGGTGGGGGTCGCTATGTCCTGTACGCATCATCGCCATGGTACCGCGAAGTCCAATGTTTGCCCGGGGATGACCTGTCAGCACAAGCCCGACAACCAACACTATCTCGTGCCGAGGCCAGTACAATCACAGGCGAAATTGCCCGCTCACCAGGTTTTAACAGCTCGTCGCAGATGCCGACAGGTGGTAAGGTCGCCACCCAAGGGGCCCATTGTATGCGCGTAAAAATATCATTGATAGCACTCTTGATGCTTGCACCTGCGTGTGGGAACCAAACGTCATCGAAAACCGATAAGGCCGCCCCGGCTGGCAAGGCTGAGGCCGCGGCCAAAGACTGTCCTGTCGAGCAATCGCTCGACCAACGGCTCGCACAGCCGGCGGCGTCCCAACACGGAGGGCTCGACTTCTACGACGTGCCGGAGGTCGCGGCCAATGTCGGTCAACAAGTGCCCAAAGATGGTGTCCTGGTCCGGGTCGAGAGCGGCTCGTCGATGCTCAGCGACGGCAAGAAAATCGACGCCGCAGCAGATGAGAGCCCAGCCAAATCTCTGGCAGCGGCATTAGCTGGCAGCAAAGAAGTCTATGTGAGTGCGGCTGCGTTCACAAAACTCAGCGATGTCTACGGGTTTCTCGCTGAGCTCGAGGAGGCGAACTTGAGACTCGTTGTTCGCCCGGCGTCCGCTGGTCCGTCACCCTTCCCCGAAGGGACGCCGCCGAGGGTCCAAAAAGTCCTCGAGTCGATCCGGGGAACCGATCCCGCCATGCGTGCCCAGACCATCGCAAAACACCTGTCAAGCGCGATCGAAGGCTGCCGGCCAATGGTCAAATTGTTTGAGACGATGGCCACAGTCGCGCCGGAACAAAGGGCTCAGCAACTTCGGGGAGGATTGCTCGAGGCAGCAAAAACATGTACATGCCACGACTATGATAGCGAGATGCTAGTCGGTCTGTACGATGCGCTGGTCGTCGACATGCAACCACCGCCGATCCACTGGCTCCCGCTCCCGCGCCCTGGCTCCCCCAACTACCCCGCCGAACTCGATGACAAAAGTACGATGGAAGACCTGGTCCGGGTGCTGACGACACCAAGCCCATGAGCATTTCAGGGTGACAACGCCCGGCCAGCAGCCCGGACCTACGTCCATTTCCCGATCCCCGCAGCACACACGTCGATGTGCTTGCAGGGATTTCCGGAAAGATCGGGACACACCGTTTCTGGATGTTGACACATTGGGTCATCGAGCTCGCGATGCGGAAAAGCATTCTGTCGACATTTCCCAGGGGACAGATGCGTCTAGCAGGCAGTCAACCCGGGTCCGGATGCACATACATTTTTGAAAAGAGTATCGCAGAAACTACGGCTGCCCATGTTGTTCGGGCGGGTCGCGTTCCAGCCGTGCCGCCGGGTCGCGGTCGAGTTGTACCATCATGTAAATCACCGCGATCGCCAGCACGATCAGCACGCTCAATACTTGAAACGGCAACGAAACCAGCAGCCAAAACTCGCCCGACAGCAACTTGCGGCGGCGGATCTTGCGGGCGACCTTTTCGTAGAAATCGGGCGGTGCCTCGACCTCAGGCAACTCCTTGACCAGTTGCAGCATGTTGCGCAACTCGGCAAATTCCGCCTGCGCCTCGGAGTCGCCCTCCATCAAC
>CAZUPD010000143.1:0-19540 GCA_964621785.1 uncultured Nannocystaceae bacterium
TGTTCCCGATATTGGTTATGTAGTGCTCTAAACCTTGAAATTTGGGTGGTATCGGGGAATTTGAGTGTGGGCTTCGAACATCGATCCAAAATCGATCCAAAATCGATCCAAATCCGGAGATCGCGCTAGTGCGCATTGTTCGCGGTTTGATGTTTGGCGGGCCGGGAATGGCGGGTTTTCGGGCCGTTTTTGGGGCGGGTGGGGACCCCATCACGTAATCATGACGGCTCAAGTTTTCACCGGAGTACGACGGTTGCAATTGGACCGGACTCAACGATTGCCCCGTCAACCGACTGTAATAATTTCTCGTGGTGCCTTCGCCTCTATCGTCGAACGTCGAAGTCAGTCAAGTGTGGCGCCTTGCATCCACTCCAGCAGCTCAGACTGTCTGATTGTGCAGGCTCAACCCAGCTTTACCTTTAGCCGGTAGTGGCGGCCGAGGTAAGCGAAGGACTCGCCGCTGTCGTATCCGGCCGCAAAATCTTTTGCCCTTTTTTTGTTGCGATTTTACGTCGCATTCGGCCGCAAAATCTTTTGCCCTTTTTTTTTTGTCGCGATCTTCTAAAAATCTGTGTAGGCATTCGATGCCACCACGTCCCCGTCCTCAGACTGCACACAAGGAATCACGAGATAATGTACAAATTCAGCGCTATCGCCCTTCCTATCATTCTCGCCTCGGCCATTGTTCCGAATACTGCCCTCGCTGCGGAAGGCCCCGGTTGTTTCCCCGAACTCAACTGGACAGAGGCGTTCCCACACGCGGAGAGTGACCCCAGTAACTACCTGATCGAGGGGGAGTGGGAATTCATCGCCAATGGTCGGCGCCACACCTTGGAAGTACTAGGAATCGACGCTGAAAGTCGTTCATTTTTTGGCTACTACAACGGTGAAGCCATCCAAGGTAATTGGATCGAGACGGAACGCAAAGTCAGCTTTAACCGCACACATCCCGACGGAAAAGGTGGGATCACCGTGCAAAACTTTGTCGGCTACATCATGGACGTCAACCCCGACGACACCAAGATCCGTATGGCTGGTACGATTACCCGCGAAGCGCCTCCCGCCACCACCTACGACCATCCTGATCGCTTGACCTACGGCTTTTATGCGACCACCGAGCTCTGATTAAACCCATCCAAACCGTCCCCAGTTGCCCGTTCGCTCGTACCGTGGAAACGTTGCGAGCGAAGGCACGTTAACGGTTTCCATTCGCACGACCGACCACGGTGACAACACTGGCCCAAACGGACTCGGTACATTCGCTCGCCGACAATGGGTCATCGAGGTCTCGCCACCGCGCACCGCTCACTCGACCTCGCCGGGGCTGCGAATCGTGCTAGAGTTTGAGCGTATGACCGCACCCACGCGTATGCCGGCAATTTTTCTCGGGCACGGGAGTCCGATGAACACCCTCGAGGACAATCACTTTACCGCGTCGTGGCGACGGATCGGCCGGCAGTTGCCCACGCCTCGCGCCGTTTTGGTCGTGTCCGCACACTGGTACATCGACGCCACCGCGGTGACGGCCATGGAAAAACCACGCACGATTCATGACTTCTCCGGGTTTCCTGAGGCTCTGCGTAGGTTTCAGTACCCCGCCCCGGGTGCGCCAGAGGTCGCGGCCGAGGTGGCCGAAGTCGTCAAACCAACCAGCTGTGAACTCGACAACAACTGGGGGATCGACCACGGGGCCTGGTCGGTGCTTGCCCACCTGTTCCCGGCAGCCGAGGTTCCGATCCTGCAACTTTCGCTCAACGCCGCAAAACCTCCTGCGTACCATTTCGACCTCGCTACAGCACTCGCCCCGCTGCGCGATCGGGGGGTGCTCATCCTCGCCAGCGGCAATGTTGTGCACAACCTTCGCCGGGTGAACTTTGGGATGCGCGGGAAAGCCTTCGATTGGGCTGAGCGCTTCGACGATGCTGCGCGCGAAGTCATGGTCACCTCGCCTGGTGATGTCCTGCGTCTGTTTGAACACCCCGGCTACAACATCTCCTCGCCGACCCCAGATCACTTCTTGCCCCTGGTCACCTTGGCCGGGCTCGCTGCTGCGGCCGACACGACCCCCGACGTACTTGTCGAAGGATACGACTTAGGTGCGCTCTCGATGACTTCCTACGGGCTCGGTCTCGAGTAGCGACGGTCAATTCGCCAACCGACCACGGTACCGAAAAGCCGTGTCAAAACAGCACACGGGCTGTCCTCTGGGGTTGCGTCGAACGGCACTGCCCAAACTTAAACGTTAGAAACTAGTTGCTTAGGAGACTGAGCCCACTGCGTGTCGATTACAAGCGCCGCGTTGTTCGGGTCTCGATTTGGGGCTTTTGCGTACTTGCAGTGTGCGTCCTCCTGTTCGTCGCATTCGCGGTGTGAACCCAACGGAGCGAAACGAACAGCTGATGACTTTGCATCGTCGTCGGGTTAGGCGTCGCCCTCGAGCCCAAATCGTTCGAGTTTTCGGTAGAGCGTCCGGCGGGAGATTCCGAGTCGTTCCGAGGCCTGTGTCTTGTTACCTTCTACTGCTTGCAGGACGCGTTCGATATGATGCCGCTCGACCGTCTCTAGTGACTCGATCTCTGCACTTTCTTGGTGTGGCTCGAGATGTTTCCGGCGCTTGCGTGACCGAATTTTCTCGGGCAAATCGTCGACCGAAAGTTCGTTGTAACGCGCGAGGGCGACGGCACACTCGATCGCGTTTTCCAACTCACGGACATTGCCGGGCCAGTCGTACTCGATCAGGCACTTGGCGGCGGCGGGGGACAGGCTTTGAACCTCCTTGCGGTCTCGCTCGCGGTACATGTCGACAAAGTGCTGTGCGAGCCTCAGGATGTCAGTTCCGCGGGCACGCAGGGGAGGGACTTGGAGCTGGACGACATTGACCCGGTAAAAAAGGTCCTCGCGAAACTCTCGTTCTTCGACCATCGATTCGAGGTCGCGGTTGGTGGCGGCCAACAGTCGCACGTCGAACGCGACTTCCCGGTTGCCGCCGACGGGACGAACCCTGCGCTCCTGGAGGGCACGCAAGAGCTTTGGCTGCATTTCAAGTGGCATCTCGCCAATCTCATCGAGCAGCAACGTGCCCCCGTTGGCACGGACAAACAGGCCATCACGAGCACGCCGTGCGTCTGTAAACGCACCGCGGACATGCCCAAACAACTCGCTCTCGAGTAGTTCGGCGGGTACCGCTGCACAGTTGACTGCGATAAACGGGCCGTCCCGGTGCACGCTGCTGGCGTGGAGAGCACGTGCGACGAGCTCTTTGCCGGTTCCACTCTCACCACTGATCAAGACTGTGGCATCCGACTCACGCAGGCGCTCGATCATATCGAATACCTTGCGAATCGCACGACTCTCTCCAATCATTTTTGTGTCGAAGGAGCTACGTCCGTCAGCCCGGAGGCGTTTGATCTCGTCGAGGAGTCTCCGCTGGCGGATGGCTCGATGCAGGATCATATTGAGCGTTGTCAGTTCAACTGGCTTGGTCACAAAATCATAGGCGCCCGCGCGGATCGCTGCGATCGCAGATTCCATGCTGCCGAAGCCCGTCATGACGATCACGGGAAGCTCGGGGCTGCGTTCCATCGCCCGCTGACACACATCCAACCCACTTTCTGCGCGCAGGCGCAGGTCGGTGAGAAGAACCTCGGGGTCGTCTTTCGCGATGTGCTCGAGTGCTTCGGACCCGGTGGCACAGGTCGAGACGGTGTGGCCGAGTCCGCCGAGTCCCTGTTGGAGCATGTCACGCATGCTCTCGTCATCATCCACGACCAACACACGCCCGGTGGCTTGCTTCATCCGCACGAGCCTAACACAGGTCGACGTGCGGGCGCAGTCGTGACACGGGCGCACAGGTGTGTCACAACAACACGATTTCCCGTGGTGTCAATTTGCGCTGCGTTGGTCGGTCCGTTTGGCCTGCCGAAGCAACGTCTCGGATCGACACAAACACGGTGTGTTCCCAAATTGTGGCGGGAGCGATATGTTTGTGGGGCCCATTCGCCAACCCAGAGAAACGAATTTTATGAACGTAACGTCGAGATTTACATTTGTATTTACACTTATATTCGCACTCGTACTCCTGTCGTTGTCCGCCTGGCAAATCCAGCGTTTTTCCACCCTGCAAGCCCGCAAAAACGACGATGATGTGGCAAACCTCGCTCGTGCGCTTGCGTCGGCGGGATCGGAGCTTTGGCGTCTCGGTGGCAAACCGATTGCGCGTGACTTCATCGCCCGCAATCACGTCGCGTATCAGCGTGCGGAGTTTGCCCTCTCGCCGCCGACCGACGAAGCCTTGAGCAACATCGATGCCGCTGGAGGGGTGCTGGTGACACGACAGGAGCAGGTGATGATTGCTCAAGCACCGATCCGTGGTCCCGGCGACGAGTTTTTGATGTTGGAGGTCCGGCGGTCGCTGGAACCCGAGCGTGCGTACACGCGTGAGGTTTTATCGCAGCAGTTTGTGGTGACGCTGTTGTTTATCGTCGTTTTATCGTCACTTACCTGGATCCTCAGCCGCCACGTGTTTAGCGAACCGTTGGCACGCCTAACCGCACAGGCGCGGGCCATCGCCAAGGGGGATTTCTCCTCGCGTCTCGCTCTTCCGTCGCTCATGGAGTTTCGCGTCCTTGCCCGCGAGTTCAATCTCATGGTCGACGCTCTCGAGCGGGCACGCGATGCCCTGCTGAGTCAACACGATCAACACGCTGAATTGACCGAGCAACTACGCCACGCGGATCGCCTGAGCTCGATCGGCAAGCTTGCAGCGTCGATTGGCCATGAGTTGGGCACACCGCTCAATGTCGTGTCTGGACATGCATCGATGATCATGACGGATGCCACGGCATCTGAAAAGTCCCGCGGACACGCCCGCACGATCGCCGATCGTGTCCAGCACATCACACGCTTGTTGCGTCAGATGATGAACTATGCCCGGGGGCAAGGGGTCAAGCGTTCGTCCGTACACGTCGACGATGTGCTTGCCAACGCCATCTCACTGGTCGCGCCGTTGGCCAAGCGCAGCCATATCGAGATTGTTCGCACAGGTTCGGTCGCTACCGGGATCCGGTTGGACGCCCAGCGTATCCTCCAAGTTCTCACAAATTTGATTGTCAATGCCATCCACGCGATGCCGGACGGTGGCACCATTCGCGTCGGTGCAGCAATGGTTTCGGACATCACCGTACCGACCGAGGTGATGACGGTTGCGCAGTACCTGAGGATTCGCGTCGAGGACGAAGGTGTCGGCATGACCGAGGAGCAGGCGGAACACGCATTTGAGCCATTTTTTACCACCAAGGAACCGGGCCACGGAACAGGGCTGGGGCTACCGATTTGCGACGGTATCGTGCGGGACCACGGCGGCTGGATGACACTGACGAGTTCGCCTGGAAAGGGAACGTCCTTCAACTGTTATTTCCCCGTATCCGACGAGGACTAGCCGCGGTCCCTGGCACTGGCTCAACCTGACGATCTGGCATGTCACACTGAGTCACTCTGACACGGTAGCGCTGCTCCTGAAAAAGGACGTGCTGAGTTTTGCTTTTGATATCATTTGATTTTTCGAGTTGGAATCACTGTTGCTTTATGTTTGGGGCGAGACACGAAACACAACGACTCTCAAGCAACCAACAAGAAAGGATTTTATGATAACCGCACTTCTTACAGCAGCAGCCCTTAGCATCGACCCTTCGGCAGCAGCCTCCATCGGAACGAACACGACACAGTCAAACAGCGCTGTCTCAACCAGCGAGTGTACAGAGACTTGCCTCTCGTCGCTCGAAGACGACAGCGCCGCGTTGCAGTGCTACCTCCAATGTCTCGCCCTGGATCTGGGAAACCAATTGAATCAGCCCGTGGACGCCCCCGAGTGGGTTCCGACGAGCGACGATGCTCCGTCCCAACCGGTCAACCATAGCTTTTGCCTCGATTCCTGCGAGGAGACATCCGATACGGTGAACGCCCTTGAAACCTGTCGTCACAACTGCGCAGTCTCCTGGTCGGTCCTCACAACTGAACCCGCGAACTGTGCGGGGGGCGACGCCAGCGAGTTTGACGAGCTGTGCGATGACCCTGATGCTTCCGCTTGCAAACGCGGTTGCTTTGTCAACTCGGTGACCTGTTCGGAATCGTGTGAGTCCGCCGATGATAAGCGACCGACAGATGTTGCGAGCTGCAAACTGCGATGCCGCAACCTCTCCGAGATGTGCAGGGACGCGTGCGAGACAGAGCAACCGGATAACTTCACGTCGATCGACGGCGAACCAGGCTGCTGAGTCGGCACGCAATCCCCAGCACGCACAAATGACTTTACAACGAAGGAATACCAATTGAAGACAAAACGAACCATTTTTCCAACAGTATCTGACCTGATGACAGAGGCACCGATGACCATCGGGGTGGGGCTCAGTTTGGCCGATGCCCACGAGCGCATGTACCTCAACAACATTCACCACCTTGTGGTTGTCGACAAAGCACGAATTGTCGGCATACTCGGGACCCGCCAGATCTATCTGTTGTCCTCCCTCAGCTTCCTAGATCCGCACCAGATCCCCGTCGGAGCCGCCATGAGTGAGCCGTATTTGTGCACACCCGAGACGCCCCTCATCGAGATTGCCCACACGATGGAGTCAAAGCGATGTGAGTGTGCCGTCGCGGTCGATGGTGGACACGCTGCCGGGATTGTGACGACAACCGACATCCTTCGGGCACTTCGCGAGCTGTTGCTCGGGACTTCGGTCGAACCCGTAGTTTCGGCGACACATCTCCCGGAGCTTCCCGAGACACGCGAGAAAATCAAGCACCACACACGGGCCGCAGACTACGTCCCGCGCTGCGCCAATGGGAGAGCCCTCGGGGGAGCTCTCAACTTGCCCACAAACTAGCGCTTCGAAGCAATCCATCCTCGGGATGGAGACCGCAACTGGGATCGAGCGTAGCCCGGCACGCGCAAGCGACGAGTCGTCGGCCCGTGGATTCTCTCGATACGACGCGCTTATGTGCCGATCACCTTCCCCTGAATGTGCGTGATGCCGGTGTCGACCGACCACGATGCGGCACCTGACTACGACTTGAGCAGCCGTTCGAGGGCCGCGCGTCCTGCATCGGTGTACGTCTGTTTCAGCTTGTCGACAAAGCGCCAATGAAGTCCGTACTTGAGTGCCGCCGTTCGTGAGTCGGTTACGCCATGGATGAGATCGAACACGATGTCCTCGGCGGAGTCGACATCCAGCTTTGGCGAGCTCGAAGCTGTGGTGCTCGGCGAGACCGTTTCGTGCGAATGCTGCTGACCGCTGGGCTGGATACCAATGCTTGCGAATACATCTTCTTGCGCACGTTGTGTGAGCTCCCGATTCGCCAACGCATCATCACGGGCACGCTGCTGTGATACAGCTCCTGCAGCGAGCCCCACATTCGCCATCACATCGTCACGGGTGAGACCCATACTCGCCAATACATCTTCATGCGAACGTTGCTGCGGCGGGCGACTGCTGGTCAGTGGCACGCTCGCAGCGGGATCGCCGAGCAAAATGAACCCGCGGATATCGTTGCGGGCCATCCACTGGTGACTGCGGGCAATCATCGCAGTCTTCGACCGCTCGTGCCACGCGAGATCGCCGATCTCTGCGTAGAGTTGTTTGAGGGTCATTTTCGCAGCTGCGGCAATACTGACGAGATTGATTGCTGCCGCGTGCCCATATTTATCAAGTGTTTGTCGAACCGCATCCCGCAAGCGTTCGGACAATCCGGGAGGGCCCCGGCGTCCAGCGCGTTCGATGAGTTCGTGTTTGAGCGCCTCGTGGGCGTGAGCCTCATCGTTCGCGGCAATCGCCAAGGTCTGTTCGAGGTGGTGTACCACCTGCTCGAGACTGCGGACCGCATAGCCTCCACGCATCCCTTTGCCCAGCTGTTTGAGGGCGTCACTGATGAATGGCTGACCTCCTTCGAATGGGTTTGCCACAACCCGTCCGTTGGCAGCTGTGAATGTCTTCTGTCCGGGAAGCGCCGAGTAGCTATAGGTGAAGGCTAAGTCCGCGTGCGCAAACACCATCAGCGGGCCTTCGCGGTTGGCAAGTGCCATCATTGGTGTGCGGGCAACAAATGGACGCCCGTCGCGGGCGAGACTCTTGAGCACATCTGGCACACGGGTGTACACTCCGAGCCGATACAACTCATTGAGCCAGGCTTGGTATGCTGTCTTGCTCGGGGTGCCCGCGCCGAAGCAGGCGAAGTAAAACCACGCGCCACAAGACAAGAAGCTTCCGTTGGCGAGTGATTGGGGATCCAGTGTTGTCGTCCGGTCGAGTTTGAGACACCCCTGGGACGCGCGTTGCGTCGGCGCGTCCCAGCCCGGGTGGCCGGCACCATGGCTGAGTGTCAGCAGGACCGAAGGCTGCTCGCCCGCCGCGACCTCGCGCAAGTCGTCCCAAGTCAGCAGCCCTGTGTCGGACTTGGGACCCACAAGCCGCGCCCCGTTTGTGTAGTACGGACTGTGTAGATCCTCGGTGACACGACGGCGTGTGGGCTCGATGAAGTGCTCGTGACCGTGGTCGACCGCACGATCGACCACAAAGTCCTTGGAAGTCGAGTAAAGCAAGAGCTGTGGCTGTGGCGACGATGACGACGCCTGCTCGCTGCGGACAATCTTTGTGACATAGCTGCGATAGCCCTCGAGCTCATCAAAATGGTTATCAATCGTACGAAAGCACAATCGTCCGACCGCCGCCCGGCCTGCGAGATCCAATTGGAACTCAACGCTGATCTCATCAAAATCGCCGAGGAGCAATAAATAGTAGGGGCGGTCCTCAAAGCCGAGCTTGTCATAGATGCGTTCGATGAAGTCATGCGCGGACCAATTGGGTGCAATCGCCCACGTGCCGACCTTCGGAGTTGGACCTGTTTCATATTTGTTCCACTCGTCAGCGACCTGCTGTTGACGCAACGTTCGCAACGGGGCGATGGCCTCGAGCAGGTCCTTGCGCCCCTGTGGGTACAACACCCCCCATCCCTGTGCGAGGCTGTTGAGTGGTGCGTTGGAGGCGAGGTAGTCGGACTCTTGTTCAGGCTGTACCTCGCGCTTGGGATGTTCGCCGCAACCCCCGTCGACTTCATCGATCGCATGGTCGAGAATCGTCTCACCTCCTGGGCACTGGAGCAAAAGGTTGTATTCAGATTGAGCCATTGACAGTCCTCGTTTCCTCGAATCGCTTGCTTCCCAGGTCCGGTTTCCCCACAGCCGCCTATCTACCAGGTTCGGGCGGCTTATATGTGCCAAATAACCGATCTCCGAACGCCATGACGACAGAGAAATTCACCGGTACCCTGTGTTCGTGGTGCAGATCATGGCCAGCCGGAGAGGGGAACAACCAGGTTGGGTAGAATCGTGGTGTGTACCCACAATGGGTCATGACCATTGCAAATGTGCTCATGAATGCGAACCCCCAAAATACGAGCGGGTGGGCACCGAGCAGATATGGCGAGAGATACAAGCACAGCATCACCATAAACCCCTCAGTGGGATGCAAAAAGAAGTTTGTCCACACCGAAATCGGTAATTTGCACGCGTGGTGAACGTGGTGACTGGTCCGGAACACAAACGTGCTTCGGTGCTCCACACGGTGCCACGCGTATGTCAACAACTCACCGAGCACTAAAAATCCGAATACCTGGAATAGGAAGTCGGTCAACAGCGGAGCCTCGGAGGGCACCGGCATCACGAGAGGCTCCCACCAAACATGCAGGCCATAAGCGAGTAGCGCGACAACGGCGTAGCCAGATAACGTCTTGAGACCATCGACGACGGCCTCTTGGGCGGGATACTTTTTGTACAGTGCGCAATCGAGTACCGAAAAAACGATACCTGTGAACAGGATAACGGCAAAAATCGCGGGAAAAAAATGGAGCGGGAACTCGAAAAAATCCCTGCCAAATGTGATTAGCAAAGTATCCCAGATGGGTTGCAGGAAGCTTATGTCGTTTGGTCCATGCATTTAGTGCTCGCTGCCGATTTTAGAAAGATTGTCTCCGAAGTAAAGTAGCGAAATCACCCGTGGCGTACTCTGGATTCCGGAGTTCGGCAGCTGGCAAGGGGCGGACCCCGACCACGCGGTGGAGGTGACGCCATCGCCGTCGGAGTCGCTGGAACCGGCAAGCCCCGAGGACCATCCCCGGCGGAGATTGTTCTTGACTGGTAGCTCCGGCGGTTTGAGTATGATGTGTGATGAACGGTGTTATGTTCGATTTTCGCTGCGCGCGATGGTTTCTTGCGGTCGCGCTCCTGTTCGGCTGCGGGACGCAGCATGGTGAGACGACCGCGGAGACCTCGACCGAGGGCAGCAGCAGCGATACGACTATCGAGACCTCGTCGGCGAGCGAGGGGGAGACGACCGGCGAAACGACCGGCGAAACGACCGGCGAAACGACCGTCACGCCGGCCTGCTGCGGCTGCCTCTGCATCGACTCGGCATGGTCGTGCGGCGCGAATACATGCACTCCAGAGGGGGGCGGGCCGGTCTCCCTGGGCCCGGAGGCCGGCTTTCTCGAGATCGCCGAGCACCCGATTGAGCTCTTTTACGGCTCTGGTTTGGTCAAGGGGACGGCGCCGCCGTCCCGGCTTTGGTACTCGTTTCGACCGGCCGACACCGCGCCGGAGACTCGCCCGCTGGCGGTCTTCTTTAACGGCGGCCCGGGCTTCTCGTCGCTGACCCTCTTCTCCAGCAATACCGGGCCCGTGACCCTCGATCCCGAGGTGGCGGGCGATGCTGCGGTCGCCGTCAATCCCCATACCTGGAGCCGCTTTGCCAACCTTCTCTACATCGATCCGGCAGAGACCGGCTTTTCGTACAATATCGCGCTCGCCGACGGCAGCAAGCCGAGCGTCCCCTTCATCCCCGAGCACGACGCGGCGGTGATGGTGCAGGGGGTGCTCGGCTTCCTTGCCCGCCACCCGCAGATCGAGGACAACCGAGTGATCCTCGTCGGCGAGAGCTGGGGCGGGGTGCGGGCGTCGGTGATGGGCCAGCAATTGCTCTTCCCCGACGAAGTCCTCGACTCGCCAGTGTATCGCAGCGCTCAGCTCCACGCCGCCGTTGTCGAGCACCTCGCGCGGGTGTTCCCGGGGTCGCCGCCCGATGACCCGTCGACCCCGGCGGGTCAGTTTGGCTACCGGGTGCTGATTCAGCCGACGATCTACTACTATGATACAGACGGTCCGGGGTTTCCGCACACGCAGCCAGAAGAGGCCATGGCGCTCCTCGACTGCATCGATGAGGCCGACTATTATCAGTGCGACGAGCCCAATGGGTGGACTGGGGCGCGCAGCGACGTCGTACGCGCTAACTTCGTCGATCCCCCAACCCTCAACGCGGCGCTCGGGGTTGAGGTGGAGACGATAGCCTGGATGTACTCCGATGCTCGTGCGACCGCCTATTCGCGGTGGAGCTTGTCCCAGGAGGAGGCGGCCGAGCAGGCCGCGTTTGTGGCGATCTTCGGTGTCGTCGACAAGGACGCTCCCTACTACATCCAACACTTTATTCGGAGCCAACCGCCACTTGTGGAGTACTACGGTGCGCACCCCGGCTATGCCCGCCTCTTCGTCCGCACTCTCCCGTATGTGCGAACGTTCGTCACCAATGCCGAGAAGGATACAGTCGTGTACTCGCTTGACCTTCCGGCGAAGATCGCCTGGAACGACGATCTCGTAGCCGCGGCGACCCATGACACGACCCCGGTCGACGATGAGGTACGTCCGGGACGGATTTTGGTCGAGTACACACCGGAGAGCGGGCTCTCCGAGCTGAATTACAGCATCCGCTTCCCCCGCTACGAGAATGCTGGTCATATGGTGACGGTGCGCGCTGCCGCCGAGATCGCGGCGGACGTCGAGGCTTGGTTGACCGAGCCCTGATTTACGCCTACCAACTCCCTGGACCTTCCCCTTCCCGCAGGCTCTTCCACCTGAATTGAACAAGACTACGCGACTGTGTTCTACAATCGATGCATCGAGTCTCAGCAGCGAGCGCCGCACCGGCCGTTTTCGGCAGATCGACGACCGAGAGGAGCATCAAGTGCCAGTCAACTACTAACTACACCCTAGCGACCCTGGGCCGGTCGAATGTTGCGTGTTACGTGTCCTGGGCAAAGGTTGTCACGGTAGTGACAGGCAACGGCCACTACGTCGAACGAAAGACGCCGAGCGAGTTGAGTAAAGCGGAGCTGATGTGGCGCCATAAAAAGCGCCGTGCCGCCAAGGCCCTGCGTGAAAGTAGGGTCAATCACCCCGGGCTCGTCCGCTCGCTCGACACCTGGCTCACCGAGCATCCCCGCTAAGCAGAGCGACTTGGCTGCCGACGGATCGAGCTCGCCGCGACCAGTGGCATACTCGATCGGTTCCGTGGTGTTTAAGAGCATCTACGCAGAATACTTGGTACTGCAAATTTTTGCGAACGTTGTCCGTGCTGAACACAGCACATCGAGGGTCACCACTGCTAGGGAGCTCCGCAAAAACCGACATTCGGGTAATCGATATTATCCTCATAGACAGCGATGCATTGTGTCTCAGGGTTGGGGCAGGCGTCCGGCTCATTGAGGTCGCAAAACGGTGTGCAGCAGCGGTAGTCTTCGCAGTTGAGAAGTTGTTCGGGGACGACACAGGTAAAGCCCAGCTGGCAGTGATTGGGCACGCTGCAGGGATCGCCCTCGAAGCCGGTGTCTTCCGGGGCCAACATGTCTTCACAGGAGTAGTTATCCTCGCCCGGGTAGCAACCCTGGCCTTCGGGGCAGCCTGTTTGGAGGAGTGGGTCGCAAATCGGAAGTCCGCAAAACCCAGCATCGGGGTATTCCTGGTTGTCGCCGTAGATAGGTCTGCAGATGGTCTCGGGGTTGGGGCAGGAGTCTTGCACGTTCAGGTCACAAAACGGGGTGCAGCATCTGTTGTGCATACAATCTACGAGTTGATCGTCTTCGGTGCAGGTAAAGCCCGGCTGGCAGGCATTGATGTAATTGCACTGGTCTCCCTCAAAACCCGAGTCATCAGGGGCAGCGTTTGGTGCACAGACGTAGCTGGTGTTGATTGGGTAACAGCCTTCGCTCTCAGGGCAGGCTTGGAGGAGCGGGTCGCAACTCGGGAGACAAAGGTTAAGTGTATCGTCGTTGGCGATGACACATACTGTGTTGGGAGGTGCACACGAGGGATCTTCCGGAGAGCCGTCACAAAACGCGATGCAATGGCCCATATTCGTCTCGGAGTCGACGTCCCAGCACATGTGGTGGAGGTCGCAGTCGTCGATGCCACTGACACCGCTACCCTGGACCGTACAGGGGTCGCCGTGCTTGCCACTCCCGGTGACCTCGACGCACTGCAAAGCGTTCCAAGAACTACCGCCATCGTTCGCATATGGCATGCACTTTTCGCCTTGTTTACAGTCCTCTTCGTAGGTGCTGCACTGCCACGGTGTGGGTAAATCAGTCGGGCAATAAGCGAACGCACACGGGTCGATCGTCTCTGTCGGGAATCCCGTGGTCGGTTCCTGCGTGGTCGGTTCTTCGGTGGTCGGTTCCTCGGTGGTCGGTTCCTCGGTGGTCGACCCCTGCGTCGTCGAGCTCTCACCCTGCGTCGAACTACTTGTACCTTCAATCGTTTCGCTCGCGGTCGAAGGCTCGGTCGTCGCGCCCGTGGTATCGGTAAGGTTGACTGAGTTGTCACCACAACCCACAAGGCAAAGAGCTGCGAGAATCGGTGTGTAAATCGTTGGGCAACGGTTCATTTTTGCCTTCTTGTCATGCGGCGATGGACGTGCTTTGCAAAAATGCACGTGCAGGTTCGAATCTGGGCAGGCTTTGTGGTGGGGTTCGTGATTATGATAGCACTTGCTCGTGGGGTAGAAAAGGGCAAGAATTTTTGCCTTGGGGAGTCCACGCGCCGCTGCACCGGTTTGCCGCTGATGTATCGTATGTGTGTTGATCCGGTGGTGAGCTCGGGATACCGAATTGTAGTTTTTCCGGTGCTCATGGACGTCATCCCAGGGAAAGGTTGGGAGCGGTGAGGCTGGAGTCGAAAGACGAGGTAGAACGGGAGGAAATGTAGCGGAGTGGAGAAGAGCGGATATTAGGAGAGCGGCCGCGTCAACCAGGAGGAGAGCGGGAAAGAGCAGGTCGGCGAGTCAGCCGGCGCGGTACCGACCGCGAGCGTCACGAAATCCGGGACGTGGACGCCTAGCCGACGGCGGAATTTAACCACGCGATCGTCCGTCTCGTGGTCGAACATCCGAAACCGGGGACACTGGACGTGCAGCTAACCCTCGAAGACCGCAACTCAAAGCGCCGCCTCGAGCGCCACGCCAAGGTCGAGGTGGCACCAGGCTCGGACCCGGGTGCCGGCACCGACACCAAGTCGGCTCGCCCGAGATGATGCTCGTCGGCTCAGCAATCGAGGTCGTAGTCGCCGGCGGGCCGGCGGGTGAGTTCTTCACGCGACGAAACCGGCGACGGGATTGATAGATTCGTGGCCACAGCGAAACACTCGCAGCCAAACGAGCGCTCGCACAGGTCGAATTGTTGCCGAGCTAGATCTTGGGGGTCGCGTAAAATCCACTGTCGCTGGTGGACGGTCAGGCATGCAGTGGTGGCAGCGCGTCGCTCACCCAAGCGAGCGGGAGGTCGAAAACCTGCTCGGCTACCATTGACGTCAGCGGCGATAGAGGCGACGTTCGACCGCGTCGCCGAGCGTAAAGATGTACTCCTGCGCGTAGTCTGCCCCGTTTCCTCGAGTCTCGATGAAATTCAACTCATTGATCCCGGAAGATGTCTCGTGTAAAATTTCCTCGAGAAATGGTCCATAGTTATCGATATCGCCGTCCATAATGAGGATGTGCTCGAGCCTTTTTTCATTTTCAGCATTTCCCCACAGGGTGGTCACAAATCCGTAGTTGTCATTGAGTTCATTGGCACCACGGCCTTCCACAGTTATGTCCGTAATACTATAGTCTAGATTTGATTCCTTGATACTATCGAGGGGGCCCGCACTGAGGTGAGCCGCGTCAAACACCGTGATTTCATCTTCGGAAGGATCACCCACAACCAGGTAGTTGACTGTTTGTTTCCCACCACGTGTAACCGCGATTGGCATACACTCATCCGAGAATGACTCTCCGTTTATTTGCCTGATCCAGATTTCCGTCTCTTCCTCGGAACCCGGCGGAGTGTCCATACCAAGCCAGAGCCATTTCTCATCGCTAATGTCCCAAATGAAGTCAATCTCCATCACGCCACCTACGACTTCCGCTGTGGTCGAGCCATTGCGTTTGGCGCGAAACGAGATAAATGCCTGCATATCGGGGTTGTCGAGTCCGCGAAAGGTTGTATTTACCGGACGTGCAATGATTTCACAGATTTCGAGAAGTTCGTACCCCTGCCCACCGACGTTGAAGTTGGTGGTACTCGGCTCAACCCAGTCGAGCTCTTTAAAAAACGGGTCGTTGGTGTGCGCGAATCGGAATTCGTCTGTTGCGCCGGTTCGGTTACCGTGAATCAAGACGTCGCCCCATGACGAGCGATGCATTTGGGCAAAACTCGTCAGGGTATAGTCGCCACCGAACATGTTGTATATTTCGGAACCCTCCCAGCCAGTCACCTCGAACATCGAATCGAGGTCAATTCGCCAAATCTCTCGCCCGTTGAGGCCCATGACCCGGTACTGGTAGTTTACGAATGGGCCGATCCCAGTCCACTCACCGGGAACAGCGTTCTCTGAAGCATCGACCGGAATGACTTCCGTGGACAACAGATCGTAGCAACCAGAAAGTAGGAACGAAGAAGAAAGTGCGAGCGCAAGTGCGTGGAATCGAGTCATCGTATTCTCCAGTGTTTGGCCCTGAAAATGCGAGCCGGCACTCCTAGGCTGCACGACTTTGGCGGGAAGATAAAGGGCAAGAGTTTTTGCCGCGGGGGCAAACTTTTTGGCTCTGCTGCACCGTTGCTGCTGCGACGACCCGCGCAAAAACCCAGCAAAAGAAGCTAAGGGAAGTCAAAGACAAACTGAGGCGAAAACTGTATTGGTCGACCCCGCGTATAGGACTTATCAATGGCGAATAACCGAAGAGGAGGGTGCGGTGGCGAGCGGCGAGAGACCACGGGCGCCACGCCACGGTCGAGGTGGCACCAGGCTCGGACACCGACACCAAGTCGGCTCGCCCGAGTTGATGCTCGTCGGCTCGGCAATCGAGGTCGTTGTCGCCGGCGGGCCGGCGGGTGAGTACTTCACGCGACGAAACCGGCGATGGGATTGATAGATTCGTGGCCATAGCGAAACACCACGGGGTTGAGCGGTCACCGAGTAGACGGCGCCTGATGAAACGATGTGCATACAACTTTGACCGCGTAATCGATTACCTCTTCTCGTCGGACGGGAGTTCCGCCGCGTTTGTACGTTCACGGATGCAGTCTCAAGTGTCGGGGGGCTCGCGGCCAAACGAGCGCTCGCACAGTTCGAATTGTTGCCGAGCTAGATTTTGGGATTCGCGTAAAATCCACTGTCGCTGGTGGACGGTCAGGCATGCAGTGGTGGCAGCGCGTAGCTCACCAAGCAACGCTTTCGGGGGGATCGCGTGTCGTGTGCGAGGTGTCCACCGGGAGAGAACGCCGTCTCGGGTTCCGTAGTAGAGGCTTAGGTTATCGGTTGTATAGGCAATTGACACGAGTGACGCACCGACTTTGAGCTGGTCCGTTCCCTCTTCGCCGACCAAAAAGTGGCGGATAACCCCGCCTGAAGTCGTGGCTAGACTGTTGCCATCGGATGCGCAGACTAGATTTTCCACCGCCCCTGGGTGACGATAGTGAGACAGGACCTCGGTGGTTTCAGGGTGCCATCGTCGGACCGTGCCATCCCGCGTAGCAGTGGCAACCCACCGATTTTGCGGATCCCAGCAAGCTTGCGTTAGGACTCCGGTGTGCTCGATGCGGACGTGCTCCTGAGCCAAGAGGTCCCAAAGGTATGCGGTGGTCCCGTGGGAGCTTGCGAGTAGCCATCGGCCATCCGGGCTAAACGAAACGCGGGCGATACCCTGCGGGTTGGGCGGGTGAAGGACGTTGGCCACCGGGCTGCGGACACGACCAAATGACCACAAGCGAAGACTCCCGTTGTTGCCGACTGTTGCGGCTCGATGCCCATTCGGCCCGAGGGAGACCGTTGCCAGCGGACCGTGATGACCTTCGAGAGTGTACGCCAACTCGTGGGACTCGAGGTCCCACACCCGTGCGGTCGCATCTTCGCTGCCTGTAAGCAGCCATTTGCCATCGGGGGAGAAGTCAAAGTCCCAGACTTCCCCCGTATGCGCGCGTAGCCACGTTTGATTGCCATCGCGGTCGCCGACAAGGAGCCTGCCGGAAACGGTGCCGATCACACCGATCGTACCGTCGTCGCTGACTGCCGGAATGACACTTTCGGGGTGGTTTAGCCGGCGCAGAGGTGTGTTGCGGTCGGTTTGCCACCAGACGACCTCGTCGTTGGCAAGGGTCGTGACCATCGTATCCGAGGCCGCAACCGTGTGAATCACAGTGTCTCCGGCGGTGAGATGGTGGTGCGGTTGGATGGAAGCGAGCTCCCAAACATGTACATCCCCCCAGCGGCCGGCAGACGCGAGGCGTTCACTTTGGTCGCTAAAAATCAGGTTGGACCGGTCCGCCTCCGGGAGTGTGAGCGTCGCCCGACGTTCCGGTCGACCTGTTGCCCAGACAACAATCTCTTGTCGGTCAATCGCTGCAATCCACGCTCCATCGGGGGAGACTTCCACGGTTCCAAACCCCCGCCCGCCGATGCCATAGTCAATTGCCGGTGTGCCATCGAGTGGATGGCGCGCGATCTGGCCCTTGGGTGTGTTGCCCACGATAAATGTCCCACCCGGATCCAAGCTCCACGTAAACATGTCTGTCGCAGTAAATAATGGACGGGCTGGAGCACGCCGTTGCCCGGACCACGAAGAGGCTCCAGATCCGCCGATCAGGAGCAGTTGGGTGCGGTCTTGAGGGTGAAACACGCCTGTCCCACGGCGCGGGGCGGGAGTCGACGACCCGGGCCTATCGACCGATTCATAGCAGGTTTCCCATTTGTTGGATGTCAGTACAATCGCATGACCACCGGGACTCAGGTCAACATGCCAAAGCCCGCTGTCACCACATGAAAACGTCCCGACACGAGTACCGCTTTTGAGGTCAAAGACAACCGCGTCGGATGTTTGTCCTTCGATCGCGGCAAGTCGTTGATAGGTCGGGTCGACAGCGAGGTACGACGCATCGAATGGGGTCGCAAAGGTTTGCCGCAGACGCCAACCGTCGTCTGCGGTCCGTTCAAAATCGACAACCCCGATTTTGTGGCCGGCCATGGGTACGGCGAGACGACGCTCCCCGAGCCGAACGGCATTGCCGTGGCCCGCACCGAGGTCGAGCTCCGAGGTCGGACCGCGCCCGTCGTAGCGAAACGCCCGCAACAGGCCATCGCGCGAATGGGCGGCGACAAAACGACCTTCGTCGAGGAAGTTCAAACTCAGTATCGGACTCCCTTTGCCCCGCAGGATGGCGCGACTTACCGGCACTTGGAGGGTCGCGTGCGCGAGCTCAGCGAAACCTTCGGTTGTTGCTGGGGATTCAACTTCCGCGAGAATCAACAGGGTTGTCGTTGGATCGACAGTGTCGCGCAACACAGCCATGCGCAGATGGTCGCGGGCCCGCACCGCGGCCTCGGCTTCGCTCGCACGCGCAGCATCGCGTTGTGTCCGGGCGGTGTGCGTCTTTGCCTGGTGCTGGGCAACTTGGAGATCCCGAGCGGCGAGGACTCTCCGCAGGTTCAGGCACGCGGCGATTGAAAGTCCAAACACAAGAATCACCCCGACGGACCATTGCAACCACTTGCGGCGGCGATGGGCCGGGTTGTCCCCGAGCGCATCGAGAAGTGCGCGCATCGTCGGCCAGCGCTGGTCCGGGTCAGGATGCAGGCCGCGGCGGATGTGTTGGTCGATCCACGGCGCGACACATGCTTCGGGTGGCGGTGGCAACACTTCGCCGGCTGTCATAGCGCGCGCGAGCGCATCCACATCTCGACCGTCAAATGGTCGCATATCGTAGAGGACCTCAAACAGGCTGACACAAAAGGCAAAGATATCTGTGCGTACATCGATACTCCCGCCGTCGATTTGCTCGGGCGCCATATAGCCTGGCGTGCCGAGCATGGCCCGCGAGTTCGTAACGCCGCGAGCGAGGGCCTGAGGTGCGTCAGCGTCATCGTCTACCTCGGGTTTTGGAAGGCTTGTTTGCTCTCGTCGGGCGAGTCCGAAATCGGCGACATGGATTCCTCCCCGATGATCGCGAAGAATGTTCTCGGGTTTAAAGTCGCGATGGATGATGCCCGCGGCATGGGCCGCGGCGAGGCCCTCTCCCGCTTGGCAGAGCATCTGGAGGCGCTTGAGGACATCGCGCTGATCCACAGGGGGACCGTGGCGGCGAAGCCAAGCAGCGAGGTTCTCGCCATCAATGAATTCCATTGCGACGAAAATGA
>CAZUPD010000143.1:19550-19932 GCA_964621785.1 uncultured Nannocystaceae bacterium
AGCCCGACCTCGAACACACGCACAACATTCGGATGGGCCAACTTGGCCATGGCCTGCGCTTCGCGTTGCAACCGCACGGTCGCCTCGTGTTGGTCGCTGAGCTGGGTGTGAAGGACCTTGATAGCGACCTTGCGCTCGAGGTGATTGTCGTAGCCGAGATAAACGATACCCATCCCGCCACTGCCGAGTTTTCGCAAAACCACAAACCGACCGATCTGGGTGGGCAGGGCTGGTTCGTGAACCGTGGACGCGAGCGCTGCGACCAGACCAACGGCCCGACGACCCGCAGTTGTCGCGTCGCCATGTTCTGCCTGCTCGAGTAGGCTGAGCACCTTGTCAGCCAAAACGGGGGCGTTTGGGCCACTGCGAGATACAAAGGCCC
>CAZUPD010000144.1:0-19143 GCA_964621785.1 uncultured Nannocystaceae bacterium
GTAGCGTAATTTATGGAATGCCCAAAGCCGCCTTGGAGATCGATCCCCGCCACACCAGTGTTGGACTTGAAGCACTCGGTCCGATGCTTCGCTCAATGAGCTGAATGCGTCGAGCCTACATTGCGATCTTTCAACGTGATGTGGTAACCCGCCTACTTGCGCGAATTGTCTGCTTCGTCGGCGAGGCGTGCACCCTCTAACAGGAGCTGGGTTGTCGACAATTGGATGTTGCCCTCGGGGGGCTTTGTGGAGATTTTGAAGTGAAACCGACCTTCGCGCCAGCGAACGGTTTCATATATCGCTTGTTCATTACGAAGCTTCGTTCCTGCAATTGTCGCGGCGCATGGAGAGCCGAAGCGAATCTTGATCTCGGCCTTTCCTCGGCTCGATTTCACATGCAACACTCCGCTTGAACGCTCCATATCGAGGACCCCGAGAACCGTCGGCACACCCATCGCCGCAAGAGATCCTGAAAAATCATCCGGACTTTGCTCGTCCGCCGAGGGCACCCTGACCCGCTGCACCAGATGCTGACTCCGCTGGTACACCCGCCGCACCCGTAGCAACAATTCGTCCAACACGAATGGCTTGGGAACGTAGTCATCAGCGCCGAGCGAATAACCGAGAAGTCGATCTTGATCCGAAGCGAGCTCAGTCAAAAACACAAACGGAACCAAGGCCAAGGACGGGTGACTACGCACGTGTTTAACGAGCGACCAACCACTCATTCGCGGCATCAAGATGTCGGAGACCACAACATCCGGCCGATGCTTCAGAGCTGCCAGAAGACCCTCGTCTCCATCCAACGCTACGACAACTTCAGCCCCAAGTCGGGAGAAGTTCAAGGACATCAGTGCGAGGAGGTCCGAGTCGTCGTCGACGATGAGGACACGCATAGTGAGGTTATCTAAGCGCAAGTATAGGGCGCACTTCCGTTTTCGTCAAGCGATCTTCCTTCGCATAGGTGGTATCAGGAGACTTCGTACACCGACTGAGATGAGCGAGAATGTGAGGCGACGGGCGCTCATCTCCCCTCCAGAGACCAAAGCGCCCTGCGGGGGAGGTCTCACGATCGGTTCGATTTCACAACAAACGAATGCACAATTGCGACCTGTGGGCGATCGTGACTCATGTGATTGCTACATCAAATGCAGGTAGAGAAGGCGCGGCCTCGTGCAGAGGCTCGGTCCCGACTTTGCAGGTCACTCGACCGATTTACCTTGACTCTATCTGTGTAGTTGTGAGAAATAGAATGTGATGGGCACCAGCTCCGAGAGCGAGTTTCTCACGATTCCCGAGCGAATCAAAATTTTGTTTAACAACCTTTCATTGACTCGGGAACAAGCCTTGGCCGAGCTCAAAGAGCATCTGCAGACCGCTGTCTGCATCGAGCTCGCTACCCTGCCAATTTATCTTTATACATACTATTCGATCAATCGTATTTACACGCGGGGCGAGAACCTCGATTCGCTCGGTCTCTACGCCAACAAAGCGGCCGGGACGATCATGAGCGTCGCCGTCGAGGAGATGTTGCACCTCTCACTGTCGGCCAACATTCTCTACTCGATGGGGGTCGAGCCCCAACTCTACAAACGCTCACCCGGAACCTATCCGACACCGCTGCCCCACCACAACCCGGACGGACCACCCGGTCCTGACGGCGACACCAAAGTCAAAGTCCCGCTGGCAAAACTCAGTTACGAGCAGCTGTGGCACTTCCTGCAAATCGAATATCCCAAATCGTGGACCGCCTTTCCCAAGGATAAAAGTTGGGACACGATCGGTCAATTCTACGATTACATCAAATGTTTGATTGAATGTGAGCACATCAAGGACACGGACTTTCAGGTCCATGGGCGCGAGACCCAAATTCAAAGTTACAACTATTCCCCCAACAGCATCGACACGATCTATCCCGAGCGTCCGTTCAACCCCTGGGCGATGCCGTCCAAGACCGCAGAGGGTTGCCCCAGTGCGGCCGCTGTCGCCCACTATCCCAACCGCCCCGACAGTCATCACGGCGCGACGCAGCTCATCACCGTCGGGTGTAAACGCGATGCTGTCAATGCGATCGCAACGATCTGTGATCAGGGGGAAGGTGCGGTGCACCGCGAAACGGACGACCCGTCGCACACCGAATACTCGCACTATTACAAATTCCTGCGACTGCAGGCGCAACTCGAGCGGTACACTCACCACGTCGAAAAACTTCCCCGGGTGCCGCATCCGCCAGCTCCGATCACACCGACGATCACCGACGCCAATCTCGATACATTCGTATACAACTTTCCCGACAACCCGACCACCGCGAGCTACCCGGAAAAATTCCAGGCGCTCTCCCGGTTCAGTAGCGGCATCTACCAATATATGCTGATTCTGACTGAGACCATCTACAAGGTCCCGGATCCCGAGCAAAAGCGGTTTTTCAACGAGGCGATGCACCGCTCGATGCTGTGGGTACTCAATCGTCTGATCAAGCATACCCGCGGGTTCGATATGGGCGGCGGTGTCAACTTTGCACCGACCTTCGAAAACATCGACCTAGGCCCACGCGCGGATGCCTACGCAAACCTGCTCGAGCTCGCAAATCAGATTACGGACCCGGACCAACTCGAGGTTGTGTCCGAAATGATCAATACACTCAAGACCCTCCCCGATGTGAGTCAACACTGGCGCTAGGAGTAATCGATGTCCGATCCTCACGCAAAAGCGGGCGAGCCTGTCCCGCAACCGTACCCGTTTCAGGATGCCCCCGCCTGGCCCAAACAGATAGGTAAGCCCTTAGAACCCGCACATCCTCCCCATGCCTGCATGGGATTGAACAGCTGCAAAGGCCAGGACCGATTTGGCGCCGCAGGGCCGCCAGATGGCCCGAGTGACAGGATCGGCAAACCCAATGCGTGTGCAGGCCAGGGGTATTGCTCGACCACCAGCGACCACAAATGTCACGTACAAAACGATTGTCGCAACCAGGGGGGCTGTGGCCTCAATGGTACGCCGGAAGAGTTCGAGCATCCCGGGATCAATACGTGCAAGTCGATGGGCTCCTGTGCCACGCCGATCAACGCCGAGCGGTTCATCGTCGCTGGTAAATTTCGCGGAGCGAGTGTGTGGCAGCGGGCACGACAGGTGTTTCACGAGAAGATCTGGCCACAGCTGCGCGAGCAAAACCCCGACCTCCCGGAGGAACTCCCGGCGATCGGCGGCGATCCTCAAATGGCTGAAGTTTTCCAAGATGGCCCGGCCTTCCTCTGGATCTCAAAGAACAATACCGAGCGGCACAACGCGATCGCCTGCGGTTCCAGTGACATGAGTGGCGGAACGCCGTAGTACCGACATCCAATGTCAACCGTCCCCCCCGCACGCAGCGATTTGCGAGGCAATCAACCTGTGGGTATTGCAAATGGGGTATCCGCGCTACCGCACCTCGGCCTCGGCCTCGGTCTACGAAGTATCCACTTTGATCACATCTTGCGGCACTGGCCAGCAGTCGATTGGTTTGAGGCGATTACCGAGAACTTTATCGACTCCGGGGGACGACCGCGTTGGGTCCTGCAGGCGATCGCCGAACGCTATCCTGTGGTTCTACACGGCGTGTCGATGTCGATCGGCAGTACCGCTCCGCTCAATCGGACCTACCTCGCGCGACTGCGGAGGTTGATCGACGAGATCGAGCCAGTTTGGGTGAGTGACCATCTGTGTTGGACAGGGGTCCTCGGCCGCAATTCCCACGACTTGCTGCCCCTGCCGCTGACGGAGGAGAGCTTGGGCCACGTCGCATCGAGAATCCACACCGTTCAGGATGTACTCGCGCGACCGTTGGTCATCGAAAATCCCAGCACCTACCTGAGCTTTGCCGAGTCGACCTTAACCGAACCGGAGTTTTTGCGCGAGCTTGCGCGGCTGACCGGCTGTGGACTGTTGCTCGATGTCAACAACGTCTACGTCACCTGTTTCAATACCGACACCAATCCCCTGCACTATCTCGAAGCCTTCCCCTGGGACAACGTGGTCCAGCTCCATCTGGCAGGGCACCAACACTGCGGGACACATATCATCGACACCCATGATCGTCCGGTTCAACCCGAAGTCTGGCAACTGTTCGCACTCGCTTGGGAGCGCAGTCGCGGTGCCTCGACCCTGCTCGAGTGGGACGGTAACATTCCGCCGTTTCCCGAGGCCCACGCCGAACTCATGAAGGCTGAACGTTATCTCAGCGGCGAGCGAGTGTCGCAGGTCGAAACAACTTCGTGCCGCGATAGCGAGTCGGTCTCGAATCCGGTGGATTTCCTAGTCCCCGAGGTCATGAGTCATTCAGTCTTGGAGGGTCGGTAACAAAAATGCATCTGTCCCTGGCCCAGCTTCAGGTCTGGATGCAGGACGCCTTAATGTCCCCCGAGACATCATCTGCACAATGTAGCAGCATCGTCGAGCCGTCGTCCCAACTTTCGAGTGCGCAGCGTTTGGCGATCTACCAACGCGGCTTTCGACTGCGCTTACACAGGTGTATGCGCGAGCAATTCCCAGCCCTGTGTCACGCCCTCACGCAGGAGCTCTTCAACGATTTTTGTGACGAATACCTCCGCGTCTATCCGCCGACCAGCTATACACTCAATGACTTAGGTGAACACTTTGCGACCTACCTCGAACAGGCGCGACCCGATCGCGACGAGACCGAGGGCAACCGGGAGACTTGGATCGATTTTATGGTTGACCTCGCCCGCTTCGAACGGGCACTATTTGTCCTGTTTGATGCCCTCGGCCATGAAGGTCGACCGTTCGCCGATCTCGACTGTCCAGACGAGCAACTTTGTCTGCAGCCGGCAGTGTTCCTCGGCGACTTCCGGTTTCCGGTCGCGCCATACTACTACGACGTGCAAGCTGGTCACGATCCCCCGCTACCGCCCTTGCAGCGCACCCCGGTGATCGCGGTTCGCAAGGACTACAAAACCCATACTTTTCCACTGACGCCCGTCCAACATGCATTTCTTGCAGCGATGCGCGCGGGCGAGGGTTTTCACGGGGCGATGGAGGCCGCTGCAAAGGACGCTGGCCAGCCCGTCGAGCAGGTCTATCAATCCTGGCGAGCACCTGGCAGTACTCGAGAGCGCTGGCTCGCGGCAGGCTTTTTCATCGAAGAGGTCCCAACCAACAGTCGTTCAATACCGTAGAACCCATTCTTAGCCGTGCTGACTCGTGGAATCAGTCAGGTCGTGCATCGGGAATAGCGTTCGGTTGATCCACAGCAACTCCACACATAACCGTCGCGGTTGCAGAAGTTGCCGCCGATGATGCAACGGCAATCGTCGTTGTGGTAGGCGTAGACACCGTGGTGGCCATTGACAGGCTCGGGTTTGGTCGCCCGACGAACGTGCTCCCAGTACTCCTGCTCGACATAGTCCATGCCCGGTGGTGGTGTGTCTGTGTGTTTGTCCTTGCTCATCGGTTTCCTTCCTCGCGCTGTCGGGTGTTCCGACTTCGCCTGAAATCGGCACCCGCCTCACTTGATTGGCCATCCACGACTACGAAAGCGGCTCATACCTGCCCCGAATGCCCCTCGTCCGCAAGCAGCCGCGTCGGCACCCAGACCCGCAGCTCGCCGGTGGCTGGCCGAGCGATCACATGTTGAGCCGTGATCACCTGAATCACCGCGGGGTGACTCAAAATAGCGAGTAGACAATCATTGTCGAGTGATTTGCTCGGGTCGACTTGGGCCAGCAGCATCGTGAGGGCGTCGAACCGCGAGCAACTCGTACCAATGAGCCGGGGGTCGAGCCCACCGGATGTGGGGCACAACTCGTGGTAATCGTTGGTAGCATAGAGTGGTGCCTGCGGCCCGGGAGGCCGGCGCAGTGCATGTCGACTCGGCGTCCTTTCGACCACGACACGCTGGTGATTTTCAACCCCCACAAGTGTCAACAGACACGGCGCGGCCAAGCGGGTCTCGACAAAACTCTCGAGCGCGGCTTCGAAGTCTTTGGCGTCTTCGAGGACCCGTCGCAGGTGGAGCAGGACGGGGTATCCACGCAGACTCACGCGCTCGTCGGGCGATGCAACCGCATTGATCGCAAACGCAAATCGCCCGGGCGCCATGCCAGTGACCACTCCGAGGGAACCCGGCCAACCAGCTGTGATGTACTTTGTAACACATCTTGAGGTATAGTCGATTCGAACACTCGTCCGCGCCAGCACATCTTCGGGCCACCAGTCGAGATTACGGGCCAAGATCGGTCCATCGGCCGACGCCAAGGCGAGTGTCGAACATCCGATTGTGGCGATCGTCAGGTCGTAGGAAACTGCTGCGAGCACAACATCACGCCAACTGACTCCAAAGCGGTCAGCGACAGCCTGCGCTTGTTCGTGAAAACGCCCTCCTGTTGCCATTCGTACAATATCGGCAAGTGGTCGCAAACTGCGGGGAATGTTGGCCATCACGCTGTTGAGAAGAACCCTCCCGAGCCCAACGCTCGACTCTGGGAGCTCTGCCCACCGCCGGCCGACGGGTATGTCGAGGTTCATGGCGAGCGTAGGGCACTCGCGGACAACCTCGCAGAGTCGTCGTTCCATAGCCCATGGTACCCCGAACATGCGTCGACGGCGTTCACAATCGCCAAGATCGATCCGTCCCTCCAGAAAGTGAATGGGCTCTCCGGCGATATCTCGCACGAGGTGCTCGCACGCGCCTTGCATTCGCGGCTGCGACATGCCCTCAAGTCGTTGACCGGCGACGAGCGAGTTGCACGCCAGGTCGAGCTGACCAACCGGGTGCTCGAGCTGCTGCGCACCGTCGACAGGAAACCAAAGTGGCGGGAGGATAGTCCGAGGCGAACAAGTGTTCGCCTGCGGAGTGAAATGACCCGAGGGATAGGTGTGTAGAAAACGAGTGTGGACCTGCGTCACTCGGGAATCGGTACACACAGGCCGCCACCTTCGATCTGCGCGTTGGTTCGGAAGGTGTTGAAGATCGACCAGTTGTCGACCGGGTCGACCGGCAGCGTGCTGTCCTCGCGCACGTTGGTCACATAATAGGCGTGTTGATTCCAGATTCGCCGGGCCTGGATCCAACGATCCTCGGAATCTCGGAACACCTGCAGCGCTGGTTGCCCGGTGGACGACACCACCAGAATCTCGGCCGAACCATCATTGTCGACATCGACGACGGTCGGGTACTCGCTGATCGTCGGACTGCCCCGGTCCTGCTCGAGCAGGACAGCACCGGTGAGACCGTCGTAGACACGAAGTTTGATTTCATCGGCGTACATCGCCTCGGCGACCCCGTCCCCGAGGAAGTCGAAAGCCGTCCCACCTGCGGCCCCGGAGTTGTCCTGGATCATCGATTGCCACAACACCTCCTGCATGGTCGGACCCTCGTAGACTGCGTAGAACTCGCGCGAGGAGCTAGCCATCTCCGAGATCCCGTCGCCGTCGAAGTCGTGGATCGTACCCGGGCGCTGCCAAATGAGGTAGGCGCCGGCAGGCACACCGGTCGGCGTGACCGGACCCCACTTGATCGCCCCCGTGTGCTCGACGAGGAACAGGCCCTGGCCCGAGGTTACAAAAATCTCGGGGTCGGGGTCATCGTCGAGGTCGCCGATCTGCGGGATCGACTGGCTCGTGATCGTCGGGTAGTTGTCGAACACGACGGTGCCATCGTGATGGTAGGCCGAGTGCCCGGTGACGACTTCGAGATCGCCGTCGCCGTCGAGGTCGACAGCCGTCGTCGCCTCGAGCTCGCCTGGCACCGGATTTGGGACTTCCCACAGCAAGTTGCCCAGGTGGTCGTAGACCTCGTGGTTGAAGACGATCTCGGCATCGCCGTCGGCGTCGAGATCGTGGATGGCAATGGCCCCGGACTCGCGGTAGAACTGATTGGCGTTGCCGCCGTCGGTGGTATTGATCCACTTGACGGTGCCGTCGTGCTCAAATGCCTTGAGCCGGTAGGTCGCGTTGTCATTCCAGATAGCCACAATCTCGGGCAGGCCGTCGTTGTCGATGTCGGCGAAGGCCGGGGTTGCGGTGCACGAGACCTGCTCAGACGGGGGAATGTTAAAATGTTCGGTGCCGGTCTCCCCGTCGAGCACGTGGATGTAGCACAACGAGCCGTAGCCGAGACTGGTGTTTGACACGAGCAGGACATCGGGGATGTCGCAGAGGTCGATCTCGCCGTCATTGTTATCGTCGGTAAAGTTGCCGGCCAGGGGCGTCACCCAGCTCCGCTCGCCGGCTCCGAACGACCACTGCAAAACCGGCGAGAAGCTGTCGGGCGGGGCCTCCTCGCTACACATCCCCACCCCGTCCATGCCCTCGTTGACCTTGCACTCATCGATCGGCTCGCCGGTGGTTTCTGTGTCCGTGTCCGTGTCTGTATCGGTGGTTGCGTCCGTGGTCGGCTCCTCGGTCGTCGTCGTCGGATCTTCCGTCGTCGGTTCTTCCGTCGTCGTCGGTTCTTCCGTCGTGCTCGGCGACGTCATTGACTCACTCTCGGAGCCGCTGTCCACCGTCGCCGTACCCGTGTCCGTGTCTGTGTCCGTCGTCGGTCCGGCCGTTGTCACCCCAGTGGACGCGGAATCGGTCCCGGGACCTGACTCGGTGTCGGAATCCGTTGAACCAGAACCGCACGCGGGAACGGTGAGCAGCACACTACAAAGGAACGGTGACATCAAAGGCAGACGCATGCCGACACGACTAACATGACCAAAAAAACATATCTACAACAATATTGCCTCCCGACGCGGGGTGACTCGTGGTCCAGAAGCGAGAGTTCGTCTCAACCAGCAGCAAGTGTTTGGATTTGTGGACGGCCTGCGGATTTCTCACAACGCTTTCGCCGACCGCGGGTGAGGAAGTGTGTCTGCGTTCATCGCAGGAGCGAGCACGTCGCCAGCAGGCGATCGAGTGTACGTTCTTGTTCGACATTCCGGTTGCCCTCCCCGAATAGTCGCTTCTCGCGGATCCTTTGTTGCAAAAGCCCGACCTCCCGACAAAAACTTGTTGCATCGACACCGATTGGCCAGCTCTCGAGTTTGTCGAGACTGTCCATCACCTGTGTTATCCGTTGTACCGAGACACCGTAGCGCTCCTTAGCGAACACCTCGGTGAGCCCTGCAAGCCACGCGGTTGGGTCGAGCCCCCGGGCGACAGCTGCCCACACGGCCACGGCCCGGGTCGCGGGATCGTCGTGGGTACAGGCGTTACAAATCAGGGCATCCGCTTGCCGATTCGACACGTGCTGTAGACCCGTGAGTGCGGCTGTACGGATCCATCTCTGCGACGCATCGAGCCCTCGCGCCAACATCGCAACGACGTCGGGGTGGTCAAATGCTCCTAGTACACGATAAACAGAGGCAACATCACCGGGCTCGCCCTCCTTGATGACCCGACAAAGGGCGTAGAAACTGCGGTCGGTTGGCACGGTGGCGAGCGCTGCAATGGCTGTGTGCTTGATCCGCCATTCGGGGTCCTTCAACAACTCGATAAAGATTTTCGTCGTGTTCGCCTCTGCCACATCAAACACCGCGAGCGCCTCCACCACCTTGAGCCTGGCCCGCCCTCGATGTCGCGGCAGGACTTGGATCAATGTGGGCACCACAGTGTCGGCCAGCCCGTTGTGCCGCTCGCGCTTGGCCGCGTGTATCAGCTGGGCCAGGGCTTCGGCGAACGTCTCGACCGTCCCCTCCCAGATGTCGGGTACGCGGATTTTTGCCAGTAGTTCAGGTACGGCTGCAATCTCTCCACGCTGAGCCAAGGACATGGCAGCGATTCGTACAACCGCGCCATCGGGATCTTGGAGCGCGGCGCGAAGGGCTGCGAACCCCGTCGCTCCGGCTTCGTCACAGGTAAACCGCCCAAGTACAAAGGTGACCGTCCAGCGCACATTTCGATTTGGGTGATGCAACCCCTGCTCGAGCGCCCGGAGGTCCCGACGTCCAAGTTCCTCGAGTAATTTTGATGTATGCACAACCTGAAGTCTCTCCCCCTGCATACACGGTGCATCGAACACCCAACTCAGGTCCTGCGGCGTACTGTACTGGGCGATCGACGCGAGCACACTTTGTCCGGGCCACAGCGAAGCCTCGTAGCGTGCCCGTACCCGCGACCAACCCCGGCGATCTCCGAGTCGTAAAAGTGCCAAGGCAACGTGGTCCCCACACCCGGGATCTTCGAGTGCCGAGGCAAGTGGTTCAATCGCCCGGGGGTCACCGAGTCGACCGAGTGCTTCGGCGATGTACGGGGCATTCGGCATCATCTGCCAACATGCGAGCAAAAGCGGTACCGCTCCGGGATTGCCCATCGTTGCCAAGACACGGGCGGCGATATCCCGTGTGTCCGGTGTGTCGAGTAACGGCAGGACATGTTCCCACGCGTCCGAGTCACCGATCGCTGCCAGTGCCTCGGCGGCGGCGCCCCGAACTTCGGAGCTCGGATCAGCGAGGAGGTCGCGCAATGGAGCGGCATCCGTAGCCCGACCCAAGACCCCGAGCAACCTCGCGGCGCGGCGTCGATTCCAAAATGCGGTATCACCCAGAGCAATCCTGACGATGGGTGCAAGGGTGTGCGATGCCTCGCCATCGGGTGGAGATGCCCACCATTCGAGCACCCGCAGGGCCCGGTCACACGCGCGAACCGACCCCTGGCACAGCACAGCAGCAAGTCCAGGAAGAGCCCCCGGATCGCGTTGAATCGCCAGTCGCATCGCAGCGGCTCGACGAACAGATCTAGACGGGTCATCGAGTGCGGCGAGCAGACTGCTCGTCCCCCGGGGTGTCGCCAATTGACCCTCGAGTGCTAGGACCCGCCGCAGTGCACGTCCCGAGCGGCGATAAGGGTTGCGGGTACTCGGTATTTCCACCTGAAAATGACGATAGGGAACAAGGGCGAGCACGTCAACCGAACGCGAACGCAGGGTGAAACGAAGACGGCGAATTCGCTACGAACTGTCCAACACAAGGGGCTTTCAACCTGCTTGGGTGATTGGCTCCCGGATACGCAAGGGTGGTCTCTTGGTCACCCGTGGGCGCCCGCAGGATTTTCTGTCCGTAGCGACAGGTTGAATCGGTCAGACATACCCGCTTGTTGTATGCTTCGTGGCACAAATCCTATGCTTGCAAAAACCGCATCGATCGTGCACGAGGACTCCTTTCAAGCCGGGCGTGAAGTTGTCGCGGAGCTGTTGGACGAACTTGGTGGGCCGCCCGAAGTTGTGCTCGTGTTTGCATCCAGCGAGCTCGACCAACGAGCTGTCCTCGACGGCATGTGGACCCGCCTGCCCAAAGACGTACGCCTGCTCGGCTGTTCGAGTACAGCCGAGATCGGGGCCGAGGAAGCACTGGCCGGTTCGGTGACGGCGATGGGATTCACGTTCGGTCGCGTGCAGTGGGAAGTGTACCAACTCCGCTCGATCGAGGGCGATGGCAATACTGCAGGCCACAAGCTCGGCGACATGATTGCGCCCTTTGACCCTAAACTGGTGATCCTTCTCGGAGATGGACTCGTCGGCAACAGCATGAAACTGGTTGATGGAATGCAGGCCAAACTCGGCCGGGACTGCCCAATTGTCGGTGGTTTGGCCTCGGAGAACCTGACATTCCAGCACACCTACCAGCTGTTTGACCGTGAGGTATTCGAGCATGGTGCAGTCGCGCTTGCACTGCGTGGACCCATCTCATTGGCGACAGCGACCGGCTCTGGGTTTCAACCAGTCGGTGCGATTCGGACCTGTACCGAAGTTGTCGACGGCAAACGCATCATGTCACTCGATGACGCGCCCGCGATCGAGATCTACAAATCGTTTCTCGGCGAGGACGTGACCAGGCGACCAGGTATCGGGATCGAGTTTCCCCTCGCGATTATCGGCACACCAGGGGGGGATTACATGACCTCGGACGAGCGCACCCAGGTCATCCGTGTCGTTCGCCATATCGACGAGCAAACTGGCTCGCTGCAGTGCGGGGGCGATGTCTACCCAGGGGCGAAAGTCCGTCTCACACGCGCGACGAAAGACGATCTGATCGCGGCAGCACGGACGTGTGTTGTCCAAGCCAAAGCAGAGGTCCCCAACCCGGCGGTGTGTTTTCTGTTCGCCTGTGCGGGGCGCAAAATCGTTCTCGGGGGTCGCTACCAGGAGGAAATCACCGCCGCTTTTTCGGCCCTCGGCGACACACCGCGAATCGGGTTTTACTGCTATGGTGAGCTCAACCCGGTTGGCGGCACCAACATGTACCACGACGAGACGTTTACACTCGCACTGGTAGGCGAAGCGCCGTGAGCGATGGGGCCACCTGCCCACTTGAGCAGGAATCGACGGTGGCACTCGACCTCGATGGGTTTATCGATGCTGTCATCGATTGTCCAGCCTGCGCAAACACAGGCCAATGTGTGGGGAAACAAGGGATTGCAAGACTGCGCCCGAAGCTCAAACAGCTCATCCGTACTCGTCGCCAACTGCGGAGCCAAACCCGTGCAAAAGCGCGAGAAAATACGACCTTGCGCAAGGAGCTCGGACGTCAAGAACAGCGGATCTCCGACCTCGAACAACTACACCGCAACAGTATCCTCGAGCTCGAGCGGTTGACTGCGGCCAAAAGTCAATTTTTGGCAAACATGAGTCATGAGATTCGTACACCGATGAATGCAGTCCTCGGTATGAGCGAGCTCCTCCTCGATACCACACTCGGTCCGCGACAACACGAGTTTGTCCAGACGATCCAGACAAGTGGCGCACTGCTGCTATCGATCATCAACGACATTCTCGATGTCTCCAAATTCGAAGCGGGACACCTCGAACTCGAACAGGAGCCGTTCGAGCTCCTCGAGCTCGTCGATGCCGCGTTTGCCCTAATCCGCAAATCTGCCGAGAAAAAGGGCATCGAGCTGTTATTCGACCTTGCCGAGGGAACCCCGCGGGCATTCATTGGTGATTGCTACCGCCTTCAGCAAGTCTTGGCGAACCTACTTGCAAATGCAGTAAAGTTTACCGAAACGGGCCAAGTCGGACTGCAGATCGAGTACGGGGAGTCGGGCTTGCGTGTCGTCGTGTTTGATAGCGGTATCGGCATCTCCCGTGACCGTCAAAGCTCGTTGTTTCGCCCCTTTACACAGGCCGATACCTCGACAACTCGCCGGTTTGGAGGGACAGGTTTGGGGTTGTCGATCTGCAAACACATTGTCGAAGCCATGGGGGGGACGCTCGCGGTTGACAGTGAAATCGGTGTTGGATCGAGATTTTATTTTACAATCCCATTGGAGGCTGTGGCTTCGACCCTGGAGAGCACTCGGGCCAAATCGGATGGTCTCGCCGGGAAACACCTATTGATTGTCGACGACAACCTCGCCAGTCGTGAACTCTTGCTGCGCGTCGCCCGGTCCTTTGGGATGCGGGCCACCGCGGTGGAAAATGCGGCCCGTGCCCTGAGATTCTTGACCTCTGATACGGTTGTCGACATCGCCACGTTTGATTTAGAAATGCCCGGGACGGATGGGTTATTGCTGGCCCACACGGTTCATGAGCTCAAATCGTCCCACAGTTTGCCGCTGGTACTGTTGAGTTCGAGCACCCTACCGAAGAGCTCCGAAGACACCTCCTTGTTTCGCGGACTCCTGCATAAACCTGTGATTCCCGACCGCCTGCACGCCGCCCTGCTCCAAGCCCTACACGGCTCCGTCGCCGAGGTCGAGCGGGCACAAACGGACCGCGAAGCTCGGGTAAAGACCCTGGCCGAACGCCACCCTCTCGAAATCCTGGTGGCGGAGGACCACGTTGTGAATCGCCGCTTGATCGAGTTGATGTTGGCGAAATTCGGCTACCGACCCGTTCTTGTCGTCAATGGTGTCGAGGCCGTGAAACAGGCCCTCAGCCGAAGCTTTGATCTCATTCTCATGGATATACAAATGCCTGAGCTCGACGGTATCGAAGCCACTCAACAGATTTCGCGTACCCTCACCAAGCGAGCTCGGCCGCGGATCGTCGCACTGACAGCTGGTACCACGGACATGGAACGCCGTCGGTGTCTCGAAGCAGGTATCGACGAGTTCGTCGCCAAACCCGTTGCCAAGGCGACTCTCGAGCAGGTGCTTGTCACGTCGAGGCGTCAAGCACGGAACGCCCTGGACTAGCCGTCCCTGCGCCATACTTTCGCACGTGGCAGGTTCGCACGCATCTCGCCGACAGACCCATAAAACCGACCCTCGAGTGCTCGATCTTATCAATCCCAGCGATACCAAAAACAGGTAGACTCTCGCCATGGGAGCTCCACTGCCGGAATCTGTCCGGTGGCGTACACACGGCGATGCGGTCGTACGCTGTCGAGTCGTCACCGTCGAAAACCCCCGCGCGAGCAATGGGTACCCGCCTCGAGTGCACATACATATTGAGCAGACGCTTCGCGGGCCGAAGACACCCAAAAGCCGATTGCGTATTGTTTGGTCTGCCGAGGATGATTTTTACGCGGGTCGCAGCGGGCCCGAGGCCTACCGATTATGGCTCGCTCAACCCCTGGCTCCACCATGTGTCGGAGAGCATTACCTCGTGGTGTTGGAGGGTCTCGATCGAAAAGCGCCGGACCACAACGGCCCGCGGATGCCCGGAGAACCCATCGGTGCGACTCCTTTGCCGGCAGTTTCGGCTCCCGCAGGTCTCCGCCGACTCTGGTCAGATCCGATGATTCGCGAAATCGTCGAAATGCTCGCCGTCGGCGACTGAGGTGACGCCTGCGATGACTCGATTCACATCGAAGGAGTCGCGTGAAACACCGACAGTACTGCATCTGACCATGGCCCGTCGGGGTGGGCTGCCACAAGCGGCACAACACGTTCAAACGGCAATTCGGCGGAGAGTACTGTGATTGATTGCGGAGCCAAGGCGAGATGGGCAAGCGAGAGGACGCGGTCGACATTGGCCGCACAGTGACAGGCGAGGAGCGCATCTTGGGTCGCCCCGAGAATCAATGGCGCACGCTGCTGCAAACTCGTTGTCGGTGCGTGACGGGTATCGAGTCCCAACGGTGGGCAACGCTCGGCTTCGACTGCTAACAGCTGCGATAGCACCTCGGCCTTGCGCGAAGCATCAGCCCCGGTCCGCGCCTGAACCATCGCCGTAAGCCCCGGTTCGGGAATCGTGGGAATCCGGGGACCCTTCGCCGCTTCGGCCACAAACGCGACCTGAGAAAAACCTGCCTGATCAGACAGTTTTAGTAGCAGTTCTGCGTCGCGTATCGATACGTCGGCCGCAATCGCAGCCACGAGCACGGGCTCGGTGGGAGACCCCGACGCCTCGGCAAACACCTGGTAGCGGAGAACCTCGTCGGCGAGACTTTTACCTGTCCGCCAATTCATGTCTTTTGATTGCCTGAGCACGAGGCCCTGTCGTTCAAGGACGATGAGCACTCCACCAACCGGGTCCGGCGTCCCCTCGCTCTCGACCTTTGGCAGTGCCACGTCGATGGATACGGAGCGTGCACTCGCCTCGGTCGCAAGACGCATGTCGTTGACAAAAGTGGAGATCCGTTGCTGCTGGTTCTCAGAGCAGGTCGGCTGTGCTGGGGTGCATCCGGGCAACACTGCGAGACGACAGATAAACCACGCAAGTCCCACAGTGCATCGGGTTACCATCAGTTATTGTCGGTACAACGATACCGTCAGGCCCGTGTGCGAATCCTGGTGAGCAGCCCAAAGATGAATCCTGGCACAAACCACGCGCAGCCAAAATACACCGTGACCATGGCAATCTCGGTTCCACGCTGGCGGGCCGCTTCGTACATATCCGGGGGTGCACTCGAAAGTGCGGCTTGCAGATCCGTCATGCCCGATTGGTAGCCAACCCCCCCGAGGACGAGACACAACACCGCACAGAGGAGTGCGATGGTTCCAAGGATCCGCTCGCGGATCGCCGTCCCCAACACACCAGTGACCAGTGCGACGGCCCCGAGCGCGAGGATGGGGTGCATCAGCTCACCCCCTTCTTGGTAAAACCGGATCAGGTCGAAACTCGGCATACAAGACAAGTATATCTTAAGATCGCGGCATGGCCGATCGCACTGCGGAAGGTCGGCCGCGACCTAGCTGGGTCTGGCTGAGTGTGGGTTCCCGTCGATTCGAACGAAGTCGCAGACGGCCTGAGCTGGCAGGGCCCTCGTCGGTGACGAATACGCACAGTCGGTGCGCGAAGCCGAAACTCGCGCATCGGTTCACGGGCCAACGCCCGAGGTGAGTGAGCAGTCGTGGCCCAACACTCCCGGAGTCTCGGAATCCACACGAACCTGCTGACCCGAACTTCGGGGCAGCTTGTCTCGAATCCGACGAAACCTCGACCGCACCAAGTCGAAGACTGTCTCGCGGTCCCGCGATCGGCCACACCGCGATCTTAAGAAGCGCTATGATGCGGCGAGTCAATGTCTGATCCTGTGCGTGAGACTTCGATGCCGTCATGGCTGTGGCGCGTAGGACTGCTCGCCATTGTGGTTTTCGCCGGCTGGTGTGTGCTCACCATCGTATCGGTCCAACGCATGCGTGCCGATCTCGAGGAACATGTCGGCTGGCTTATCGAAATTCAATCCATTCTCGAGGCCAGCGAGCGCGATGATCCGCAGTGGCTCATCCTGCGAGATCGTCTCGCATTACTACGAGATAGCGTTTATGCCCACCCCGACAGTCTCGGGGATGCCTCGGATCTCCGGTCACTTGCAGCCGACATCGACAACGCACTCGCCGTCATTCCTCCCGATTGGACGCCCGCCGAAACGGTCGGAGTCGATGGTTTTCAAACGCAATTCAACCCGTTGGTCCGCAGGATCCGCGGCCGCACAGGTGGACTTTCGGCAAAGCTCAATCAGTACTGGACCTCGCTGATTGCCCTCGCCCTGAGTGCGTTACTGCTGTTGGCGATCTGTGGGAGTCTCACCAGACGATTGTCGAAACAACAGGTTGCGCTCACCCGGGCCAATCGCCACTTGTCGGTGGCCAAGCAAGCCGCGGACGAGGCCAACCGCTCGAAAAGCAAGTTTCTTGCGGACATGAGTCATGAGATCCGGACGCCGATGCATGCGATTTTGGGCATGACCCATCTGGTCCTCGACAGTCCACTCGAACAGGAACAGCGCGCGCGCTTGCGGGTGGTCCGTGATTCAGCCGAAGCCCTGCTCGGACTCCTCAATAGCTTGCTCGACTTCTCCAAGATCGATGCTGGCAAACTCGAGATCGAGTCACGTGCATTTGACCTTCGCGCGTGTGTTGGGGGTGTCCTGCGTGCCCTGGCCATGGGGGCAGCCGAAAAAAACCTCGAGCTCCTCGGCGAAGTGTCGACACAGTTGCCACACCAGATCGTCGGTGACGAGACTCGATTGCGTCAAACCCTACTCAACCTCATCGGAAATGCCATCAAATTCACCGAGTCCGGAGAGGTCGCACTCCGCGTGGAACCGGTATACCCGTCTTCGCGGCGAGACCTCGCGGACGGCGATCAATCACCTGAGTTCGGGGTGACGTTTTCAGTACGAGATACTGGGATTGGCATCCCCGCCGAGAAACTCGACCAAGTCTTTCAAGCCTTCAAACAGGCCGATGCCTCCACGTCGCGTCAATTTGGTGGAACCGGGCTCGGGTTGCCGATCTCCCGCCGACTCGTGGAGCTGATGGGTGGTGAGCTGACCTGTGCAAGCGAGCCGGGTAAAGGTTCAACCTTCGAGTTTACTCTTCCGAGCCGGGTTGTCGATTCGCCCCGAGATTCCGTGTATACACACCAAAAAGCTGCACTCCACGCACGCACACTCATCGTTGCGGAGCCGAACGCAGCGACACGTACGTACCTCGCTCGAATGGCCTCAAGTTGGGGAATGAAGGTGGATGCTATCGAGGAATTGAGCGGGCCAAGCCTGCGTGCGTTGGGCCAGCCAGATGTACTGCTCCTACTCAATGGTGATACCTCCCCTGAACACGACCCGTTCGAACGGTTGGACCCATTGCTTGCGCGAATGCCCGACCTCGTCCACCGCACGTTGGTGATGTTGACTGTGACCGTGCCGCGAAGCCGACGCCAGCGAATCGAAAAACTCGGGATCCGCTGTGTCACGAAGCCGGTTCTCGATCGGGATGCACGGCAAGCCCTCTCCGAGTTGGCGGAGGGAAAAGTTAAACGCGATCCCTCCGGTCCTGCTTCGAGCCCGCGGCTCGAACAGACGTACAAAATCCTGGTCGTCGATGACAGCGCGACCAACCGAATGCTCGCAGTCGGTCTGTTGGGCAGACACGCCGATGTCAGCGTGGCCCATGATGGACGTCAAGCACTTACGATGCTCGAAACGCAGGTGTTTGACTTGGTATTGATGGATGTACAAATGCCGGTCATGGATGGCCTTGAGGCCACCCGAACACTGCGCAAGCGAGAACAACAGGTAGGTGGGCATGTGCCGGTCATCGCTTTGACCGCAGGCGCAAGCCTAGAGGACCGTACGCAGTGTATGGACGCGGGGATGGATGATTTTCTCGACAAACCCATTCGCCCGCAGTTGCTCTACAGCAAAATCAACACACTTATGCGGGAACAGACAAACGCGAGTGCATCGTTGTCCCAATACCTTCGACAAACTTGACAATCGCCTCAGTCGTCAACTGTGGTTGATCGCGGTGGGGTGAGTGTCCGCAGTCATCGAGCCAGCACACTTCGACGGGTCCGCCTATCTGGCCGGCGATCGCTTCGACCTGCGCGGCGGTTCCGTATTCGTCGCCACGACCTTGGAGCACAAGTGCGGGCACGTTGACCGCGGGCAAGTACGATTCGAGGTTCCAGTGTAAAAACTTTGGGTCGAGCCAAGCTTGGTTCCACCCCCAAAATGCGATATCGACGTTGTCCCCGTGGTATTTGCAGAGTTTGTCGCGCAACTCGCCGTGGCGATAGGCATGCTTAGCAGCTTCGATCGCGGCGACACAAATCGGCTCGTTGAAGACGTGTGCGGCCATCAATACCAAACCACATAGACGCGGGTCATGTTCACCTCCGGCGGTCACCAACGCGATCGAACCGCCGTCGCTGTGTCCGACCAACACGGCGCGGTCAATCCCGGCGGCATCGAGGACACGCGGCAACACGCGATGACCCTCGTCCTGCATGTAGCGAATGGGTCGCGGCAAGGAGACAGGATCCGAACCACCATA
>CAZUPD010000145.1:0-18892 GCA_964621785.1 uncultured Nannocystaceae bacterium
GTGCGGCACTCATCAGCTCGGCTGCTTGGGAGTCTGAAGGATCGACCATGGTGTTTCCGGAGGCGAATCTCGCCTAGCGCATGTGCTTCTCCATGCGTTGTTTGAGGGCGACACGCGCCCGGTGAAGTCGCGACTTTAAGGTTCCCGCCTGGAGCCCCGTGACCTTCATGATGTCTTGGTAGGTCAGGCCCTGGATGTCCCGCAGGACGATCAACAGTCTGTGGTCGGGCTCTAAGTTGGCAATCTCTTCTTGGATGGCGCGCTGCAATCGGTTGCCGGCGACGGCGGCCTCGGGGCCCGGGACCTGACTTTGCAGGCTGTGGGTCGCTCCGCCTTCACGGCTGGGCATCTGCGCCTGGGGACTATTGTCGAGCTCGAGTCGACGGCCGTGGTGGCGACCCTTGAGGTACTTGATCCGGTTCTTGCAGTTGTTGGAGGCGATGCGGTACAGCCAGGTGAAAAACCGGCCTTCGCCGCGGTAGCTACCGATCGCTCGAAACACGGTCAGGAACACATCTTGGGCCACATCCTCGGCTTCTTCACGGTCGCCCAAAAACCGGTAACACAGTCCGTAGATGCGGTTTTGATAGGTGTTGACGAGTTCTTGGAAAGCTGTTTCGTCGCCGTCGCGGATGCGTTTGACCAACCTGCGGTCGCGCCGGTCCTGCTCGGCGCGGCGGGCATCCTCGGCCGAGGTCGCCGACGTTTCGCCTGCACGCGGCTTCGCGGAAGACGGCTCGTCCGTCGCCGCGGTGGCATTGGCCTTGTTCACCTCGCCCACTTTCCACCAGACCACGGGGTTTTCACAAGGTTCCCGCGCGATCGGCCGAAATCCGCACGCATTTTGGCTCGACGCGACCTCGATCACCGCGAACGGGGGGTGAATCGCATGCGAAGGCTCGCCCGCTGATTTCCGTACGTCACGACTGCCTGCAGCGCGTGAGCGGGTCGAGTGCGCGGCTGGGCGGTTCGTCCTGAATCTGTGTTGGCGAGGTCGCGCGTTTTTCTGGTCGTTGCCGACACAACTTCCCTGTAGGTTGTGGCATGCATCGACTCGCCCTCGTCCTCGCGTTTTGTGCAGGTGCCTGTGCGACCACCGCAGTGACCTCGGTGGCCAGCGGGCCCGAAGCTCCGGCAGCCACAGCTCCCCAACCGACGCCTCCTGACCTCGGAGACCCTGACGTTGCTCGAGTCGTCGATCTCGCGCAGGCCGAACACCGTCAGCCGCCGAGCAAGAAGGCCGATGTGTGGTTGCTCGCCCGCGGACACAATGCGTTTGTCGGCAAGTTGGAGCTCGCCGCCGGTGGGGCGGTCCCCGAGCACCGCGACGCCACCGAGGAGTACCTCCATATAGTAGAAGGCGGCGGGCAGTTGATGATCGACGACCACCCCTACGAGGTGGGTCCCGGGACGACGATCTACATGCCTGCCAACGCCAAGGTGAGCTTCCAAAACGGGGCGACCAAGCTGGTGGCGCTGCAGGTGTTTGCCGGTCCCGAACCCGCGGCCAAGTACGATGCTTGGCAGGTTGCCGACGGGTCGTAGCAGTACCAACGCGCGGCGGAAAAATTTTCGTATCGTCTGAAGCGACCGTCATCAGCGAACGCCGATCGCACAGACGATCGAAACAAGCCGGCCGGCCGGTTGGCGCGTCGAAACCTTCACAGGGGTCGCCAGACGCGGAGAGGCACAAATCATTGCTTGTAAGTGGACAGGGTCGATCTCGAGAGCGAGAATCCGAGACGGGCTGGAAGAACACTTGGGGGTGTTGATGTCGTCGCGTCCGTTATTTTTTGTGAACCGTAGTGTTGTTGTCGCGCCGCGCGGGAATCGTTGGTGGCACACCTTCGGCGCGTTTGCGTTGGGGTGCACAGTGCTCGCCTGTGGTGGTGACAAACAGACCACCGGCGACACGGATGCGACCACCGGCAGTGAGGCCCAAGGGACAGGTGAAAACACGACCGACGCCGCGACGACGGAATCGACCGACGCGACCAACGGGCAAACCTCGGACATGTCCGGGAGCGAAACCGCGGAGCAGACGACCACCGACGGCCCGACGACCGATGATGCGACCAAGGGTTCGGAGACCGACGACCCGACCAAGGGCGAGACCGAGACGGAGACCGACGATCCGACCAAAGGCGAGACCGAGACCGGCGGCGAGGATGCCCTCAAGGAGTCGTGCCAGCACGCGTGCGAAGCCTTCTTCGAGTGCGACCCCGAGTCCGATCTCGAAGAGTGCGTGACCGACTGCATCGACATTTTCGAGGAGCAATCCAAGGATTGCATCGAAGCCGTCATCGCAGCCAACAAGTGTTTCGCGATGCTCTCGTGCGATGAGATGGATCCCGAAGAACCGCCGTTTCCTTGCGAAGCCGAGGAGATGCATGTCGAAGAGGTCTGTGGCACCGGTGAGGAGTGCTCGGTCGGCGTCGGCATGGGCATGGGCAACGAGCAATGCGAAGTCGTCCTCGAGTGTGCCTTCGACAGTTACGGCATGCTGTGCAACGGAAATATGTGCACATGCAATATGAATGGCGAGAAGGTCGGTATGTGCGAAAATCCAGGTTACTGTGGACAGATCGGCGAGGGCGAACCGACCGATCTACTCGTCGAGTGCTGCGGGTTCGACCTTTAGCCACGCCTGATTCTCACCGCTCGCCAGGCGAAACTTCGCGTTGAACCGGAGGGCGATCCGGGCCACTTCGCAAGTCGGCCCGGTACACAGGCGTCCATGCATCAGGAAAGAGCTGATGATGGGTTGGCGGCTGTTCGTGACGTACAATCGATGGATGGCCTACAACACCTTGTTCTCCCGTACCGTTTGGGTTGTGCCCGCACTGTGTCTTTTCACCGGTGTTTTGCACAGCACCGCGGCCAACGCCTGCGATCCCGCGTTTTGGTATTGGGACACGGTTCCACACACCGACGAGCCGTATCCATCGAACGCCGCTCCCATGCTCAAGGGCTACGGTTCGATCGACGAGGTCTCGGCCACGATTGATGGTGTAGATGCAACTGTTACTGCCGACCCCGAACTCTCGAAACTGTTTATCGGCGTCGCTCTGCAACTCGATCCCCCACCTGCTCCCGGACAGACGGTCGTGATCACCTATCCCGGCGAAGGTTGTGACAACCTGCCGTGCCCGAACGAGCTGACGTACATCGCCAGTGAGCCGGACACGACCACTCCCACGGCCGCGACCGTCGACGAGCTCAACGTTGTGCGCTACGCGAGCGAAGAGTACGACAGTTGTGGAGACATCTACGGCGGGGTTGAGTGGTGGTTGCACCTACAACATCAGGAGGATGATACCGGGGCCCCAGAGTTCATCGACATTCGCGGTTACGACCCGGAACATCCAGAAACCACACTGGTCTCGGTGACAAGAGGCGGAGGGGCCGAACGTGCAAGTCTCGCCCGTGCATTTGCGTTTATCGACGGGTTGGCGGCATTGCCCGACTCGCTGTGCTTTGAGGTCGAAGTGATGGACATGACGGGAAAGACATCCGAAGTGGTCACCGACATTTGCCAAGTCTGTCACTTCCGCGACGGCGAACCCTCTGACGACGGCAACGAACCCGAGTGGGACGAGACGGACATCGTCCCCGGAGGTGTGTGTGGTGCTGGGCCGGGGACCGACTCCGAGACCGACAGCGGAGAAACCGACCCGAGTGAGACGGATGGGATGACGGACAGTGATTCCGATTCCAGTTCAGGTTCGGAGTCGGCTTCGGATTCGGACACGGACACCGGTGGACAAAAGGGAGAAGGTTGTAGCTGCAAAAGCTCAGGCAGCGAGCGGGGGGCGTGGCTCCTCGGGATGGCTGCACTGCTGGGACTACGTCGCCGACGCAGGTGAGCGAAGAACGGTTGCTCGCCGCTCATTTTCGGTAGGACTTCGCCCTGTCTGTGATCTAGATCGTGTGCAGGACCTTGCCGCGCAGCCAGGTGCCGGGGGTCACCGACGCCAGCTCCAAACTCCTCTAGGATCGTTACCGTGGACTGAGACGCCCTCTCGGGCCGACTCGCTGCAAACACGGCGAGCCGGCGGAGGTGCACGAAGGGTCATGCGTATCGTTCGCAGGAGGACAACCATGGGAAAAAAAAGCACACGACGACGCAGTTTGTGGGAGAGGGTTACACGCGCCACCTTGTTCTGGCCCTGTGTCATGGTGGTGGGCCCACGCATCCCACGGCTCGCAGCGGTCGCGGTCCTCGCAGTTTCACCCCCGGGCCAGGCCGCCGAGGCAGAACTCGCGGCAGCACAGGCACAGGCCGCGGCCGATGTCTGTGAAGAGGAGTTCGAAGAGTGCACCACTTATTGCCGAGCGAGCTACCGCGGCGACCCCGAGCGGCTGCGGGAGTGCCTCGATATTTGCGACGAGAACTACGACATTTGTGTGTACGACGTTTACGGAGGTGACGACGGATGCGAGTCCGACCCGGACGCGGCGGAGCTTCTCGCCTGTGGGGTGATCGTCGGCTCCGAAGTTGTGTGTGAAGCAATCGCATCGGAGGGATGTGCCTGCGAGGCGGAGGAGGAGGCGAGCGAAGACAGTTTTGCCGTCGACGATGGCCTGTCGGATGAGGGCGAATTCCGCGACGATTCGGGTGATGCGAGCGACGATGGTCTGTCGGAGGAGGACGACGTGGGCGACGGTTCGGGTGATGCGAACGTTGACAGTCGGCCCGAAGAGGGCGTCTTTCGAGACAGTTCAGTCGATGCCGGCGACGTTCTCCCAGAAGACGGTGTCGCTCGTCACGGTACGTAACCGAGGGACGTGAAGGCGCGTGGAAGGCGACGGGTGAACGCGGCCCTCGATCCGTTACATGCAACTACATCCAGAATCAAAAAGGAGCTAGCCCTGCCCGCCGTCCTCGTGCGGCTCGTCTGGCTGAAGGCCGTGCTCTTCGGGCTCGCGAAGCTCGTCGAGACCTCCTGAGTCGGCTCCCTTGTGCGATTTTACCTTGTCACTTTCATGCATCAGCAACATTTTTTGCTCCCGACTCGGTGTCTCCGAGCTCGGTTGACCGGCGCCCGACTCGGGTTGCGTGTCCGTCGAGCGGGTGGGACAGCCGAGGCAACAGCTGGCGGTCGCGAGGAGGAGGATGGTGGTGAAGCGTGACAGACTGCGATGGTACCACTATGTCAACGCTTGGGATTTCGTCGCAGTTTGCGACAGGAGCACGCGGACGCGATCGCCAAAGCGGGCGCGGACCCGCTGGCTGAATGCACGGTACATCGCCGTCCATGGCTCCCGCACACCGTGTAAGCCGATGACCGTCTCGGACTCGTTGCGTTGCCGCAGCTCGAGGGCGATCGCCTCGAGGGCGGCAGGTTGCTGGTATTCGATGAATTGTGCGCGATGAAAGTCGCCAGGTTCGATGGCGTAGGTGGGCCCGTGGTGGGATTTTCTCTGCATATACATCTCACTTGACCACGCGAGTTGTGGATGCAGCCGCCATAGGCAGCCGTGGCGGTACGCCAGCGAAGGCTCGTCACGACATTTTTGCTCGACCCGCGTCGGAAAGTATCGCCCCGCCAGATGCGACCAGTCGAGGTCGTGTCGTTTCGATGGCGATACGAGGTGTTGCCACCATTGCCGCGGGATCGACCAAAACGGGCGAAGGAGCGGCCATAGTCCCGCGGCGTTGACCAACACACCATCGTCGACATGCGGGTGGTAGACCGCATCGACTTCACGCCCATGTGGCCCACACTGTGCACATTGCCGAAGACTGGTGGCGAACTGCTCGAGTTCCTCTCGCACCGAATCCCGCACAACCCCGCGGAGTCTGGTCATCGTAGTGGGTACAATTGTTTCGAGCAGATAGGCGAGTGGATGCTCGGCGAATCGGTGGTAGTTGATCCACGCGACAAACGTGCGTTTTGCTGACGCGAGTGGCCAGTAGATCGGGCGTTTGCGGTAGCGGGCGAGGTGGTCGGCGAACAGGCCCTGCGGACCCGAGCGTGTCAGCAGATCTCGGAGCCCCCGGGGGAACTTCGACTGGTGACGGCTCCAGGCCTCGACGAGCGGACGCGCGGCAGGGTGCCCGAGGCTGTCCCGAGAATCACCTGGCCTAAGAGTCTGATCGATCCACAACACCCCGTGGGGAATGGCGCCCGCCGGCGTGTGGCTTGCGATGCCACCTGTGGGTACGAACCGTCCGAGGGTCACGCCGAGCGCATGGGACAGCTCGTCGAGCGGTTTCGCCGCGTCTTCGACAGGAACATAGGTCGGGAGGTCCGTACCCGATGGCCGATCGACCGCACGCATCGCCCACGCTTGGGCAGCTCGCCACTGCGATGGTCCCGGGGACTGATACTCGACAAACGGTTCGCGGTGGCGCAGATGTTCCGAAAATACTTGTAACAGCAACGAAAAGATCTTGGTATCACCCTCGACCGCTTGCAGCGGCAGGCGGTTGACGTCGCCGACCTCGAAGTGCAGTCCCGAGTTGAGGGCGCAGAGTAGGCGGTTGGCGCTGCTGCGGTTCATCGCCATCAACACCGGTACCGGATTGCGGGGAAACACCGAGGACCCCATGTTGCCGATGATGCTCGGGTACAGGTGCAGGCGCGCAGAAAATGTATGACCAATCATCGCAAACGCGATCCCCTGGCGAAAGTACACCCCAGGGTTGCGCAGCGCCACACCGCGACGCGTACGTCTGAAGAGTTGCAACTGAAGTCCGTGGTCCCAGTCGAGCCACCAACGCAGTGGTTCAAACCACCGCAAACCCTTGGCCCCGAGCACATAGGGAACCCAGCGCGCATGTCGGGCCGTTTCGGGATTCGGGATGCAGTGGGGACGTTCGTGGGCAGCACGGACAAACCGCCGATTGTCGCCGGTGGTCAAACCAAACCGTGCCGGGCAACTGTCGCCGACGGTTGGGCACGTCTCATAGAGCGCAAACTCGTCGGGTGTCCAATCGTACAGCAACGGCGTGCCGGGTATCGTAGAAAATGTATGTGCAAAAAATTCGTACCGACCAATGCCTGCCAGTGTGGCGGCCCGTTTGCGTTGGGTTCGCTCTCCATCACGGGTCCGATCGTCGGGTGGTGTCGGGCGCAGGGCGAGACTCGCAAGACGCCGGGGTGGTCGCCGGTGGAACACGCTGACGACCACACTGACCCGTTCGTCGGCACGATCTTCAAACGCACCGCGATCAAAATCCCCAAGTCTGCGCAGGTCGTTGGTTTCGAGCAGCCACCGTCGCAGATCGCGATATTGATGCGTATACATCCAACTGCGGGGTGTCAGCAGGGCGCAGGTCCCACCCGGTCGCGTCAGTTCGAGGCCACGTTGCATACATGCCGCGTAGAAGTCGGCCTTTGCCAGGGGATAGTCGCGGCGCAAAAACGCAGAACCCCGGATTTTTGCAGCCCCGAGATAGGGCGGGTTGCCGACGACGAGGTCGTATAACCCGTGAGACATGTTCTTCGATGTTTCGCCGGTGGCCCGATGTTGTTCGTCAGCTGCGTCCGTTTTCGCGGTCAGTCCCTCGGGCGGATCGACGGTGCGCGCGTCGGCCTGTCCAGGAAATCCACCGACCGCGAGCATCGAGGCGATTCGCAGACCGACCGACGCGTGCCCCGAACCGAGATGGACACCGAGGTCATCGGGCGGCGAGGCGTCAACCAACATCTGTCGCACATCACTAGATGTATGAACACTTAATTCAAAGGCCGGCCGGTCGAGGCTCCCGCGGTGATAGATGCTCGCAAGTCGGTTGTCGAGATGTTTCCACGAGGGCGGCGGAGCGGCCAGCGAGAGGGCATCTAGCTCGACCCCCGGTGCGAGTTTTTGGGCCTTGAGCCACAGCGCGACAGCGGCGAGTGCCACCACCTGTGGGTCGATGTCAAAGCCGTGTAGGTTGTGGGCAAAGATCCGACGGACGATTGTGTCGCGCGACCAGTTTGGATCGTCGGGGGGCACGTTTCGCTGGCGTGCTTCCTCTTCGTACAGGTCGACAAGGTGGTCCGCTGCGACCAGCAAGAAGTGGCCAGCACCCACACACGGGTCAAAGATCCGCAGATCAGCAATGGAGGGAGGAACAAATGTTTGATGATCTTCCGGCTGTACGCCCGGCATCCAGTAGGCCCATTTGCGCTGTGTCGGACTGCCAAGCGGCAGGAGAGCTTTGAGACAGACTTCGCCGGCAGCCCGCGCTTGGCGAAACAAGACCCTCTGGGCCTCGAGAGCCTCGAGAACGCCGCGTTGTTCGACCTCTGGGACCCAGCCGTTGCGGGCACAGATCGCGAGCCAAATCGGTAAGAGGCTGTTTTGTAGGGTCCACTGGATGAGGTAGGGCTCGCTAAACACCTGGGTTTTGTGGGCCAGGTGTTCGGGAGCGAGTTTGGTTCGGGCACAGACGGCGGCGTCGAGTCGGCGGCGTTCAGGTTCGTACCACCGGGAAAACGCCCAGCCCAGGGTCAGGTCGTCGTGCCAGCAGGGGACGAGTTCGTCGATTGAGCATACATCGAGTACAGCACCAAGATCTCGCTCTGGGAGTGTTGGTTCTGCGGGTCGCCCGTGGATTTTCTCGCGTGTCGTCTCGCGTTGATGACCAAATAACCCTGGAAGTGCGGGCGCGAGGGCACGGCAGTTGGCGCGATAGACTGCGGGGGTCTCGGGGATGCGCACGCGGGCGAGCACGCCTGTACGACCGGGCAGGCGAGCAGCGATGTGTTGGACGAGGATCCGAAAACAAATTGTGTAGGCAAGTTTTTTGCGGTGATCGGCGGTTGTTCCCTCACCGAATGAGGGACTCTCCCAGAGTCGGGCCCGCACCTGCGTGATCGCAGCTGCCAGGGTTTTGCGCGGCGAGCTGCCTGTCACCTCAATCGGCCTGCCCCCGAAGTTTTGCCCGTACCTCCATCAAGATGGTACCGAGCATGTTGCGACCCTTGCCGCCGCCGTCGCCCCAGTAGGCATCGTTAGTTGTGTGTTCAACAATTTTACGGTCGCCGGTCGACAGTAGGAGGGCGGTGAGCTCTTCGTGTTGCGAGAATTTGGCCCACACCGCCTCGCGCATGATGTTGTCCTTGACCGACTCCCAGTCGCGCCGCAACGGACGGCTGCGCTCGCGCCCCATTTTGGCGACTTTCATCGCCGATTTGGCCCTGCGCAGTTGTTCCTCGTGCGGGGTTCCAGCGAATTTTTGTGCCTGAAAATAGTGCTCGGAGGTTGGCCACATCTTGCCTTTGAGACGGATCGGGAACCGGGCGAAGTTGGAGAACTCGCCGTACTCATCGCTGACGCTGTAAAAGTTCAGCGGAGTCCCCGGGGCAGGTCCGGGCTCTTGGGACAGCTTGGTGCGCAGCTCCATCAACAACTCGCCGAGTCGGTTTTGACCACTGCCCGTGCGTCCGCAGCCCCAGTAATAGTCGCGGGCCGCGTTCTCGACGAGTTGCTCGTCGCCGGTGTCGAGCAGCATCCGGTGGAGTTTGGGGTGACTGCGAAACTTCTGTTCGAGCGCCCGTCGCATCACATCCTCTTTGGTCTGCTCCCAGTCGCTGCGGATCACAACCTCGCGGCTGCGACCGAGGCGTTTGGCTTGGCCGGGAGTCGGTGCCTGGCGAATGGTCTCGGCGTGGGGCGTCCCGGGAAATTTTTGCGCCTGAAAATAGTGCTCGACCGTAGGCCATCGCAGCCCGTCGAGTTCAAACGGATGCGCACTAAAGTTGGAGAACTCAAAATAGGTTTCAGCTTTCGAGTAAAAATAGATAGCCACGACACGTATCCTACCCGAACGCCTCACCGAGTTTCATCTGGCTTGCAAATGCACCTGAACCGCGAAACGCAGGCCCATCCATCGGAGAAATTGCGTCAGCGCGCGTACGGTTTTGGACGCGGACGCGGGCGCCATGGCATAGTGCAGACAGGCCGTGGAGACACCGACTGAGTCGCACAAACAGCCGCACGAACTGTCGGCACAGTGTCCGGCCTGCAGCCTGCACGAGCTGGTCGCTCTCGACCTGTACCGCGATCCCAAGCGCGGGTGGCAGGTCGACAATCCGCGTCGCCCTCCCAACTGCGACAGTTTGCAGATCGACACCTGCCCGGTGTGTTTCGGCGTGTGGTTTGACCAGGGCGAGCTCGATGTACTCGGCGATGCCGAAGTCGATCCAGCCCTGTTGCGCACCCTGGTCGGGCAGTCTGCCGAGCGCCTGTGTCCCCGTGGACATGGGTTTATGAACGAACACCAACTGCCGGGCCTGCTCAAGACACCGATCGATCGCTGCCCGACCTGCCGCGGATTGTGGATCGACGGCTACGAGCGCCACCAACTCGCGCACTCGTCCACCAGCGAAGGCCAGGAAGACGTCAAGCTCAAGGTCGCCAAGCGCGGGTTTATCTGGGCTGCACAGTTGCTGTTGCAACTTCCTGTCGAAGTCGAAAATCCCGCCCGTGGAACTCCTTGGGTGGTGTACACCCTGTGTGTCATCATGTTCGGGCTGTTTTTACTGAGCGTGTTGGGCGTGGTCTATTTCGATGATTATGCACTCAAGCCGCGCGAGCTGATGCGGGATCCGACATCGATGATGTACCTGATCTCGCACCTGTTTTTTCACGCAGGTTGGATGCACCTCATCGGCAATCTCTACTTCCTCTACGTGTTTGGCGACAACATCGAACACCTATTTGGCACCCGGCGATTTTTGGGCCTGTTGGCATTGGCGGGTATCGGTGGGGCACTGGTTCACAGCGCCATCACCGGGAACCCCGACACCCTGCTAGTCGGGGCGTCGGGGGCGATTGCCGGGGTGATGGCAGCCTACCTGTGGAGTTTTCCACGGGCCAAGTTGTTGCAGGTTATCCCGATCGTCTTCATTCAACTCAAGATCCCCGCGTGGCTGTACCTGACGGCCTGGTTTTTGTTTCAAGTGGCGATCGCGTTGTCTTCGGACCGTGTCGAGTTGGCATGGGCCGATCACGTGGGCGGGTTTTTGATCGGGGCCATGATCACACCGTGGGTGCTGCGGATGCGCCGGCGCGAGGTCGCGGCAAAGGTTCGGTTTCCCTCGGCGGCCTGTGTGCTCGGTGAGTATGCACGTAAGTCGCGTAGGACGATCAGCGACGTTGTCCAAGGGCGCCGCCCGTCTGAGCTCCTCGAGGTTCAACCCTCCGCTTGGGTCGATCCGGTGACCCAAAAAGCCCGCTCGGGTGAAGCTGAAACACCCCGGTTCGAGTCGAGCGCGTTGCGGCGACAAAAGTTGGATTCAAGCGAGCTACGACGGCCGGGCCGTTTCAGTCAGCGAGACGAATCTTTGGTGGATGCGGCCAAACGGGCTCGCGAGCTCGCCGACGAGCGACAAAACCCGAGGGGGCTGCGACGGCCGAACCGTGTCCACCCATCAGAGTCGCTCCCGGAGGCGGCCGGACAGGCCCGCGAACTTGTGGCGGTCGAGGACGAGGAGACCGGTAGCGAAGCCGATTGATCCGCGATGCCAACAGGCTACGGATAGATGTTGATGTACGAGATCCCGTAGACGCCTAGACACATCTCGTCGAGGGTGTCGTCTCCGAGGAACACATCGACCGGAGCATCGTGGCCGAGCGCGTCAAGGGCTTCGACAACGTAGGGATTGCTCATCGAGTTGTTGTACGTACAACGCATCGTCAGGGTGTCCCCGGGTTTGACCGTGGGCAGGGCGGCAAACGGCGCGTCGTAGCGATAGCCCCGCTGCCACTCAAAACTGTAACTCGGGGTGTGCAGCAGACACTCGCTCGCCGGTTCGTTGCCCGGGTTGGCCCGTTCGATCCCCAGCAGCATGTCGTAGCCGACGTAGTGCATATGGGTCGAGACCGACCACAGTTGAAGTGGGGGGATTTCCGAGGGCAGGGTGAGCTGCATCGACTCGGTGTGGGACTCGGCATTCGCCGGGATGCGAAATACCGGGGAACCGTCGTCGGCGGGACCGGGGAGCAGTTGCGGCGCGTTGTCGAAGTTGCCGATCAACGCCATTTCGGCGACAAAGTCGGGGCGCCCGTCATACCACTTGAGATCGATCGAGGTGCCCGGGTCGACCTCGGCTCCGGCTCCGGTCGGGTGGTAGTGGATGTTCATGATGATCCGTGCGCCCGCCGGGATCCGGAAGGCTGCCTCGGGCGGGGTGCGGGTCGGCACGCCACCCGGGGCCCAGGCGGCGATCAGTGCATCACCATTGATTCCGCCACCGGGGCAGGGCCAGTAGCCCTGATCGCCGGCCTGTTGCTCGGAAGATCCATCCTCGTCCGTGTAGATCAGCACGTGATGCACGATACTGTCGTTGCCGGCGATGATCTGGGCAGCTTCGAGATATGTATCTTCGGTCAGCCCTGGGTCGACGCTAAAGCACAGGAATTGATCGTCGTTGCCCTCGATGGTGACCGGCTTGGGCGAGGTCAGGCGAAGATCGGCATCGGGCAGCGTGAGGTCGGGGGGCGTGGGCAGGGGGGCCGCGTTACTCGGGTCGCCCATCGGTGCACCTGCATCGGCCCATGCGCGCAGCAGTGACGTCTCGTCGTCCGACAGGCTGATGTCATCTAAAAATCCGTGACGGGTTTGGCACTCGTCGGTCTGGGCCGCGGCGAAGGGTGGCATTGTCCCGGCTTCGACCGAATCGGCCATCACCGTCGCCCACGGCATCGCCGAGTCGTAGTCGACCAGCGAGAACGGGGCGATGCTGTTGGGTCGGTGGCAACCCGAGCACTTGCCGGCGACCAGCGGGGCAATGTCTTGGTACCACGTCGGACCCGCGGGCACGCCTGTGTCGGATTCAGATTCGGTTTCGCCTTCGGTCTCGGTCCCGGTTTCTTCGCCGTCCGTTGTGGTGCCGTCTTCGGTTCCGCCAGAGTCATCGCCACCGCAGGCGACAGCAAAAGCCAATGTCAGGGTCAGGGGGGCGAGGAAAAAACGCTGACGGAACATAGTTACTCCTGGGTTCGAGGGGCGAGCCCTTTTGAGGGTAGGCGGTCACCCATAATTGTAAAGGACGACAAAGTCGTTTGCCTCACATTGCGGTGTCTACCTTCGTGACATTGCTAGAGCCAATCCCAGCGAGGGGCCCGTTTCCCAATTTAGATGTCTGATCCGACAGGTTGTGTACGTTGTGACATTTCTGTGTCGGTTCGAATGACACCGCGGAAAAAAGGTACCCAGATGCGGATGACACCTGGGTCGTGGTGGACGAACGGCTAGTTGTACTCGGTACCGCCCTTGCGCAGGAGGTACGCATCCGAGACGCTCTTGAGTTGGACGCGCCCGAGCGAGTCGTCATACCGCTCGACCACTGGGCGGACCACAACACCCTCGCGGATGTGCAGCTGCTTGCCACTTACGGTCTCACGCCCATTTGTATGCTCATACATTGTTTCCCGCGAAAATGGTCCGCGGTAGACCACGGGGACACGCATGAGCTCGAGCTCGCGACAGGCCTTGCTCAGGGCGACGTGCCCGAGATAGTGCCCCGAGCCCGGCAGTCCGATGTAGATGTCGAACACACGAAACCCGAGTTGGGTCTCGGTCGATGCAACTGCACCATAGGACAGGTCCTGGACACCACGTCCAAACACTTCGCCGAGCACAAAGACCGGCTTTTGCGAGGCGAGCTCGTCGGCGAACACCCGCGATAGCCGCGATGCAATGTCGAGGCTACGGGCGACCCGCAGGTAGAGATTGCTCGCGTTTTCCTCGGCGTCGGGAATCATGGCGAGGCCCTTGGCCGCGAGACCCTTGGAGCTGACGACCAACCGCCCGTGTTCGGGGTGAGCCATCGATTCGGGGACAAGCCCCAACTGACACCACGTGCCGTGGATCTTTTCGGTGAAGATGACCTCTTCGCCAGCTTCGATGACGTCGGGATACCGCTTAAAGTTTTCGATATCGTACTTCATGCAACGGTCGAGTCCGGCGCCGTAGACCGCCCCGCCCATATGCGTGGGGATCGGAGGTTCGTACTTGCTGATCCCGAGTTCGGCCGTCACATCCATACCCTCGGTCCATCCCTTGCGGGCGGGAAGGCAAATCCCCTGGGACAACACACCACGCAGCTTGATCGCCTTGACGCGGTTTTTGTCGGGACCTGCCAAGCGCCCAGTGAGCCCGAGTGACTCGAGTACATCGACGGGTACAACGGCCTGCTCGGGGATATAGGCCACCAAGTCGCCGGTTTGGAACTGGCCCTTGCGGACGACCGCACAGTAGTCGCCGATCCGGGCGAGCTCCAGGGCATCGGCATTCGGGTGGGACGCGATGGTGACGCGAATCGTGGTGACAGCAAAAGTCGACATGGGACACCTACCTCATAGGATCAACAGACGTGGTTCATGATGAACAATCCAAACAACGTGTGAAGGTTGCGGAGAGTTCCGGGACCTGGACTCGAACCAGGAATTCCGGAGTCAAAGTCCGGCGGGTTGCCAATTACCCCATCCCGGAGAGGGACGACAGACATTTTGGAAACTTAAAATGCTGTCACTTCGGGCAGGTTTCGGCGTACCTGTCCGATTGGGGAGGCAGGTTTCGAACCTGCAATTTCCGGAGTCAGAATCCGGCGTCTTCCCTATTCGACCACTCCCCAGTGCGTGTGTCGTCACGCCACCTGGGGATTTTCAAACCCCAGGCGGCTACGCTTGTTGTCGATATGGTCGTACCATCCACATAACGCGAGCACCGTAGCATGTGGATGGCGGGCTGACAAGCGTCACTGTCACATTTTTTGGAAAATCTCGTTGTGCTCAGATTCGCGGCCGGGAGCGGAGGTGGATGTCCCGCTTGGTAGGATGGCGCGAGTGTCCTTTATAGATGCAGGTGCATTTTTTTAACTTGTATGTACTTCGATCTGCTCGCCCTCCATCCGAGCCATGACCACCGTCGCCGTGCTGTCGCCGACGACATTGGTCGCGGTCCGAAACATGTCGAGGAGGCGGTCGACGCCCAGCACCAGGGCCAATCCCTCGGTCGGGACGCCGACGGCGGTGAGCACCATGGCGAGGGTGATCATCCCAGCTCCGGGGACCCCGGCAGCACCCACCGATGCCAGGGTGGCCGAGGTGACGATCGTCAGTTGCTCGCCGAGGTTGAGGTCCATGCCGTAGATCTGGGCGATAAACAGGGCCGCGACCCCCTGGTACAGCGCCGTGCCGTCCATGTTGATGGTGGCGCCCAAGGGCAAAACAAAGCTGCTGGTCTGGTTGCTGACACCCATGTTTTGTTCGACGCACTGTTTGGTGATCGGCAGGGTGGCCGACGACGATGAGGTGGAAAATGCAAGCAGGAGTGCCGGACGCATGGCTGCCAAGAATCCGACAAACGACAGTTGGGCGCCAAACGTCACCAGGGCACCGTAGGTGAGCAGCAGGTGGCACAAAAGCCCGCCGAGGACCACCAGGGTGTAGATGCCGAGTGCGAGCAGGACCGAGATACCTGTACTACCAACGACCTTGAACAACAGGGCCGCAACCCCGACCGGCGCGAGCATCATGGCGATGTGGACGAGCATCACCATGGCTTCGTTGCAGGTGTCGAGGATGTTGATCAGGGGCTTGGATTGCTTTTGATCGAGCATCGTCAGGGCGATGCCAAACAACAGGGCAAAGCAGATGATCTGCAACATGTCGCCGGTGGCCAGCGAGGCGATCGGGTTTTCCGGAACCATCGCAATCAATTGGTCGATCATCCCCTGGCTGTCGGCAGCCCGCGCGGCTGTGTTTTGAGCAGCGTCGCCGTACGAGGTCAGCAGTCGGGCCCGTTCGTCGGCGGCCAAAAAGTTGCCCGGCTGGATCAGGTTGCAAAGCCCGACGCCGATGATCAACGCCACAATGGTGGTGCCCAAAAACAAACCGATCGTCCGCGTACCCATCCGTCCGAGTCGGTGCAGATCGCCCAACGAGGCGACCCCGACACACAGCGAAAAGAACACCAGCGGGATGACGACCATGCGGATCAGAGCCAAGAACAGACGGCCGAGCCATTCGGTGGCATCGACCAACGTCTGGCCTACCGGTGCGTAGGCGCTGACGCTCGGGGCGACATCGCGGACAAATCCGGTATGCGCTTGCCCGACCTTGGCCCCGCGGGCGGCTTCGGGTTCGTGCTGTTGCACCGCGAGAAGTTGTCGGGGGCTGAGCGTCCACCGGATTTCGAGCCAATCGGGACCGTTGGCCGAGGATTGGCGATCGATAATTTCGGCCTGCTTGAGACCCGATGACAGCGCAGCGGGCTGGCTGTCGGCACGCGGCTGCTCGACCACAACCGCCTGTTTGCTGAGTTGGACCCCGGTCTGTGGCAGCAGGCTCGAGTTGGGGCCGAGCAAAAAACCGAGCACAATGCCGAGCAACATGCCGATCAGGATTTTGGTGTGTAGCTGCATACGACCGGGAGATGGCTCCGACATGCGCGCGAGTGTACCCGACCGATGTCGGCAACGAGCTACCTTCGCGGCGACGATGAACGTTGCGGTGATTCGCTCCGGTCGCCAGGTCGGGCGACGAGCCGGCGAGAAAACTCGACCGCACCGGTGCGGTGCGAGCTACCATGTCGCGGCCATGCCCGTCCTCGATGCCCAAGCTCTGATCGACAACCGCGTACGCGCTATCTCTGACTATCACAAGGCCACCGGGCTGACCCGGGCCGAACTCGACATCAGCGGCGGGATCGATTCCGGCGTCATGCTCGGGCTGTTAGTACGTGCACTCGGTGCCGACAACATCACCGGCGTCTACAGCAGCATCAACTCCTCGGCCCATTCGCGCCAACAGGCGCAGTTGGTGACCAAGGCGTTTGGCGTGCGGCTGATCGAGTTGGAGCTCGGGCCGATTTTTGCCGATTTGGTCGCCCACCTGCGTCAACAACTCGCAGCCGCGGGGTATGACCTCGCCGACGTCGACGCCCTGTGTGCTCGCGACGGTACGGTGATGGGTTCGCTGCGTTCGTGTCTGCGGGCACCGATCGGCCGCGGGCTCAACCGCATGACCAACGGGGGCATCCGCCACGGGACCGGCAATGAGTGCGAGGACCGGTGGATGCGGTTTTATCAAAAGGGCGGCGACGGAGAGGTCGACACCAACCCGATCGCGATGTTGGCCAAAGGGGAAGTTTATCAATTGGCCCAGGCCATCGGTGTCCCGCGGGAGCTGATCGACGCCCTGCCGACGCCCGACCTGCAGGGGGTCGGCGATGCCCACAACGACGAGGACGAACTCAAGGCACTCACCGGCGTGGCCTGGACCTACAGCCGGACCGACGCCGAGGGCAACTACCGGGTCGTCGGCACGATTGAGCGCATGAGTCGCCTGCTCGACAGCCCGGGGGCCGAGGGAATTTTTGCTGCCGACGACCTGACCGAAGAGGCACTCCAAAAGATCGTTGCAATTGCACAAAAGGCAGCGTTCGCCGGGTTTGGCGATGCGGACATCGTTGCCTTTGTCCGCTCGGCGCGCAAGATGGAGCGGGTGACTCGGCACAAGTGGAATCCCAACTGTCCGACACTGGGCGAGCGCGCCGAGTTGGTCGCGGCCGGGATCTTGACGGATGCGTTGCCGGACTGACGGCACGCACACGAAAACTTCAAATTGTATGAGCAATAGATCCTGGTGACACACCGGGGGTTTGAGCAGTGAAATGAAAACGGAGCCTATGATGTCGATGCGTTCCATGCGGTGCGTGAAGTGTTTTTCCCTGATGGTTGTCGTCTTGGTCGGTCAGGGGGTCACGCTGGGTTGCAGCGATTCCCCCGATGGGGAGACCGAGGCGACCACGGGAACCCAGACCACATCGAGCCCGACGCAAACGAGCCAGCCGACATTGAATCCTTCTGCGACCGAAGATCCGACAACCGAAGATCCGACAACCGAAGATCCGACGACCGAAGGCCCAACGACGGAGCCGACGACGGAGGAGCCGACGACGGAGGAGCCGACGACGGATCCTTCGACCACCGAGGAGCCGACGACGAGCGATACAGCGGGGGATTGCGACCTCGAAGCCGATGTGCTCGCCGTCGAGCTCAATGTCGGCGGGCCGATCTTTACCGCGACGAGTGAGTCTTTGGTGGCGGTTGTCGAGGATCAGATCCTCGAACTCACGCTGTGTGGCGATGTCCTCAACACTGTGGTGTCCGGCATCGACCTCGGGTATGGGGAAGAGCATTTTGTCACGCCGGACAACTCGCGGCTATACTTCACCGACGACCACGGTGTCTCCCGTGTGTCCTTCCCGAGCGGTGACAACTTTGAAGAACTCGTCGAGGACTCTGCGATTTACGAGCTCGCGGTCGCCCCAGACGAGACGGAGCTCTATTATTACGTCAATGGCGGTGACGCCTTCCATGTAATTCTCGAGCCATTGGGGCAACCGCAATTATTCGATGTCGACCCCACACCCCGGGGATTTGATATCTCCCCAGATGGTTCCAAACTCGCGTACATGGATAACAGCGACGATATCTATACACTCGACATTGGCAGCGATATGATCGAGTTTCAGGTCCACGTCGGAAACGGGCCGCGACGAGTTGTCCAGTGGATGCCGGATAACGAGCGGATCATGTTTCTCGAAGATCTCGGGGAATTCAATCACTTTCTTCGTACATACAATATCAATACGGATGAAACCGTCGACGTCCTTCCCATTGATGAATTTCCGATCGGTGAATTCGCGCTCGCACCGGACGCGAGTCGTGTCGTGGTCGACCTCGGTTTAACTTATAATGTGTACCGGCTTTAGTGCGAGATGCGACGAACGCCGAGCTAGTTGCGGCCGGGATTTTGACGGAGGTGTTGCCGTGATGGGAATGTTGTCGAGAAGCCGTGGGTTTTGGAGTGTTTGGGGCGAGATGCGAGTTGCCCTTGCAACCAGAGCTGTGATCTTCGCAGCGGCGTGTTGGCTGCCAGCTTG
>CAZUPD010000146.1:0-18811 GCA_964621785.1 uncultured Nannocystaceae bacterium
AGAATCTGTGCAGATACATAGGGTGCGCAGAAGTCTCAAAAGATCGGGTGTATTTGCAAGCATCTCGCACCGGCCTCACCGGCGAGATCGACCGACCCATGCCGACGCCAGGCGAGGGCCGTCGCGGAGATTGCCGCTAGGACTGCTTATCCTTACGCGGAACCGACAGTACCTGGCATACGCGTTCGATGATGCTGTCGAGCGATGCCGGCTTTTGGATGCAACCGACGGCTCCGGTGTCCCCTTGAATCTGGGCGAGTTGGTCGAGGGGAAGGCCGCTGAGGATGATGACAGGGAGGGGCTTGATGTTGCTGGCGATCGATGCACGCCGCACGAGCTTGAGGGCCGTGTCACCACGCATGTCGGGGAGGTTGATGTCGGCGAGGACGAGGTCGGGTTGAAACCTCGTGACCACAGCCATCAACAAAAACCCCTTACTCAAGGTCTCGACTTGGAAGCCGGCGTCGACGAGTGCTCCCTTGACCACGCGCGCAGTCGCTTGGTCATCCTCCACCAACAAGACGCGGGGGGCTCGAGTGCTCACGTCCATGAGGGTTGCGCATGTGATGCCGGGCCGTCCAGAGCAAAGTCAGCCCCGCGAGTTGTGGATGACAACCTGCGAAAAAGACGCACCTCACAGATGGGATGATCTCGGATGCAATCCGCCTCCGGAGGAGGTGCGATCGTGCGCATTGGCGATCCGTTCGCGGACGAACGCCGATCCGAAATGCCACAGGTGGGACCACGAAGTCGGGCCTCCCGCGATTTTTCGGTGTTCGCCGGGTGAAATGCGTTGTACACAGGCTTTGCGGTGCCAAAGCCTCGCTTCAAGGCCACCACGTTCCAGCACGCGTTGATCGATCTGGCTCGTCGGGTAGATATCGTTCGCGGTTACCACTACCGCGACGCGGAGTACGCTGTTTTGGCACAGGAGCTGTTGCCCGCGGCTTGTGAGGTCTGTGCAGAGTTGCTCGAGCAACTCGAGCCGGTCGCTGCCCACTACCGCGAGGGTGTTCTCGACGGCAGCCGCGAGTTGCTCGATGTGTTTCGCGTGGCCCGTTCCGATTTGCTCGAGCGCCTGCGAAGGATCGAAGAGGTCTGCGAGTCCGAGGACGAACTGATGCTGATCTCGGCCGCGATGGCAGCGTTAGGAACCGTGCGTCGAATCACAATCGTCATCGAAAATGCGTTGGCGGTCTGTGAGGGGCTCACCGCCGCGCTTTCGTGCCTCGACGATGCCGAACGCGCGTTGGCCCTGCGGCGCTTGTTTGTCGATCTCGGGCAGAAGTTGTGTGTTCAAAAACCGCCCGATGCCGAAGAGGTCGCCGAGCGCCTGCGCGGGTCGGCCAGCGTCATTGCCGACTTGTTTGGCAGCAACATCTACGCCGATTTGCGGGCGTCGGATCGGATCCAGCTCCACCGTCTGCAGGAGACACTGCTCAGCTGGTTGGGCGGTGCCGACAACTTCGACCCGGAGTCCGGCCTCGCGCTGTGGGGAGATCTTGCCACGTTTGTCGAGCTCCTCGGTCAGATCAATAGCCGCCAAGAACTGATCGAACACGATCGCAACGTCCTGCGCGACGCGACGCGAGAACTGTTTTCCGGCGACGCCGCACCCGAGGTGATTCCCGTGCGTCTAGTCGAAGTGTTGGCGACGCTCGAGGGCCGCGACGCAGAAATCGATCGCCTGTTGCAGGTGCCCGTGCTCGACCCGAGCAAGTGGCGGGCCCCGTTGGAGCGTCTCGCGTATGTCCTCGGTTCGGCCGAGGTCAGCCAAGAGGCCGAGGTCGACGAGTTTTAGTCCGACGACGTTGCTCTGGTTGTGTATACAACAACTTCCGAGTGGCCGAGCCCCGTCGGCATCCCGGGTGTTGGACTGCTTTTGCGTCGCGCCGAAACGGTCGGAGATTCAGCCGAGACCGGACAGGGTCAGTGTCGTCGGCCGACTGGGGAGCGTGTGGTGGGTGCGTTTGCGGATGACCCGACGCCGCGGGTGTTTGTGGCTGCGTTTGGCCGGTGTGTAGCGGACCTCGGGGTGGACGTGGGTCACCTCGGCCGCGAGCTGCTCGAGGTCGCGGTAGCGCTGGCTGCGGGGTGGGGTCAGCGACAGTTGGGCGGCGAGCAAACCTCCGAAGTCGGTGATCAACGCGGCGAGCAGGGCAGGGTGACACGACAGGCGTTTACCGATGCTGTCGATCGATTCGCCCTCGAGATGGGCGTGGACAATTTCGGCGAGTAACAGGGCCTGCTTGGACCCGTCCTCGAAGGCGGCGAGCGATTGGGCCAGCCAGGCGAACACCGGGTGGCTCAGGCGGTCCAACTCTCCGGCCTTGGCCAACAGGGCGTTGCGGGCATCGAAGCTGCGCCGGGGCAGGGCGCCGGCGATCCGCTGACCGGCCGGTGTGAGGGCGAGTTCGGTGATCCGGCACAGCGGTGCCGTACTCTCGCTGCGGCGCCCCCAGGTGGCGAGGGCTGCAGCGGTTTCGAGGTCGAGCCCAAACCGGGCGACGACATGACCGCGGCCGGTGCACTGCAGCAGGTCTCCGTTGCGTTCGAGTAGGCCGGCACGTGCACATGCATCGATTGCCCGGGCCAACGCCGCCCGCAGTCGACCCATCCCCCGGGTGCCGCGCCACAGCCGTCGGGCGGTCAGCGAGCGGCGGGCGAGCTCGAGGAGTCTGTCCGCAGTCACCGGCCCACTGGCGGCTGCGTGGACCAACAGGCGACCGAGCGGGAGTGAGGGCAAGGCCCGCGACGAGTGTGGTGGCAGTGCACCTTGGGGCCCGATCCCCAGCCAATCGTGGAGTTCAAACTCGACATCGCCGGCGGCCGGGTGGGCCCCGTCGAGCCAGATCACCATTCGCGGCATCTGCCCCTGGCCGTTGCGCACCCGGGTCAGCAGCAACTCGAGCGTCGGGCCCGCGGCTTCGTCCCCCAAAAGCTCGCCGCGCTCGACCAACAGACATCCGATGTCGCGAAGCAGGTCGGGGTGGTCGATGAGTTGGGCGGCGAGGGCCGAGGCGGTCGAGACAAACAGTCCGGCGCTGTGCATCCGCGGGGCCACTGCCGAGGTCAGCAGCGAGACTTCGCGACGCGAGCCGAGTACGTCCGTGAGCTCGTCCACCAGCAGCCGCGCCCGGTGGGTACTGTGGGTGATGATGATGGCCCGTGTACGTGGCGGGAGTGCGGCGGCGACCAACGCTCCGAGTGCCAGCTCCCCTGAGCCGAGCAAACGGTGGCGAATCACCGCATGTGCCGGCGCCTCGACCTTGTCGACCACGGCGGTCGCGTCGAAGAACGCAAACTGTTGTTGGGGGGTGGAACGGGCGGCTGCGGGGTGGTGACGCATCGACATCTCCGTGGAAAACTATGAGTCGGCACCAGTGACCGTGCATCAGCAACTTGATCTGATGCAGAACAAGTGGCTCACCCGACGATCAGAATCGATCGCCATTGCTGTTTCGCTCCACAAGGGTCTGTTGACTCGGTGAACGGTGGCTGAGACCTGGGAGCCCGGCGGGCGACAATTCGGTGCGAACAAAAGTTCGAGAGCACCATTGGCAGTTTTCGTGACGACGATCGCGCATTGTGCGCGCATTGCGTGCACAGGGTTTCGCCGGTTTTTTGATTTGGTTGCCTGCGACCTGCCAGAATTTTCCCATGGACCTGTCCCCGAATCACGAACGTCGTCGCCACCGTGTCTTCTGCACCCGGTTTACCGAGTACCACCTGCGCGACGATGAGTGCGTGGGCGTCCGCGATATCAAGTCGGGCTCGTGGGTCTCCGACCACGCAGCCCTGCGTCTGCGGGCTGTCCAAATCCCGCCGATGGGGGCAGACCGCTCGTGGATCGGACGACGACTTCAGTTTTGGGGTCGCTACGCCGATGTCCTGACGTCACCGGTGCAGGCGACGGCACGGCCTGAGCGCAAGCTGGTCGACGCGTATGTCAGCCAAGCAGCCGCCGGCGAAATCGGCGACTCTTAAGCTCGCGGGGGTTACTCGCAAGGCAACGGAGGTCGGGCCGCGACAGACCTGAAAAGGTCGGCACCTGAGCTCTCTGGCCTCGAGGTGGCACAGGACAAAGAATTCGGTCGAGGTCGGTACTTGGGAGTTCTTGGCTTCGAGTCGGCTGCCCCTTACCCACTCGAGTCGAACAAACAGGTGTTTGCCGATACCTTTTCGCGGGGGTGCGTAGCCGTATCGGTCGGTTTTTGCGGTGACGGCAGGTTGGGCGAATCGGCCCGCGACGCGAGAAAACCTGCGGGTCGCGTTATGCTCCGCCGCCATGTCTGCTCGATCGATCCACCCCGCATCTCCGGAAGCTCGTCGCACCCTCGTCCTCGGGATTGTCGGGGGCTCGGGGCTCTACGACCTCGACGGTTTGACCGCGGTCGACCGGCGCGAGCTGCAGACCCCGTTTGGTCAGCCGTCGGCAGCCTACACCTGTGGTGAGCTCCCGCGAGATGGCGCGCCCCCGTTGCGGGTCGTGTTCTTGCCTCGGCATGGAACCGGGCATCTTCAACTTCCGAGTGAGATCAACTACCGCGCCAACATCCACGGTTTCAAACAACTCGGTGTCACCCATTTATTGAGCGTGTCGGCGGTCGGTTCGTTGCGCGAGCAGATCGCCCCCGGGCATCTTGTGATTCCAGACCAATTTATCGATCGTACACGCGGACGTGCGGGGACGTTTTTTGGGGAGGGGATCGTCGCCCATGTGCAGTTGGGCGATCCGATGTGTGCCGGCCTGCGCAGGCGTCTTCTGGCCGCCACCCGGGCCGAGGTCGGGGATGCGACAACGGTCCATGATGGAGGTGTTTGTATGGTCATGGAAGGGCCGGCGTTTAGCACCCGGGCAGAGTCCAACCTCTATCGCAGCTGGGGCGCCAGCGTGATCGGGATGACGGGGATGCCCGAGGCCAAGCTCGCCCGCGAAGCGGAAATCAGCTACGCCCTGCTTGCATGCTCAACCGATTACGACTGTTGGCACGCCTCCGAAGACGAGGTCTCGGTCGATGCCGTCATCGCGGTGATGCGCCGCAACGTCGCCGCCGCCCGCCGGGTGATTCGGCGTTTGGCGGTCGAGTTGCCCGAAGCCTGTGAAGACCTGCCCTATCCGCGGTCGTTGCAACACGCGATTATCACCGACCCCAAGCGGATTCCCGAGGCGACCCGCCGGCGCATTGACCTGATCGCCGGGCATTACTTGCCTGTCAGCTAGCCCGACGACCCTCGCGTCGCAGGTCGGCATCGCCTGTATCAGCATGTGGTTTTCCATCCGGGAGGTTGCTCGCAGCCGGCAACCATCGACAAACGCGGTACGTCTGTAGTTATGCGCCACACCCGTGTGCAAGTCTGTGCTCACCGGATCGCAGATTTCGCCGCCATCAACTTGCAGCAAGGCGGCGAATGGGCGAGGGTAGTTGTGTCGGTTGTAGAGACACACCGAGACTTCAGCGAGCTTTAAGATGCGTCGACCAATTTTGCTTTTCTCCCTTGTTTTCACCCCCCTCCTCGCCTGTGGTGAGCCGTCGGACGAGACCGGCGAGACGCAGGCGACCACGTTGGATGAGACCACGGGTCAGACGAGCGCCGACACGACGACGACCACGTCGACGACGACGGACACCACAGCCACGACCACGGTTGGTCCCGAACCAGACATGCCCGGGGGGACAGGTAACCAGTGCAGCTTGGTGGAGCAGGATTGCGCCGATGGTGAGAAGTGTGTCCCCTGGAACGAGAACGGCGGCATTTTTCCCGACGGTGTCAAATGTGTGCCCGAGCCGGGCAACGCCGATGCGATCGGGAGCACGTGCACGGTGACCGACGGTTTTGGGGCCGGTGAGGACAGCTGCCAAAAAGGTTCCCTCTGTCTCGATCTCGACGACGACGGCATGGCCACCTGTGTCGAGTTTTGCAGCGGCTCACTCGACAATCCGTTTTGCATGGACGAAGACTACAAGTGCGTACCGTTGTTTGAGCCCGAAGTACCGCTGTGTTTTCGCAAGTGCGACCCCTTGGTCCAAACCTGTGGCGACGGCGAGGGGTGCTTCATGGATGCCACCACCATTGGCTCCGACGGATTTGTGTGTATGCCACTGGTGGAAAATACAGCTGAGGGTGGGGGGGTATACGGCGAGTTGTGTATCGCGATCTCCAACTGCGCACCCGGGTTTTCGTGTATTTGGCCGGAAAACGTACCCAATTGCCCATACATCTATTGCTGCTCACCGTGGTGCAATGTGCAAAACGGCGATGCCGATTGTCTCCCGTTTGACGACCAGCTCAACTGCATTCCGTGGTACGAGGAGGGGCAAGCAACACCGGGGTATGAGGATGTTGGGATTTGCGGCATTATCCCTTGATTCGGTCGCGCTAGGAGGCATGCGTCGCCGCTTCTCGCCTCGGGCAGCGAAGGTGATACAGCCTACACATGGTTCACGGATCCCCAGGCACCATTATTGGGCGGGGCTGCGAACAAAACAGGCAGGATTCCGGTAAACTCAACCCGTGCAGCGATTGCCAGCGATCAAGCGTGGTTTGCCGGGATTGGCCCTCGTGTGCGCAGGCGCCTGTGCCCCGACGTTTGCCCCGCCCGTGCGCACCCCCCAATACGGAAGTCCCGGGCGGCTCGACCAGGGCCGCATGGAGATCGGAGGTGGGCTCGGAGGTGCGATTGGCGAGGTATGGGGTGGTCCCAACATCGGCTATGGCATACGCGATTGGCTGGCACTCGAGGCAGGTGGCGACTTTACCCGCAACGCCGGATGGGGCGGCTGCTCCATGGGCTATGGCGGAGTACGCATGACCTACGCGCCGAGGCGGTACCGCAAGATTCACTCGGCCCTCGACGGCGAGTTCGGGGTTGGAATGGGAGCGGGTGGTGCCCGCTGCGGAGGAGATGGCTGCGAGGGGCCGCACTTCCCGTTCGCATTCGGTGGCTATACAGGGATCGGCTACGGCCTCCACCTGAGTTTCTTCTCGCTGTTCAGCCGCGGGCGGCTCCAGACGACGGTCGCCGATCGCATCGGCGGGACCTTTTGGGGCAACATCAACCTCGGCATGCAATTTCGGATCGCCAAGCACGTCGACCTCTACGGCGGCGGAGGTTTTGCCGGGTATCTCAACAACCGCGACACAGCGTACGGTTTGTACTACGACGTTGGTGTGGCGGTGCACTTCGACCCGGCAGCGAGGCGCAACAAAGTCAGGCGCCGCGGACCCCCGGGGTAGCGCGAATCTTTAACTTGTAAGTACAAGTTCATGCATTCATCGCGGGGTTTGCTCACCCGTGCTCGGTAGCGGGTTTGCAAATGCAATTTGAACGCTTGTCCGACCGTCGGACCGAATTCTTTGGCGATTTGAGCCGGTTATTCGGTTCTGGGCTTCTGTTCAGTTGCAGGTACAACTTTCCCTTCCGTGATCGAAACCTCGGGTTTACTTCCGTCCCAGCGGATGGTGATCACCTCGTAGGCGACCTCGCGCTCGCCCGAGATTCCGCGGTGGCGGACGATAAAGTCGCCGACGTCCTCGCCGTTTTGGGTCTGTAGGGCGTACAGTCCGACGCTGTGACCATCGATCACGTCGCCGTTGAGCACCGGCGTCGGCTTGGTCCTCTCGGGCTTGTCTCTCTCGCCTGCCTTCTCATCCTTGGGATCGTCCACCGGTTTGGGGGCGAGCACGAGATCGGCGCCCAAGTCGTGCCAGCGCAACAGGGTAAACGTCGATGGGCCGTCGAACAGTTGCAGGCGGCCGAGCTCTCGCGCCACCCCATCAGCTGGGATTTCGCTCGCGCCTTTTTGTGCATCTGCAAATAGTTTGGCCAGCAGCACGGCCGCGTGCAGACGGGCGAATCTGCGTGGATCGTCGGGACCCGGTCGGCCCTCTCCGGTGGCGACCTTGCGCAGAATCCGTCGCGCCTCGTCGACCCTTCCGGTGCCTGCCGCCGCTAGGGCGAGTCGGATCACCGCCGTTTGATCGTCGGCGGCCAGACTCACCAGATCGGTAAACTGGCGGTAGGCGTGCTCGTACCACCCGTGGCGCAGAAAAATATCCCCCAGCAACCGCCGGCTCGCGGCGCTTTGCGGATCGAACTCGACGATTTCCGAATAGATTCTGCGCGCCTGTTCTTCGTCGCCTTGGCGGGCGAACAGCTCGCCGAGTTGTTGGGCGAGCAGCGGTGTCATCAGACCCTGGTCGCGCAGGCGACGTCCGCGGGCGAGGGCACGGGCGAGTTGTCCGTGGCCGACCAACAGTTTGAGCATCCGGCGCTCCCCCTGGGGGTCACCTGGCGCCCGGGACAGGGCCTCTTGGACCAGTGCAAGTTGTTGGGCGGCGACCTCGGCCGGATCGTCGTCGGTGATCAATAGCAATTGGCGGTCGACATCTCGCCAGTCGATCCCGCCTCCGAACATGGCGTCTTCGACAGCTGCGATCAATCCCGGGTCGACCAATCGGCGCAGCAGCCCGCGGGCGAGGTAGTTTCGGGCTTCGGTCTCGCCGCGAAAGTGGGCGAGCATCAGGGCGATGGCCTCCTCGTTGGCGGCGCGCTCGATCAGGAGTTGGAGGAATACGCGTTGATCCTTCCAGCCTTTGATCTCGCAACTCGCGGCTGCCGACTCGTAGATATTGAGATAGCCCAACATGTTGGGTTGGGCGTCGAGGCGGGAGATCCACAACACGCGGCGTTGCGATCGTCCCCGGGCAGCGGCATCGGAACACGGGAGTTTGCGTCCGCGGGCCACGGGCGACACAGGTTGGGGTTTGCGAACGCGACGGCGAAGTTGTGGTTTTTTCTTTTTCCCGCCCTTGGGTCCGTCGCTGGCGACCTGTTTGGGGCTGTCGGCAACGCGTTGGCCTTGCGAGCTTCCGAGACCGTCGAGGATCGAATCGACATTGGATTGGTCGCGAATCGCGTCTTCTTTTCCGAGCGACCCCAACACACCGCTGTTGCGCGCTTTCTCGGTTGCCTCGGGGGGCGGAGACGGTGGTTGTTCGTCGGCCTTGGCCCTGCGGTTGGCGTTGAGCTTGTTGTCCGAAACACTTGCAGCTGCACTGACTTCCTCGACAACCTCCATGTCATCACCGTCGCCGGGCTCCATTTCAGGGGTCGACTGGGCAGCCTGTCCTGCCGGGGCATTGTTCTCCTCGCGGCTGGCCGGTGCCGGTTTGGCCGAGGCTGGAGGAGCTTCGGCCGCCCGTGATGGCGACGGTTCGGCATCACTCATCGCCCCGCAGCCAAACGGGGCCGAGAAAAATCCACCAGCTGCCGTCAATGGCGTAGTCTCACTCGGTTTGTTTTTCTTGTTAAATGTATGTGCATCGGCTGTGAGACGCAGGCCGAGCGAGCGATACCTGCGTTGGATCCCCTGTTGGGCATAGGCGTATTCGCTGTCGAGGGCCAAAAACGATGTGAATGGGGTCATCAACCCGTACTCGAGCCCGAGGGACAGGACCTTGCCGCGGATCGCTTGGGGACCGCGGGTGTCGGCGAGCAGACGGTCGACATGGGCCGCGGCCCACAGCCGGGGGACGATGCGGTCGACGACCCCGCTGACGTGTTCGATTTTGTGGGTGGTCGCAAAAGCTTCCCCGCCGAGGCGTCCGGTGATCTTGACCTCCTTGGGCAGATCGTTGTGGGTCCGGGCGAGCAGCACGAGTTCTTGCCCGCGGGAGAGTTTGCCCGAAACATTTGTAAATACATCATCGAGGCCGACGCCGAGGTCGACCGAGAGCTCGGTGATCGTCGGTGTTTTGAGGGCGCCCGACAGCTCGAGTGCACGGACAACCGCCTGTTCGGGGGCCGTCACCCGGCGAAAATCGCCACCGCCGACGCGGGCGAGACGGGTCAACATGGCCTGGTCGATCTCGGCGCCAACACCCATGGTAAACAGCCGCGCCGACGAGCCTGTGATCGAGCGGCGCAGACGTTCCGAAAGCGCATCGCCGTCGCGCTCGCCACTGGTGACCAGGCCATCGCCGATATAGACGATCGCCGGCTGGTCGAGACCGTGGACCCGCGCCAGTGCCTGCTCAAAGATCGCCCCGAGATCGGTGGCCCCTCCGGCGCTGTGTTGGGCGACGTTCTCGAGTGCTTCGGAGATGGCCTCGGGTGTCGCTTCGGCCAGGCCCTCGCTGGGGTACAACACTTCGGCGGTGACATCGGCCCGCATCACGGCAAACCGATCGCCGGCCGACAGGCTGCGCAGCAAGGCCTCGGCGACCGCGAGTTTGGTCTGTTGCTCCGAAGCATCGCCGGCGGCCGAGGTGTCGACGACGACCACGACATCGCCGCGCGGCTGTTCGATGGCCGTAAAGTCGACATCGGGGGCGTAGCGGACCATGACAAACCGGGCCTTGTCGCCGCCGGGATCGACGGTGTTGACCCGCAGCGGTTTGCGTTTTTCACCTGGTTTTCGGGTCAGCTCCAGCTCGAAATCTGCCCGCGGTGTAAACCCGCTGCGGCGCATACTGATGCGGCTACCGAGGGAATCGACGGTGGCATCGGTGCGGGTGGCGACGCTGTAGTGCTGTTCCATGCCACCTTGAAGTTGTACTTGCAATGAAAAATCTTCGATGGTTGCGGCGTCGCGCCCGGGTGGCCCGGCCATCGGATAACGGTAGCGCAGCTTGCCCTCGTTTTCGCTGAGCAACTGTTGATAACGCAGCACGATCCGTCGCTCGCCGAGGCCGGGGACCGGGAAGATGCGGGCCCGGACCGTGCGTTCATCGATCCATTCGAGCAGGGCCGGATCGTTGGCCCGTGCGACTGCTGCTTCGTAGGTCTGGGCGGCTTTTTTGCGCTCGACAACCTCGGCCTCGATCAGCACCCCGTCGGTCTCGAGGGCAAAGCTGGCGAGTTCGGCATCCTCGGGAATGGTGAACCAGTACCAACCCTCGACCGGTTGCGACGACGGGTTGAAAAACCGCTGGTCGACCATGGTCTCGGCGACCTCATCTCGGATCACCGTGCGCACGGTCTGGCGTTGAATCGTGAGGGGGAGTGCCGGTGTGCTGGGTGGCGCACTGCGGTCGAGGGCGTACAGGGCACCGGAACCAATTCCGCCGTGGCTACCGAGACCGGTGCGGTCGCCCATACCTCCAGTCCAGTCCTCCCAGAATGCGACCGGTTCAACCTCGGGGGCTGCATCGGGCTTGAGCATCGCCCGCTGTCCCGACGAAACCTCGGCCCGCCCTCCGGAGCCTGTCACAATGGCAAGGCCCTCGGCGACATAGACTTCGGCGACCCCATCTCGCAGCGCGAGGCTGCCACCACCGTCACTCAGGGACACGCCGATACCCTGCTCACCGAGGTGGTGGACGCGGGCATCCTGCTCGGGCTCGAGGGGTGGCGCATCGAGCCAGATCTGTCCTTCGAGCAGGGTAAACTCGTCCGCCAGACGCACCCGACTTTGGTCCTTCAAAAACAGTCGGCTGCCGTCGCCCAAGCGGATCAGCGCACGAGCTCCTGGGCCCGTGCTGAGCTCGGCGCCCACCGGCAACGGGGTTTTCGACAACAGGGCAACCTCGCCGGATTCGCCGTGAAGGGTGACTGCACCGGCAGCGAGTTCCAAGGTTGCACCCAATTGTTCGGTCTTCACCGGAGGAGGTTTGGACCACGGGTCGATAACCGTGACGATCGTGGCGATCCCCAATAGCCCGACAACCACGGCCACAGCAGCCACGGTGCGTTGTTTTCTGCGTTCACGGTTTACCTGGTGTCCGGTCATGGGAGTCCTCAGTGCTCGGCGTAGGGTCGCACGAACGCGGCGGACACGCGAAGGTTGTTTGCCCGCACATCGTTTTCGCGTGCTCGCTAACGCAGCGGTCAGAGGTTGGGTCTGCCGGTGGGCGAAATAGGGGCATGCGTGCGCTCAGATGCTGTTTGGTCGCGTCATCGCGCTCGTGTGGGCGGGTGCGAGAGGTCTGTTCGGAGCGGCGGGCATCCGAGACTGGAGCTGCAGTTCGCCAGATAGTTGTTGATACAAATTTTACACATCGCCCTTCGACGACAGGAGATCCGACCATCAAGCGGAGGGCTGGTACGCGGCACCGACCTTCCGAATGCGGGTGCAAATGCTCCGCACACTCGCGCCGGCTAGTCCGCGTGGTCGAGCAGCACCGTGCGCAGCTTGGACACCAACAGATCGAGTGCGACTCGGTTTTCCCCACCCTCGGGAATGATCAGGTCTGCCCAGCGTTTGGATGGCACAACATATTGTAGATGCATCGGTCTGACCGAGCGGTAGTACTGCTCGCGCACCGACTCAAACGTACGCCCACGCTGTTCGATGTCACGTCGGACCCGGCGAAACACACGGATGTCGGCGTCGGTGTCGACAAAGATCTTGACGTCGAGGAGTTCGCGCAGCGCCGGCTCGACGAGTACCAAAATGCCTTCGACGATGATGATGGGGGTCGGCTCGACCCGGCGGGCGCCCGGGAGGCGGCGGTGGGTTTTAAAATCGTAGACCGGGACATCGACGCCGTTGCCCGCCTTGAGTTCGGCGAGCTGCTGGATCAGCAGGTCTGTTTCGAGCGACTCCGGGTGATCGAAGTTGAGCTGACAGCGTTGTTCGTAGCTCAGGTCGGGGCGATCCCGGTAGTAGGCATCGTGCTCGATCGTGTTGACGACGGTACTCGGAACCGCGGCTGCGATCTTATGCGCGATCGTCGATTTTCCCGAGCCACTGCCGCCTGCGATTCCAATGGTGAGCGCACCCATTGGCCGCGCTGCTTACCACAAATTCGCGCCGAGATCGGGGCGAAATGTCGAGGAACTGTGATTTTGTTGCACCCGTGCGACGCAGACCGTGGTCTCGATAGGTTTCGCACAGGTCCCACGAGATCACTCGAGCCTGCCGAGACGGCCTGCCGAACGTCTCGTGATGCTTTCGGCTACGTTTGAAAACCGCAACCGTTGGATGTACGGCCCCGCGTCCGGACTAGCGGAGTTTTTTGACGAAGGCCGCGACCCCGGCGATCTCGTCGTCTGTGATCTTGCCCTTGAACGCCTTCATTTTGGTACCTGAGACACCGTCGGCGATGATCTTGAGCACCTTGGACTTGGATAGTTTGGTCTTCTTGAGCGAGGGGATGTTGAGTTTTTTTCCGATCGACGTATCGCCGCCCCCGTCCGCGCCGTGGCAGCTTTTGCACTTCTTCATGTAGATCGGTTTGCCGTCGACCTTGGGCGCTGCCGGTGCCTTCTTTTTGGTCTTGGTCGTGTGGTCAGCCGTTTTTTCGTCAGCGGCTTTGGTGTCGTCGCCGGTGTCCCCTTCCTCGCCCCCGCTTTCGCCGGACTCAGCAGCTTTTTCGTCGGCGGCCTTTTTTTCGTCGGCAGCCTTCTTGTCGTCGGCGGCTTTTTTGTCGTCGGCGGCCTTTTTGTCGTCGGCGGCTTTTTTCTCATCCGCAGCCTTCTTGGCGGCCTCGGCCTTCTCTTCCGGAGTGACGGCGTGTGCCGTTTTCACCTCGGCTTTGGGCGCCTCATCGCCGTCGCATGCACCGAGGCCGAGAAGCAAAGCCAGGCCCGCGAGTCGGGCTACTTGCCAACATGAGGATTTCTTCATTGAGGACGCTCCTTCGGCATTCGTCGCCGACGGCCGAGTTTAACGCAACGTGGTTGCTGGGTGCAAAAGTCCGTAGAACACCGCCACCGTGTCGGTAATTGGCGGTTGATGGAAAGGGGCTTCGGAGTGGAACGTGCCCACTCGCGGATGGGTCTAGCGACCAACCTTCCTCCTCGATGTACGTGCGGATTTGTTGTTCACTCGTCCGAACGCAATCCGAGCAGGTTCGCGGGTCCGAGGTCTCCGGCTGAGCGACGAAGGCCCGTTCGACAACCCGCTCGTGAATCGGGCGTCCATCGACGAGTCTGGGTACGCAGCTCGTTGTCGACAGCACGTCGCGGTATTGGGGAGGCGGTGCGATAGCTGTAGAGCTGTACCCTTAAACGGACACAGCCCGCGAAAAGCGGGCTGTGGTTGGGACACGATCGTCGGCTACTGGGTGAGGATCGTGAACTCGATGCGGCGGTTTTTGGCGCGACCGGCCGCAGTCTTGTTGGTGTCGATCGGCTCGTCGAAGCCGGCACCGCGGGTCTCGATGCGGCTGTCTTCCACCCCATTGGAGGTGAGGTAGTCCTTGACCGCCGCTGCGCGGTCGCCCGACAGCTTCTTGTTGTACTCGGCGCTGCCGACATTGTCGGTGTGGCCGCTGATCTCGATGCGGATCGACGGGAACTCGGTGAGTACCGACACCGCGCGGTCGAGGACTGGCTTCGACTTGTCCTTGATGGTGGCCTTGTTGAAGTCGAAGTAGATGCCCTTGATGGCGCCGGTGAACTTGGCGACCTCGGGTGGGATCTCGTCGGGACAACCGTCCTCGTCCTCGAAGCCGTTGACCGTCTCGGGCTCGGTGACGCAGTCGTCGTCGGGGTCGAGGATCCCGTCGTTGTCGGTGTCGGGGATCGGGCAGCCGTCGGGCTCGACACCGGGTACATCCGGACATGCGTCGCGGCTGTCGAGGAAGCCGTCGCCATCGCGGTCCTTCTCGGGGCAGCCGTCGGGGGCGACACCCGGAACATCGGGGCATGCGTCCTGATTGTCGAAGAAGCCGTCGCCGTCGCGGTCGTACTCGGGACAACCGTCTTCGTCCTCGTAGCCGTTGAAGTTCTCCGGGTCGTACGGACAGGCATCTTCGTGGTCGAACAGGCCGTCGCCGTCGGAGTCCTTGGGCTCCTCTTTTTTCTTGCCGCCAAAGCGCCAGCCGACCCCGAGCAGCACTTCGGGGTAGTGGGTCGCACCTGCGTCGACTTCGAGTTTTGCAGCCACGACATCGCGGGCGTCGAGGCGCAACAACCATACGTCGTTGAGGAAGAACTTCACACCGCCGCCGAAGTGGACCGACTGGTCGACGTCGAGGCCGAGGGCACCGTTGGTACCGATCATGCCACCACCGACCAACACGAACGGGGCGATGCTCCAAAACGGAAGCTGGCCGATCACGTGGGCGCGGAAGTTGAACAGGATTGCCGAGTCACCGGCGCTGCCGTCGTCGAGAACGACGCGGGTCGGCATTACACCGCCCTCGATCTCGCCGCCGACAAAGCTGAATGGGTAGAACGCAAACCGCAGGCCGATCTCGGGTGCGACGGAGCGGTAGGGTTTCCAAAATGTGTTGCCGGAGTCGAGCTGTTGTTGCGCGTCGAACAACTCGTGCTCTCCCGACGGGAACATCACACCGCCGAAGACACCGACTTCAAACGACATGGCCCGCGGACGGTACTTACGGATCCATTTGTCGTCGGCAGATTTCGGGGCGGCTCCGTTATTTGCATTTGCATCGGTCGCACCGGTTGCCGCCGCGTCACCGGTTGTATTTACACCATCCGGACCGGCGCTGGCACCCGCACTAAAGCCGACACTTCCGTCGGCAGCCCCATCGCCAGCAGGTGCGGCGGCGGGATCAGCAGCAGGTTCGGGCGTTCCGGGCGTTGGCGCGGCAGGGGTCGCTTCGGGGGCGGGAGCCGCTTCAGGGGCGGGAGTTCCCGCGTCCGGCTGAGCGTGTGCCGGAAGGGACACAAGCCCAGCGACTAGGGACGCTCCAAGTCCAACATTGATCGTCTTCATCGTGTTTCTCCTCGGGGGAACATCTCGGATACAGCCCCAATTGTGGCTGTGTCTGGCAGCAGGTCCTCTGCGGTCGAATGGGTCAGCTCGTCGAACATGTGGTGTGTCGGGTCGCCGGGAAGGATAGCGATCCGGAGCCGGCTGTGGGGAAGATTTATGACACAGGACAGCCGGGATTTGAACGAATCCGATTAAATCGACAGGCCGGGGTCCCGAAGCCCCATATACAGTTGTTCAGACAGACTGCGCAAATGACACATCTCCGTGGTCTGTGCAGGTGGAAAAAAAGAGGTTGTATCCGCACGTGGTCGGAAGAAAAAATGACTCGGTCAAACGGGTGGAAATTTTTAAAACGACCCTGTTACGGTTAGAAACTCGATGAATTGGAGTGTCGTACCGACGGATCGCTCGGCCGGTCCGACGGATGGTTTGTCGGTGTTGCCGGCTTGTTGGTCGGCCAAATTTTGCTGTCCCGGCGACGGTCACGATCGAGCCGAAAGTGCAACTAGGCGCGGGTAGGTTCGGTTGAAATGCCGAGAAGTTGAGTCCGGCGGTCCGACTTTTGAGGGGAACAAACCGCAGGTTTGGTTCGCACAAGCGCGAGCTGGTGAGCCGTTGGATCAGCCCCCAGCTCGCAAGCTCAACGTTAAACCGGTGGTCTTCTCACGCGGCCTCTCGGGTTTGGGCACCGTTGGGCGGCAGTAGATCTGCCCGGGCCTGTTGGAAAAGTTGCGTGCACACATCTGGATGACTGCGCAACCATGCGAGGGCGTTGGCCCGACCCTGTCCGATCCGAAGATCGCCGTGGTTGAACCAACTTCCGGCCCTTGTCACGTGGCCCTTTTCCAGAGCCCAGTCGAGCAACTCACCTTCGCGGTTGATGCCTGTGCCAAACGCGATCTCAAACTGGGCCTCGGAGAAAGGCGGTGCACATTTGTTTTTTACGACTTTGACGCGGGCGCGTGTTGCCACGGCTTGTTCGCCCTGGCGCACGGTTGAGATCCGGCGGATATCGAGGCGGACGCTGGCGAAGTATTTCAGTGCATTGCCACCGGTCGTCGTCTCGGGCGAGCCGAATGTGACGCCGATTTTGTGCCGCAGTTGATTGATGAACACCACCGTGGTGTTTGTTTTCATGGCCACGCCGCTGATCTTGCGCATGGCTTGGCTCATGAGTCGGGCTTGGAGACCGAGGTGTTGGTCGCCCATGTCGCCCTCTAGCTCGGCCCGGGGGATGAGGGCGGCGACCGAGTCGACGACAATCAGTCCGACGGAGCCGCTGCGGGCCAGGGTATCGACGATCTCGAGGGCCTGTTCGCCGCAGTCGGGTTGTGAAATCAGGACGTCGTCGAGGACGACCCCGATGTTGCGGGCGTAGTTGACATCGAGTGCGTGCTCGGCGTCAACAAATGCACATACAAGTCCACTCTTTTGAGCCTCGGCGATCGCGTGGAGCATCAGTGTGGTTTTGCCGGAAGACTCCGGCCCGTAGATCTCGACGATGCGTCCACGCGGCAGGCCGCCGACCCGCAGCGCACTGTCGAGGGTGAGCGAGCCTGTCGAGGTGGTTTCGATCTGGGGAATGTCCTGTGGATCGCCGCCGAGGGCCATGATGGCGCCCTTGCCAAAGCGTTCAACGATGGTGTCGATCGCGGCATTAAGCAGTTTGCGCATACCCGTGTCGGAGGTGGGTGGTTTGACCGGGGTGACCTTGGTGGGTTTGGATTTGGAGGTTTTGGATTTGGCAGTGGCCATGGCCGCCGCGATTGCGTCCGCTGTACCACGAAGGCGGTGTCAATGATCTCTGGTGCTTGCCCGCGTCACCCCAGATGCCAGTCCCGTCGATGGGAGTATTTGCGGCCGTTCGGGACAAAGATGTACATGCAGATGTCAGAGCCTGTATCACATGTTGATACATGCAATTGAAGGCGGGCCGCACACGATCCCGGCTACGAACGGATGAGATGTCCGAGTGACCCGTGAACCCTCACCAGCCGTTTCGCGCCTTGATCTTCAATTCTTCTCACCGGGCCAATCGTCAAAGCCGAAAACTCGTCGTCACTCTCAGCAGCCGATCTGCTCACGAACAGGAAGACCTTGGACGCCTTACTTTCAGTCGTGAGACTTCCGGCCAGCTCAGCCGGTAGTGTTGGGATCGGGATCGCCGGTAGGGTCGGGATCGCCGGTGTCGCCGGTGGGGTCGGGATCGCCGGTAGGGTCGGGATCGCCGGTGTCACCAGTCGTGTTGGGATCGGGATCGCCAGTGGGGTCGGGATCGCCGGTGGGGTCGGGATCGCCGGTATCGCCGGTGGGGTCGCCGGTGTCGCCGGTGGGGTCGGGATCGCCGGTATCACCGGTGGGATCGGGATCGCCGGTGTCGCCAGTGGGGTCGGGATCGCCGGTGTCGCCAGTCGTGTTGGGATCGGGCTGGCCGGTATCACCGGTCGTGTTGGGGTCGGGTTGGCCGGTATCACCGGTCGTGTTGGGATCGGGTTGGCCGGTGTCTCCGGTGGTATTTGGATCCGGCTGACCCGTCGTATCGCCACCTGTGGTGTCCGGGTCGGTGTCTTCGTTATCACTGTCGCCGTCCGAGTCGTCGCACTCGCACTCATTGTTGTTGTCGTCGTCACATTCGCAGTCGTTGGACTGGTCGCACCCGACGGTCGGGGCTGCGACCGCGAGGAACACGGCGGCGAGCAAAGGGAGCGGATTGCTTCGTTTCATGGCAGGCCTCGTTTCGGTGGGGTTTTTATGAGTGACCCGAAGTCCTTGAACCTTACACCGACCGTAAAAAAGAATTAGCCGAGCCCCAGAATCCTCCGGAGGCTCAGCAAATGTACCGTGGGACGCACCTCCCTGTGCGCCCGTGTCACTCTGTGAGCGCGCGTTTACGGGTCTCGATTGGAAGTGTCTCCGTGTGAAACCCGAATTCCCGAGCTCACGCGGGACCAACGTCGGGTGTTGCGAAATCGAAACGGACGACGAGGCCAGCTGTGTTGCAGCTACACGCAAAGATTGAACGTGTGCGGTGTTTTATGCATGCACGCGGGCGTCTGATGGGAGTGCCCGGCAACAGGCCTCGTTTCGAAGGGAGGCGTCCGAGCTAGCCTTCGTCTTCGGGGTCTTCGTCTTCGGGTTCGTCCTCACCCTCGTCGCAGTCTTCGCCCTCTTCGCAG
>CAZUPD010000147.1:0-18689 GCA_964621785.1 uncultured Nannocystaceae bacterium
AGAGGAGGGCGGTGCAACCTGTTGCCTGTACAAGTTGTTCGGGCCAATCTTTCCACATCGCAACACAACCGAGTCCCTCGTGTAAAAGGACGAGTGTCGGTGCATCGGCGCGCATACGGACCGGCCGCACCCACCGGGCTTCGAGCCGGACGCCATCGACCAAGAGCGTGTGTAGGTGCGGTTGGTTCATCTGTCGAAATTTCAAGCAGCCCGATTCATGATTTGCCCATACACTGACGCAAACCATCGTGCAGGGTCGCGACCGTCGTCACCCGTGAAAGGTCGACCCCAACTGTGACGAGTGTTTGGGCCACGTCGGGGCGGATCCCGGCGAGTAGGCCCTTGACGCCAAGCAACTCGGCGGCACTGAGCATACGAACCAGCATTGCGGCGGTATTCGAGTCGACCGCTTCGACCCCTGTGAGCTCGAGGATAACAAACCTGGCCTGGCGGGCAGCTAGCTCGGCAAGCAGACGCTCCATCATATCGCTAGCCCGCTCCCGATCGAGTTCCCCAACGACCGGGACGACCAAGATATTGTCCCATACCTGGATGATCGGGGCGGTCATTGATCGAATCGCCTGTGCTTGTGATTCGATAATCTCGATCCGTCGCTCGAGTTCCTTGCGCGTACTCTCGCGTTGCGTGACATCCGTCGAGATCGCGACTGCACCGACGATCTCACCCGATACATCGTGGACCGGACTAAACCAGTTGTCCCAAATGGTACCACCGAGATCCTGGATGTTCCGGTTCTCTTCGCCCGCAAGCGAGCGCCGAATCATCGCTAGCGCCTCGTCAGCCCCCTTGAAGGCATCGTACACACTTGTCCCGACGAGTTGATTTTCCTGCAGTCCGAGCTTTTTCAGACCCCGTCCGATATGCATCTCAAACACACCCTCGCGGTCGAAAACCGAGAGCACGATCGGCGCTCCGCGGGCGATCTTCGACATCTGCTGTTCGAGCCGGCGTTTGTCACTCACGTCTTTGATGACCCCGACGACGACTTGCTCGCCTTCCCACTCGGTCATGCGAACGTCCATCACCACGGGCTTTCGCCGACCCTCACGGTCCAAAAAGCAAAATTCGTACTGCTCGGGGCTCGCCTCACCCGCCAGCCTGCGGGCAAAATGTTGCAGAACCATTTCGCGGTCCTCTGGGGCGACAAACTTGTTGAGCGCGGTGGCATGACTCCCTTCGATGTCACTCGGCTGACCGCCAAACAGCTCCGCAAACGCCTGATTCACCCGCAAAAATGCTCCCGCTTTGAGGATGAACACCGGGAGAGGAAGCACGTGAAACAAGATATTGGACAGAGTCGGTTGTATCCCCATCGTCCTCTTTGCTGAGTATACGGCAAACCCAAAGCGGCAGTGTGACGATTTCGACGCGGGCGATTGTGCACACCGCCCTCGCTCGATTTCGCGGAGTATATGTGGCGAAAACGCTAAGTACCATCGCGTCTACTTGATATACGATTTCTTCGCCCGCACGAACTCGCGCTTGAAGTGTGCCCGCATATCCTCCGGTTCGAAATCGAGCAATGCTCCACCTGACTCAAAGTGCAGGATAAAAACCGACCCGACTGCGTGGGTGAGTACCGCAGTCAATGTCGACACACTCACCGCCGCAAGCGTCTGCCCCAGAACAGGGATAAATTTTGCGAGGCTCGGACCGAGACCAAGACCGAGGAAGACGCCACCCGAACCCGACACGAGGGAGACGAGCACTTTCCGAGCCACTTCTTCGCGAAAAGGCTTGTCGTAGTGTGCAGATAGCTGAGCGAGCATTTTGAGCTGGACGCCAACGACCGCGAGAAGGTCAAACAGAGGTAGCGGAATCACCCCGGCACCCATGGTCCAATACGCATGCCGATGAACAATCGCCTGCGCCTGCAGGATCCGGATCTTGGTTTTCCGCTCGTCCACCATGGGAGCACGGGAAGTCGGTTTCACCGTGGCCATTGGCACAACAGGGAGCGGAAGGTCGTGGTAAACAACGGGCCAGTTGAAGGTTCGAAGAGTCACGACTCGCTCCAGAGGTGCACGACTGATTGTAACGAACCGGGCCCAAAAGACAACTTGCGCCTGAGAACGCAAATTTTCAACCTGTATCTGAGGACAGACTGAAAGAACTGGACACCAGTTCGCCGCGCTTCACGATATAAGCTGGACCTACCCAATGCGAACGACGGGATCAGTGGCAGGGTGGAAATTTGAGCTGAAAGCTTGTCCCCTGTTCGTCACTCGTGACGTTAATTGTACCTTTGTGCGAATCCACAACGATTTGTTTAACGATCGCCAAGCCGAACCCCGTACCGGACTTCCTACCCGTGACAAAGGGTCGAAACAGGCGTGATAGTTCCTTTTCAGGGATTCCAGGGCCGTTGTCGCTGACCTGCAACTCAATGCCCCCATCTGTTGCCGTTCGGCACGTGACCCGTACAACCCCATCCTCCTGACTTCGCAGGGCAGAAGCTGCGTTGTTGACCAGGTTCCACACCACGCGTCCGAATAAATTTGGGTCGACACAGCCCCGCAACTCGGGTTCGATCTCGACTTCAAGACGAATGTCACGCTCGCCGAGCATCAATCGCCAGACTTCCGTCAACTCCTGCAATTCATCGGCGATTGCGACGACTTTCTTTTCGCCCGCTTCCCGCAATCGATCGCTACAAAAGTCGAGAACGTCTTGGACACTCGCGCGTGCACGCTCGATTGCCCCTCGGATGCGAGCCGCAACTTGTTGCGGAGAACCGAGCACCGACGAATTGAGCTCGAGCATACGCGCCATGAGGTCAATCGACGACAACGGTGAACTTAGATCGTGCACAACGTAACCGAGCGCCTGTCCAATCGTTGCCAGACGCTCGCGTCTCGCAAGCTCCTCCCGCAAACGGCTGTTGCGGATCGCAAGCGAGGCGTTTTCTAAGAATGCCTCGAGTAGGTACCTTCGACTTGCGTCGATAGGCGCCCGACCTGAGTCCGAGACCGCAATCCCAAACTCAGATAGGCGGAGGAATATATGCTCTCGCTTGGTGACGATCGTTCCCTCTTCCCGTACCGAGCGATACAGATCAAGAGCACTCGCTACACTGGTAGAGTCTTCCGAATTGAGCTCACCGACCCCGAGGTGAAACCTCGAGTTTCCCGACTCATCGAGTTCGACCACCATCGCGGACGTGGTGTTGAGCCACCAACAGAGTTGTTGGAGAAGGTGCCGAACGAGTCGGTGCATATCCTCCGCCGAGCCACGTAAGTTGGCGAGTGTGCGAATGAGACTCTCAGCCTCGCGCGCACGGTTCCATTCGAGTACGAGCTTCGTTGCGAGTTGGCGGATCTCGTCACTCAAAAACGGTTTGACGAAGTACGTGACATTGGCCCCTGCTCGCTCGGTGATACTTGCGAGACTGTGGTCGCTGTAGGCGGTCACAAACACAACCTCGCACCGTTGATCGATCATGCGAATGCGTTCGACGGTTTCGAGCCCATCGAGGCCGGGCATACGCATATCGCAAAAGACGACCGCGTAGGGGCATTCACTCTTTGTGCGCGCCTGTACCAGTGCGATTCCCTCATGACCATTTCGGGCGATGTCGACATCAAAGCTGAGCACATTTTCCTGTTTGGCCGGCTCATCCCCAAACAGCGCCTGTGCAGCCGCGTTCAGTTCAGACTTATGGCGCGAACGCGTAGGACTCAAGATCGTCTTGATACCATCGCGCACACTCTCCTCGTCGTCGATGACGAGTACTCTTGAATTTAATTCTCCACTCATGCTTGCCTCGCAGGTACACATACGCGGGCGTGAGCGCCACACCCAGGCCCGGAACTCTCGAGTGTGATACGGCCCCCGAGTGAGCGGACGATTCGCTGACAGCCCGCGAGCCCCAAGCCAGACCCCCGCGACTTCGTCGAAAATCCCCTCGTGAAAAGCTTCTCGGCAATCTCTGGGCCAAACCCAGGCCCGTTATCGACAATCTCAATCGTAATCATGCCGTCAGCAAATGACGCTCTCATATCGACAAGAGGAGCCTCGCAAACATCCTCATCGAGTGCTTCGATTGCATTCTTGAGCAGATTGAGGAGCACTTGCATAATCTTGGCTCGCTCGACGTACAAATCTGGGATGTCACCAATCCGGTGGACCTGTATGATACCGCCACGTTTTACCATCGCATCCGACATCAAGGTTTGTGCGTCAAGTAGAAGGCTTGCGACAGAAATCGATTCGGGTGCGGGACCGGACCCGGTGCCGGTATACCGGCGATAGGCTGTCAGGATCTCCTGTGCATGTGCAATAAAACCCAACGCCTTACTGATATCTTCTGATGTCCGTGCATTTGTATCCGTTAATGCGCTCAAGATCGCCTTGAGCAACCCCATCAGCGGTTGCACCTTGTTGCCGAGTGCCTCCGTCAGCGCGAACTCATGCCGCGCTAAGAATGTGAGTAACCGGCGGAGGTTGTCAGCCGGCTCCGTCTCATCGAGGAGTGCTCCGGCATTGCTGAGCCGCGAGCCAATACCGGATAGTGCGTTTCCAAAGTCATGCAGAATACTAGCTGCAACCTCGGCACTCCCACGTTGATGTGCGAGCTGGGTCGTGAGGGCGACCTCGTGTTCTTTGCGTTCGGTAATATCACGAAGGAGCCCCAAAAAGCGCCGCTGGCCATCGACCTCAAACTGCGAGACTGCCAACTCAACCGGAAACGTTGAACCATCTCGGCGTCGACCCGTCACCTCGCGCCCGATACCGATAATGCGCCGCTCACCAGTGGCCAAAAACCGGCCCATGTATCTATCATGTCGAGAACGGTACGGCTCAGGCATGAGGACGCGTACATTTTGCCCGACAAGTTCCTCGCTCGAGTAGCCGAAAATCTTCTGAACCGCTGGATTCACCATCTGGATCACGCCCCCCTCGTCAATCGTCACAAGACCGTCGAGGGCGGAATCAAAAACGGCGCGTAGCAAGCTACCACTCTCTGGAGTCGTAGAAGTAATGTTATTACTAGAGGTGTTCTCAGGCATGTCCTAAACTTGTCTCACCCTCGTCGTAGCGGCGATAGTCTACCGACAACCAACCCACGAAGGCAAGCTTTTAACACCTTCAGTTGAGGAAGTAACTTCGTCAACTATACTGCCCACATTCACGCGCCATCTTCTCCGAGCCTCGGTCGCTTCGAACCTTGGTGAAATTTTCGGGCTAGGACACGGACTGGTGAGGGCTGATCTCGGCTGACGTCTCTAGCTTCCAACAGATCGCACGTACGTGGTGTCTGACCTTGGTAGCAGGGACACCAAGAGAGTGAGCGACCTCATGGAGTTCACCAAGCTGCGAGAACAGTTCGACAACTTTCCGCTCCAAATCTGACAGCACACAAAGCGGGGATGGTGCAACAAAACGCGCGCTCGTGTCGAGCTGTTTCCACAACATCGAGAATGTATCGGCAGCGCGCTGGGCCTCATCGTCTCGGTCAGAGAGAAATATTCTTTGGATTCTCTCGCTAAAACGATCGATATCGATTGGCTTGATAAGAAAATCTCGCGCCCCAGCGTGCAGTGCGTCGACAACAGTATCAAACTCGCGCAAACCCGACATCATGACGACGGGAACCCCCGGATATTTCTCAGCGATTATCCGGAGGAGTTGTAGGTCCTCGTTGCCAGGCATGTATCGATCAGCCAACACCATGTCGATTTCATGCTCAGCGAGAACTCGCAGGGCAGCGCTCGAGGAACCCACACAGTGTGTTGAATATCCAAAATGCTCCAGCATAAGGCACAGGAGTTTACAGAGACTTTTGTCATCATCTGCAACCAAGATTCTCGCGCGTTTTTCAGCCATTTGAGCGACTACCTACAAAACTCTTGCACCAAGACGCCGTCCACATATGTCGACACACAATGTTCTCTATCTTCTGTTCGCAACTGAAATCTTAAAGTGCGTGACGAAATGTCTGCAACCATTGTCCTCGCGCATACTTTGCGACCTTCCACCAACGTGGATATTTCTCAATCCCTAGCCACAAACGACTTCCCGGGAACGAGGCCGCTGTGAACGACCCTTCGCCCGTTGACCTACACGTGGTGCACGAGTCGAAACATCCAATGGCCGTCCGATGGTGGATCGATCATCGTCTCGATCATGACATGCATACAACTAGTGCCCACATAACGTTGAGTCATACGAGGATCGTGGCGAGCGACTTCATGGCCTTGGTCTCCTGTCGCAGGCGTTAAAATGTGTACCCGACGGTGATGAGAAAAAAGTGGTAGCGATTGTGCCAATTGTCGGCGAAGACCTGAGTGATCCGTCCGCGCAACGCGGCCTCGTCCTCCTGGCTCAGCGACGTCCCCTGGAGACTGATCTCCACATCGGGAGTCGCGGGCTTGAAAAACCAAGCTCCCGTGAACTCCAGCCCGAGGCTCAGGCCCCTTTTGAGCTCGAGCGAATAGCCCAACCCGACTGCGGGTCGGATGCCATACGGACGCCGCTGCTCAATGGTGATTGAACCTGTGTACGTGCCCTCGCCAATGGTCCGGGAACGGTCGTCGAATCGCATGGTCTCGGCGTCTGTGCCATTGAACAGCACACCCGCCGAGAGGTAGGGTGAGAATCGATGGGGACGAAGACGCGTACCGGCGAATACCCGCACCCCGGTGCGCTCGCGAGAGTACCGAAGCCCCTCGAAACCAATGCGTGCAGCGTTCCAGGACTCCCCGTTGCGCTCGAGGCGGTCCTGGAACTGGATCATCCCTCCGACGTAGACATAGTCGTTGAAGTGGTATCCAAAGTCGATGGCGGGCTTGAAGCTGCCAGCAAGGACCGGAATCTCGCCGAGGCCCCCGCGTACCTGCCACGTTCCGTTGAGGTCTCTGCGTGGGAGATCGCGGCGACGCGGACGACTTCGTTTCTTCGAGACCTCTTCTTTGTCGGCTGGTTGGGGACCCTCCGGTGTGGCCGTGGCCAGGGTGGAAGGTTCCGCGAGGAGGGCAAACATCAACAGTGCGGCGTTCATGGTCTCAGCATGCCGCCTTGCAGCCCTCGGTCCTTGCACACACGCGCCGAACCCCTTGCACGTCGATGCCAAAAAGTGTTGACATTGCGTTCGTCACACCGATCGGCCCGGTCAAGTTGACTGCACGCTCGCTTCCACGACGTCCGTGCGCTCGAAGCACGTGGGCCACAAACCCGGTTGTGAAGTTGGACGACTACGCCAGCGAGAGGGGATTCATTTCATCCGGTTGTGACGTCACGGTTTCCAGCGGAGCAAGTGCTCTCCCGGATGGGCACGACCTCGAACCCTCCTTTCTCAACTGCACCCGGGTCCTCTGGATCCGCCAGAATCGTGGCAAGGTCGTCCAATACACGCTGTTTGATCGCGCGCTGGAGGGGATCGGTGCTGCCGAGGTTCGGCCATGCATTCGCCTCAATGAACACGGACCGGCCTGCCTGTGTCGGTACAAAGTCGAACCCGCAAAACTGGTAGCGCCCTGGCTCCCCTGCGGGATTGATGTGATGTACGACAGCCCTCACGGTCTGCGCCACAACGTGTCGAATATGTGCCTGAAGGTTGCTGAATCCTCGTAGGTCCCGCGATGATCGATAACTCGCTTTGCGGTGTAGAAACTGGACACTTGGGGCAGTACTACCCTTTCGATAGGGAGCAGACTGCAGCACGAGCAAGGCCTCACGGTGTACATATGCGCGGCCATCCCCGAACATGACGACAAAGCTGCGTATTGTGAATTTGTGGCCATTGAGCAGCAACGGGTCTTCCACTTCGCGCTGGATCACATAGGGGTACCCCAGTCGCCATGCAGCACTCGCTAGTTTCGAGAGGGACGTGAAGCAGGCGATCTGACGACCACCAGAGAGGTGCGCCGGCTTCAGAAACCAGACACCCCCTCGCTGACCGGTCCGTCTGATCTCTTCTACCGACATATATGTCTCCGGCATAAGCCCCGATCCCCCAACTGCTGCGAGGTTTCGATACAGCTGGATTTTGTTGTCGAGTGCTTTCGCGTGTTCTCGGCGAAAAAGTTGGATCCGTCCGACTCGCAACTCTGCGCGATAGGTGTCCCACATCGCAAGGTCTGCCACCTCCGTGGGCGCGGCCTCTCGCCATCCGCGATCCTGCAGGATCTCGCTCAGAGCCCGACTGCGGTTGATGTGATAGGTCGGCATGTTCGGACGTTCGCGCCTGCGTTTACTTGGCAAGACTGAGTCTCGCGCCGGCAAGTCTACGATCTTGGCTGCGTCGGTGCGCACCAACTGTGACGCTACCGGCCGAGCGACTCTGTGTACTTCACGCGCGCACTCTTCCCGACTCGAATCGGTTTTGAGCTGCGCGAGGCATCTCGTGCCATGCGGGTTTGTCGCACATTTCATCTGGCGTCGCCGAAAATCTCAGACCGTCGTTCTGTTGTCGAAAATCAACGTTCGATAGCCCTGAGTGGGCGCGATTATGGAACTGCGAGTCTCGCGCCTCCCTCTGCACAAGGAACAAAATGACTTGTCTCTTGGGACACAAAGGGCGAATTTGTCCTCGACAACTCGTTTTTTTGGTTCCAGCGGCGGATCTCCAAATACCTCTACGTGGTCTCCTGACTACTCCTGTGGCTCATCTTGTCGATTGTACTCAGGGGCGCGGAACTGCGATTATGACAGGTATTTGCTTTGAGTATGACCGCACCGCGGCGTACCGGTCTATCGACCTCGCATCCAAGCGCCGGGCGTGAACGGCATTCGCGGCCGCTCCTCGCCTTGCGCCTCGTATCTGCAAACACCCATGAGTCACACCAACATGTACCTCCGAACATCTCTTTTTGCTGCCCTATCCCTCGTGACCATCGCGTGCCAAGACGGTGGCGATATCGACGACGTTATGTGCGAAGATGGAACGATCGAGCGCGACGGCGAGTGTATTCCCGCTGCGCTTCAGGTCCGGCTTACACACCTCAATGTCCGCTATGACCTTTCACAACCTGTTTTTGTCAACAACCGTGTCCCGGTCACCTTTGGTCTGACCGCCGACAGTCCCGACCCCTCCAATCCCGTTAGTCGCAATGTTGCGGTCTCGTTTGCCTTTGTTGAGGCCAATCCCGCCGACCCTGAAAACCCGCTTTCCTGTGGGTCGAGTGCCATCGATGTCGAAGTCCTTGGCGACGGGAGCGAAACGGTTGTCGATGGCTTTATCTGGCCGACGACAATGTGTGGTGCGATTGCCTCCTCGGGCGCGACGATGAATCTCCGCGTCGACTTCGACGGTGGCGACGAAGCTGACGATGAGCTGCGGACCGATATCGATTCCCCGAGTGTTGTGTTTTCGGAGGCTCTGCGCGACGAACCGCTCAACCAGCTGTGTGGCGCATCGCTCGAGAACACCGGCACCAACCGCGGTTGCGTGTACGACATCAACCTCGAACCGACTCCCAGCGGCCCCGACGGCACGCTTATCGACATCCGTTACGATCTCACCGCCGATTCGTCGGTGGCCGTGGTTCCGTACCAACCCACCGAGAACATCGGCCCCAACGGTCCTGCCGACCCCGCCCCCACCCTCGTGGTCCAATCTCGCTTTGTCGTCAACGGCCGTGACCCGTACATCTCCGCAGTCGACCCGGAGTTGATCCCTGAGTCGCTGTACGAGGCGGTCCCGGACATCGAGGAGGAGCTGAAGTTCGGGTTTAGCGAATCGGCGCTGGCCTCCCTCACCGCGTTGCCCGGCACAGCGGTGGTGACCTACACGATTCGCCCGGCGGGTGACGAGACCGAACTTCCCCTGACCATCGGCCCCGACGACGAATCTCTCAATACGCTGTCCGAGGCGGTCATCGACGAAGTGCTACCCGGCACCGCCAGTGACGTCGTCCACGAACTCTTCCTCGAAGGTGCCACCCTCGATGCGGTGTCCCCAGGCGGGATGTGGGAAGATGAGAGTGACTTCATCGTCCGCGGCTGCTTCGTCGCCGACTTCCCCCAGGACGGCAACAAGGGCGATGGATCGGCCGACGACTGCCGCGACCTCGAAGTGGTGCTCGTCCACGAGACGCCGACCTCCTCGGGTGCTTCGTCGCTGACCTTCGACGAGGAGTTCTCGCGCAAATTAGGCAGCAGCCGGCTGGCGATCGAGGCCGGGATGTCGACACAAAACCGCCTCGACCTCACCGGAGCGTCCAGCGAGATCGACGGTGGCGTGGTCCTGAAGGGGAAAATCGGGAAGTCCTTCGAGCTGGTGCTGGCACGCGCCCACGGCGAGGCGGCCCTCAACATCGACCCGACCAAGACCTACTACGATGCCTATGTCGAGGCGTTCAACAAGCGGATCTACAGTGCGTCCGACCAGGCAGCCGCGATCACCCGCAGCGACGACTTCAGCGTCTCCAAGTCGTTCACCCTCGCAAACCTGGGCTTCGGTTTCGGCCCGGTGCGGATCGGGATTTCGATCGGTGCCGGCGGGACCCTCGGGTTTGAGGCCGAAGACACGCTCGAGGCACTGACCGACAACGCGACCTGTCAGGAGCTCTTGAAGTCGGGCGACGACTTCGATCTGTGCGGCCGGATGACACGCGTCACCAGCCCGTACTTCGGCCTGACTGGCAGCGTCGAGGGCGGTCTCAACCTGCGGCTCGTCAAGGCGGCAGTGGCGGCCAACCTCCAGTTCATCACCACCAGCTTCCCCCTCGATACGACGCTCGCGTGGGGTCTCGACCTCGACGGGAAACTCGTCGTCCGCGGTGATGTCGACTGGGACATGAACCTCGTGCCACTGGCCGGGAAGGTGTTCATCATCGGCAAGGTCGGGTTCCGCCGCTTCGCCAAACGACTCAAGGTCAACCTCTTCAGCTTCTCGTCGCCCACGATCAAACGCGATCTCATGAGCTTCTCCATGGGAGAGTTCGAGGTGCTCCAATGAGTCGCTTGACATCGACCGTGCTCGCGGCATCCGTTGCAGCTGCATCGATCGCCGCGGTGGTCTACTGCCTGCCTGCCGACGACCCCCAGCGCGATACCCCGCGACGGGTGGCGAAGGCAGCCCTACCCACCCCACCGAGCTGTCACTTCGAGGTCGGTGAGACCGCGGCCTTCTCCTTTGAGTCCACAACCCGCGACGTCCGTGTCGAGGACGACGCCGCAGACAAGCTCGAAGGGACACTGAGTTGGGAGGTCGTCGACCAACGCTCGCACGATCGCTGGCGGCTGCGGGCTGCGCTGAGCGATGTCTCGCTGACGCAGATCCTGACACCACCCAACGAACGCGCCGAAGGGGCCTTGAACGATCCCTTCTTCGTCGAAGTCGATGACTCCTGTCGCTTCGTCGGCTTCGGATTCAACGCCCAGTGGGATGCACGGCGGCGTCAACTGGTCCAGTCAGCACTGGTCACCCACGAGTTCGTGGTGCCGGCATCCCCCCGGGAAACGCGTTGGAGTGCTTCCCAGTTCGACGGGCTCGGTGACTTCGAGGCGCGCTACGAGCTCGCCCGCGGCACCGACTCGGAGACACGCGTGCGCCGGCACAAGGCGGCGTACGAGGGCGCGGCCGAAGCTGCGGCATTCGGGATCTCGGTCGCGGTGGTCGGCTCCAAGGCGACGGCAACGTTCGACCGCACGGCGCCACACTGGCTGATGGCTTCGTCCGGGCTCGAGCGGGTTCAAATCCGGATGCAAGGCGAGATCGCGGCGGACCTGCTGCAGAAGTTCACCCTGGTCCGCGACGACGACCTGTTTGTACCCGTGCCCGCCATGGATCCGCAGAATGCCGACTTCCGCAATGCCTTCGACCTCGAGATCGAACACGATGCCGCGGTCGATGCCAGGCTGGCGCAGGTGTCCTACGACGAGACCCTCGCGGCGTTCCTCGACCGGTTCGCCGATTTCGAGGCAGATCCGAGCTACGCAGCTGCCCGCGAGCTCGCGGCGTGGCTCAAGGCGCACCCGGAAGGTGCCGCGCAGTTGGCCGCCTCGCTGCGCAACGGCGAGGTCGATCGCGCAGCCCGTCCGGCGCTGTTCCTCGGCCTCGAACTCTCGGGCACGGATGCCGCCCGCGAGGTACTTGCCGATCTGCTTGTAGATGCACGGATGGCCCCCGTCGACCGGGCCCGGGCCGCATCGGCACTGTCCGACATCGGCGAGCCCACGCAGGGGACCGCTGAGCTGTTGCTTGCACAGGTCCAGGGAGACGGCGACGCCATGGTGGCCAACGTCAGTGTCCTGGGTCTCGGGAGCATGGCCAAGCGCAGCGGCGATGAGGCGTTGCGCACGTATGTCCGCGAGGCGCTCGACGAGGAACTCGCCTCCGCAGCCGATGAAGGTGCGGCCCACGTGGTCCTCGATGCGATGGGCAACACCGGTGATCCTGCATTCACCGACGAGCTCACCGCACACCTGGGGGCAGAGAGTGCAACGACCCGCAAACACGCGGCCGAGGCTCTCGGACGGCTCGGCTCCGACGAGTCCGGTCCACGCCTCCTCGAACAGCTCGACGCCGAGACGGATCCTGCGGTCCGAGCCTCGATCGTCGGTGCCTATCACGGTCCGCCCACGGCCGATGCGATCGCCCTGATGTCGGACAAACTCGCGAACAGTCCGTCGACCACGGAACGCGCCGCACTGATCGCGTGGCTGGGATCGGCAGCTCGCAGCGAGCCCGAGGCGCAAGACCAACTCGTGGCCCACATCCACCGGGAAACCGATACTCGGTTGATGCGACAGATCGGCAGCTTCGTGCCGGCGGCGGCGCTGCGATGAGGTATGCGGCCATCTTGGTCGCACTCGTAACCTTCGCGGGTTGCGACGCCGACGACGACACCCCACCCGGGGAGTCGCCGTCGGCGTGGCTCGAGGTCGAGACCACACAGTTTCGCGGCAACGGTGAGAGCGAAACCGTTGCGATCCCAGCTCAAGGACCGGTCGACGCGGTCGCGCTACGGGCCACCAGCGACGCCGAGGTGTGCTTTCAACTGAGTTCGGCTGTCGACGGCTTCGGACACGCATTGAACATCGGCCGCAGCGCGGGTCCCTACTGCCGCGGGTGTGAACTGCGAACGTCGATCGCAGCATCGGCCGGTGTGTTCATCTTTCCGACGCAAGCCGGCTTTGAATCACACCATGGCCTCTCGTTGCAGTTTGCACGGATCAACTGCGAAACCCTCACCCCGCTCAAGACACCCGACGATCAGCCGCCGCTGCAGGTCGAGGTCCAGCCGATCCGAACTTCGAAACAGGCCGCAATCGATCTGCGCTTTCTCGTTGCCGATACATCGATTCTCCACGGTGACGAGAGTCGCCAACTCGCGTTACTCACCGCGCTGCACGAAGAACTCGCCTCCGCAGGCATCGCACCGCGAGTGGTCGAGACCCTCGAGCTCGACACCTTTCCCACGCAGCTCCAGTTTCACACCGGCGACCCCTCGGCCCTCGCGGATGCGCTTGCCGAGGTTCCGGCCAAGGCCGAGACAACCATCGATATCGTCTTCGGTGGGTGCCTGCGATACGACGACCCGATCTTCGGTCCGCCCCATCCGGTCAACGGCTTTACCCCGAGGATCCCCGGTGGCGCGGGCCCGGCGGACGCAGTGTTCATGCCGGGACTCAACTGCTCGACCGAGGAAATCGAGGACCTCCCTGTCCACACCCAAGCACACGTGCTCGCCCACGAGCTCGGTCACTACCTCGGGCTGTACCACTCGGTCGAATCCGACGGCACGAGCGACCAACTCGTTGACACGGGCCCAGACAACATCATGCATTTCAATCCGCAGCGAGCTGCAGCGATCGACTTCAGCGCGTCGCAGGGCCACATGATGCGCATGCACCCGGCCGTTGTGCGCGAGTGAGCGCGGACCAGTTTCGAAAGCGACGTCTCTGCGAACAGCGCAGATCCAGAGTCCGGGTTAGCTGCTTTCTTCGGGAGAACGACGCCGGCTGAACATCACATTCGATACGCCACCAATGAGGCCCAAATTGTAGACCAAAATCGCTACAGGCACTCCGATGTGAAAAAATAGCGCACCCATAATAATCCCAACACCAGGAACAATGCTGATAGCGAAGTTTCGCCGCATATCATCGTCAAACATTTTTGCTTGGTCAAGCAGTTGCGGGAGGTGTCGAAGCGTACCGTCCATCAGAATGATTCCGGCCGTGTCAACTGCAAGGCTGGAAGCTCCGCTGAGTGAGATCGAAATATTTGCCTTCTTGAGTGCGACAGAGTCGTTAAGTCCGTCGCCGACGAAACAAACACAACGTCCTTCGCGTTGCAGGTCGTCGATGATGTCGGCTTTTTGTCCTGGCAACATCTCAGCGTAGACGCGATCGATACCGAGTTGGTCAGCAAGATGCTCGGTCGGGGCTTGTCGGTCGCCTGACAAAAGCACCAATGACAAGCCTCGTCGCTTTAAGTTCGCTAGCACCGTCGCAGTTTCTGGGCGGACCGAAGCTTGAAGTTCGATGACCCCCGCCAACTGCTCATCTCGGGCCACAAATACCGCGGAGTACAAATTCTTTTCGAGTTGTGCTTCGATCTCAGGAGGGATGTTCACACCCGACTGCTGCATAAACCGTTTGCTTCCGATACGCACAGCTCGACCACGAATCGTCGCCTCGATCCCAAAACCCACTACGCAGCGGCAATCCTCGACTTCTGGAAGGGCGAGGTTTTGGCCCAATGCCTCGTCGACGATCGCGCGAGCAATCGGGTGAGATTGATACGACTCGGCTGCTGCCACAACTGCGAGCAGTTCGTGTGGGTCGTGTCCGTCTGCAACTAGGATGGATGCAATTCGCGGGATATGGGACGTCAACGTCCCCGTTTTATCGAACACAAATGTGTCAACACTCGAGAGCAACTCGAGCGACCTCCCATCTTTGATAAGGACGCCGCCCTCGGAGATCTGCTTGAGATGGTCTAGGAGAGTCAATGGAGCCGTGATCCGTACTGTATCTCCGATTCCGGAAAACAGCATCGCGGTCGCACCGACGTAGCCCACAAAAGGGGCACTAACTGCACTCAGTGTGAGAACCGGAAGGGCTGTTTTGTCCGCGAGTTGCTCGCCCCGAAGTTGCACGCCCGAGAGGTAGTTCGTCGTTTCGCTGAGGATCGTAGCCAGCTGGGCGGCGACTGTTTCCTCGCCGGTCTCTGCAACGAGGATCGAAATTTTTCCCTCGACAACAAGTGTGCCTGCAAATACCCGGTCACTCGGCTGTTTACACACGGGCATCGACTCGCCGGTTAAAATATGTTGATCGACGCGGCCGATCCCTTCGCGCACCGATCCATCGACCGGAATGATTTGTCCAGCACTCACAACAACACACTGACCAACTTCGATGCTTTCGACTGCAACTTCGACGACCGTCGTATTATCGAGCTCGACGAACGCAGTCCGGGACTCGGTGATAAACACATCGGTGAGACTTTCCCGGGCGCGACCTCGGGATTGGTGCGCAAGCTTCTCGGCCGCGTAGAATAGGGCGTTGTCCAACGCCGACAGGAAAAACATCCCACCGCCGAGCAACATCGCCTGAGCGACGGAATAAAGGACATAAAAATTGACCCGTTTGTCCCGTGTCAGCGACACCCATGCATCCCGCCACACAGGAATTGTCACGTAGATTGCACCCGGAACTGCCAATAGTCCAATCGCCGGAACTGCAAGCCCGACCACACGAGCTGTCGCCGATGCTACAGAAATTTTGAGTAGCTGATTGAGTTCGCGTTGTGTCTGCTCGGGGTTGAGTCGCGCGCGTTCTCCCCTTGGCAGGAGCGAGCCAAAACGACGAGTTGCACTGCTACCCTGGTCCGTCGCGCGTGGTTCCTGTCGAGCCTGCGGACCCCTATGTGGTTTGCCCTGCGGCTTTGACCCCGACTGTTTGCGTGACGTTTCATCGACAAAAACTGCCCCGAGGACTGCTGCACCACCGAGGATGATGAGACTAAATATTGCCATCGCACTCGTCGATTAAGGTGACTCGAACTCGGACTCGAGGATGTAACGATACGTGATTTCAGTCGCGCCAAAAATTTCTTGTAAATGGGCTAACATCGCATCGGCCGGAAACTCGCGACACGAGTGGATCGCCGCAACGAATCGAGGCTGCTGCGTGTAGGTACTGATTGTAATGTTGGATGCATCGATCGGCACGTATCCCTCGAGCCCTGGATTGTTGTGAGCTTCGAGAACAAGCGGCGGCTGGATCGGCTGCATACCAATCGCGTTTGGGAGCCCCTCGAGAACGCGATACAAAAATTGCTTGTCGACCAGTTTTGAAAGCTCAACGCCGCTTCCACGAACGAGAAGAAACACATCCCCATGATTGTCTTGATGCACCATCTTTGGACCCCTCCTAGGTTAGCCGAAGTAGCGTTCGAGCGGACCTCGCCGCCGGATGTCGAGCGTCACACAGTGAAATCCACCGCCCAACATTTTTGAGTGGCGCAGCTTGAGTGGCACCACAGTGAGACCGCGGGACTCGAGCAGCTTGATCAATTGTCTTTGGTCGCGGTCGACGATAACCACATCTGGCGAGAGACTCAAGAGATTCATATCGATCCAATCACTGCCAATGCATTTTTGTAAATAGTCTGTGGTGTAGCGATCGGTTCCTTCGATCGGAGGGCAATAGAGAATATCCCACGCCTTCAATATTTCGGGGATCGTGTCATCGCTGAGTCGGGCCGGGTTACATAGAAGTAACCCTGGTCGCAGCGCGACCATTGTCGAGTCAATGTGGCTACCGTCATAGACCCCCTTGAAGAAGTGTACGTTGAACTCACTTCCCAAAATACTTTGAAGCCAGTGACCACCTATCTCATTTCCAGTTGCGCTCACGAGGTAGATGAGGTCCCGGCCAAAACGCAATACGTTTGCAGCATCGAATGCAGGCTCGTGGTTCTGTGGCACTTTTGATTCAGGTCGAAAGAGCGAATCGAGCAATCGAGGTCTCGGCGCAGCAAACCACTTCGCCCCCTTTTGCATGTACTCCATCAACATGGAACGGTAGCTAAACCCCTCAAAGTACCGCCCGCGGATAACATTTGGCGTCTCGATAATGCGATCACCAATCACCAGCATGATGTCGCGAGGGCAATAATTATAGTACCCGTGGCTCTCCCAGTCTATGGTCGAAAAACGTGCGTGGTGCGGCCACGGATCAGGTCGTCGAACAGTGACCCCATGCGCTTCAAGAACTTGAATCAGCTCAATGAGGTCCTCTTCGGTCTCCTCAATGATACGGCTCGGAAACGGCCCGCGGGGGATCTCGCTCAGCGGACGGTCCGGATATTCGGCGAGCTGTGTACTGACGTCTGGCGCGGGGAAATGAGCATTAAATGGATTTCCGACTACGATCTCTTCAAGAGTATCCCACTCATTACAGCTCCAAACGCTTCTGTTCACGGCGTGAGAATATCACACTGGTTGTCTCCATCCACCCAGCACAAAAATGCACCCGGACCGCGTCGGCAAGCGTCGCATCCTAAAACAAGAGACTTTCCCCACATGAGAACCCTGGGGCGTAACGGTCTCACCGCGCCGCCATGATCGCGTCCGCCATCACCCAAAGCATATTTTTACGAGTTCTTCGATATTTCAACGCACTCAGGGAAGTCGTGGAGTCGAGAACTCCACGGGCTGCTACCCTCCGCCGGACGATGGATCTTTCCCACCTGCGGTACTTTCGAGAAATTGTCCGACTCGGCAGCATGACCGCAGGTGCTCGCGCACTCGGGGTCAGTCAACCACGGCTCTCGGTGGTGGTGCGAGAGTTGGAGGAACACTACGGATCGACGCTGTTGCTCCGCCACCGCGGAGGCGTCTCGGCGACAGCCACTGGCGTCGAGCTTTTGAACCACATCGAAGAAGTCTTCAGCGTCCTCGACCGGGCGACCGCACGGATCGCCGGGCTCGAGCACGACCTCGTAGGACGGTTTGTGCTCGGCTGCCACGAGTCACTCGGCGCCTACTTTCTCCCGCACTTTATGAAATCCCTCCTGCGGGACGCACCCGGCATCACGCTGACGTTGCACAACACGGAATCCGCACGCGTCCGCCGAGCGGTGCTCGAGCGCGAGGTCCACTTCGGTCTGGTCGTCAACCCCAAGCCCCATCCCGAGTTGGTGATGACGCCACTGTTCCGCGACGCCGTCGATATTTTTGTATGTTCAAACGATCCGGTGGTTTCGGTCGAGCTCGCCCCCGAGGTCGTGGGAACCCCGGATTTTTACACCGACGAGTCGTGCGCCACGCTCGATGTCGAGGCCGCACACGACCGTCTGCGCCGCGGTCCGCTGGTGTTCGCGGGGCGGGTCCACCAATGCGGCGAGCTGCTCGGGCTGTTGACCGAACAAAGTGTGGTCCCCTCGCAACTGCTCTCGTGCGGGGACTTTGAGCTCGTCAAAAGCCTTGCACTCGCGGGTGTCGGTGTCGCGATCTTGCCCCGTCGGATCGCGGCGTACAACCAACTCGGACGCTTGCGACGCCTGCACGGACAGTTGCCCATCTTCCCCGACGAGATTGTGCTGCTGTACCGCGGCGATCAACCGCGTACACGCGCGTCGCGGTTTGTGAAAGACCTACTGATCCGCAGCGGCAGCGAAATGCCCTCGGTCGGGTCCTTTGAAGGTGCTTGAACCTCCGAGTCACCGCCATCCACCGCCCAACGCCCGGTAGAGTGCGACCATTGCC
>CAZUPD010000148.1:0-18573 GCA_964621785.1 uncultured Nannocystaceae bacterium
GACGGGGAGGGCGTAACGAGTGTGCATGGGCCACTCATGTATGCGACTGCAATCGATGTGTGGTCAAGCAAACAAACATGCGCCTACACGAAAGTCGTTGTTACGAGTGTCCTTGTTTGCAGGTGCACACGTATGCGGATGGTCGGGTGGCTGGGAGGTGTCCCAAATTCGGTGCGTGTCGCCTCACAGCCACGGTTCGTGAACAGCTAGGGGCAGTTTGCTACCGTCCTGCGATGGCGCGAAAGACCAAAAAAACCTCGCAATGGGTGTGTGGCGCGTGTGGAGTGACGACCCGCGGATGGTTTGGCAAGTGCCCTTCGTGTGGCGCGTGGAATACGATTACAGAGCAGATAGACCCCGAAAAGACGCAAGACCGAGTTGTGTTGCGAGTGGGTGACGCACAGGTCGTACCGTCGACTGCAGCCCGCAAGCAGGCACACCCGCGTCGGCAGACAGGGATGCCCGAGGTCGATCGCGTCCTAGGCGGGGGCCTCGTGCCCGGGAGTGTGGTGCTTCTGGGAGGTCCCCCAGGGATCGGGAAGTCGACGTTGCTGTTACAAACAAGTGCCGCGCTCGCCCGCCGCTCGGGGTTGGTCTTGTACGCCAGCGGTGAGGAGTCGGTCGCCCAAGTCGGCGGTCGGGCGACACGACTCGGTGCCGCCCACGACAACCTGCTATTGGTCGCCGAAACCCGGATTCGGGCCATTTTAGAGGCCGCTGAGCAACTCGGACCCAAACTCGCCGCGGTCATTGTCGACTCGATCCAAACCGTCTACAGCGATGCCCACGAAGGGTTGCCGGGCAACGTGTCACAGATCCGGACGGTCACCAGTCAGTTGGTCGGATTTGCCAAGCGCCACGGGATTCCGGTGATCGTCGTCGGTCATGTCACCAAAGATGGTCAACTCGCCGGTCCGCGGTTGCTCGAGCATTTGGTCGACACCGTCCTCTCATTCGAGGGCGACGAGGAACGTTCGACGCGGATGTTGCGGGCGATCAAAAACCGATTTGGTAGCACCCAAGAGCTCGGCGTGTTCGAGATGCGGGGCGATGGTCTGCGCGAGATCAGCAATCCCTCCGAGGCGTTTTTGAGTGACCGCGCAGGTCCGGTTGTCGGCGCCTGTGTCACGGCGACGCTCGAGGGCTCACGGCCGTTGCTGATCGAAGTCCAGGCCCTGCTGGCGGCGAGCTTTGGCAATCCGCGGCGAACCTGTGTCGGGTTTGAACCTGCTCGATTGGCCATGTTGATGGCGGTACTCGATCGCCACGGCGATCTGTGTGTACTCGACCAAGATGTGTTCATCAATGTCGTCGGTGGGATCCGCTTGAGCGAGCCCGCCAGCGACCTCGCGGCTGTGTTGGCGATCGCGTCGTCCCACATCCGGCGGCCGCTGCCGATGCGCCTGCTGGCGTTTGGCGAAGTCGGGCTCACCGGCGAGTTGCGGACGGCACCGCGGACCGACCAGCGATTGGTCGAGGCGGCGCGACTCGGGTTTGAGCACGTGATCTTGCCCGCGACGCCGCGCGGGAGGAGGCGCCCCGAGGTCCCCGCAGGTCTGAAGGTCACGGTCGCGGGATCGGTCGCCGATGTCCTGCGGGTGGGCTTTGAGCTCGGCTCCTGAACACCAGGTAGTCGGGTATGGTCGGGTTGTGCAAGACAGTGCGACGCAACCGCGACTGCTCGTCGTCGAAGATGAACAACACCTCGCCGCCGGTCTCAAACTCAACTTTGAGCTCGAGGGCTACACCGTCGACACCGCGGTCTCGGCCCGCGAGGCCGGAGGGTTTTTGCTGCAGACCCGGCGCTACGACGCCATCATTCTCGACGTCATGCTCCCGGACACAGACGGATTTTCGCTGTGCAAAAAACTCCGTGATGCCGGTGACTATACACCGGTTTTAATGCTCACCGCCTGCGACACCACCGAGGATCGCGTCACCGGGCTCGAGGTCGGCGCCGACGACTATCTCGTCAAGCCGTTTGAGTTGTCGGAGTTGCTCGCCCGTGTGCGTTCGATGCTGCGGCGGCGGGATTGGGAACGCGAGAAACCCCAGCAGCATCAGGTGATCCTCCAGTTCGGCAAGGCGCGGATCGACTGTTCGCGCCAGGAGGCGAGCATGGATGGACAGGAAGTTCAGCTGACACGCCTGGAGTTGTGCCTGCTGCAGTACTTCGCCGAGCATCCCGAACGCGTGTTGTCGCGGCAGGAGTTGCTCGAACACGTGTGGAAGCTTCGCAACTATCCCAACACGCGCATGGTCGACAACTTCATCATGCGGCTGCGTCGGCACTTCGAGCCCGATCCCCGCAATCCGGTTCATTTTCTCTCGGTCCGGGGCGCGGGCTACCGCTTCATTCCCGAGCCTGGGGTGCCCCATCAGATATGATGTTTTGGACAGGTTCATCGGTCACGTAGCGGATCCCTGTCCGCAGCTGCACGGCCTCGTCGCGGCGACGCATCCGCGTGCGGATCAGGCTGGCGCCGAAAAACAACACAAACGACGAGTACTGCAGCCACATCAGCAACAAAATGGCAGCACCTGCGGCGCCGAACATCGATGTACCTGCAAATCTCGTCAGGTAGATGCTCAGTCCGAGCGACCCGATCACAAACATGATGGCGGTCAGCAACGCCCCCCACCACAAACTCCCACGCGGGATCTTGATGCCACTGAGTGCGCGGAACAGCAGGGCAAACGTCGCCGTCAACAGCATCAGTGAGACGCCGAACTCGAGGAGTTGCCAGCCGACCCCGGGCAGTGGCAGGAAGTCGAGCAGCGAGTGGAGCCCGGCGGTGAGCAGCTGGAGCCCGACCGAGGTGACCAGCAACAGTCCGACGGTGAACACCATCAGCAGCGCCGTCCCATAGGTGCGCGCCAATCGGGCGAGTTTTTGCGACCACGTGCCGCCCTTGTCTGGGCCGACGCCCCAAATCGCATCGAGAGCTTCGCGCAGCTTAAGGTTGACGCGCGATCCGGTGTAGAGCGCGATGCCACTGCCGACGAGGCCCGAGGTTGCACTGTGGGCCCGGGCCTCGTCGATCATCGACCCGAGCAAGACGGCCACCCCCTCCCCGAGTTCGCGCTGAATTTCTTGGACGACGAGCTGTTGTGTCGACGCCTCACCGAGCACGATACCCGCGACCGCGATCGCCACGAGCAGCAGTGGCGCGAGTGAGAGCAGGGTGAAAAACGCGAGGCCGGCCGCGAGCAGGGAGCCATTTTTGCGGCCGAGATGGTCGAGGCTCTCGCCGGCGATCGCGATGGCGGAGCGCAGTCCGGTTTTGTCGAGCAACCATGCGAGTCGCGACATCGGCCTACGCTACCCCGGGTCTGGGCGGCGGCTCAAGGTTGATCTTTCGGGCATGTGCCGGCGCAGTCGCCCGCAGCGGGGGGCACCACGGGCATGGTCGGAGCCCTGCACACGCGAACAAAAAGATGTTGATACAACCAAGCCGCGGTACCGAGGTCCGCGGCTTGGGATACCGGTGGGCGGCGAAATTACCCGTCGGTCGTCGGCCGGAGCGGGGTTGGTAGCGGCAGCGTATTGGCGGGCCCACCGAGTTGGATCGGTGCTTGTGCGGGACCTTGTGCCGGAATCGAGGTCGCGACCTGGGCGGCAGAGTGGGGCGCGCTGTCGGGTTTGATCAACGGCGGACGTGGCTTTTTGGCCATGCGCCGGATCATCCTTCGGAGCGACTTGGCGATCGCATGGCCCGTCGGGATCACGACCCCGACGACCTCGGTGTTTTCGCGTTGGATGACCAGGGTGTTTTTGCCGATGACAAGCCGGATACTCGGCTCTCCGCTGAGTGCGAGGAGCTTGATCGAGGCATCGAGAATCGGGTGCCAGTGGTCATCACCGCGATGTTGACAGGATCCTTGGGCCTCGACTGCGAGCGAGACGACGCCTTTGGCAGAGGCCAGATGTTCGATGTTTACGCGTAGACTCATGGTGTTTCTCCTGTGATGGCGTGTATCGCCACGGTTGACCGCCAGTTGCGGTCTGCGGCCCAAGTGCCAGGGAAGTCGCGTTAATACGGAACGCGGAGTTGGCCAGATTGTTTCGGGTGCAACGTCGACGCAAGGTGCAATGTGCAAACGACACGGACCGGCTTAAAGTTTCAGTTCAGCATGGTCCGGCGTGTCTGTTGGTGCCACCTGTCCGTCGGCGAATGGCAAAAGTTTCTCGCGCGAAGTCGACACCACATGACCTGTCAACGGAGCGTGATTGCCGCCTTTCATAGCAAGAGACGCAAGATTCGGCGCATTTCGCGTATTTGCGACAACCTTGTGACTGGTTTGGACTCGCTCGCAACGCTAGCCGTGGGGGGCAGCACATTCGCACGCGAGTCTGGGATGCGCTTTGCCCGCCGATCGCGGTTGGGTTCAGAATATGTTGCGTATCGTCCCGTAGGCGAAACCTGGTGTACTTCTCCTACTTGTGATCGCGACGACACTCGCGAGGTCGTGCGAGCTGTGGGCGGGCGTTTCTTCGGTTTCGCGCTCGGAGACAGCGCGTTAGTGTTGGCTGGCCGATGAGCCGAAACACGCGCCATGCGGTCGCTATCGCCTACTTTGTCGCGGCCACATTGGCCCTGATTTGGCCGGTCTACCCGTGGTTGGGCAACCGGATCGAGCCGCGCGTGTTCGGTCTGCCGTGGTCGCTTTTTTATGTACTTGCAATTATTTTTGCCAACGCCCTCGTGTTGATGTGGCTGCACCGCTCAGAGGAGGAGCCGTCGTGATGCTCAGGCAACAGATGCGCGAGCGAGGCCTGTCGTGACAGCAGTTGTCCTTTTTGGCTACTTGGTCGTCGCGCTGGTGTTGGGGATCGTCGCGGGCCGCCGCGGACGGGCGACGACCGCGGGGTTTGTCGCCGGTGAGCGGGCATTTGGCCCCGTGCTGATGTACTTCGTCATGGGCGCGATGGTGTTTAGCGCATATGCGCTGTTGGGCACGCCCCAGCGGATCATCTCCCGCGGATCCGATGCTTTTTACATGCTGGCCTACGGTGCCGTCGGGTTTGTCCCCCTGTACTTTTTCGGCGGGCGGGTTCGGCGGATCGGCGCGCGCGAGGGCTACGTCACCCAGGCCGAGTTTGTCGGCCAGCGGTTCGACAGCCGCTTGGTCACGGGCTTGATGGGATTTGCCTCGGTCGTCGCATTTTTGCCGTACCTGGTCATCCAGCTCAAAGGCGCCGGGATCGTCATGCACCACGCGCTCGGGTGGTCGCCGACCGTCGGAGCAGCAGTTGTCTATGCATTTGTAACTGCCTACGTCGTGCTCGGGGGCATGCGCGGGGTCGGTTGGACCAACGTGGTACAGGGGATTGTCATGGTCGTGGTCGTGTGGTCCCTAGGTCTGTGGATCCCCTACGAGTTGTTTGGTGGCGTCGGCCAGATGTTTGACCACGTGGCCGAGCGCGCGCCCGAATACTTGGTGCTCCCGGGCCCCGAAAGTCACCCGACGACCCACGCTGCCTACTCGTCGGAAGTGCTGGTCTCGATGCTCGGCTTCACCATGTGGCCACAGGTGTTTATGAAATGTTTCACCGCCCGCAGTGCCCGGTTGGTGCGGTTTTCTGTTGTTGTATATCCAACTTTTTTGTTCTTTTTGGTCCCGTTGATGTTCCTCGGGTATGCGGCCCTATTGCTCCCCGGGGCCCCGACCGACGAGACCGTGATTCTGTGGCTGGTCGGGCATCCGCTGCTGGGCGGGAGCGAATGGATCGTCGCTGGCACCTGCTTTGCCATCCTCGCCGCCTCGATGTCGACCGGCGATTCGCTGCTCCACGGCGGCGGCTCGATCTTTATCCGCGATGTGATCGTCCGCGGGCTCGGGGTCCGCATGTCCGAGGCCCGGGAGACCCTGTGGATGCGTGTAGCGATCGTGGTGATGGGCATGGTCGGCTTGTGGCTGTTGGCCCAGGCCTCGAAGGACTCGGTTGTCGATCTGTTGCTGCTCGCCTATGCCGTGCCGATCCAATTTGTCCCGCCGACATTTCTCGGGCTGTACTGGCGGCGGGCGAGTCGGCCCGCCGCACAGTGGGGCTTGGGACTCGGACTCGCCACAGTGCTCGTGCTGTTTGTCCTCAGCCGCTGGACCCCTGGATTGTACGCGTCGATCAACCCCGCGGGCATCCAGATCGGAGTGCTCGCATTTGTCGTCAACCTCGTCACCATGGTCGTCCTCTCCATCTTCGGGCGTCCGCTGCCCCGGGCGGTCCTCGAGCGGTTTGAGCTGTTGCCGTCGGCGAGCGAGTAGATCCGCATAGAACTACCGTCTCCGGAGCTTCTTCGGCTACCCTGTCCGGGCCATGGCTGCCCGTACTCGGTCATCCGCCAACACCCTTGCCGGGGTCGTCGGTTCAATATATGTGCTGATACAGATTTCTGCGTGTGAAGCCCCGGGCGACACCTATGCGTTTGTCGATCGGGCCGAAGTCCTTCCCGCGGGCACGCCGGCGGGCGACGATGTGCTCGACCGCAGCAAGCAAAAGCTTCCCGAAGTCGACCATTCGAAGTGTGGGCGGAGTTCCGGACGCCTGCCCGATGGGACATGTATCAGCCTGCGCGTACGCGACACGCCGCGTATCCAACAGGTGCAGATCCCCACGGGGACGTTTGTCATGGGGCGGATCCCCGACGACTACAACAGCTTGCCTGCGCACGACCAGCCGGCGGTGCGTTGGAGCGGACAGCCACCGCGGCCGGTGGCGGTCGAGAGCTTTTGGCTCGATCTGTACGAGGTCACCCGCGGGGATTATGCCGCCTGTGTCGAAAAAGGTGCGTGTACACCAATTTCCTGCCCCGAGGGTATTGCCGATCCCGTCGCTTCACAGCCTCCTGACGTCGCTGCGTTGTTTCCCCAAACCTGTGTCACCCACGCCCAGGCCGAGGCATTTTGTGCGGCCCAGGGTCAACGCTTGCCGACCGAGGCCGAGTGGGAGTACGCCGCGCGGGGGGTCGATGTCCGCCGGTTTGCCTGGGGCGACGAGGTCGAAGATCGGATCCCCGAAGGTCTGTATCCGGCCGGCCGGGTTCGCCTCGACCAGAGCTACTTCAACATCCTCGGGATGGGGAGCAACGCGCTCGAGTGGGTGGCTGACCGCTACGACCCCGAGGCTGCCCTGCGACCGTTTTTGAAGGGGGACTTTCGCCAGCCAGGGGGGCCGTTGGCCGCCTCGCGGGCGGCGTTTGAGCGCCGGGTGCACTGCGGCGATGCTCCTGCGCCGGGTTGCAAGGTCCCGGCACAGCCCGAGCGCCACGTGATCAAATCGATCATCGTCGGCGCCAGGCGAGCCGTTCGCAGCGAGCGACCGGAGCATTTACAACAAGCCGAGCTCGAGGGCTGGCCGACGACTCGGGTGATCGACCAACTCGGATTTCGCTGCGCCGCCGATGTCGAGCCCGATCCCGAAAACCCGGTGTTGGCGGTGCCCAAGGCGTCACCCATGGTTCCGCTGGTTCGCACCGCAGGGGAGCTCCAGGTGTTTGGTGGGGTCGCCGAGGCCGTGTCGCACAGCGAGGCCCAAGCGTTTTGTAGGCTCCTACAAGTTCCGCTCAGCGGGCATGTGCTCGGGTCGTGGAGACTTCCCGATGCCGCCGAAATCGAAGGACTTCAAGACGTGTTCCGGGGGCCAGGTCCGTTTTGGGTCCGCGACGGGGCCGTGACCCAGCATGTCGAAGGCGAATCGTCCGTCGAAGAAGAGGCCCCCTGGCGACAGGTCACCTACGAGCCGTCCGAAGCCTTGGCCGCCCGCTGTGTCCGCGCGACCGCGGAGCCTCCCGAAGAGGTGGAGGTCGCCCCCGACGAATCATCGCGTACGCCGGCAAATGGAGCGGACAAACGGGTTCCTGGTGCGTCAACCCCGTCCGGCGAGGCTGGGCCAGCAAGTACGGGCGATTGACTAAAATCCCAGATTCGGGGCGTGTGCGAGGGCCTTGGCCAATTTGCATGGAAGGACAGGCTTTCGCAGCGCAGCGGTGGCCCCGAGCCGTCGACACAGGTCGACCTCGTCAAACAGGCTCAGCACGATAATCGGACATCCCTGTAGATCCATCTTTCCGAGCGACTCGAGGATCTGCAGACCATCGCGTGCATGGTTGAGAACGTCGATGACCACCGCCTGGGGTCGGGTCGTTGTCATCAGCTCGCTCACTTCCTGCTGGGTGGTCGCGCACAGCGTGGGGACCCCGGCGAGATGCAACCACTGCGTGAGTTGGCTGTGGGCCGAAGTATCGTCGTCGATCACCCACACCGGACCCTCGCCGCGCAGTTGGGGAATGTTCTGCTGCTCGGGATTCTCGTCGAGTGGCGGAGGCTTGGGCGGGCACCACGGTAGGGTGACAAGAAACGTACTTCCGCGGCCGAGCTCACTGGTGACCGCGATATCTCCCCCGAGCAGGTGACAGTAGGAACGGCAGATCGTCAGACCGAGGCCCGAGCCCTCAAACCGGCGTGTTGTTTGACTATCGACCTGGGTAAACGGGGCAAACACCTCCTCGAGGTGCGTTGCCGCGATCCCGATCCCGGTATCGCGGACGCGGAGCTCGACACCGGTGGCTGTGGTCGTTGCATCGACATGGATCTCGCCATCGCGGGTAAACTTGGTCGCGTTGTTGAGCAGGTTGTGCAGGACTTGCCGTAGTTTGGTGCGGTCGCAAAATAGGCTTCGCGGGAAGTTTTTTTCAATGTGTAGGTGCATTGAATTTTTTCGCCGCTGCGCCTGCGGTGTGAACACCTGGACCAGATCTCGCAAAAACAGTCGTAGCGGGACCTGTTCGATATGCAACTCGGAGGCACCCGACTCGATCTGCGACAGGTCGAGGATGTCGCTGATCAACTCGTGGAGGTGGTAGGCTGCCTCGAGGACCATACCCATTTCGTCGGCAGCGGCTTCGCGTTTGATCGAGTTTGCGCGCAACAGTTCGGTGAGAAGTTCGCCGTAGCCGATGATCGCGTTGAGCGGTGTACGCAGTTCGTGACTCATGGTCGCCAAAAACACGGTCTTGGCTCGGCTCGCTGCGAGGGCTGCATCCCGGGCGTGGGTCAGGGCGAGGTTGCTGGCCGACAGATCTTCGGTGCGTTGGGCAACCCGGCGCTCGAGGTCGGCGTTGGCCCGCACCACCGCCTCCTTGGCCAGGGCGATCTCGCGGAGGTTTTGCCGGAGCAACGTCTCTTGACGTTCTTTGAGGAGCTCTAAACTGCGGCGGCTACTTTCGGAACGCTCGAGTCGTCCACGCAGGATCCGGACCTCCCGCTCGGACGCCCGCAGACGGGCCCGCAGTTCCGCCTGCGAGGTCACGGGGGGCGTTCTCCCAGCAGCACCGTCACAATGGTCTCGTTGTGGAAGCGGGAGGGCTCCCCGGGGGTGAGTGGGGCGAACTCTCCGTAGGCGTAAAATCCACAGGTCGGCGTCCCCGATGCCAGCCCCGCGCGCATGACCTGCGCCTCTTCGGCGGTACGGGTCCCCAGGATCTGCTTGCGAGCCGCACACGAGAACACCAACGCGGCGTCGGGCGTGGTCCCATTGTAGTTACAAATTGCTTGGTCGAGCGACGAACGGGTCGCTGCGATGATGTCATCGCGGGTCGTTGAGGAAAGTTGGACGAGGGCTCCCTGCGGCACTTCTCCGGCAAACGCGATACTCCCGACATCTGTTTCGTAGGTCAGCGGGGCCCGCAGGTAGGTGTGGCCGGTGCGTTCGTCGGTCACCGCGAGGGGGTATTCGCCGGCGGGTGGATGGGGTCCGAGATAGTGTTGGTAGTAGGCCAGTGCCGTCTTCCCGCCGATTTCGTAGACGACGTTTTGTTCGCTGCGGGTCGCGGGGCAGCGCTCGCCGATCGGCCGCCACCCGCTGGCGATCCCATGGGAGTAGGCGAGGTCGCCGGCGAGTAACAGCACGGGAATCGCGTCTTCGAAGCATCGGTTCCCGTAGAACTGATAGGTTTTTTGAAACCGCCACTGGTCGCTCGCGGTCCCCCCCAAAATCGGGAGAGACGGCGATAGTTCGCGGTGGAGCGCAGCCAGGATGTCACTGGCCGAGGTTGTCAAACTCTCGGGCGTGATCAGGCAAAGGCGTGGATCTTGTTTGCATTTACAACGAGCCTGGCGAACGGCCGCGTGTGTCGCTGCCGCTGGATCGCGCGACAGGTGTTCGCCGACCCCCGCGGCAAACGTCACCCGATCGCTTTGAAACAGCATCAGCGTGGTCGAACCCTCGGCAAATCCCTCTGACGACGACAACTCGCCATCGGTCGTACATCCGATGAGTTGCAAGTCTGGGTAGCGAGAGGCGATGGCGGCGAGCATTCGCGGGTGATCGTGGTCGACGGCCGAGAGCAACACCCCCGCCTGGGGTCGGTGTCCGTCCAAGGCTTCCGCGGCGGTGGCGAGCAACTCCTCGGCTGCGTAACCGGTGTCCGGGTCGAGGCTATGACTGACGGCGATCCGCATCCGAGGTCCATCCGAACGGGCTGTGTGTATATGCGCAACCGAGATCCGGTAGCGATCCATGTCAACATGTTCGATGGGTCTGGTCAATCGGGGTGTATGTGCGAGATTTGCGGGCGCGTCTGCGGGCGATTGCGGCCGGGAAAAAAGTTTGAACCCCGTGTGAACCAAAACCGAAGTTCTGGGACTGACAGGGGCGAAACGAATCGCCGTGGGCCCGGCCCGCGGTGCATGACTGCGGACCATTGTTCTGTCCCTCCCGACAGGTCGATGCACCGCGGATCGACGACTCTTCACTTCGGCGCCTGCGTTCGCCGGGGATCGAACCATGACCTACCTTCGACCCTGTTTCCGTTGTTTGTTTCCCCGCATCTTGCCGCCGTTGTGTGCCCTGATGGTGGGCCTTGGGATCGCCCGCGCCGCCCAGGCACGGCCGCTCGAGCTCGCCTCTCACGGTCAGCGCACGCCGATACGCGAGCGTGGCTTCACCGGGGGATTTGTCGCCCGCCCGGGTTTCACCGTCGTGCGTGGTGGCTTGTTGCCGGCCCTGCGTCTGTCGCTGATGTTGGGGGGTGCCATCAACTCGCATTTCAAGTTTGGCGTCGCCCCGACGTTAACTGGCTACGGCCAGGCAAAACGGGTGCCAACCGGCGGCCTGGACTGCGTCGCCGCGATCTACCCCTGGCAGGGCCTTTACGCCCGGGGTGGATTTGGGCTGGTCCTCGGCCTGCCCGTGTCGATGGCGCACAAGCAAACCGAGGGGGGTTTTGGTGGCCTCATCGGTGCGGGGTGGGAGTTTCACCTCAGCAAGAAGTCGGACACAAACGGCGGTATCGGATTTGGTGTCGACTACGACATCCGCCGGATGATCCGGGGCCCGCTACGTCACAGCCTGTTTTTTGGGGTCAACTTCTCTTGGTAGATGCGAATCGGTACGATAGCCGGCGGTGTCGCTGTTCAAGCACCGCCCCGACCTGATGGTGCTCGTTCCGCGGGCGATCGTCCCGGGCCAGGTGTTTCACGCCCGGGCGATCGTCCGCTGTCACCAACGGTTGCCGGTCAAGGCGATCGAAGTCGAGTTGGTCGGTACCTGTGTGTGGTTTACCCGCAGTCAATACGGCAAGTTGCGCAACGATGAAGTGTTTCACCGCGCCGTCGCCCGTGTGCGTGGCCGCTGCGACCTCGATGCCCGCGACCACGAGTTCCCGGTCCAGTTTGAGCTGCCAGAAGATGCACCTGCAACCTATGCCGGCGAGGATATCGAGGTCGAGTACGCGATTCATGTGCATGTCGCGATACCCTGGTGGCCCGACGCCCGGGCCAGCTTTCTCGCGTTTGTCACCGCCAAGTCACGCCCCGAGCGTCCGCGCCAGCGCAGCGTCTACACCTCGGGCGCCGACTCGTTGGAGCACCATCGACCCTATGCCGAGTTTTCCCTCGGGGCCACAACCCTCTATCCCGGAGAGACCCTGCGCGGCGCGGTTGCCCTGTCGAATGTCGCCTACAACCGCTACCGCGGCGTCGACATTGAACTGGTGGCGATCGAGACCTACCCGGCGTTTCTGGGCACGACCCGCCACCACCGGCGGACCCATCGCTGGAGCCTCGATGTCGCCGAGATTACCGAGGGTGAGGCCATTCGGTTTTCCCTGCAGATGCCCGGCGATGTCGTTCCTGGTTTTGTATGTGCAAGTTGTCGACTGTCGTGGTTTCTCGAGATCCGCGTCGATGTCTCCTGGTCCCCCGATTTACGGATGTGGGTGCCGGTGGAAATCGGTGGACCGCGGGCGACCGAAGACAGTGTGGTTCCAGCCCCGCTCGCGGTCGGCAGCGAACGCTTGGACCTCGTGTGGCAAGCCGCGGGCGAACAGACGGGGTTTAGCTACACCCAGGGACGGCTGGTCAAAAATATTGTTGATACAACTATTTCAATTTCCCGCGAGCACCGCGGACGCCGGGGGCTTGTGCTCTACGGCCACGTCGAATTCCCCGATCTCGGAATCGGACTGCGGGCGAGTGCGGGAGGGCTTATCAGCCGCGATCGCCAGCAACTGGCGTGTCTGCTCCAGGCCTTCGACGGAGCGCTGACCGATCTCGAGCTGGTCCATGCCAGCGATACGGGGATTTGGGCCGAGCGTGCCGACGGCGGGCAACGGTTCGAGCCGCTCGCCGCCCAGGCAAAGTCCCTGGCAAAGATTGCATCTGCACTGATCTCGGTCCGCCACCAGCTCCCACCCCCCTCGGCCATGGCTGCGATGGTTCCGGCCTGGGAGCGGGCGGCCAAATTGCTCAGCGGCCGGTTGTTGATCGCGCCGATGGTGATCGTAACCTCGGCCGACGAGATGGCGATCGAGGTGCGGACCGACTGGGATGCCCACGGCCAGCCCTCGCGCACGGTTTTGGAACTTCGACCGACCTTGCCGATCGATCGTCGGCACCGACTGGTGTGGCGATCATCAGACACCCTGGCACCGCTCGACGAGGCCGAACTCCCCCTCGTCGAGCTCGGAGCGGGGGCTCGAGCCCTCGCCATTGATGTCACACGCATTCGGGTATTTCTTCCCGGTCCACTCGAGGACCCCGCGACGGAGATCGACCGAATTTCAACGCTCGTCTGCATTGGCCGGCGGTTGTCGGCCCGCGGCGGAGCCTACCGCTAACTTTTTTAATCGCGGCGTAGCCACCTCGCAGTGCGAAGGAGCTGGGCCGCGACGGTATCGAGGTTGGCTTCGGGGTGCATTGCCTGCAGCCGGGATGCGATTCTCCTGACTTCGTGGTGATCCTCCGGTCCGCCGATTGCTGCAAAATTGCCAGAGCGAGTATTGTTTGGCGATGGCGAAGGTGTCGATCCAACGGTTGTCTTGCAGCTTGTTGTTGCTCGCTGCACTTCCTGGGTGCGGTTCGGGCCTGGCGGTGACGGGGGACTCGGAGACGACCGGCACTTCGGATCCGTCGACGACGGTCGCCGAGTCGTCCGGCGAGTCCGAGACCGGCGAGTCCGAAACAGGGGAGACGGGGGAGACGGGGGAGCCGGCGACACCACCCCAGCTCTACTGCCCCGGTCATCCGTCTGGTGCCTGCGACAGCAACGACGGACCGCTAAAGGTTGGTACTGCAACAGAATCGATTCTCCCGGCCTGCTACGAGTCGTGGACCGACACCGACCACGACTTCAAGTTTGACCAGACCCGGGACGAGTTCGCCGACTGTGGCTGCGACCGTTTGTGCCCGGGCGATCCCGGCTATGTCGGACCCGACGAGGGCGAGGGCGACGGTGAGTTCCAAGCCATTTGGATGGCTGGGTTTGGCCACGCACGGGCAACGCTGGGTCCACGGACGGCCGACCAGGGGTGGTTTGGCGCCGACGATGGGATTTGGGCGCGAACGGTTGTTTTACAAAAAGGCGACGTCACCGTGGCGATCGTCGCCTTGGACGTGGTCGGGTTTTTCCATGGCGATGTCGAAAAGATCCGCACGACGCTGGCCGGCGAGCAGCTGGGGGTCGATTACTTGCTAATACACTCAACCCACAACCACGAAGGCCCGGACACGATGGGCCTGTGGGGCAGCAAGCTCCTCGAAACCGGCTACAACGAGTCCTATTCGCAGCAGTTGCGGGAGGCTGTGGTCTCGACCATCACGACCTCGATCGCCGGTTTGACCGAGGTCGACCATCTCGTTGTCGGCGAAGTCGATGTCGGGAACTTCTCCGAGCGCGGCGTGGCCAACGTGATCCGAGACTCCCGCGACCCGGTGATCATCGACGAAACCCTGGGGGCGTTGGCGTTTGTCGGCGGCGAGGGGGAGACGATCGCAACCCTGGTCAACTTTGGCAATCACCCGGAAACCGTGGCCGACGACAACCTCTACCTCACCAGTGACTACGTCCACGCCCTGCGGCGGACGGTCGAGCAGGGGTCGCAGTGGCCCGGTGGTACCGGGCGTCCAGGCGTCGGAGGGAACTGCATCTTTTTAAATGCCGCTGTTGGCGGAATGATGACGACCCTCGGTGTCGCCGTGCAGACACCTGGCGGGAAAGCTTTCAAGCGAGCTTCGTTTGTCAAGGCCGACGCGATCGGTTCGCACCTCGGCGAAATGGCACTCGCCGCACTCGACGGTGGCGAGGTGGTCGAGGACCCGCAACTCAATGTACAGGCACAGGCTTTTAAAATTGTGGTCGAGAACTCGGCCCTGCAGGTGATGTACGAGATCGGGGTGATCGATCGCGAGGCGGAGATCGACCCAGACACCGGCGAAAATCGAATCACAACGGAGATGGGCTTGATCAACCTCGGTCCGTTGCAGATGCTATCGATCCCCGGCGAGCTGTTGCCCGAGTTGGCGATCGGCGGATACGACGGGTCACACGTCGGCTCGCCTTCCTACCATTTTATCGATCCGCAAAACCCCAATCCGCCGGATGTCGCCAACGCCCCCCAAGGTCCGTTTCTCAAACAGCGAATGGACGGGACCTATCGCTGGTTGATCGGGCTCGGCAACGACGAAATCGGGTACATCGTGCCTGAGTACGACTTCGAGTTGTCGGCGACCATGCCCTACGTCGACGAGCCAGAGGGGGACCACTACGAAGAGACCAACTCCCTCGGTCCGGGGACGGCCACGAAGCTCGACAAAGAGGCGGACAAGCTGCTGCAGTGGTCTCAGCAACAGTTTGGCGGGTAACCGGCTCACTCGAGTTGACGTGCGCGCGGTTGCGTGCATTTACAAGTGGACGAGACGGGGTAGTATCGGCAGATGCTACTTCCCCGGACGATCGCAGTCATTTGCCTCCTCGCCGTTGGGTGTGACAAGGACAGTGAAACAACCACGGAACAGTACGGACAGACGACGGGGACGACGACAGGGACAAGTACGACCGGGACAACCGATGTACAGACAACACAGCCGATCACAAGCGGGACAACGTCCGACACGACCGGCGACGTGACGACCGATACCGGGGACATGACGTCCGACTCGGACGCGTCGACCGATACAACAGGCGAAACGACGACCGCCACGACCGAGGCGACGACCGATGACACCGGGGTCAAACTCGACCTGCCCGATGAGAACACAACGACGGGCAGCGAGATGACGACCGACGATTCGGGGCCGAAGTTTGATATCGGGAATCCCTAGTCCGAAGGTCTCACCACCGCCTGTTGACCCGCGACCCAGGGTTCGCATTTTAATTGTATACACATTCGTTGATGCAGGTACGTTCGCGTTCCGCGTTCCTGTACGGGAGTCATCTCGTGGCGCGCCGAGGACCTCATGGCGCCGGAGCCCGTTGTCCGGTTGTCGCCTCAGCCCGTCTATCGAGGCCTGCGACGATTTTTGCGGGACCGAGGTGCAGGCGCTCGTAGCCCTTCGGATAGCTCGGGTAGTGGTTGAAGAACGCCGTGTCCCAAAAGCGCATGTGATTCCAAATCGTCACGTGTCGCAGCAGTCGACGCCGCAGTTCGAGCACGAGGTTCACGGTCGCGGTTACCTGCCGTGGCGGCCGGTGCAGGCCGAGGGCAGTCGCGCAAGTGTTCGAGATCAGCGCCCGGACTGCCGGTGAGACGAGCGGCCCGGCCGGGCCCGCGAGTGCGGCAAGGGCATCGATCAGTGCCCGCGCGACGACCTCGTTGTCCGGGTGGTGCCGTTGGACCCGCGCTTCGTAACCCTCGCGCCACGCGACCATCGCCGCAAAGGTCGACGGAATCTCGCGGATCCCCATCCGCACACCGAGTTCGCGGTAGAGGTTGTAGAGTGCCCGGCGCTCCTTGAGTCGCAGCGGTCGCCAACCCCAGCGCTGGATCCATTGGTCGACGTCGACTGTGAACACCGACAGCGTGTAGAGGAAGTCGTCGTTGGAGATCCGGTAGTGGCCGTGGATCGCGTTGAGGTGGGCGACCATTGCGGCTCCTTCGGGCGAGTCCATCCCCGGGTCTAAAATCTCTGCGAGGATGGCCTTGGTGTCGTCGAGGCGCTTGGCCCCGTGGCGCTCGTACTCGCCGGTACGGCGGAGCAACCCACTGATGGTCGGAATCGTAAACGTCCGCAGTTGGGCCAGCTCAGTGGCGATAAGGATGTCGACCGGGAACAGATGGTTCGAGAGGATCGTGACGATTTCCCGCCAGTCGCGCTCCGGATCGAGCACGTCGATTGCCCGCTCCCAGCGAGCGTCGCGGCGCTCGAGCGACCATCGTGGGGTGCTCGGTTCAACGGAGGCAACACCCCGGCGAAGTCGCGGGAGGAGAGAGATGAGGTTGGCGGCGCGGAGACGAGACATTGTTTAAACTTACTGGTCACCAACAAGTATGTGGTTTAAGACAGCGTCCCGTCAACGCAAAACAGGATCGCTGGACCGTTCGCCCGGAATCAATCAGCGCTCCGCCAGCGGCTTGCAAATACAACGACTGTTTAAACAATCACGCCACCGAGCGATGCCACTCGGTGACGTTTGTGCTGGATTCCCGTGGGCTGCAGCGGGAAGTGCACATACAACTGGAAAATCAGTCGCTCGATGAAACGGCCTTGAGTGTGGCCGTCGGGCCCGATGGGGACGGGGTATGTGTGGTCGTGACCCGGGCAGCTTGGGCAGCCTGGGCGGCAGCGAGAGAGTTCGGCCCAAATTTTGGCCGCGGCCATTCAATCTGATGTTTAATAATGCGACGTTTCAGCGCGTGACGGGTGATGCCGAGCAGACGTGCTGCATCGACAATGGTGCCCGCCGCGGTGAGGGCTTCGTCGCAGAGTTTTTTTTCGGCAGCGGCGAGATTCAGGCTTTCGAGTGTGAGGCGCATCGTCATGTTCAAGAGCGTATGCGGCCTGCGTTGTCTCGAGCAGATCAAGCCGGCTGGAATGCACGGGCGTGCGGATCAGTCTGAGGCCGATTTTGGGCAGGAGTTGGCTCGAATACGAACGAAGTGTGCACATTTGCAAATCAATCGATCTGCAATTGGAGTGGTCATTCGGTCTGCGGCCACGGTCCAAAGACCTCGACATCGACCCCAGGCGAAAAGTGAAACAGATCGGGGGCACGGCCCGGGGCCGGGAGGCCGGCGGCGGCCAGGAGGCCTTCATGTATATCCACACAAGTTGCGCTGTGCAGCGGGTAGGGACGGTGATGGACCTGTCCGAGCATGACTTGGTCGCCGCGCAGGGACATCAAGTAGTAGCGCTCGACCAAAAAGTGCTCGAGCGAACCCGGTTGTGGCGGAGCGAGTTCGGGGCCGCGGCGGTAGTCGAGTTTGAGGTTGGCCGCCGGATCTTCGTGGCGCACGGTATCGTAGTGAAAGCTAGGGTCGTCGCCGGGATGCGGGTATTGATGCATACAGGCGTGAAAGTAGGGCAACTTCCACACCGCCCGGGCGACCTTCACCGCCAACCAGCTACTGGCCTCGAGCGAGAAAAAGTACACACCCGGGCGTCCCCTGTGGATCACGTAGGTCCGCAGGTTGGTCTCCAAAAAGTTGAGACCAGTCAATCGGGGCATCCACCACGAGCGGATGCTGTACATCTCAAATGGAACGAGACCGATAAAACATGTCCCTTCAAACTTGTCTAATGCGAGCTGCGGTGGCACGTGGGGACGCAGTTGCTCGGGGGGGAGCTTCCAGTGGGCAAATACCAGGTTGCGCCACTTCTGGGTTCCCTGGACCCGCGCGTCCGGGCGCTTGCCCGGGGTGAGCCGATCGATCTGCACGCCGGGATTGTCCCACAACTCGCCCGAATTTCTCACTCGCTTCCCCCGTCGAACTTGCGATTGTGTTTACGTTCACGGGGTCTTTCGCCGTCAGCGTCCGATGGTGTGACGGCCCGGCGACCGGTTGTTGCGACGACGGGCGAGATCGACGGTACACTCGTGCCATGCGTGGCGCGATTGGCTTACTGGTGGTGGCTTTGACCCTTGTACCTGCCTGCGACGACGGCCCCGACGATTCGACGACCGATGACGCGACGACGGACGGGGACACAGGCGAATCGACGACGACGGGTGGCTCGACAACCTCGACGACAGGCGAGATGTGCGAGCAGGACAGCGACTGTAACTCGGGACAGGTTTGCCAAAACGGTACATGTGTCACCGATCCCGGTGAGTTTTGGGTCGTCGGCGGCGATGGT
>CAZUPD010000149.1:0-18283 GCA_964621785.1 uncultured Nannocystaceae bacterium
ATGAAGTGAGCGGAGCAGCTCTGGTTCGGCTGTCGCGCGCTCGTTGCCCGACGCCAAAAAAAGCACCAACAGCTCTCCTTCCCGTGCATGACGCGCTTCCCGAATTCGGGCCAATATCTCGCGTACCCGTTCGGTACTCCCTGCTGCGAGTTCGGATATCAGCCCGACGATGCTGAGCTCGCGCTCACCAAATGCGATGGTGATGGTCCCATCGACATGCCAGCTCATCGTAAGCGCCACACCACGGCCACGCAACGGAAGCGCAACTCCGCGTGTGAGAGGCTTTTCGAGCTCACTGTTGGGTGGCTCATAACCCAGTGTGTCGAGTGCCCTCACGACGAGTAGCATCGCAAATGCATCGAGACCTTGGCACAGACACTGGGCTTCGCCGTGGACTTCAGACGGGCTCTTCGTGCGACCAGCTCCTGTCTGGGCCCACTCGCGCCACAATTCGGCGACGCGCCGGTAGTGCTGGTCGTTGGTCAGGATGTTGGTATTCTTGAGGGTGGTCGGGACAAAGGCCCGCCGCGGAATATTTTCATAAAGCGGCGAGTCCCGCAATCCCATCACCTTGTATTTGAGCCACTCTAGCTGTTTGAGCGCGGACTCGGCCTTGTGACGCCCCTCATTCTCATCGATTGATTCTCCCCACAACCGACTGATCCGATGCTCACGCCGATATGTACCCCGGACTGCCGTGGTGTAGTCCTCTTTCTCACGAAAAACTTTCAGTAAGCGCCGTAAGACGTGAACTCGCTGGTTTAAGTACGTACATAAATTGTCGAGGAGGCGAGCGACGACACGATTCTCATAGATATCGATCTGATCGTGTCGAACTTCGGCGAGGACTCGCTTTGGCATGACACCGCGCAGGAGCGGTCGATCCCAATCCTCAGTGTGGGCCGCGAGGTACGACACAGCCGTTGGTGGAATTCGTCGAGCTTTGGAGACGGGTACGCGTTCGACTTCGACGTGAAGGTGTGCGCGAGGCTTCCGGCAAACCGCTTCGAGGTGGCCGAAGTGCTCGCGGACCAATTTCTCGAGCGGTTCCTCGTTCACCTGATCTGACATTCCTGGGACCAAGGGAACGATGTCGATCCACTCGATCCAGGAAGCCTGCCTGCAGGTCAGTTCCTCGAGTTTTTCGCCGATGGTCCGCACGCTCTCAGCTTCGAAGTTGTCTGGTATGCGTGTGACTGTCCCTCGGAGCACCTCGCCATCGCTTGTAAGCACGTGCCAGTGCCCGGACTCCTCGGGCGCGAGGAAGTCTCCTGCACTCGCACCGACGGAGTTGATGAACACTTCCTCGGTCGTATGATGCTCCAATCGCCACCGGCCTACCAGCGTACCGATTGCGGGCGGTGTCAGGACCTGTCCCGAAAGTCGATCCCGGAAGAGCTTCGCTACCGAATCAGTCGTCATCGTGACCCAAGCGGTGAAGTTCCTGTTGAAGCAGTGCAAGACAGCGGTGGGGCTCTGGCTCTGTTTTTGTATCCCGCAAGGATTGCCACTTTGTTGTGATGTCCTTGCGCAGCGCGATGAGGTCTTCGGGGCGATTATCGTGTCGGTCTCGGATCTTGCGGAGTAACTTGGTGGCGAGAATCTGGTCGGTGGCTTCGCTGACCGTACCGCCAGCAGCAACGACGACAGGAACGTACAAGCCCATCTGGCGTTCGAGCCGGTTTCCCCAGCCAACCCGAAAGCGACGGCCCAACGTGTCACCGAGCCCGTCTTGGAGAAACTGGTAGGCTTTCTTCGCTTTGTCTTTGTGGGCGTTGACTGCAGCATCAAAAGCTGTTTGGAGTGCACCCAAACTGACCGGATTGCGCGGCTGGGAGTCTTTTGGTTCGAAGGTCTTGCGGTTGCGCGGAAGCTCCATCACGTGGGCGCGGTCGTAGGTCTTGTCCGCGAAGTCCTTGGTTGTCTCGTCGTGGTTGGCTGTACCGATAAACCAGACATTCGGCGGGATCGGTAGCTTGGTCCCGCCATCCTTCAGCAGGTTGGGAGCAGGATCGACGGCAGCGGTCATGAGTACGAGTCGCTGGCGATGCTGGTCCTGCTCGAGAGCCGAGAGCATATCGGCGAAGTACTGCTCGGGGTGTGACAGGTTCATCTCATCGAGCACGATGATGAAGGGCGTGTCTCGGAACCTCGGAGTGGAGGCGCGGTACATGGCCTGCAAAAACTCCGACTCGTAAAATCGCCGCTCAAAGGTGTTGAAGTGGCCAATCAGGTCCTGACGATCCCGCCACCCCGCCTGTACTTCGATGAGAGCACTTCCAGCACCGATGGCGCGGGCAAACGCGAGTGGTAGGCTGGTCTTGCCTGTTCCACTGATTCCCTGGAGAAGGTGCAAGCGACTCATGGCGAGACCTCCGAGGAAACTGCGGACGTCCTGTTCGGAATAATAGAGTCTCTTGCCTGTCCTCGGGTCCCGCGCCATCCGATGGCGTAGGTCTTGTGCGAACTCCTCAAGCTTGATTTCGTCGGTCGTGGCCGGGGTCGACCGCAGGTCAACGTTTGAGTCCATTGCGCTGCACGACGGGAACGGACTTTTGCCTTCGACACCCTTGACCAAAGCCTCGACCTCGGTGCGAAGCTGCCTACTTACCTCGTGAAGCAGTGCATTCGCCGTTTCAAGCGACTTCTTTTCGTCCCGCAGGGACTCCAATTCGGTCACCGCGATCCGTTTCCGGGCGGCCTCCTGGCGCGCCTCTCCCAGCTGCGACACCAACTGTAAACGGTCAGACTCCCACTGCTCTTTGTGCCGCACGAGCTCCTCTAGCCGTTGAGCCGCCTGGGCGCTCGGCCTCCCGCCCAGGGCTTTTTTCAGTCGCTCGCATTCTGCTTCGAGTCCCCGCACTCGTTTCAACACCTCGTCCGGCGTCTCCCCAGCGAAACACCGGTCGGCCTCTTCGCGCTCAGCGAGTCGTTGAGCGAAACGATCTCGATCGTTGCGCGCAGCATCTAGCCTTTCAGTCAGGTCTTTGAGTTCACCGTCTTTGAGTTCGAGTTGTCGTGCCGCTTGCTGGCTGACTTTGTCATCGAACGCTTCGCGATCTTCCGTCAGCAACTCCCGCTCGAGATCGAGGTCCCTCGCTCGGCTCCGCAGCTTTTTTGCCTCAGCCTCAATCTGCTGGTGCCTGTTTTCCAATTCGTTTCTACGCGCGGCGAACTCCTCGTCCGCGGCTTGACGGGCCTGCGCGCGCGCCTGAGCGTCCTCGTCGCGCTGGGACTGGGCCTCCGCGGTGAACTGGTCACGTTGCTGTTGCAGCTCCCGTTCGAACGCGACTCGCTGATCTCGCAACTCCCGCTCGAGTGCTGCCCGTTCGCCTCCGAACTTGTCACGCTGGCCTTGCAGCTCCCGCTCGAGTGCTGCCCGCTCGTCGTTCATTCGCTTGCGGTGGAGCGAGTACTGCTCGCGCAGGGCCTCACCTTCGACCTCTAGCTGGGCGAGTGACTCTCGGTTTCGCCGGAGAAAACCCGCGTCCGCGTCGTTCTCTCGCTGGATGATCGCTTCAGTACGCCGGACTTGGTTCGCCTCATGTTCGCGAAACTCCTCTTCGCACTTGGCGAGTTCCTGTTGGCGCTTGGAGATGTCCGAGTCCCGGCGGTCGAGGTCTTGTTGTTGTTTCTCTTGCAGGCCGCGTTTTTCCTCGACTTCGCGGGCGAGCTGGTCAACCTCAGCGGCTCGCTTGGTGGTATCGGCCTCAGCCTTCTCCACACGCGTTCGCTGGGACTCGAGCAATGCTATCAGTTCTGAAGCCCGCTTGATGAGGTCGTCCGGTGTCGCCCCGGGAGGAGGTGCTGGGGCTGCCACCACCGCCTCGAGGTCGGCATCCGTCGCGTGTTCCTCGGCTTGCTTTTCAAGCTTCGCAAGTTTTGCGACCGGGGTCTCGGGCAGTGGCTCAGCAGTCGGTTTTCCTGCCAGTTTGTTGCCGCTTTTATTGTTCGTGTTCGTGTTCCGCCCATTCTTCCTATTCCTATTCCGGTTACCATTGTTCCCTTTAGCCATGCGATCCTCCGAGTCCGTGGATTGAACAATTCAACTTCGACCCCGTAGCCCGAGCAGCTGCGAAACAACTTCGTAGACGCTGGCTACGTGTTGCTCGGCTTCCTCGAGTGAGACAAAGTCGTCGTTGGCGTGGCCGGCCCTTGCGCCGGTAGTTGCAATGTTGTTGATAGTCTCCAGGAGTTGTGGCGAGACCTTGGCTGCGGCAGCGAAGGGATGCGTCCGCTCGCGTTGCGCCAAGAGGGCTGTCGCCGTGACAAGTGGACGCAGACGCCAGTGGTCGCCATGACCAGCAACTGAGCGGATTTGTCCAGGCTTGACATTCAAAAAGGCGTTTGGAATGGGTGAAAACCCAAGTGAATGAAACGCCCCCTCATAGGTCGCACTGTAGGCAGTATGCTCTGCCTGCGGTACAACGCGCTTTTCCCCGGTGTGCGGGTCCACTTGTCGAACATACACACGTTTCCAAATGTCGCCCAGGGGATGTGCGGCGGCCAGCGACGCAAAGACAACCTCGAGCACCTTGGATCCGGCCCGAAGGACTTCATCGACCTTACGTTTTGGGCAGGTGCTGCCGAGTAAACGCACTTCCTGGCGGGAGGCCTCCATCTCGAGGACCTGGTCAAAAGAACGGTCGTTCCGGAAGCTCAAGCCGAGGCGGCGATCGACCTCGAGCCCGGCCTGAAGCTGAATGCTCTCGAGCCAACGTTTCTGCTCGTCATGGCTGGCGTACAACGTTTTGCCAACAAGACGGTTGACGACGTCATACAAGCCGGGAGCATCGTGCATCACCGCCTCAACCCGGCGACGCAGACGTGGGCTCTGGCCAAGACCAAAAGGATCGCAAGCGTACCAGTCCGTACCATCTGACTCCGGCACGTATAGGTACGTCATCAAAAACACGGGTTGAGGCTGTTCGACGAGACTGACCCGGCGAATGTGAACACGGGAGGCGACAACGTGCGCGAAGGTTTCTTCGTCACTGTCATCGGCATCCTTGTCGCTCAGTCCTCGTCGATGTCGTGCGACTGCTTGCACAACGGCGAGGGACTTCGGCATCGGCGGGGCGACCGCATCACTCGGCAACACTGTGAACATCCGATAGCGCCGAGGTTCGCCCGTCGTCCCCATCACGAGGGAGGGAAAACCGTTGTCATTGAACTCGAGTTCGCAGTAATCAAGCTTTTCGACGAAGCGCGGCCACAGCTCGCCGTTCCACGGGTCCTGGAACACGTAACCCGCAACCATCTCCTGGGTTTCGACTGCATCCTCAGCTAGTACACGCAGTCCATCCTCGGTCGGGAGTCCGTCCGTATTGAGGTAACCGAGGTCCCTCAGCTCGGTGACAATAAATCCGGCAAGGTCTGGGTGCACAGAGAGATGCTCTGCGATGACCTCGACCCGGTAGACTCCTGCACGACACAATCCTAAGATGGCCCGCTGTAGCATGTTGAGCGTGCGCTCCCGAACCCGAGGTGCGACGACCCGATATCCCAACGCAGGCCACAACAAGAGTTGACGTGAACTCCAGCGGGCATGGTGCCGTGGCCCAAAGTTGAGTGCTGGTTTCTCAGGCGTGAAGTAGTACACCATCGTCTCCTTCACAAAGTTCCATGAATCGAACGAGCCCCGGGACCGCATCCGCGGCCTGCTTCTCTTTCAACATCCCGCTATCGCCGACAACTATCAGCAGTCGTTTTTGTCGACTCATCGCCACACACAGGCGATTTGCCAACATCAAGTGCCCGTACTTGCGCCGAAGCTGTTTTGGCTGATCAGCTGAAAACTCGTTCGATCGAGTCATCGAGAGCATCACGATGTCGAACTCCTTCCCCTGGAATGCATCGACTGTGCCCACTCGGAGTCGCTCACTGAGTTTGCCGGTCGGTCCTCGAGTCGTTTGCCAATCGGGGTGAATACGGTGCGCTCCGTCCTCGACCCGCTCCGTCATCCCAAACGGCTCCATCTGCTCGAGGAGCTCGCGTGCCTGGGCGGAGTAGAACGAGATGACGCCGACGCTTAAATCAGGACGTTCGTTCATGAGTCGATGTGCCTCACCAGCGATCCACTTCGCTTCGACGCTCCGACTCTTGCTCTGACCACCGTGCTCCCGACCGTGTCCCAAGGGGACGTCGACCCAGGCCGCAACCGCTCCTGAATAGCGAACCAGATCGTGGGTGAAGTCTTCCGGTCGCCTCCCGGAGGTGAAGCCCTCGCCGTGCGGGGCATAAAACGTGTCGCTGACGAAAGCTCCGAGCACGGGATGCATGCGGTCTTGGATATCGAGCGTGACGGTACGCTTGATACCGTCCACTTCTTCGCGCTCGCGCAGCTGTGCAAACAGACGCTGGAAGAGACTCGTCCGCAACATCTCTTGTGTCTTTGCGGACACGTCTGAGTCGAGGTCATGCTCGATTTCGTGGTCGAGGATATGGGGCAGCTGACGATGGTCCCCGACCAAAATGATCCGGCGCTCTGCCAACGCCATCGGAATGAAAAGATCGAGGGGATTTGCCCGAGCAGCCTCGTCGACCACAACCGTCTCAAAGACGTTGTGATCTCCTTTCAGTGTCTTCATGTCGTACCCGACTGCTTGCTGGCACGTCGCCGCGAGGACGACTGTGTAGCGTTCAACAGCCTCCCGCGTACCACTGCGGTCGTTTTCCAAGTCGTCGCAAAACTCGTGGAGCACCGCTTCGACACCACCCCGAGACGAGCGAACAGTCTCTCGCAGTGCGTTTACCGCCGCACCGAGCGCACACTCGACGTCTTCGCTGATCATGGGTGCTGATGGCGGGCGTTCGTCCGGCATCAATCGGTCGAGCAAGGTCCCTTGGAGTTCGGCGAGTGCAGGTAGAAAGCTTGCTTCGAGCTCAACATCCCAGGAGGCTGCCTTCTCGAGCAGAGCGTCCTCCTCGGCTTTGAGGACGCCCAACCGTTTGAGCCGTTTCAAGGCTTTTCCGGCTTGCCTGTCGCCATCGTCACCGAAGGCAGCCGGCGTGCATCGAAGGCCATGTACTGCCCGCAACGCGAGCTCGACGCCCGGCTCGGCCTTCGCATGCGTTTGTATCGGTCGACGCTGTTGTTGTGCGACTTCGAGGAGCTGGTCAGACACTGCCGGTGGAATGTGTGGTGTTGCTATGTCGCGTACCGTGGTCAGCAAACGAGCGACATCCTCTGTTCTCGACGGCGCCTTGAGATAGCCGATCGTGAGGTCGCGGCAACGTTGGAAAGCGACCACGGCGGGAAGGTCCTCGCGGGTCGCGAGCCTCGCGCGGACAGCATCGACACGCTCCTGACGCCACCGCTCAAAACCATCCACTTCTTCGGTCTGACCACGCTTTCGGCCGACCTTGATCGCCGGGAGACCGAACACCTGCGTAGCACTCGCTACATTCTCAACGGCATCGTGTTGGTAACTGGTGAGCAAGAAGCGGCCTGTGACACTATCGCTATCCTCTGCGATCTCAGATAGACGCGCCTGTAGTGCTGCAATTGTCCGTGTTTTGCCGGTACCAGGAGGTCCCTGGATCAGGGCAATATCCGGAGTATTGAGGGCTACTTTCAGCGCTTCAATCTGGCGGCCTGTGGGCTCGCCGCCAAATGCGTCGCGAGCGGCCTGCGAAAGTGGTTGCTCACTTCGACGCCGCCGGTCGGGCACAGGCTTGCCCTCGATCAGCAAACCCAACTGGGGCATCGGACACTCGGCCGACGCAATGAGGGCCTGCGCGTCCCTTCGGCGCCCCAGGCGAGTGCGATCGCCGCTGAGGCTCATGAACAATACGCCCGCCTCCGGCGGAGGGATGCGGAACTCTTCGTACCAACTGGTGCGCACGTCGAGGGTGAGACGAATGCGGTCAAAGCCAACACACTCGCCCGTGAAGGGGCGCCGACGATTTGGGGGCGCTGCGTCGGGATCGACTTCGACTTCGGTCAATTCGGGTGGCGGGCGCTCCGCTGCCTCCAAATCGACAGATTCACTTGTCTCCAGCGACCGGAGGCAACCCTCGGCGCGGCTATCATCGACTAAGTGAAAACGCCAGCGGCCGTCAGCAAGTGACTTGCGCGAGTCGTATTTCAGCCACCCGAACTCCCGCGCCCGACGCTCGATGCTGCGGCGCTCGAGCTTGTTGTACTCGCGCCAGATACCGAGATAACTGCCCGCATTTCGCACGATTTGGTCGAGCTCACCGCGAGCGGCACCGCGAAAATGGCCTGCCACCGTATAGTCGACGAACTGGAACTGCCCGCGGATAAGCAGCACTGGACGCCTTTCATCGTTCGTTTGAGCACGCTTCGCTGCGACAACCCTTGTCAAGCGCAACCGGTCACTCGTGTCCCGCATAACATCTACAGCCCAACCTCGACCGTACAATCGAAATGCATTGCGCTGATCAGTATGGGGATTGGGGCTTCCTGAGAGCAGAACTCGCCCAGAGCCATTCGAGCCTGTGATCAGAAAACGATCGGTGAGCCAACCGATCACATCTTTTGTGGTTCTCAAACCGCTACGTCTTCCGCGGATAAAATCGACGATCTTCTCGTCGACTCCGAGATCAATAGGCTGTGGCCACCGGCTCTCTGAGGGAAACTCACGGATTTCGAGAACGAGGGAGGTCGCATCTGTTTTGTTCGGGTGGCGAGCCGCAATCCACATGATGCGGGGGAGCCCACGCAGGAGGACTCCGCGCAGAAGCTCCTGTTGACGCGCATTTTTACCTTCGATCGCCCAAGACTCGCTGTCCACCTTCAGGAGTGCTTCTGACTCGAGGGCGCTCGAGAACAGCTCGACCTCTGTCCGCACACCGACCTTGCCGAAGTTGCCCTCTTGTGCCGGGACCACCTCGAGGACCGTCGTTTTTCCGCGCTGAACATCGCTGACCCTCACAGCGCCCTCCCCGGTCGTAGTTCAAAGCTGAGAACACGGTGCAGGCGATCGTCGTTGCCAAAGTGGATGCGCCAGACTTCCTTTTTCGCGGCGAGATGCAACGTCTGAGGGTGCTCGAACACCTCCGTCTGCCGGCCCGAGGTAGGAACGAGTCGGTACCGCTGGCCGTCAAGGCTCCGAATCGAAAGTCGATCGCCCGCGAGCGACACCTCGAGTATCGGTTCATCTGCCCCAAGTCCCATCTGGCCAAACGCGAGCCGCCGCCTGACCACAAACGGTGCCGCAGACGTCACCGCACCGTGCCCAACAAGGATGGGTCGACGAGCACCACGCTGGGGTTTGGTGAGGATATCACCGCTCGCGCCACAGTCCGGGTCCCAGAGGTGGAACGCCGCCGTTGCGAACGCCGGACATGGCGCATCACACCACGAGCAACGCGGTCGGTTGAAGTAAAACGAGCCCCCACAATCCGGACAGTGAATCGTGGCGTCGGCAGCTGCGAACAGTCTCTCGGCCCACTGTGCGGCTCCGGGCCGCTCGCGGGGTACCAAACGCCCTGCCCCAAACGTCTGCTGGAACAGCTCGGAAAGCCGTGAGGATAAAACCCATTTCCGTGGGACTCCGAAACTCGCACGATTGCAGTCGTCCTCGGAGTCATCAACCCACGGGAGCCGGCCGGCAAATGCCTTTTCCTCGAGCTCAGGCTCCCCGTCGTGGACGAAGTCACCAATAAATGGGTGGGCGAGCGAAAGGGCTTGGAATGCTATGACTGCGAACGCGTGTACATCGGTCAGGGTGGTGATGCCAGACTTGCCCTGGACAAGCTCCGGCGCCCCGTAGCCAGGTGTATAAACCGCGGCGCGTGAACCGGGCGTCGACTCGTAACACAGATTGTCGGTGTCGATGAAACACACCTCGGCGTAGGAGGGATCCTGGGATACGAAGATATTCGCTGGCGAAGGATCCGCGTATGCAAGCCCTTTCCCGTGTAGTTGGGCGAGTATGTGTGCTGTCCGAGCAAGTACGCGTAATCGCCGGTTTAGGCCACCTGTTCGCACATACCACGCCACTCCCGGAGTTTCGCCCTTGGACGGTTCGAGCAAACACTTGATCGGCGCCATTCCGGTCAGCAGTTCCATGACGTAGCCGGTATGAGGTGGCCGAAGCAATTCCAGCGGCTGCGCCAAAGAGAGCTCACCAAGAGGCAACCGCCGCACGTGGGTGAACTGGTTTCGCATCAATTCTCGCCGCCTCGGAGTGCTTCCCGCGACGATTTTCACCGCGAGGCGACCTCCTTTGACTGCGTAGACGGCCCCCTGGCCACCTCGGCCGAGGAGTCCGGCGAGCTCATACCGGACACCATTCGCATCCACGACAGACTTCACCTGGTTCATTTCATCTCCTCGGCAGAGGGCGAGTGCACGAGGGCGAGTGTCTTGTCGTCAAGGTGGCCTGGAGTTGGCCAGTTCCGCAACTCGCGTGCTAACACGCGCCAACGCTGTGCCTGTGTCAAAGTCTCAAAGGTGTCGATCAGCCAGTTGCAAAAGCCGTCGAAACGCTCCGGTCGAAGATCGTCCGCAACCCCGTCTGTCGCCAAGATAGCGATTCGTTGTGCTGTCGTCGCAGGAAACTCGACCAGCGTCCAGTCCCGGGGACCCCTCGAAGCCCCCAAACCGAGGGTCTCATTGGTGAAGTTATCTCCGCGCTCGCCCACGACGACCCGAAGGTCCGGGCCGGTCCGTACAAGTGCGAGCCCATCTCCGACTCCGCCCACGACCCAGGTTCCCGTTTTCATTGCAAGTGCAAGTAAACAAGTGGTCACGGCACTCGCAGGTTTGAGCGGATGCACCCGCAGTCGCCACAATACCTCGACGAGGTGCGCGAGATAGGACACAGGAGCATCTACAGCCTTCGACCAGCGGGACACGGCTTCCTTCACGGCCGCGCACGCGGCTCGAGAACCTGCCCGCGCATTTGGCTTGGTCCCCATTCCATCGCACACCACCGCAAGCGTCCCGAATGAGCCACGTGCATGCAACCATGCATCTTCGTTCGGTCGTCCTTCCTTGCGGTGGAGCGGACCTTGGACGGAGGCCCCATAGCTGTAGATGCTTTGAGTCACGCTTCGCCTCAGAAGTCGAAATCGTCAAGGTCAGTTGGTTCGACCGTGATGGGAGTGTTGGGGCTTGCACTCCGGGATCGCGTCGTGACGCTCATGGTCACCCAGCGGAAGAAGCTCTTGATCTGTCGGGCTTCATGGGCTTCAAATACCCTCCCCTCGTCGCTCGCAAGGAACGCGGCCAACGTCTCGTTATCCGCATCGGCGCCGATGCCCATTGCGAAACGTGTCGCCTTGGACGCTCTTTCCGACTTGAGAAGCCCCTCGAGGGGTCCACGCCAATCATCGGTCGGTACGCCGTCGGAAACGAGCACGAGCGTCGGCCGGTAGGCTCGACTCGGGATTGTGTCCCGGTCTTCAAGCATCGCTCGTGCGACACCGAAGGCTTCACCCATCGGCGTGCGTCCGTAGGCTTGCATGGGCTCCCACTGTGTTTCTTTGGCGGGGCGAAGTGGTTTGTGGACCGTGGCACCACCGCTGCCGAAGGTTATGACGCTGACATGGATCTCCGCGCGGGAGTCCTCCTCCTCAGCGAAAGCCGCTATCATCTCCGAGACGGCATCGTTGAGTGCTTGGATTTTGCCGTTCTCGCTCATACTGCCACTGACGTCGGCGAGTAAGATGACCGGAAGCGGTCGCGCGGATGACATCGTAAATTCTTTGAGCTTGCTCATCTGTTGTTCTCCTGTACTTGTGCCTGCTAGTGGAAACGATGGCGGTACCGACGCGGCCGACGACGCGGACGCAAACCGCGAAAGTTGTGATTGCGATACACCGTCATGATCACGCTGTTGCTGCAAACTACTTGGATTCCCTCTACATCGGAAAGGTCGATCCCGACGATCTCGAACTTCGCAACTTCTTTGCGCCCGACCGCGTAGATCGTCGCTCCCCGGACGTGGGCGACACGCCCGAATTCGAGTACACGGCGAATCGCATCGGGAGAGAAACCGCGGCTGCCCATGCGTTGCCACGCATGGCGACTGAGGCCGTAATCATGGATCGCAAATGTTCTGTGGATTGCTGCATTCATCGAGTCACCCCTGTGGTTGTCGTTGCGGACACCCAATCGATCTGTGCCCAGTGACGTCATTAGCGAGCACTGTGCCAGGAACGTATGTAGGGGCTCGAAACTTCCTGGAAAAATCTGAAAATACAAATAACTACGTGCCGATGACAGCGAATAGAAGAGACCAAAGCCCATCTCACCCTTGGCTAATTTCGGAATCATTTTTCCTCTCTTCGGAAGATTTATTCCGACCGGAAATTCGCTTGATCCAGGCACGCAGTGAACGCTCGGAGACGTCGGAAAGCTCGTTTACGTCCACACGACGTTGGGCTGCGATACGCCGCAACTCCATCGCCATGAAAGCCTTGAAGTCCGCCAGGACTTCAGCAGTACAAAGTTTACCGCCGGCCTCGATTAGATCGTCAACCCCACCTCCATAGGCGAATGCCGCTGCGACAGTCTGCGAGGCATGGGCAGTCACTCCTCCGCTCGGCCCCGTCAAGGCCTCGAGCCCGTAGGCGACGGCATCGGAAGGCGACAACCTGCCTTCGGTGTCATTGCGCCCTGCGAGGATACGGTAGGAAACGCGAAAGAGCATACGCAGATTGCCTGGCAGCGAATGCCGGCGAAGGTTTGTCACAACCTTGGCGTGGTGCCGACTGCCGAGCGCTGCCCGACTCCTGGTGACCCCGGCCCGTCGCGCAGCTTGGTCGTAGACAGCTTCCCAGAGCCAGGCCAGCTCCTCCGGGATATCCCGCAGTGGAGGCAATGTTAGCGACAGTAAGCTGATCCGATCGAGGAAGTCGGGATCGAGCCTGCCCCGAAGTTCGCTATCATCGACATTTGTTGCACTCAACAGGCGAAAGTCGCTGTCCTTTGGCGTATCGTCCCCGAGTGCAAGGTACCGTTTCTCTTCGATCGCACGGATCAGCAGTCGCTGGAGCTCGCGGCTCACATCTGCGATCTCATCGAGGAAGAGGGTGTCGCGGTGGGCGGCCGCGAGGAGCCCAGGACGATCAGACGTAGCCCCCGTGAATGCACCTTTCTTGTAGCCAAATAACTCGGCTCTCATAGTCTCTGAGTTGTACTGACCACATGCAATACTCGGCCACCGCGCGTCCTGCTCGTCGCGCTTGAACGGACTGTTTGAGCGAATCCAGCTCGCAAGTGTCGTCTTTCCCGTCCCGCGCTCACCGCGAATGAGCACCGGGACCTTCAGCTGCGCGAATCGCCGCGCCTCGGCAAACACCTGCTTCATCGCATCGCTTTGGAAACGGCGCGGATCCCAGAGTACCGCCTGTTCCCCGGAGCCCACCTGGCGTGGACGAGAGGCTTTGTAGACTTTGTAGAAAGTCTCGATCCCAAGCTCGACCGGGACGACGGCGGGACGCCCACGACGCTCGGCGCGGCGATACGACTTCACAACGGCAAACGGCGGATCCAAAAACCCTGTCTCAGCCATCAACACCCAAACCGTTTGCATCGACGGCGTACCGGGGCTGATGTGCAAGACGAGCTCACTACCTTGAAAGCGACTTCGGAGCTGAGGAAGCTTTGTCCGGAGAAAATTGAAAATTCCCCGATGATCGGTCGGGTCATCACCGGGCCATGCCTCCAGATGCACCCGATGCTCACGTTTGCGCAACTCAGCGCTCAGCTCCGTGACGGCTCGATGCTCACGACCACTGTCCGGAGAACGATGAAGGAGAACAACGTCAGAGATTTGCCCGGCATAGCGGGACTCGTCATCGTGGAGAAGCGTGAGCGTCGGGCCTTCTACGGGGTTACCATCAACGAGACGCCGCTCGCCGGTTTTCCGATCGCGCTCGAACGGGTCGTTGTTGATGGCAACCCAAGAAACGAGAACCGGCGAATCGCTCACGCGTCTCCCCTTGGAGTTTTAAATGCGGACAGATTGCGCAAAAGTGTCGGTGGGTCGGCACGGTTCATGAATCCCTCGTCAGCCATTTATTACTACAAATGATCGAGCCTCATCTGTTTGCTGTCCTCGCTATTCTCAGCTTCGCGATCTCCGTCCGCGAAGTACCGATGTGGATGATCCCGAACAACGGCTCGAGCCAGATGCAGCGGCGACGGCCAACGCAGCCCCCGGTTCCAAGTCGGTGCAACTCGACAGAGCATCGCAACTTGCCCAATAATGTCCTCTTGCGCCCATCGACCTGGATCGAGCACCTGAATTTCAGTCGCGCCGAGCGAATGCCAATCCTTTCGCACAGCTGAGTTGTTGGCCAAGTACCGGGTGGATTTCCGACCTTCTGGAGTCGTATCCATGACAGCTGAACCGGAGAGGACGACCGTTGGAGCGTTCCCCTCCGCGCCGGTGACACGCATGGGCCGAAACGGTGTGTACTTCGCAGGGACAAGCTTATCGATCCAGTTACCGGCGCCTGCCGGGCGTGCCAGCTCATCAGGGAGCGACCGGATCCGAACGACCGCACGCTGCCCAGCCACCATCCACGCTTCCGGTTTTCCGTTCGACTTATCCTGCAGACAGGACCAAAACCGACGACAACCAAGTGCATCGAACAGGAGAATGGCCGTCCTCCCGCGGAACGTTAGTCTGAGCTTTTCGACTGCGGTTTCGACAAGGTTTTTCGCGCGTTGCACATCGTAATCCTGGTCGGAGCCGAGAAACGCAGCTGTCGCCTCGTCGAGAGGCTTCCACCCCTTGTCAGGGATGTACCCCCAAGCCTTTTGCTCGCCTACGGAGACCGCCACCAAATTCACCAAATAGGTAGCTCCGCGTTTCTGATTTTTCTTCTTGGTAACGCGTGCTCCGTAAATTCCGACAACGAGTGTCCCTGCTGCGACGCCGTGGGCAGGGAATGGTCGGAGGAAGAAACTCCCGCTACGCATCAAGTCGGCGACTGCGTTGACACCCGGGTGGTCGTAGTATTTTCCCTTTTGCTCGGCCTTTTTACGTGCCTTCTCATCAGGCTCTGATGATGCGGTGATGAATTGCGTCACGATTCCCCGCTGCGCAAACGCCCCCCGTAGAATGTGCTTCGGGTCGGAGAGATTATCATTCCCGCTGGCAGCTGACTCGTCTGTCTCAACAAGTGCAGCAATAACGTCATCTCTAGGTTCCTTCTCCAGCCAGGAGTCAAGCCATGCGACGATTTCGGACGACGGGGCACGTTTGAGCAGCCAGCGTTCAGCTCCCGGCGGGCGCACAAAGCGGACCTCCAACGGCCCCAGACGCAGTTTCTCGCCGTCGTCGAGCGAGTGCAGCTTACCGCAAAACTGCTCGAGCGCACTGACATCACGAATGTGCGCTCCTTCCTTGAGCACGTGCATGAGGGCATCTCGAATCCTCCGACGTGTCGCCGACTCCGCGTAAACGACCAAAAATCGAATCGCTACTTTCGTCTGTTGATCCGCTAGCCCCAGAGAAGCTCTCGACGCAACAGTCTTCTCTGTAGGCCAGGAAGCCTTGCTCACCTCTAGCATCACTGGCACCGCATTTTCGCCCAGACATTGACGGGCATGATGCGCCACGCACTCGTGAAACCAGACACCGACCCCCTTTCCGATGTCATGCCATTTAGGTTGTGTTTTGTACCCACAACGCAAGTTCCCGCGTAAGGATGGCCCGGTATTCGCATCGGGTAGTGGATTCAAACTCGCTCCCTTGAGCACTTTCGCGGCACGATCACTCCACTCAGCGACATACTCACCTTCCTGCTTCATATGCCGAACTCGGGCGCGTAAGAGCGGTGCATCACTTGAGAGCGAAACCCATGCGTAGCGTGAAGCCTTTGAGTCACGCCACGACGGAGCTAGTCGCACAAGGCTTGACTGAAACGACACGACCGGGTCCTCGACTCCAGGAATCGTGATCAGTAGCGGTACTATCTTGTGCATCGCTGCCGCATTTTTGTCCTCGGGTTCCACGAGGTCATCCCAGGTCAGAAGAGCAGCATCGGAGTCAACGCGGAGGGTGACTGAGCCTTTGTCAGTTCGCATCCGCGAGGCTGCCAGCCGGTGCGCGACCTCCCAGATAGCAACATCCCACGGCCATTTTCCACCCTCCAACATGGGCGGATGGCCATTGCGGCGACGAACGAGCCCGGCGACCTCAACTTGCTCGTGCACGAGGTCATCGATCAGGCCGGATACGGGAGCGTCATCAAGTCCGAGTGCCGAGTTTTCCCAAGCTGCGAACGCAATCTCGAGCTGCTCAGGCGAAATCGGCTGACGCGAGATGACGACCGCCCGTTCGCTATCCACTCGCCGTTCGAGTGCGACGAAGTCTCCGCTGAGACACCGAAGCGCGACGGCGAGGCCTGCATACGGGAGATAGTAATGTTCCCCGTCGCCACGCTGTCTCCAAATTTCGTTGAGTCGCTGCCAAGCCCGTGTAAAGTGCTCCCCTGGCCGATAGACATGCACCACACCAAAGTGTTCTGGTGCAAGTCGGAATGCTGTCGTTCGAATGTTCTTGATTGCCGCCATTGTATTAGACCTCCCTCAGATCGAAGTTCGCAAAGTCGGCGAGACCGTGGACGAGCGCGCCGTGTAGCTCTGTCATTTCCGTCAGCCACCCTTGTTCACGCCACCACCCGAGCACATCCCCAACGAGGTCACGCCACGGCGCGACATTGTCTTGAAATGCTCCGTCCACAAAGACGAGGTCGACCGGTGTTCCGCCTCGCCTGGCTCGCCCCGCCAGCTGTGCGAGCTCGACGAGGACGTCGCACACCAACTCGCGACGTAACTCAGGATCCATGTGGCGGAAGGTGGCCGAGCTGCGCTGAAGGGCGCGCAACCGCTGCCAGGCCTGAGCACGTTCCTTCGAAACGGCTGCGTGTGGAGAGCCAGACCATTTTGGAGCGTTCAGACGCGCGTTGTAGCTAAGGTGAGAGAGGAATCGATCGGCATCGTGGCTCGGGGGTACCGGGCGCGTCAGTACAAAAATTCCTGAAATGGCTGAGTACTTTGTCCCTCGCTGGACAATGTTGTGACCCCGAGACACGACACTCAGTGGGCCCACGAGGACCGCTGGGACAGGAACCTCAGCAAACGACTCCAGTTGTGTTCGCAACAGCGCGTCATCGTCGGACTGGGCTTCGGCTGCCCTATTGACCAAGAACCGCACATACACGTTGTCCCCAGCCGCTTGCCGCAGGCCTTCTCCGACAGCACGAGCTTCTCGGTAGCTCGCAGTTACGAGAAGCGCACGCCCCCGCCCTCGAGTCTTCTCGTCGCCCACAAGGTTGGCGAGGTACTCACCCAGCGTGGTGTGCCACAGTTGTTTGGCAGCCGTACGGGCCGCCTCGAGACGCTTGGCACCACCCACTCCGGAGATCCGAGCTTCGACAGATGCCAGAATGACTTGGACATTCCTTGCTTCATCGCGGACCGCCCCCGCCACGTCGCCCAGAACATCCGCACGAGGTGAGCCACGGAAGCGACATGTCGCCGACAACCCAACCACCGCACGAGGCGTTCCGGCCAGTGCACGGGCAACCACTCCGCCGAGCTGCGCGACAAGTCCATGAGGATCGCCCGACATGACCCTTGTTTCGAGCGCTCCTGGTTCGCTGAGTCGCTCGGCGAACGCGAAACCAAACAGCCGTTTGCCCAACGCTCCGGTCGGGGACGGTTGCCACGGCGCATAGCCCAGCAACTTGTCGCGTAAGGCTGCTGCCTGCTGCACCTCGCGGCTCTCGAGGCCAGGTAGCTGGGGACGGAGGTGCCCAATCGCGCGATCCAACTGTAGGAGTGCCGCTCGAACAATCAACAGATCGACGAGTTTGCTTTTCTCCTTTTGAATGGCGCTGGGGCTACGGCGGCCGCCCATTGGCCAATCCTCCAAACTGCGCATCATACCAGCCCGAATGTCTTCCATTCGACTGCCGTCTCCAAGGCCAGGACCTGCAAGGGGTGCCAGCGCAATGCGTAGAGCCTCAGCTCGTCGGTCCTCGATCACCTCACGGTCGAAGAGGGCCCGGACCCGCGAAACGCCATCGTCCTGTGCAGGAAAAAGACGGTCAGCAACCCAAGCATCTTTAGCACCCAGCCAGGTCATCCGACCGCGCTCTGGCCATTCCAACTCTTTGCGATTGATAAGCTCGGCGATGCGCTCAGCTTCGTTAATGATGCGCAGCAAAGCAGAGCGACCACGCTCGAAGCGAACTGTGGCATCGAGCCGCCGCTCAGCGCGACGTTGATCGACTTCTGTGAGTAACTTGTAGGGTTGGCTGAGCCCGCCTCGAGACGATAGGACGAGCC
>CAZUPD010000149.1:18293-18526 GCA_964621785.1 uncultured Nannocystaceae bacterium
GTTGGCACCAATCGCATTATTTTGAAATTCGTCAACCTCGTCGATCAGAACCAAGCCACAACGCCGGAGGATCAACTCGGCTGTGGTGAGTTTCCGGGGAGCGTCCTGGTCAACGGCGACAGCAAATGGAACCCGACTCGCCAAAAATGCGTGGTGGTTGACGACGATGATATCGGCATCGAGTGCCCGCTCGAACCCCTTGAAGCGCCCACATTGGCCTGAGAACGGACACG
>CAZUPD010000150.1:0-18489 GCA_964621785.1 uncultured Nannocystaceae bacterium
TCGTCCACCCCTATCCCCACTGCTACCGCACCGACCAGCCGCTGTTGTACATGGCCCTGTCGACCTGGTTTATGAAGGTTGAGCACATGCGCGAGCGGTTGGTCGAGCTCAACCGCGGCCTGCACTGGGTTCCCGACCATGTTGGATCGGGCAGGTTTGGTAACTGGCTGGCCAGCGCCCGCGACTGGAACCTCAGCCGCAACCGGTTTTGGGGCACCCCGCTGCCGATCTGGCGCTGCGACAAGGACCCGAGCGACATGGTCTGTGTCGGTTCGATCGCCGAACTCGAACAGCTCGCCGGATTGGCGCCGGGCACCGTCACTGACCTGCACCGCGAACATGTCGACCCGATCACCTGGCCGTCGAAAGCCGGCGGCACCATGCGGCGCGTACAGGAGGTCTTCGACTGTTGGTTTGAGTCCGGCAGCATGCCCTACGCGCAAAACCACTACCCGTTTGACGAACAAAATCGCAGCCGGGTCGAAAGCGGGTTGCCGGCCGACTTCATCGCCGAGGGCCTCGACCAGACCCGCGGCTGGTTTTACACACTTCATGTATTAGCAACGGCCCTGTTCGACCGTCCGGCCTTTAAAAATGTCATCGTCAACGGCCTGATCCTCGCCGCCGACGGCAAGAAGATGTCCAAGCGGCTCAAAAACTACCCCGACCCAGGTGGGGTGGTCGAGCGCTACGGTGCCGATGCCCTGCGCGCCTACCTGATCAACAGCCAGGTCGTGCGCGCCGAGCCGATGCGGTTTGGCAAACACAAAAAAGACGTCACCGGCGAGTGTGTCCGCGACACCGTGCGCCTGGTGATCTTGCCGCTGTGGAACGCCTACAATTTCCTGACCACCTACGCGTGCGCCGATGGTTGGCAACCCTCGAAAGCTGCCCTCGGGGTCACCCCACAAGCCCCGCTCGACCGTTGGATCCTCTCGCGCGTGCAGAGCTTTTTGGCCGAGATGATCGGCGAGTACGAGGACTACGCCCTGTCCAACCTCGTGCCCGCCTACCTGCGGCTGTGTGATGACCTCAACAACTGGTACATCCGCCGCGGTCGTCGTCGCTACTGGCGAAAGCGCGGCGCGGCTGAGGATGGCCTGACTCCCGAGCAGGCCGAGCGCGACAAAGATGATGCCTATGCAACCTTATTTCGCGTGCTGGTGACGGTCAGCCGGGCGATGGCCCCGGTGTTGCCGTTTTTCACCGAGTACCTGCACCAGCGGTTGTTGGTCGACACCGGGCTGTGCGACCTCGAGGCCGACGAGGACAGCGTCCACCTGATGCCATTTCCCGAGCCGGTCGCCGAACTGCGCGACCTGGAACTCGAGCAAGCAATGGAGCGTGTGCGTCAAGCCGTGACCCTGGCGATGGGCCTGCGCGAGCGCGAGTCGATCGGCGTGCGCCGGCCGTTGCAACAATTGACCATCGCCATCGAAGACCCGGCCTTGCGCCGAGCCGTCCAGGCCTTTGAGGCAGACATCCAGGGCGAGCTCAATGTCAAAACCGTCCAACTCTCGGCCGACGACAGCGAGTTGGTCACGCTGCAGGCCAAGGCCAACTTCAAGGCCTTGGGCCGGCGGTTGGGCAAAAAGATGAAAGCCGTGGCCAAGGCGGTCAGCGAATTGACACCCGAGCAAGTGGCCACCTACGCCGACACCGGGAGCCTCGAGCTCGCCGGCGAGACCTTGAGTGGAGATGACATCCGCATCGATCGAGCGCCAAAAAAGGGCATGGTCGTCGCCAGCGAGGCCGGGATCACCGTCGCCTTGGACACCGAGGTAAGCGAAGACCTGCGCCATGAAGGTCTCGCCCGCGAGGTCCAAAACCGTATCCAAAACCTGCGCAAACAGGCAGATTTAGATGTCAGCCAGCACATCGAGCTTTTTTATCGCGCCACCGGTGAGCTGGCCAAGGCGCTCGCGCGACCGGAATTGCGGGAGATGATCGCGGGAGAAACTCTGGCCGACAACATCGCCGCGTACCCCGAGACGTTGCCGGAGCAGGCCCGTCCCGACAGCGACAAAATCGATGGTGATACAATTGAATTTGCCCTTGTGCCCCAGCCAGTGCCGACAACGGAGGCCGCGACATGAGCCGTAAAATTTCGACCAAGCCCCCGAGCGGCATGCGGGACTTTTTACCGGCCGACGTCGCCCGGCGAGAGTATGTCATTACAAAAATCCGCGAGGTCTACAGCCGCTACGGATTTGTCCCCCTCGAAACCCCGTCGATCGAAAACCTGACTACGCTGCTGGGCAAGTACGGCGAAGAGGGCGACCAATTGCTGTACCGATTGCTCCACCGCCGCGACAGCCTCGCGCGGGCGCTCGAGGCCGAAGATGTCTCTGAAGCCACCTTAGCCGACCAGGGGCTGCGCTACGACCTGACCGTGCCACTGGCCCGGGTGGCCGCACAATACGGATCGCTGCCCAAGTTTTTTAAACGCTATCAAATCCAACCGGTGTGGCGCGCCGATCGTCCGGGCAAAGGCAGGTTTCGCGAGTTTTACCAGTGCGATGTCGACATCACCGGGACAACGTCGCTGGTGGCCGAGGCCGAAGTCTGTGCCGCCGTCGCCGAGGTGCTCCAGACCCTCGGGTTTACCGATTTTGAAATCCGGATCAACCACCGGGAATTGTTGCGGGCGATGATCCGCGCCGCCGGCATCGACAGTGCACTCGAGGGCACAGCTTTGGTCGCCGTCGACAAGCTCGACAAGGTGGGTTTGCAGGGCGTGGTCGACGAGCTCGAGCAACGCGGCATCGACAAGCAACAGGCCGGACACTTGCTGGCGCTGATGTGTTGTGAACAGTTGCTCGACCCGAAGTCGGAGTTGCACAAGCTCTTGGCTGAGATCGGCAACAGTAACCTGATGCAGTGGACTGTTTCGGGGATTTCAGCTGTTTCGGATTATTCCGAAGAGGAACTGACGACCCGGCGCAACGAGATGTTGCTGGGGTATTTGGGGCGATTGCTGCCTGAAAGCGACGAGAGTGCCCAGCAAGCACTCGCACAACTCAAACAGAGTTTCCAATTAATTGCACATACACCCGCGGGCCCCCACGCATCGCTCAGCCCCCACCTCGCCCGTGGCCTGAGCTACTACACCGGCGCGATCTTCGAGATCGCCGTCGCCGACTTGGCCGGCAGCCTCGGGGGCGGAGGTCGCTACGACAACTTGGTCGGCATGTTCGGCAAGCGCGAGATCCCAGCGGTCGGCTTCAGCCTCGGGTTAGAACGGATCTTGGTGGTGATGGAAAGCCGCGGGATGTTCCCCGAGCTCACGGTCGGCCCCGAAGTGCTGCTGTGCTGGAAAGGTGTGTCACTAGGCGAGGTGCTCAAAGTGGCCCACCAACTGCGAGGGGCCGGTCTGCGGGTCGAGGTCTACCCGGAGAAGACGAGAAAGCTGGGCGCACAGGTCAAGTACGCAGATAGCCTTTCGGTCACATTTGCTGCGATCGTCGGACCCGATGAAATCGCCGAGCAAAGTGTGACGCTCAAGCACCTCGCGTCGGGGAAGCAACAGCGGGTGCCGCTTGCGGAGGTCGGCGGCGCGGTAGCTTTGCTGAATGCTTGATCGGGCAGTGAGCACCCCGTGGAATTTCTCAACGCGCCGGCTCGTACGCCGATTTTACCGAGGGTGCCGTGCACCTTCGCGTAGGTCCACGACAACTGCGACTCACCGCGCCCAACCTCGATCAAATCTAGCGAGGTGACACGCGACAAAAACCGCGGTCAGCTACGTGTTCCGAGAAACTCGGGCGGTGACGGGGCCGCTTTGATACCCTCGACAGGTTGGGGCACATGGCGAATGTCGAATCGGGATAGATGGGGTTTGCGGTGCACCGTCTTCGGCCTCGCATGTGCGCTGGGGTGCGGGAGTGAATCGACGACTGCAACGAACGGCGAAACGACACAGAGCACGGGTGGGACGTCCACGAGTCTGTCGAGCACCGTCGGGTCGAGTGACGACACCTCCGAGACGGTGACGACCGACGCGTCGACCACCGCCGGAACCGAGCAACCCACGACCGGGATGCCCGTGCCCGATTTCGGGGGTTCAAACCCGCCGTGCACGACCTTGGACGATACCTGTCCCGAGGGACAAAAGTGTATGCCCTACGCCAACGACGGCGGCTCCACGTGGAACGCCTACAACTGTTTCGACGTGCAAGGCGACGGGACCTACAACGAGCCATGCACGGCTTTTGGCAACTCGGTCGACGGCCTCGACGATTGCGCACGCGGCCACATGTGTTTGCACAACCATTGTATGGAGTTTTGTGGTGGCACGGTTGAGATGCCAATCTGCCCGCCCAAGCACCATTGCCCGATCGCCGGCGACGGTGTGTTCGCCGTGTGTTTTTACCACTGTGATCCCCTGCTCCAGGACTGTATGAGCCCCGGGTTCGGATGTTTCGTGGCGAATGGAGGGACCTGGTGCTTCGCGAGCGACCCCGATGTTGGCAAACCAGTGGGTGAACCGTGTGTATACACAGAAGATTGTGACCTCGGATTGCAGTGCCTTTCGCCGGAGTTGTGGCCCGATTGTGCTGGAGAGTCAGGTTGTTGCGCACCCCTTTGTGACCTCAACAACCCAGACTGTGCGACGCCGGGCACGATGTGCGTGCCAGCTTTGAATGACCCGGAGCCGTGGCTCGAACACATCGGTCGCTGCCAGTTACCGGGTTGAGGCACGGTATATGCACTTGCGGAAGTGATGCACCTGCAACCGATGTTGTGTCCAGCGGTCGCGTTCAGTGTCCGCGTGCGTCGCTCGAAAAGCCATCTACCACCACTGAGCTACCGATACGAGAAAGTCCACGGACAACCATCCCCATCTGGTATGCTCCGGATCCAACAATGGCGCGCGCACACCTGTGGACCCTGGTTGTTTGTATGTGCGGGTCGGCACCGGCCGCAGCGTGGGCCCAGTCGCCGCAACCTTCCGGGCGCGCCCTCGACCCGGCGGTACCGCAGGAGGTCGAATCGGTCGGTGGTGTTGTAAAAGTTGCTCCTGCAACTGTTTTAGAACCAGCTGATAAACACACGTCCCAGGCCAAGCCTCCGGAGCCTGCTCAACCGGATGCCGCGGCCGAGGAACCGAAAACCAACAAAAAAGAAAAAGACCCGCACCGCCTCGAGTGGGGTGTGTTGCCGGCGGTCAATTACGACTCGGACCTCGGGTTTGGGTTTGGGGCGGTCGGTACCGTCGTCCGCTTTCACCCCGGCATCAATCCGTTTCGCTGGCGCCTGAACTTGCAGCTATATGCCACGGTCAAACGCAAGCCGGCCGGCGGTGCCCAGTTTCCGTTTCACGAGGATTTTATCGAGCTCGATGTCCCCGGGTTGCTGCACAACAAGTTGCGGATCAACGCGGCTTTGCGGTTTTTGAAATTCAGCACCACCGGTTACTACGGGCTCGGCAACGCCGCGGTCGCCGAGAAGCCGTGGACCGAAATCGACGAAGAAGAGGACCCCGATGCCTACCGCGCGGCGAGGCGTTATCACCAGTACGACCGCACCTATCCCAACGCCGAGCTGATCACCCGCTTCAACGTCTGGGACCGCAGCATACCTGCCCATAAGCGCAGGCTCGAAGTGTTTACCGGGGCCGCGTTTTCCTACAACCTGATCTCGCTGTACGAGGGCAGTGAACTGCAACAGGACGTCGCCACCCGGGCGACCGATTCACCCGATGGCCGTGAGTATCAGCGCCTGCTCGCGGGGACGGAAAACCACGCTCTTCTCGTGCTCAAGGGCGGGCTTTTGTGGGATACCCGCGATCACGAGTTTATGCCCACGCGCGGGACGTTTTCTGAGATTTCGATGCGCCTGTCCCCCGGGGTCTCCGGCGGACTTGTGTACGGCGGCGTCACGGCCAACACGCGGTGGTTTGCACCGCTGTACCGCGACTACCTCGTGTTCGCCACCCGGATTGTCGGCGACATGATTTTTGGGACAGCACCGGTCTATGAGCTCGCCCGCTACGACGGTCTGATCCCGCGCGATGCCCCCGGCGGTGGGTGGGCGGTTCGCGGCGTACCGCGTCAGCGCTACCACGGGAAGATCAAGGTGCTCGGCAACTTTGAGCTGCGCAGCATGTTCTACCGGTTTCGCATCAAGGAGCAGCGCTTTGGCCTCGGCGCCGTCATCAATGCCGATGTCGGTCGCGTGTGGCTCGACTACCGCAAGGTCGAACTCGACGGCATGGACAGTGACGGCAACTTTGGGAAATTCGCGGTTGGGCTCGGCGGTGGTCTGCGCGTGTCCTGGGGCGAGACCTTCGTGGTCCGCATCGAGCCCGCCTACTCGGTGACAGAAAAGAACTTCGGTTTTTATATCAACGTCGGCCACCTGTTCTAATCGGAGCAGGTCGTTTCGCCACGTTCGAGGACGACTCGGGTCGTTTCATGCTTTCGTGGTGCGCCAGCCCGCATGGGTTGTGCTAGCCAGATTGCCGCGACTCGGTCTAGTCTCACGTCGAAATCGGGAGGACAGATGGACTTTCAACACGCGCGCGCACTCTTTCCCGGCCTTCGCGACAAAACCTTCCTCGATGCGGCCTGTGTGAGCTTGGCGCCGAGTACCGCCGACGAAGCCGTTCGGGCGTTCATGAACATGTGTATGCAATGTTCTGCGCGCGATGCTTCGTTTCACCACATCGCCATGGACGAGCAGCGGCGCAACCTCTATCCGGCGGCGGCAAAGTTGTTCCGCGTCGAGCAAAAGCGGGTGGCAATTGTCGAGAGCACCACCCACGGCCTCAACATCGCGGTCAACAGTATTCCGTTTGTGCCGGGAGACCAGGTCCTGATCGCAAGCACCGAGTTTTTGCAGGTGGCGATTCCGTGGGCCAAAAAGGCCGAGCGGGGCGAGGTTGCACTCGTTCCCGTGCTGGCTGATCAGACAGGTAAAATCACGCTCGACGCGATCGCGGCCAAGATCGGCCCGCGGACCCGGGCGATCTGTGTGTCGTCGGTGCAATGGTCGAGTGGACAGCGGCTGCCGATGTCCGAGCTAGGCGATCTGTGCCGTGGACGCGGGATCTGGCTGGTGGTCGACGGTGTCCACGAGGCCGGGGTACTCGATGTCGACTTGGCCGCGCGCCACTGCGATTTTTTTGTCACCGGCGGGCACAAGTGGCTGTGCTCGCCCTACGGGTGTGGGCTGATGGTGTTGTCGGAGCGGGCGATGCACCTCGACCCGGGCAGCTACGGCTATCTGTCGCTCGCCGAACCCGCGGAGGGGTGGGGGGCATTTTTCCAAGACCCAAGCCAGACGCCCTACCGCGACTACGACTACGAAGATCAAGCGACCAAGTTTGAGATCGGCGGGACCGGCAACTACCCCGGGGCGATCGGGCTGCGGGCGGCGATCGATGTCGTGCTCGAGCTCGGGATGGAGGCGGTCGAGGCCCGCGCAGTCGGCCTGGGCAAGACACTGCGGGAACAGCTGACCCGCTTTCGCCCGAAGTTTGCAGTTGCGGCCGACGAGCGAGACCTCTCGGGGATCACGGTGTTTCGCCTGTTTGACGACATGGCCAAGGATCGGGCGCTTTTGGAGTATTTGCTCGACAACAAGATCCTGGTGTCGATCCGCTACACATCCAATATCGGGGGTCTGCGCGTGTCGACGCACTACTACAACAACGAGGACGACATCGCAGCACTCGTCGACGGGATTGCGGCGGGGATGCGCAAACTCGGGTGACCGAGCCTGTCTGCTCAATCCTGGCGGGACGCAGCGGATGGCAACGACGCCCATCGAACCGGGCAGTCCGGGATGCGCAAGCTCGGGTGAGCTAATTGCGTACGGACGTAGACGGGAGTCTTGCCCGGTGTATCGCAGTTCGGAATGCTGCGACCGCGTCTGCGTGTTATCACCAAGGGTACCGCCATGCTGACCATCGCATCCCTGCTCGCCGCCATGACGATCGCCGGAGCCTTTTGGGTCGGGATCCTCGCGGCCAGGCGTCTGCGCGATTGGGGCGATGGCCGCAACGTGTTGACCGAGGGGGAGGATGGACAACCGCTCGCCCTGGCTGCTGCTCCGGGTCCCAACCGCCGCGGTTCGATTCCCCACGACCCGACCAGTCGGCGGATCCGTGCCCGAGTCGCCGAGCGTCTCGACGGGCGCACGTTTGCCGGCAGCGAACCGAGGGCCCTCCCGGCGACGGTCGACGAGCCCGACATGGACCTCACTGGGCTGCGCGCGGGCGATGTTGTCAGCATCGACAGCCAGGATCCCGAGCGCGACGGTGATGCCCTGGTCGAAGGTGTCGTCAACTTCCGCGAGGGCGCACAGACAACGGTGGTCGTGGTGATCAACGATGCCAAAACCCGGCGGTGGTTGGTCGGCAATCCGAGCGAAGAATCGTGGTTTTTACTCGACCCGGTCGCCGGACACGGCCTGACCGGAGAGCCACCTCGGCACATCGTCCGCGGCCCGCTCTCCTATGCGTTGGAGCGGCGAGGGCAGGCCAGTGCGTCGGGAGTCGGGATGCACGGGCGTCCGGCCCTTCCGCGGGTTGCCACCTATCTCTACCGCGCCGACAGTACCCGGGTCCTGTGGCTCGAACGCTGGGGCGAGCAGGTGCTGATGGGCGAGGGAATCCCCTTGCCGGCACATTTTGTCAGCCTGCTGCCGGGCAACGGTTAATTTGTAAGTACACTTTGATTGCCGCACCGTTCGCATGTCGTTCCATGTCGCGCCGCATCAAGGCCCGATGTCCGAACCCGCGGCACCTCGTCATCGACTCTGCTGGTGTCTGGGCGGTCGAGAGGAGTCGTCACAAATGTATTTGCATCCATGACGCACGGTATGGGTGCTTGCTTGGGGGCGACCACGAGATGATGACGTAGCGCACCTGTGACGGTCGAGGTGGTCAACCGATACTGGCAACGCGGTTTGCCCACATACCCACGTCCGGCCCGCGAATTCGCGTGCGAGAGCCGCACCGGGACCGCAGCAGGATCGTGGCCGGTCGATGCCCGCGATCGGCCGATGGGGATTTGTTATACGGTCGGCGTGTCCCCGCAGTCCCGTGGTGTTTCACCTGTCCTCAAACCCGTAGCGATCGTCGGCTTTGGCCGCTTCGGCCGTGCGCTCTGCGAGTTGTTTCTCGACGCGGGCTATTGCGTCCGCGTCTTCGACCCGAACATCACACCGCCTCCGGAACTCGCTGTTGAAACCATCGTCGAGGCCGTCGCCCGAGCGGAGATCGTGATCGTCTCCGTGCCAGTACCAGCGTTCGAATCGGTGATCCAGCAACTGCGTCCCTCCCTGCGGTCGGGTCAGTTGGTCATCGATGTTTGTAGTGTCAAGTTTGAACCGAGTCAGGCCATGCAGACCTATGTGCCCGAAGGGGTCGCTTGGGTTGCCTCGCATCCGCTGTTTGGTCCGTCCTCGCTCGCCCGCGGCGAACGTCCCCTGCGGGTTATTGTATGTCCAAACGAGCAGCATCGTGGGGCGGTCGACGAGGTCAAGTCGCTGTACGAGGTGATCGGGTGTGAGGTGTTGTTGCAAACCGCCGACGAGCACGACCGGGTGATGGCACAGACCCATGCACTTGCATTTTTTCTCGCCAAAGGCCTCCTCGACATGCGTGTCGGCGAAGACGTCGCTTTTGTCCCCCCCTCGTTTCAATCGATCGCCCGAACAATCGAAGCTGTGCGTGAGGACGCGGGCCATCTGTTTGTCGCGATCCACCGGCAAAATCCCCATGCCCGGGCCACGCGTCGCCAGCTCCTCGACGCGTTGCACAACATCGATGAACACCTCGCGGGGGTGACACCTGGGCTCGAACCAGCCTCTGACCCGGTGCTGCAGATTCCGGAGCTGACCTATCAGACACCCGAATTGCTCGAGACCCGAGAGTTGATCGATGCGGTCGACCGCGAACTCATCCGCGTGTTCGCCCGCCGCCAACAATTGGTGCGCCGGGCCGGGCGGGTCAAAGCTGCACGAGGGTGGGGAGTCCGCGACCCGGGCCGTGAGCAACGCCTGATGAGCGAGCGGCGGGCCTGGGCCGCGGAGGCGGGACTTGTGCCGGATGACGTCGAAGAGCTTTTTTTGCTGCTACTCAGTCACTCGCGTACGACCCAGCGCGGGGATGGCGAGTCGCGCTAGAGCTTGAGTTTCGTCAGGCATTTGAGCACGCCACCCGCATCGGCCTGGCACACGCGATTTCCCGCACAGGGGCAATCTCGACAGCAATTCGCGGCACTCTCGTTTTCGTCGCAGACCCCGTCGCCGCAACCTGTTTTGGGTTGCTCGGGCTTGACGCCCTCAGGCTTCGGCGCCCCCTTGAGTTTCCAGACCCGTGGGGCGGTCTCGACGGGGTCGATGGTGTCACTCCCAGGTTCAATTGCATCTACACCAGAGTCCCGGGCCTGCACACGCGGTGGCGGCCCGCAGTCGACTGCACAGAAATCATCGCCGCGACGCTCACCGGGATCACAACGGCCATTGCCGCACCAGGGCTTTTCGCACCACGCTCCCGGCCCGCTTTCGCCTAGCTCTTGGAACATCTTGTCGAGATGGACTTCGAGGTCTTCGAACGTCTTGGGTGTGAGCTCCTCGGAGTGGCGCCAGCGGACCCGGCGGTTGCAGTCGAGGACCAGGGTCACCGGCAATGTCCCGGAGGACAGGGCATCCTTGTCGGTGGTTGACGTCATCAAATCGGTGATGAGGTCATTGTGCCGGCTACGGTCTGCCAGCTGGATGTCGGTCGCCGGCATTTGCCCGGAAAATTGCTCATACGCCGTCGCAGGCGGGGTATCGTCCTGGACTTTGATCGGTACAAACCGGACCTTGCCACCCCAATCGTTTTGGCGGCGCTCAAACAGATGTTTGAACTCGGGGAACTCGCGTTTGCACGGCTCACAAAACGGCGCCCAAAGGTTGATGACGTGGATGGTGTTGGGTTGCAAAACCTCGGGCGAGGCGAGGCGAACCTCCTTGGTGCTGTCGTGTTCGACCTGTTCGAGCTCGAGCATCATCATGGAATTGCGTTGGATCCCCGCCGGTCCGATATAGGCCTGTCGCTTGGAGATCCGGTCTTGCGGAGGGATGTCGGGAACTTCGACAGTTGGTGGCGCCGCGTCGAACACCCGGCACGCCTGGCGTTGGCGCTTGGCCTCGCGGTAGTCGTGGAGGACACCCGAGGTGTCGAGCCAGAGATTGACCGACACACCGATCATCGCCGCGATGAGCCCGAGGTTGACCAGTAAAAGCCCCGTGCGTACTGGAGCGACGGTGGTCGGGGGTGATGAAACTATCGGTGTGTCTACATGTAAATCGTCATGCCAGTCGACCGGTAGCAGGGCTGTGGGGTGCTCGTGGACGGCTTCTGGCGGCGCTGTGGAACGACCGCGGTAGACCGTGGTGGGTTTCTCGTCGAGCGCGTGCGTCTCTTCATTTTTGTGCATGGACACCGGCTTTCTCGCTACAACATGTGCATACACTTTGTTCGTGCTCGAGCAGTTGCAGCGCGGTCTGCTTGCGCTGCCAGAGGTAGCCGGCAAGGACGATGGTAAACAGGAGAAGTGTGGTCGTACAGGATAGCAAGACCAGATTGAGAGGATTTCGCCGGGGAGAGGGAGAAGCCATGGCGGTCACACAGTCGACTTGTGATCCTTGCCGAGTTTGCAGGGGATCGGAATGATCAGGGTGATACGGTTGATCGTGTCGACCAGCCAATCACGCTCGCGGGCGGTCCACGTATCCTTTTTGAGCAGACGCTCGAGTTTTGCCAAACTCTTCTCATCCCATGTAATCGAATGGTCGGAGTACTTGTACTTGAAGTATTCCGGGCGTAGCGGCATTTCCCCACCGAGCGACCAATATTCGAGTTTTTGCGCCGCTTCGTCCGGGGTCCAAACATCACCGAGGGTTTCAAGGAGCATGCGATGGGCAAAGTCCATCCGCATGGTTGCCACTTTATAGTTGGTGTTGGCATTCCCCTCGGGACTCGCCCGGCCGACGATAAAGACCTGTTCGGCGTGTTGGAGATGTTCCCGGACCTCCCGCAGCGATTGAAGGTAGTAGGCTTTCTGCGCCGAATCCGGCCACTTTGCCGAGCGCTTGCGGGTGCCGGGACGGGCGAATGGAAAGTGCAGTACAATCCGGTGAGGAAAGGCCGCGAGGATCTTGTCGAACTGGGTGTCGTCGAGCGCGAGGGCTTTCCAATCTTCGCGGTTGCAGCCGTTGCCTTTGGCCACCACTTCTTCGAGCGAGGTCGACCGCGACGCACACTTTTGGTTGAGCCGGGTAATCGCTGCGATGACTTCGGGGTCTTGGCATGCCTCGTAGTTGACGGGAGGCGTATCTACGCAGGTGTTGAGGTGGCAGTAAAGCCCGTCCGCACAATCGCGGTCGCGGCACGACTCGCCAAGCGTTCCCGGCTCGACCGGTGGGCTAAACTCGCACCGACCATTGATGCACATACAGTTTGATGGGCAGGTCGGGCCCTGTTGCGGTTGACAGACAATTGGGGCGGTGCCCCACCAGGTGCTCTGCTGGGCCGAAAACTCACCATCGGAGATCTCGAGCAGATAGTCGTCGGGTTCGGCAAACAGCACACTGACGACAAAGACAACTAAGACCGCGAGGGTGAGTGTCATAAACGAGGAGATGACAATGAGCAGGGTATTGGTCGTATTGGATGTTTTGCCCATGTCTACGGCTCCGATGTGCTCGCTACGGTTGCGTCGGCGGCAAACACAAGTTGGTTGTAGGGAAGGTTGCCGGTTTGGGTGATCCGATCGAGGCGCAGCGCTCCGTCGCGGTGGCCGACGAAGTACAGGATCGGTACGGAAAACTGCTCGGGGGGGGCGTGGTCGATCACCGATTGAACGTGTGCACGCACGACCTCGGCACCCTTGGAGTTTTTATTGTTGATACATTGAAATAACGGATCGTCGGGGTCTTCGTGGTCCCCTTGAAGGCCGATCCGTCGGATCGCACGTGCGAGTGCGGCTTGGGAGTAGTCGAGTGGTTCGCCCTCGCGGTGACTGGCAAACAACTCACCGAGGAGCTCGACACCGCGGCCGGGGTGCAGGTGCTCGGTACAGGCGACGGCGAGACTCGCTTGGCAGGCCTGGCCGCGCTGGGCCGCACTGTGGTGATACTCAAAGTACTCGGGCACACACGTACTGCCGCGTTCACGCGGGAACAGGACAAATGAAATGGTGTGTTGTTGTTGCTCAGCGAGTTTGGACAGACGCGGAAACTCGGCACGACAGTAGGGACATGTCGGATCGACCACAGCAAATACGGTGAGTTTGGGGTCGTCGGTGGGACGCAGATCGATCGTGTGGGCCGGCGGGACGAATTCAGGGGCCGGCTGCATCATATCGCTGGTATCGATGTACCACCGCGCGCCGTGGTAGGCCGTCGATTGCAGGCCGACAGCACAGACAAATACCATTGCACAGACAAATAACGTGCGGATGGTTTGGGTCGAGCGCGACACCAACTCCCGCCAACAGGCGCGTAACGAACGGTCGAGGGGGAGATTGACCACGAGCGCACCGAGCAGTGTCAGCAGGCTCATGACGTACAGTGAGATGCAAAGCGGGCACGAGGTTTCGAGCACAACAAACGCGAGGTAGCCCATCCAGATCGAGACGAGCAGGTCGACGATGCCTAGCAGTAACAGGAGGGGACGCGCGATCGACCGCAGTCGCAGGCGTTCGAGAAAGATACCGAGGGCGAGCACAAAAATGACGAGGTACAGACCGGTGGCGAAGATCGTCAGCGGGACGCCAAAGATTGTCGACCAGTCACTCTCTAATGCGACCCGACAGGAGAACTCTTCGCTGAGCTGACACGAGGAAAAGTCGGAGTTCCACGGGGTGAAGACCGAACGAAACTTGAGCCGGGTGAGATGCCCAGAGATCAGGATGCCGAGGGCGCTCAGGAGCAATAAAAACAACGCGCCGATGTGCATCGGCTGCATCGCGCGCGGACGGGTGTTGGGCGGTGTCATGGCATATCACTCAAAAGTAAAGGTGACGAATACCTCGCCACCGGTTTGGGATTCGCCTGCGGCGGGAGGTGTGGCAATTTTTTTGTAGATGCACTCGAGGTCTGGGCTCTTGAAAGACACACGCGTATGCTTCATGGACGTAATTTGGCCGGAAGCTGAAACGAGGACGCGAAACGTGATCTGACCGAATTTACCGTTGGGGTTACAGGTTGTGTTGAGCGTCTTTTGGTACTTTTGAAGGAGTAGCCGACGAACCGCCTGCTCGTTGAACTCTGGCGCAACCGGGGAGGGTTCCGGGGGCTGTTCGATTGGGTCTACGCCGTGGGTTGCGGCATCGATGAGGGACGTGGGATCGGGGACAGACGTGGCCGGTTCGAGCGGTTGTTTGCCCTTTGGCCTACGGGTCGAGGTCGCTTTGATCTCGGGTTCAGGCGGCTGCACAGAAATTGTTGCATAAACAAAAAATAATGCCGCAGCAGCGACCGCGGTCAGGCGCACGAGTATGTAGCTGAGTGACGCGGGTGCAACCGTCCGCGCCGGGCGCCCGCCCTGGCTCGGGGCGTCGGGTCGATTGGACGACGATGTATGTTCCTCGGGCCGGTCGGTGGTTTGCTCCGCACGGGTCGGTTCAGAGCGGATTTCGGGGTCGTCGGCGACGGCCGGAAACGATTGGGTCGGCGTCCACGGGGCAACACCAATCATCGCCTGCGAGATCGCCTTGGCCATCTCCTGCATCGAGGCAAACCGATCCTCCGGTCGTTTGGCCAGGGCCTTGAGGAGAATTGTGTCGACTGCGGGGGGGATCGACAGATGGGGCGCACGCTCCGTCGGTGGGTCGGGTTGCGTGTGAACATGCTGATACATGATTCCGGCAAACGAAGTCCCGGCGAGCGGGAGTACACCGGTGACTAACTTGTACAGGGTGACCCCGAGGGCGTAGATATCGACCCGGGCATCAAACGCCTCTCCTTCGGCGTATTCGGGGGCCATGTATTCGGGCGTGCCCAAGACCACGCCTTTTTCGGTGATGACCTCGTGGGCGCGTTGGGTCGTCGGTTTGGCGATACCAAAATCAATGACTTTGATGTGATCGGTGTGTTCGACGGCGGAGTCGAGGATGCAATTACTGGGCTTGACGTCGCGGTGGATGACACCGTTGCGATGGGCAGCGGCCAAGCCACGACACAGTTGCAACGCAATCGGCCCCAGTCGCGCCCACGGCAATGGTCCGTACTGACGCAGTACATCCTCGAGTGTTTTGCCCTCGACAAAATCCATGACGACAAACACGAGGTCGTCGTCGGTTCGCCCGGCATGGATCACGCGGACGACATTTGGGTGACGAATTTTGGCGGCGGATTGGGCTTCTCGCAGGCAACGCCCGACCGATTCGCGCAGGTCCCAGGACGACGTGTTGAGAATCTTGACCGCAAATCGTCCACCGATTTCGGTGTGTGTGGCCAAATAGACCCGCGCCATGCCACCGGCCCCGAGTTGGTCGATGACCTTAAACGGACCGAATAGCCGTCCGAGGAGCTGACTGTCGGACGAAGACCCGGGATCGATGGCTGTACATGTGATCGTTGTCCCGTCGCGCATCAGTACATCTGGCTCGTCGCCAGAGGGGGGGGCGGCAGGGGAATCGCCGGGATGCTTCATGGTTCCCATCGCGTCGAACGAATGCGGAGGATCGCGCGACAGTCTATCCGCTGCTAGGCGATCGGTAAATCGGGGCGTTTCGAGTCGTGTTGTTGGTGGAGCGTACCCGACGGTTTGCATCGATCGTTTAGTTGATCTGCCAGCATTCGCAACCCGCGTCCTTTCGATGAACACAGGTTCAGCAGTGGCCGGTTGAGGATCTTGCCGATACAGTGGTTTGGGTGCCGCCGATGTTCGATATCCCTGTCCGCGTGTCCGATGGTTGTGCACGCTTGCAACCCTCGGTTCGAGATGTTGGTGCGATGTTCAGGCGAAGTGCAAGGTCTCGCACAGTCGTTGTCCGGCAGGGTTCCGCTGTGCGAATGGTTTGCGGCTACTTGCTGGGACTGTCTCTTGCGGCATGTTCCTCCGGAGCGGGGCCGACAAAGCAAGAATGTGAAGACTTGGCCGAACATGTCGCCGAGTTGTTGGTCGCCGATCGTGTCGATGAGAAGGCGCGCCCGTCCTATATTTGGGACATTACCGAGGACATTTCGCCCGACTATGTGGCCAGTTGTCTCGAACGCGGGAAGCGACCCGAGGTGACGTGCATGATGGAAGCCGAGAACCTCGATGCGCTCTCGGCATGTACGCCGGCACAGTACCGCGTCCGTTGAGCTCCGCCCTCTCGGCCCCCGTCACAGACCGCGTTTGATATGCCATGCACGACGGAGTTGACGCCTCACCGCGTATTGGGAGGGCATGACCACTGGACGCGCGGGCGAACGGATTCTGGGGGCGAGTCGACTCGATGGGGAACAGACCAGTACGCCTGACCGGTGCCCGCAGTGTGACCGCGGTGTTTTCAAACCCAACTCGGTCGCCAGATACGGGTCGTCACGATCCCCTCACGGTGCGCGGGTTTTGGCCGTTCGTGGGCGAGGTACTACTTGCGTCGCGTCCCGTGAGTAGGCCGGCTCCGTGGTATCGTCGCGGTCCATGCGACCATCCGGATGTTCACTGCGCGCGAACAAATGTCGTTGTGGCGCTCGTCTGTGTGAGAAGGCGGCAGCGCAGCGGGCATCCGCGGATGGCAAATGTGTCGATGTCACACGGCGAAGGTTGCGAGACGAGGCACCGTCATGCGCACACCGATGGCAGAGGCTCGCGCTGCCACTCGTCGTTTGCACCGCGCTATCGGCCTGCGCGACCCATCGCGGAAACTGGCAAAAACCTGCGACACAGACCATCGAGACCACGACGCCGGGGATCCGATTGTTCGTGTTTGGCGATGTCGGGGAGTCGGGACGCTACCACGAGCACACGCGGGCACGGTTGAGCGAGTTGGTCGACCAATCGCTCGCGGCCGGGGAGCGACCGATCGTATTGTGGCTCGGGGATAACCTCGGTCCCCGCGGTCCGGCGACCAAAAGTCTTGCACATACACGAAAATTGGCCTGTACGACCGTGGCGGAGGCGAGTGCGAGGCCAGCGTTTGCTGACTTCGCCAATACGATCACCCAAGCGCATGCCCGCGGGGCCCACAGCTACGCCGTGCTGGGGGAACGCGACTGGCAGTGCGGGAGTCCGGAGCTGTTATTTGAGACATCTTCACCACACGCGACCCATCCGTGGGTGATGCCGGACCATAACTACGTCGTCCGTGTCGGCTCCGACGGCAACGCCGAGGTCGTCTCGAGTTGTTCGAAAGAACATGTTTGTACACTAAAACCCCCGAGCCCGATGTCGGCGGTGGAGCTGGTGATGCTCGACACGGCCGCCTGGATCGCCCGTCACCCGGACGGCTCGCCAGCCGACCTCCAAGCCGATGCGAGTAACCTGCAGCAGGCCGCGTTGCTCGATGCCGTGGCCGCACAGCCGAGCGATGTGCCGCGACTGTTGGTCACCCACCATCCCATCGAAACTGCAGGTCCCCACGGGCTGGGAGGATGGCGGGCGGACTCGGCATTTTTGTATCACCACCCACGGCTTCAGCAGGCCGTGCGGGAGGGAATGTTTCGCGGGGTGATTTCGGCCCACGACCGCTCGTTGCAAGTGGCGAGCGATCTCGCGGATGGGGTCAAGCGCTCGAGTCGCGTGTGGTTGGATGCCCCGGTGTTTCAAGTCGTTGCAGGTGCAAGTTCAAAGCCGGATGGACGCGCCTTCGCCGGGCGCCGACGCATGCGGTTTTTTCAGGGACAGTCGATCGAGCCGGAGCTCGTGAGCAACCGGACGGGGCTGGCCGAGTTGTGGATCGGCGACAAGCAGATCACCGCGCGTCTGCATGCACATGGTCCTCGCTGGCAGGTGGGGGAGGTGGTCGTCGATGTTCAAGCCCCAGCGTTTGCCGATCAGACGCCATCGCCGGGGATGGAACCATGCATCAACTGCAACGCCCCGACCGCAGCTTTTTAAGATCGCGGAGTGGTTTGATCTTGGCTCGGGAGGTTTGGGCCGCGACAGGCTGGGTTGGTGTACGTCTGGGCTCTCGAGTCGGGGGAGTTTTGTTTGGGCCGGGAGTTCGGGTTTGGCCCGCGACAGGCTGGGTTGGTGTACGTCTGGGCTCTCGAGTCGGAGATCCGGAATTTGGGCCGGGAGTTCGGGTTTGGCCCGCGACAGGCTGGTTGGTGTACGTCTGGGCTCTCGAGTGGGGGGAGTTTTGTTTGGGCCGGGAGTTCGGGTTTGCGAGGTTTGTGTTCGAGGCGGTGACTTGGGAGTTCGAGCTTGACCGGGGCCGGGAGTCGGGTTGGGCGAGGTCGGTGTTCGAGGAGGAAACCCAAACCTCGAACCCAACCCGAACCCCGACTTGCCTCGAACCAACCTGAACTCCCGACTCGCCTCGAACCAACCCGAAC
>CAZUPD010000151.1:0-18418 GCA_964621785.1 uncultured Nannocystaceae bacterium
ATTTTCGGGCGGGAGCGGCTGTGGGTGGAGATTCAGCATCACGACCGGCCCGAGTGCGAACAAGCCGTACTTCGCGACCAATGCGAAACACGGGACGATGAGACTTGCGGCGGGACCACTGACAAGCAGCGGCGCGCCCGAGATGAACCCGATTGCCCCGCCGACAATCCCAGCGATGAGCCCGCGCTCGACCGGTACGTTACAGGCCACAGCGATACCGATACAAAGCGGCAGCGCGACCAAGAAAACGACGGTCGAAGCCATGAAATCGCGGATCAGCTTCTCCCGGGAGCTCAGCTCTTCCGTCGACCCTGTCTCGTGATTGTTCCCTTGCACGTTCGCCATGGTTTCAGATCGCGTCTCTCGTCGGCGTGTCTTGTTTTGCAGATTGCACACCCGTTGGCGAAACGCGATCATCCGCGATCGATGGTGCAATCGTCTTCATATCACTGATTTTGGCCGGCGTCACCCCTCCCCTACGTTGCTGTGGTGGCACGGGAACTCGGTCGCGCAAGTCGTACCTGTCCGAATGGTGTCGCGTTGCGGTCAGCCCCGGGAGCAGTCCGCAGGGCGAGCGACCCACGACACGGTGTGGATGGGTCCATGCACGGTGGGACCGAGTTGCCGGTTGGACCCGCGAAATGTCCTTAGATTGTCCATCGTCGGAATCATGCTCATTGGTGGGATCTCAGAAACAAGTACACACATAAAGTAGGGACATTTTGCGAGACCGAGGGTGTCACAGTCATCCGCTCGGCGTCCGAACCTGACGGAGCTCCGCGACCGGCTTCAGAGTATGGTCGCGTCAGCGAATCGTCCACATACGCGCCCGTCGTGTCGGGAGTCCGGCGGCGCCGATCCGCACCGACGCGGAATCGGCCACAACGGCGCCAAAATACCTGACCCAAAAGACTTGTTGCTCGCAAACATACGTCTTAGATGCCCCTGCCTGGGGTACCCTTCGACCATGCACGACAACGATGCCCCGGTAAAATTCACGATCCACGATGAACAAAGCGCCCCCGAAGGTTCGCGCCCACTACTCGAGCAGGCGCGTGCGACCTGGGGGATGATCCCCAACCAATTCGCAGTCCTCGCCGAATCGCCGGTGGCGTTTCGCGCCTACCGAACGGTGTACGACCTCTTCACTGAGCAAAGTGCCCTCAGCCCACAAGAGCGGCATCTCGTGCTCTTGACAATCAGCCGTGAAAACGGGTGCCACTATTGCACCGCCGGCCACAGTATGACGGCGAAGATGGCCAACCTACCCGATCAAGCGATTGCTGCGATTTGTGACGGCACCCCCCCAGAGGATGCCCGGCTCGCAGCGTTGTATCACTTCACCGTGGCCGTCGTGCGCGAGCGCGGTCACGTGAGCAAGGAAGTATGTACAAAACTCCTGGACGTCGGTTACACGCGTCAGCAACTGCTCGATGTACTCGCGGCTGTCATGGCCAAGACCCTCAGCAACTATGTCAACCACATCGCCGGTACCCCGCTCGAGCCACATATGTCGCAAGCGCCATGTTCTTTGTCGAAGGAGGAGTAGACGGTACACCGTACACGTCACATCTGGAGCGAGGCCGTGCAATCCCACCACGGCCTCGTACCCACTCGGGACAGTCACATTAACATGTCCCTTCAGACACATTTCAGTGTCGCACCAGAACAGCATGCAAACACCATGCCGTGACTCACCGTGCTTCGAGACTGCAAACTCACTCATTCGCCATACAATACCGTAGGCAGTCCCGCAGGTTGGCGAAGGTTCTGACCATACTCATATCAATCCCGATCCCGACCATCGTCTGGGCGACGTAGGGGTTGATGCCCGAAATCAGTCCCTCAGCGCCTAGTAGACGCAGGGCACTGAGCATTCGTGTGATGTAACTGGCGGTCACACTGTCGACGGCCTCTACCCCGGTCAGATCGACAATCACAAACTTTGCTCCGATCCGACTCACCTCCGCGAGGAGCCGCTCCATCAGGTCCTTGGCGCGTGTGCTGTCGACCACCCCGATCAGAGGCACCGTCACAACCCGGTCCCAGACCTCAATGAGTGGCGCCGAGAGCTCTTGGATAGCTTGTTGTTGCGCCGTGATGGTGTCGATTTGTTCTGTGAGCCGCTTTTCTCGTGTGGTCGACTCGGTGACGTTTAGCGAAATCCCGACGCAGTAGTCAACCTCTCCCACATCCCCGAACACCGGCAGCGTCCAAGACTCCCAGTTAACCCCGTGCACCTCGGACTTCTCTTGCGAGGCCGTGCCCGTGAACGCTGCACGAATGGTACTAGAAGCGTCCGCCGGGTACAGCTCAAAGATGTTCATGCCGAGAAACTGGCGTCGCTCGAGACCTGCATCGGCGAGGGCCTTTCCGTCGTGGTAGATGAAAGTGCCGTCCCGGTCGACCGCCCACAGAACGATCTCGAGGTTTTCCATCAACGCGCGCAGCAGCCTGCGCTCAACCTGGTGGGTGCGGCTCTGCGTCTCGCGCGTCGCTCGGTCGATTTCTTGGACGAGCAACTCCCCGAAGAGCGACCCGCTTCCGTCGCGTCGCATGCGGCAGCGAACTGGAACCCACGTCTCGGTGCCGTCGACAACACGAATCTCAATATCGACGGTATCCTCTTCATTGAGCCCCGCGAGAGCAGCATCGATTCGCGGCTGATCGTCTTTGTGGACACGCGCACGAAGCACGGCGCCGGGCGCCAGGCCAAGGACTTGTTCAAGTGCCGTACTGGTCCGTCGGAGGGTCAAGTCGACATCTGCAACAAAGAGCATGGACGGACATATCTCGAAGAACATGTCGAGTGATTGATCAACCATTTCTACCTCCGTCGGCTCACCATACGACAGATGGCGGTAGCTGCGGTGGTAAATCGACCAGAACTTCTGATTGTTTCTACGAACACTGAGGGCACACGGACGACATGCTAAAACGCTGTTCCGTTCTGTTCGTCCCAGATCCGGGGCCCAGTTATCGCCGTGGTTCACGAGATCGGCAACGCATATCCACCCGTGGTCGCAGCACCTACCCTGTGAGGTCACCGCGTAGGTGACCCACCCCGCACCACGCATGCCCGTCCAAGGTGGACGTGCCCGTACGAACCTCGCTTCGTTCGACTGCGGTACCCAATTGTCCGTCGTATCCGCAGAGTCTGGTTCGTACGAAGTCCTGCGAATCAGTATCGGCCGCCGGATGCAGCACCCACGGGGAGGTACTCATCGAGGAGGGCAAGCTCTTGCTCCGTCAGCACAATGTGATTGGCCGCTTGGTTTTCGTCAAAACGATGCTTCTTGGTCGTACCGGGAATGGTCACAATGTGCTCTCCCTGGCGAAGTAACCAGGCCAGGGCCAACTGCGCCGGAGTGACGCCCTTGTCCGCGGCAACGCTGCGCACCGCCTTCACCAACTCGAGGTTTTTTTGGAAGTTTTCCCCCTTAAAGCGCGGGCTGTTTCGCCGGTAGTCATTGGGCTCGAAATCCTCGGGACTCGAAATGGCACCGGTCAAAAACCCCCGCCCCAACGGCGAGTAGGCGACAAAGGTGATTCCGAGCTCTTGGCACAGCGAGAGCAGTTCGGCCTCGGGCTCGCGCGACCACAGGGAAAACTCCGTCTGGAGCGCGCTGATCGGGTGCACGGCGTGGGCACGCCGGATTTGGTCGGGCGTGGCCTCGGACAGACCCAAGTAACGGACCTTCCCGGCCGCAACGAGCTCGGCCATGGCACCGACCGTCTCTTCGATGGGCGTCTGGGGATCGACGCGGTGTTGGTAGTAGAGGTCGATTGTGTCGATCCCGAGACGCTCGAGCGACCCATCACAGGCGGCGCGCACATACTCGGGCTTGCCGCTGATGCGAAAGCCCTCGCTGCGGTCAATGCCAAACTTGGTGGCGATCACAGCCTCGTCACGGCGCTCGCGAAAAGCGGCACCCAGCAACCGCTCGTTGGTCCACGGACCGTACATGTCGGCCGTGTCAAAGAAGTTCATGCCGGAGTCGAGTGCGTGATGTAGCAGCGCGATGCTTCGACTGTCATCGGCAGTCCCATAGAAGTCGGACATGCCCATGCAGCCGAGCCCAATGGGGGAAATTTGTGTATCGGTGGTTCCTAGCTGACGACGAGGTGGATTGGACATTTGCACACACTCTTTCTGGGGGTCGGTCTAACAGCGCGACAACTTCGTCGTCAACGGGCCGGTCGCGGTTGTGAGACGATTATGAAGTGACCGCACAGATGAGCCAGTCGACGCTCGGCACGACTTGGTAGCAAAGCAGCGCGCCCTCGTGGTCGTCACCGAGGCGCAGCCACCCACTCTCCTTCGCGAAGAGCTCACCGAGATCGAGTTCGCCGAACCGCGGGTCGATACGAACCCAGTCGTGGCGCAGTTCCGTCCCGGCCTGTTCGTCGGCATAGGCCTCGAGGGCGGGGTGAACGACGATGAAACCTTGGCGATCGACGATAAAGGGAACCTTCTCGGGGCCGGCGGAGATATCGGTGTCGCGGTACAGGGCCGCGAGCGGCACGTCCACTGCCCACACGCCGATGAAGTTGTCGTCCGCATCGAAGACCGGCTGGGCGAAGGCCATGATCAGACCGTACTCCGCGAAGTCGATATGGGGCGGTGTCAACTGGACCTTACGGTCGGGGTTGGCCGGGGGTGCGGCGACGACAAAGGCGGTGTAGTTGCGGTTGTCAAAGCCGATCGGCATGGCGGAGTCGCAGACACCGAAGTCGAGGCTGGGCCGGGCGCAGATAAAACCCGACGCGTCGATGAAGTAGACAAAGGACACGCCACGGCGCTCGCGGGCCTCGTCCATGAACGGGACGAAGCGACAAATACGGAACATCCGCGCCAACACCGGGTCGCTGGGATCGGCGTGTTGACGTTGGCAGTAATACCCGGGCACATCCGTGTGCTCTGCGTTGCGAATCGCCGCGCTGGACACCTCCGAGTAGGTCCGCTGCAGCTCCTCGCTGTAGCGCAGATCGATCGCCTCCATCCACGCAGCCACGTCCGCAGGTGCGGCAGGTTCGGTGGCGTAGATCCGCGTAGCCGAGACCAGACTCCCGAGTTTGTCGTGGATCCGCAGGACTTGGGCTTCGATCTGGGCAGCGGTCGTTGCGATGTGCCCACCTATCCACGAGGCGATGTCCTCTTCGCGGCGGCGGACGGATTCGAGGTAGTTTTGCAGACGCGCGCCGAGGATCCTGGCCGAGGCGAGGCGCGCGTCACGGTCGGGGGCGAGGGCGGCAGCGCAGGTCTCGGCTAAAAAGCGAGGCAAAGCGTACTCGCTGGCAAAGCGCTCGGCATCGAGGCTACTGGTTGCCATGGTGGTGTGGAGTAGGCCAGCGATTTCGTCGCCCTTGATGTAGTACTCGAAAGTCAGAAGTTCGTAGAGGATCGCCCCGAGGCTCCAGACGTCACTGCGTCCGTCGAGCTCACTGGAGCGCATCCTGAGCTGCTCGGGGCTGATGTAGCCGGGTGTCCCGAGGACCGCACCATGCTGCGTCTCGTGGCTGTCGTGGGTCTCGAGCAGCTCCCGCGGTCCGGGTGTGGCACGGACCTCACGCGAGGCCGTCGTCTTGCTCTTGCCAATGATCCGCGCAAGACCCCAGTCGACGAGGTAGACCGCACCGAAGTCACCGAACACGATATTGCTCGGCTTGATGTCGCGATGCAGCACGCCGCGGGCGTGTGCGTACTCGACGGCCTCGCACACGCGCACGAAGGCCCGCAGCAGGGCCTTGCGGTCCCAGCGAGCACTGAGCGAGGTATCACCCTCGCGCAACCTAGCGAGCAGGTGCCGGAGATTGTGACCGCGGATCTCCTTCATCATGTAGTGCAGCCCGCCGTCCTCCGTCCGCCCGATGTCGTAGATCGGGACGATGGCGGGGTGCTCGAGTTGGGCGATCACCTGGGCCTCAGCGAGGAGCCGCCCGAGGCTCGACTCGCTCGTGCGCTCATCGAGAAGGATTTTGATGGCCACCGTTCGATTGAGCTCGGGATCGTACGCCCGTACGACCCGGGCAGTCCCTCCCCTGCCGAGCTCGGCGAGGGGCTGGTAGCGGCCGAGGCCCTCAGAGCTGCGCGGCATGAGACCCTCGCCGGACGAACTGTCGTCGAGGAGGGTCTCATCGACCATAAGCTCAGGGGGCTGGTCCTCGGCGGGCATGGGTGCCTCAGTCTACACCTGTCCCAAGGACCTGGCGATGTATTCGAAAAGTTGAGCGGACGATCGGCGACAGCCTCATCCTGTGACGCTCGAAGTCGCAGACTCGCGTGAACAAACAAGAGTCGCTCTGGTTGATATCGTCCCCAAACAACATGTCCAAACAGACATGTATTATGATATAAAGCTTCCGGCTCAGAAGTGTGGTGTATTCGCCCATCGTTCCCGACTCGAGCAGAGTAAACATTCACATGGCATTACCACTATCAAACAAAGCAGTCATCATCTCCGATGCGGATCGCCAACGACTCGAGCAGTTGCTCCCTGTATCGAGTGACACAGACTTAACCTGCCCTATCTGCACAGGGGATGGCATCTTTTTCGTCGCACGGGATTTTTCTGTCTCCGGGAATGACTTCTTTGTTGGCGAACACGTGTTCGAACCGAGCAATATCGACATCAACTATATCCAGTGTACACAGTGCGAATTTTTATGGTCTCCATCGTTCAAAAACTTCCGTCCACCCGATTACGAACGGCTCATCTACAACGCCCACTATGTCCTGGCAGATCCGCCGTACCTGTCCGAACGGCCGATGAAAAATGCCAAGATGGTTCTCGGTCTTCTCGATGAACTTTCGGCCCCCCTGAATATTTTGGACTACGGTGGTGGGAGTGGTGTTTTTCGTCAAGTACTTGTCGAGAATCACCAGCCCTATGTGCAAACATATGACACCTATCATCAAAACAATACGCTCCCAACGAGGAAATTTGATCTCATCACGCTTTTCGAAGTGATCGAGCACATCTATGAGCAACATGCGTTGATCCAGACATTAACCGATTTGCTTTCAGACAGTGGCGTGATCCTTTTCTCGACCCTGTTACACCCGACCCCCTTGCCTCCTAGATGGTGGTATATACAACCCCGCAATGGACACATCTCGCTGCACAGTGAGAAAAGCATCGCAGAATTATTTTCCAAATTTGGTTTGGACGTGCGGTTTTTGTGTGCTGACTTACATCTGGCATACCGGAAGAAGACAGCGGGCCCCTTCGTCCGCGCTGTCGAGCATGCCGCGAATCATGGCACTCTGTGCAGACATCGCTCCCCCGCGCCTATGTATGATTTTGCGTAGACGGCGAGTCGGGTCTGCATGATGCGTCGTCCGGATTCTGAACCCAGTCGGCCCCTGGTTTGCGCAAAACTCGGGTTCGAGACCGGTTCCCGATACTCTCCCGAGAGTGCAACTCGCCCTCGCACTCGTCGATCGTGGCCTTGTGCCTGAACCTCTCCTCCGCCGCGGTATCCGTCGGATCGTGCGCGAGCGCCTGCGCGACGCGACTGCCGAGTTTGGTGCCGAAGGCGACAAGGCTCGCTACGCGTCGGCGATGCTCCACTTTGTCGCGTCGATGCGCGCGGCCCCGATCGCGCTGGTCCCCGACCGAGCCAACGAACAGCACTACGAAGTCCCGGCCCGCTTCTTCGAGCTCGTCCTCGGCCGGCAGCGCAAGTACAGCTGCGCCTACTACCCCACCCCGTCGACCGACCTCGATGCAGCCGAGGAGGCGATGCTCCAACTCACCTGCGAACGGGCCCGGCTCACCGACGGTCAACAGGTGCTCGAACTCGGTTGTGGATGGGGTTCGCTGACCCTTTGGATGGCCGCGCCTCGCGCTGCGAATGCGAGTTGGACACGGCGAAAATCTGGCTGTTGGGGTAGCACGTGCTGCCCGAGGTCATCGGCCGCCGCGACCACGCCCGCCTTGTCTATCCCGACCGCGAATATCTCGACCCAAAGGTACGGGCATTTATCGACTTCATCGCGTCGCGGATCGAGAGGAGATAATCGTTCCGGAGCGCGAGGTCCGAGGAGCCCCAATCCCGATTCGCGTGGAAAACTGTGTTGACAGCTACTCGAGAGCACCCGAGACAATAATATCCACCATTGCGGCGCCCCGACCGATATACCCACGGATGCGTTCCCCTTCAAATGGTGTGAGCTCCTGCTTGAGAACCGAACCGCGACGCGAAAGTTCCTTTGAAATGCTGTTTAACCACCGAGCAACGCGTGGCTTTACTCGGGGAATCGCCCGAGAACGCTGCCGAACGTCATACAGAATGCGAGCAGCGTGAACCTTGAGCTCACACGCCAAGAAGAACGTAGAATCGTGTTAGGGGCCCGATACCCGCTCGACCACAAGTGCTGCGCCGAGGCCGGCTCCAGCACACATTGCGACCACGCCAAACTGCAAATCCTCGTGTTCGAGGATCTCCAAAAGCGTCAGTGTCAACACGGCACCCGTCGCCCCGAGGGGATGCCCCATGGCGATCGCCCCACCCCAGCGATTGACCTGTTCCATCTCAATCCCGAGGGCCTGTTGGCACGCGATGACGGGCGCTGAAAACGACTCATTGATCTCAAATCGATCGATGTCGCCGAGCTCGAGACCCGCGTGGGCGATGGCTTTTTTGGTCGCTGGCGCCGGGGCGGTCAACATGATCACCGGCTCGACACTGTGCGTTGCAAACCCACGAATCCTGGCCCTTGGACGTAACCCGCTGGCAATCCCCGCCTCGCGACTGCCGAGCAACAACAGTGCCGCACCATCGACCATCCCCGGACCATTGCCGCTGTGGTGATGATGGGCCAGGGGCAACAACTCCGGGTATCTGCGGGCGATATGCGCTTGCGCCGGGCCCTGCATCATTGCTGCAAATGCCGGTGGTCGTTTTGAAAGTGCCTCTAGGGTCATGTCTGCACGAACCCGTTCGTCGTGGGCGAGTAAAACCTCCCCCGACTCGCCGCGCACCGGTACGATCGCCTTGGTAAACGCTCCTGCTTGTGTTGCCGCTGCGGCCCGTTGGTGTGACCGCACCGCAAAGTCATCGAGTTGCGTGCGTCCCAGCCCGAGCTTTGTGGCGATCAAATCCGCGGACAATCCCATGTGGACAAAACCGGTTCGTGCCGCAACTTCTGGGTCGCAAAACCACGCCCCGCGATCGCTGAGCATCGGCACCCTGGACATCGACTCGACACCACCCGCGATGGCCATCGAATGAATACCTGCATGTACACGGGCTGCGACATTGGCGAGGGCATCGATCCCCGAAGCGCAAAACCGGTTGACCGTTGCGCCCGACACACCTGTGGGCCAACCGGCATACAATGAGGAGATCTTGGCGAGATTCGCCCCCTGTTCGCCGACCTGGGTGACACACCCGAGCTGAACATCATCCACAAGGGCGGGGTCGAAATCATTGCGCGCGGCCAAAGCGTGATACAGGGGCGCGAGCAGCTGGACCGGCTTGACGCCTGCGAGGGCGCCTTCCGGACGCCCACGGCCCCGGGGCGTTCGCACACCATCGTAGATATATACGTCCATGAAACTCCTTAAACGTGGTCGCCGCACCCAATGACCATACAAACACTTGTGGTTGCCGAGCCACCGAGGTTGAGGGTTGCCACCCGTCTGCCATGGGCTTGGGCGACCTGGGTTTGACCCGCGCGTCCGGTGACCTGACGCCAGGCATCTACGACCATTCGCACCCCCGTCGCGCCGACTGGGTGGCCACCACCCATCAGTCCGCCACTGGGGTTGATCGGCAGCGCTCCGTCGAACATCACGGTGCCATCTTCAATCGCCCGGTAGTTTTCCCCGACTTCGGTGATGCCAAAATGATCGATCGCCATGTAGTGTGTCGTCGAGAAGCAGTCATGGGTTTCGATAGCGGCAATCTCACGCACGTCGCCGATGCCCGCGCGTCGAAATGCATCGGTGATGGCCCCACGGACATGTGGAAAAAAGTGCCCCGAAGATGCCTGTGCCCGGATTTTTTTATGGGCAAATGACAACCGATCGGTGCGATGTCCCCAACCGAGGATCTGCGGGAGTTCGGCGAGTTTGTGGCCCCGGCGGGCGGCCCAGGCCTGGGCCACGTCCCCCCGCGCGAGGACCACTGCGGCGGCACCATCCGTGATTTGGCTACAATCGTGACGCCGCAAACCGGCAACCACCTCGGGGTTGTGCTCGGGATCTGTGGAGAAATTTGTATCATCAAGCTTCCACCGCCGGGTTTGCGCCCATGGGTTGCGGCGGGCGTTGGCAAAGTTGCTGTGGGCGAGGGCCACCAAATGTTCACGACGCAGGCCATCGCGCCGACGATAGAGCTCGCCAACCTCGGCAAACACCTGCGGCCATACCAACGTCGTCGAGTCGGTTTCGTGCGGGACCCACGCTGCCGCATCGAGCAATTTGGCAGCTGTCCGAGCAGGCACATTGCGCATCATCTCGGCGCCCACCACCAGTGCCATCCCTGCGCGACCCGACTCCAACGCGGTCATGGCAGCCATCGTCGCCACCCCACCGGAGGCGCAGGCGGCCTCGTGGCGGGTGCTGGCCACCCCCGCGAGCCCGGGGCATACCTCGGCGACAAGCCCCCCCAGATGCCCCTGGCCGCAAAAGCGTTCGCCGACAAAGTTGCCGACATGCACACTTTCGACTTCGCCTGGCGAAACCTGTGCATCTACAAATGCACCGTCGATCACCTCGCGTAGCATGTCGCCAAAGCCGAGCCCCTCGGCCGCCCATTTGCGGGCAAAATCTGTTTGGGCTCCGGCGAGAATGTAGATACCACTCATGCGGTGGCTCCCGACGTGGCATCGAGTTGGATGTTCTGAACACTCACGAGGGGCCAAAGAGGGCACTTCCGGTGCATCTGGAGGATGATAGACGTCGTCGAGCGAGAAGTCCAGATGCCGGCAACGCGATAGCAGCAATGGCAGTTGCGCTGACGCATCGACTGCGATCGCCAGCGTGCCCGTCGGTCGGTGGCCCGAGCAGTCGTCGGAAATACGGTCGGGGCCGGCATTTCCCCGCAATGGTGAAACGGCAGCCGCCGGGACTCGCCGCGCGGCAGCGCACCATCGACGAAGGTGACCAGCCGAAGGGGCAACGGCTTTTCGCTCGCAACAGTGGCCGCCCGAGACCGCGCGCCCATTCCATCGACCTCAAAACGGCATTCACGCGACCAAAAACAATGATACATGTCTAAAAAGACACATCGACAATTTTAGCAGCAATCACCTATCATCGACGAGGTCGGGAGGTCGGGATGTTGAATCTTGCTGTCGCTTCGGTTTTTCACACGGATCCGCGGGCCGCGGGGGTCGACTTGGCCAAGGAGCTGCAGGATGAACTCGACGGTGTGACTGCCGACGTCGTCGTCCTAGGTGTCGGTGCCCGTCATCCACCCAAACCCGTTGTCGATGCCTTTCGCCAGACACTCGGCAGCCAAACCCAACTTGTCGGGTATTCGTCGTTTGCCGAAATTAGCCAGGGGGAGGCGGTTGTCCACTCCGTCACGGCCCTTGCACTGCAATCGGCGGAGCATCGTTTTGAAACTGTCAGCATCGACGACGCAACTGCCGACCCATTCGCTAGCGGCAAGCAGCTCGCACAGCAGCTAAGCGAGAAACCTGCCCTGGTGCTGATATTTTTTGATGGACTGGCAATCAATGCATCTGCGTTGTTGCGTGGGGTCGAAGTGATTCTCGGGCCGGATGCACCCGTTTACGGTGGTGGGGCTGGGGATGTCGGTGACTTCAGTGGCACGTTCCAAATCCACGCAGAGAATGTCATCACTGGCGGTGCGGTGGCCATCGCCATTTACGGATCATTGCGGATCGCAGCTGTTCACCGCAGCGGATGGCAGCCCATGGGAGCGACACGGCGCTGTACACGGGTAGCGAACGGGAACGTCATGCTCGAGGTCGATCACCAACCGGCACTCGACATGTATCGAGCATACTTGGGTGAACGCGTGCACCAGATGCCAGGCATCGCAGTCGAATTCCCGGTTGGGATCTGTGGCGTGGGGAAAGATTCGCGTATCGAGGACCAAGAAATCATGTTCCTGCGCACGGTGGTGGGCGTCGATGCGTCCCAGCAAGCACTTGTCCTATCGGGTGAAATCCAAGAGGACTCAACAATTCGCATGACTGCAACCACCAAAGAAGACGTTCTCGCTAGCGCGACGGAAGCGACAACGGCTGCACTCGCGCAACTTCCTCAACCGACACTTGCGCTGTTTTTCACGTGCATGGCGCGAAAAATCGTGCTGGGGCCCCGCTACAAAGATGAGTTGACGGCATCGATGCAGTTGCTGGGCGATGTCCCTTCGTTCGGATTTTATACCTACGGCGAAATCGCACCGGTCGAAGGCCATAGTACCGTTCACAGCCAAGTCTGCGTTACACTCCTCGTACAGGGGTAGGTTCCATCCATGCCGTGCAACGAGTGCATTTTTCTCCGGCGTGGTGCCGTCGACCAGCCGCTGAGGACGATTGTCAAGATCGCCCGAGACTGTGGTGAATGTAGCTCGCGCATCGCCAGACACAACACCGAAGAGGGCGTGCAGACACTTCTCGGGCACCTCGAACAGGCTTCCAACCAAGTCCGTACACTCGAGCGAGCTCAGCGGCGAGCACAGGCCGAAATCGATAACCTCCGCAGCGAGTACGCACACGTAGAGAACCGAATCGCCGTGCTCGAGCATGTGCGAGATACGAGTGCGCGCGAAGCTGACGCGGAGCTCGCACGCAGGCGCGAAGAGCTCGACCGGCGGACGAGCGAGTTACTCGACGCATCGATGCCGATCATTCCAGTTGAGCATACAATCGCAGTCCTCCCGATGATTGGTACGTTTAATCATGCACGTGCATCCATCCTACAGGAGCGAGTGCTGGTCTCGGTGAGCCGCATGGGCCTTAAAATCGTGATTGTCGATCTGACCGCCCTGCAGCATCTCGAAGCCGAAACCGCGACCTGCTTGAGCAAGCTGTTTGCCGCGGTGAGACTGCTCGGCACAACAATTGTTTGCTGCGGGCTCTCACCCGAGATTGCAAAATTCGCAGCGACAACAGATATCGACTTCCATGGAATCCGTATGTTCCAAACACTTGCAAGTGCACTTACAGAGGTTGGCTTTTGTCGGGTCTCACGTCACGCCACACTTGCACCGGAGTCGATGATGTAGGTACCCACGATGTGGGTGTAGACAGCCGACAAACGGAGCCATGACGATGCGAGACCCCCAACGCGAATCCTCCACTGCGTATCGTTTTGCCGGTCTGAGCCTGTTGCTCGCCGCGATGCTCGTGACGTGCAATCGGGGACACCGGGAACCATTGAGTGTCTGCTATTTCCGCGAGGGGGCGACAATCTACTATCAATACGACACTGAAACGTCCTTTTTTGGCGGGAGTCGCATTGCCGAAAAGCACGTCAAAGGGGCGGATGCCCAGACGTTCCAACCCAACGAATCACCAACGGTCAAAACCCCACTCGACTGTCGCGCCCTGGGCGATCACGGCCTGATCTATGCCCAGGACAACGCTCGCGTGTACCACAAGTACAACGTCATTGCAGATGCAAACCCGGATTCGTTTGAGATCGTGGCGATGAACCGGGGATACGCCAAGGATGCGCACAGGGTCTTTTTTGACGATCAACACATCGCATCTGCCGACCCCGCGACATTTGTCAAGCTCGATGGTTTTTTGTCTGCCAAGGACAGGGCCCACATTTGGATTCGCGGCAAACATCCGGTCGCGGACGTGCCGGCATCGCTCGACTACGCGTCGTTGCAGCTCGACCGCAGTTATCACGGCGACCAGCCTGAGCGCTACTACCGAGACGAGACGGGCCGCTACTACGCGAAAAGCTTCCGCCAATTGCAAGCACGTTAAAACGCTCTCACACCTCAACCGAGTCGCCCCGTGCATCCATCCGTTTGGGCAGATTCTTGTATGCACACCTAATAAACGAAACCGAGTGACCCGATTGTGCACCGACCTGTGTAGGCTCGTGGCGGCGTCGCGGTTGCCGACGTCAGGTATCGCCGAACCGAACCGGGTAGGTGACTAAAAAGCCATCTTCGGAGGTGTGCGTGGGGAATGTCCACGTGGCGACCTCGTGCATCACACACACCACGACACATGCGTCTGCCAGGGTTGGTCGCTCCGCAAGCTCGACATCGCCGACCGTCCCATCGCGTTCGATCCTCCAGCGGATGTCGACACGCCCAGCCACGTTTGGGTCGCGCAGGAGACCGCGCTCGTAGCACCTGCGCAGGTCCTCTTGATTTTCTCGCACAGCCCGGCGGATAGGCTCAACGTCGAGGCTGTGGGCGTAGACTCCCACGGCACGTGCGAAGGGCTCATCAAACTCCCGGACCGGGGGCATTCCCTCCTCGCATCCGGGGGCGACGCTCACTTCGCGGTTCCCCAGATTCGCGACGGGCTGCCGACTCGTCGCACAAGCTGCAAGGACCGCGGCGAGGACGAGAGGCAACAAACGCATGCTCGATCGGACATCTCGTCCGCCGCGAAGTTCCGCCGGCTGCCTCGCTCGCGCCGGACATTGTCTCGAATGTGGCAGCTCGCGCTCGCGGTCAAGCACTCGTTGCCATTACAAATGCTCGAGCACTTCGGTCATCTCCTCGAGTGCGCGCGTCAGCTGCTGTTGGATCTTCTCGGCGAGTTCGACGAGCGCAGCGAGGTCGCCGCGTTGCGCGGCCTGTTCTGCATCGGCGCACAGCGAGCCGATCGCATCGGCGCCGACAAATCCAAATGGGCTGCCCTTAAGGATATGTGCATGGCGGATTGCGCTCTCGCGATCACCGGCTTGGGCGGCCAACCGCAGGCTTTGCACATGGGCGGGAGAAACACGCCGGAGAATATCGACCAATGGCTCAATCCGGTCGCGCCCCATCTGTTGCAGGACCGAGGTCAGGGTCGCGCGATCGATAACTCCCGGACGCACAGACTTGGGCTGGTGCGCTCGTTCGCGGCGTCCGTGGAGTTGTTCGTTGCGCGTCGCTCCCCGCTTCAGGGCCGCCGCTACCCGATCGAGCACAATCGGTTTGGACACGTAGTCGTCCATCCCCGCCTCGAGGCAACGCTCGCGATCCCCTTCGAGGGCTTGGGCAGTGAGACCGATAATGTAGGGACGCTCGTGGACACGCTTTTGCGCATTGAGGACGCGGGCCACCTGCATCCCGTCCAAGACCGGCATCTGGACATCGAGCAGAATCACGTCGAATTGCTCGTCCTGCAAAACCGCGAGTGTTTGGGCACCATCCTCGACAGTTTTATGCGTACAGCCGAGTACGTCGAGCATCATCTGGATCACCTGCTGATTGGCGGGATTATCTTCGGCGACCAGTACACGCATCCTGAGGCTGTTGGCCACTTGCTCCGGTACACTTGACTTGATGGCTGCGTTGACCAAGTGGCCGAGGGCAACTGCGATTTCGTCGTACAGGCGTGACTGGCGGATCGGTTTGTTGAGACAGGCGGCAAACCGGACCCCGGATTGTCGCGCCTGCATCGGCGTGGCATCGGAGCTGAGCAGGATCATCGGCAGCGACGGTCGCAGACCCTGAAGCAATCGAGCGAGCTCGATGCCACTCATGATCGGCATCTGGTGATCGAGCAAGGCGAGGTCGAACGGATCTCCGTCGCGCGCCCACCCCAGGGCCTCCAACGGTTCACCTGTGGCGCGTACGTGCATTCCCCACGCACGAGCTTGTGTCTCGAGTACGAGGCGATTGGTCGCATTGTCGTCGACCAACAGCAGGCGTAGACCGCTGGCCCAGCCGTGGTCGAGCGGGGAGGTTCGCTCGATCGCATCCGCCGTGCGCTTGGCGACAAACCTGAAAGTAAAGGTCGACCCCCTGCCCAACTCACTGGTCAACGCGAGCTCGCCGCCCATCGCCTCGGCCAGCCGCTTGCTGATCGCCAGGCCGAGGCCGCTGCCCCCGTGTTTGCGGGTGACCGAAGCATCAGCTTGGCTAAACGGCTGGAACAGTCGCGTCTGTGCTTCGGCGGAAATTCCCGGCCCGGTGTCGCGGACACAAAGCTCCACGACGACGGTGTCGGAGCTGCATTTCGCGGTCGCTGCCCGCACGTGGACCTCACCTGCGCGGGTGAACTTCATCGCATTGGCCACGAGGTTGAGCAGCACCTGTTTGACGCGCGTAACGTCGCCGATCAGCGAACGCTCTGCCGCGGGCTCGATGAAACACGACAACTCGACGTCCTTCGGGATCCCCTTTGCCGCGACCACGGCGACCACATCCTCGACCGTGTGCTCGAGGTTGAACAACATCTGCTCGAGCTCGATACCCTCGGCGTCGATACGGCTGTAGTCGAGGATGTTGTCGATCACCGACAGCAGGTGGGCAGCACTCGCCTGGATGATCTCGACCTGGTGCTGTTCGCTCTTGCGCAGGTCGGAGCGCACGAGCAAGTCGGCCATGCCGATCACCGCGTTGAGGGGCGTGCGAATCTCGTGGCTCATGTTGGCGAGAAACTGCGACTTGACCCGGTTGGCCTCACTCATGGCCTCGGGCTCGGCCCCGGGGGCCGCGGCCGGGGGTCGCGGCGGGAATTAGATGGCGGTGTGGAAAAACGAATAGTCGCGCGGTGAGGGCCCACCGACGAGGTGGTAGGTGTATTCGCCCAGGGCCACGTCGCGCGTCTCCGGCTTTTTGCTCAACCGACAAGCATCGACGACTCGGCGCACCGGAGCCGGCAGTGCCCCATCGCCGACGAGCTTGCGTCCGGATGGGTTGGCGAACACAACCTCGTCGCCACGCCACTGCAGGGTCGCCGAGGGTGAAATCTCGAGGAAGCGCGCGAGGTCGATGTTGCGTTGCGCCAGCGCCACAGCCTCGGTCACATCGAGCACGAGCCCCGTGAGCTGGGTCTGTCCATCCCCCTCCTGGCGAGAGCCAAATAGGCGAAAGGTCCGCTCACCAATACGCAGGCGTCCGGTTGTGCGCACGGATCCAACCAGTTGAACCTGAAACCATTCGCGGATCCCCTCGCGATCGCCGGGGTGAATCAGCCCGAGGAAGGCCTCGAGCGAACGTGCCAGGGTGTCGGAGGAGACGTCGAACAACTCGTGGGCCCGCTCATCCCAGTTCAAGGTTTCGCTGGCCGGGTCGTACTCCCAGGTACTGACGCCAGCGGACTCGAGGGCGAGATCGAGGCGTGCTTTTTGCTGCCGGATCCGCGTTTCTTTGGTTTCGAGATAGGCCTTGGCGATATTGGCCATGGAGATATCGACATACTCGTCAATGACCGTGACCGTCTCGGCAGCCTCGCGCAGGTCGGTCGCGCCCTCGAGCAGCCACGGAATGAGCTTCTCGCGAAATGGTGTCAACAGTGGATACCACTGGTCAAAGGTGACCCCCATACTGGCGTAAAAAGCACCCTGCGCGCTGAGATTGAGGAGCAACGGCTCCCAGTTGTCCTCGAGTAATGCCGCCCGCTGGACGGCGATGGACTGCTCCTGTTGGCGGGCCATGGTCTCCGCGTCGATGCTTGCGAGGATTGAACTCCAGACCGCATCCTTTGCCAGAAGCGTCCTCAGATGGGTGTCGACCATCTCGCGGGTCGCATCGATCGTCTCATAGGCGCGGCGCATCGCCTCGCGGCGGCGTCCGTCGGCGTCGTGTTCTTCGGTCATGACTCCCCCAGCGTGGAACCGGCGGCGAGTGTACCGCAACGAATCTGTATTGGCGGCGAATGTTCACAATTTTTGGTGGGAGAGTTCGCAACCAATCATCACTCGTACGATGTGGGCGTCGCCTTATGCCACACCGTTTACGAATACACTCACACCACGTCGAGACCGCGACTCTCCAGTCAGCTCGCGTATCGCCTCAAACTGTGAGCTGAGCGCTAAGTCATACCTGAGAGCCTCTCAGACCTCACGCGCATAAGGGTCGTTCCGTTGCCAGGTCGCTACGCGGTGTGATACTTGTACTTGCATATAGACATATATCGTAGTGACTTTCACCGATGAAAGCCAATGCTACGACCATCAGGTTCCTGACGCCGGATAAATCCGTGTGTGTACACTCTCGAGAGCCATCTGATTTCGCCGAGAACACGGGGGCGAAGTTGCCTATCATCGCGCGATGTCACGTGTCCTTTCACGATGCAAGCTAGGCCCCGCGATGGCGGTGCTCGCTACTCTGTGCGGTTGCCCAGATGCTGGGACAGATAGCGAGACCGACGCGACGGGGGCGACCCAGGGATCCGGTACAACGGTGAACCAGACGACCGACCCTGGTACTTCTGGGTCGGACACCAGCGAAGGTCCGACCACGGACCCGACCACCTCGAACACCGCCGATCCTTCAACCGACGCAACCAACACGGGCGAGACGA